>CAKKRC010000013.1:9703-72759 GCA_919902495.1 Nitrospiria bacterium
GCAGCGACTTCTCTTCCGCTTCTTTTATAACTTGATGGACAAAATCACCACTTCCAAATATCTTGGGGACGTTGTTACTTACGTTGCGTTATTGTCCTATTCCCCATCTTTTCAACTGCCCGTGTTATGCTTGATGTGGCTACGCCGAGATGTCGAGCAATCTCTGCTGCAGGAAGCCCGATTTCTTTCATGCCGCGTCGTGCTATTTCTGCACGCGCCAGACTCACCTCTGTTCGACGACTGCCGCTCTCCAGTTCTTTCCGAGTGATCTCTCGGTTTTTACATTCCTGTTCGATGATTTTTATCAGGGTTAGCCCCGATCTCCTTAATTTCATTTGCCGCAGCGACTTCTCTTCCGCTTCTTTTATAACTTGATGGACAAAATCACCACTTCCTAGGATTCGCTCGTCCACTTCCTCTTTCTGGCCTTTCCGTCTCATGGCGCAGACATTGGACCACCCTCCGAGGCTCCGAACAAGTCCGCCACCGGAGTACTGTGGATCGTGTCCGTGGTCCATGCCGTCTTGCATAAACCGGCGATATTCGCTTATGGCTTTTCTTTTCGTGCCTCCGAACTGTGCCAATACTATTTCAGTATCCATCCACTCGTACTTTGCCTTGCCGATAATAACTCGATGACCGGTCCATGGGTATCTGTCCAACGCCTCCATGGCTTCGATGACCTTTGCTCGAATGGGATTAAGATGGATGTAGCGGACGAGGGCAAGGAGATAGTTGTCTTCGTCGCAAAGTATGGACTTGTACCGATTCTCGAAGAGATGTCCCTTCCGACTGTGCTTGCGGTTGAAGTATTGAGCGTACCAGGTCAGAAGTTTTCTCATGACGGCAGAGATGCCGTCTTTCCCGCTTCGGAACAGCAGATGAACATGATTGTCCATGAGCACCCAGGCATATATTGAGCATTTGGAACCCTGAACGTTCTGTCCAAGACGCTCAAGAAAGCGGGTTTTGTCCTCTGCATCGCGGAAGATGTTTGCTTTGTCGATGCCCCGGACCATGATGTGGTGAAGGGCGCCGGTGGCGTCTAATCGGGCGCGTCGTGGCATGAATCAACATTACCTACTCTTGACGGTGATGTCAAGAGTTTTGCAACGTAAGTAACAACGTCCCCAAGATACCCTGCCTCCATATCCACGACCTTGTCGTTCCACTGGAGGAACAGCTCGGGAGTTACGACAAAGCGCCAGACGTGCGCGGCAGGCCGGTCGATCTCTGTTCTCTCCTTCAAGATCATGGGCTCGCCTCCGGTCCGCTGATGCTGAACAGCCACCATCTCGGCTCTTTATGCCCCCGTCCCCGCCGCGGCTGCCGGTCGAAGTAGATCTTCATCGTAGCTCCGTCGTCCACAACCACTTCGTACCAGTGCTTGCGGACATACAGCTCGGGGCTGCCGTGATGGCATTTTCCGGTCTCGCGCCAGGTGCGTAGAACAGTGCTGATATGAATGGTCCGGCCCCGCCACAGGAACTCGCGCGGAAGGCCTGGTTCTCCGGCCGCCATACGCGACGTATCGCTCGTGGCGAAGACTGGGGTGATAGCCTCGCTAACTAATCGTTCAGGCATGGGTCCATTTATTATGAAACTAGGGTTTCAAAATTTTCTTTGCGTCCTTTGCGGCTTTGCGAGAGACGCTTTTGCTTTTGATTCCGGCTTGTCCGGGTTAAGGTTTACTCGGCCAAAACAGGCTCGTACATATCATGTAGAGGAAGGGGGAAATGTTTCGAGTGTTCTCGGAAGGATGCTGCGTGTGTTTTTGGATATCCCGAAGGAGGCATGCTCCTACCTACCCTCCTTCGATCGCCTCGACATCGGCCAGGTCCTTCAGTTGAACAACGCGAGCAGTTCTCTGTAGTCGTTCTGAGCTTCCATGGCGCTCTCTCCGCAACCGTTCAACGGCGGCAATACGGTCCTCTGGCGATTTCGACAGCCAGAACTCAAGGTTCTGACGGATCTCGGACAGATCCTTCAGGTTCGCTTTTGTCACGGTCTTGGCGATCATAGTATCAACCGTTCTCCCAGGGCGGCTATCGCACCGTCCTCAAGATGGTTCTAATGATCTCGGAGGAGAACCCTTTGCGTTCCAGGAAACCCGCCAAGCGTCTGCGGCGGACCTCCGGTTCGAACCGTGTCAGGGTCTTGAGCTTCTTTTCCGCTTCTTTGCGGGCGGTCTCCGCCTCTGGGGCTTCTTCGAAGAGCGTAGTGAGGGTGTCTTTGATGATGTCTCTGCCGATGCCTTTTATCCGCAGCTCTTGTTCAAGACGCCGCCTGCCGAACCCCCGGCTCCTGACCCTGGCCGCGGCCCACTGGGCCGCGAACTTCGCGTCATCAAGATACCCGAGCCTGGTCACGTGCTCCAGCACGGCGGTAATTATGGGGTCGGGGAATTCTCTGTCCTGAAGCTTGTCCTCGAGCTCCTTGCGGCTGCGGGGACGGATGGTGAGATACCGGTAGGCGGTGTTCTTCGCACGCTTCAAAAGCCTTTCATGATCTGCTTCCAGCTGGTCCCGCCCTTCGAAAGATCTATTCTGTTTCCCCGTGTCCCCCACTCCCCGTGTCTCCGTGTCCGCCCTATTTATCCCCGAACCGGTCGATCTTGAAGTCGCTGCTCGTCGCGGAGCCCGGCGCTTTCGGGGCGGACCCGCCCGGGGTCCCGCCGATGGTCCCCCGGATGCCGGTGCCGGACTTCTTCTTCTCGTCCTCCTCGTACGCCATGTCGCTCGTCGACGAGACGCCCTTGACCTTGAGCGCGAAGTCGTCGGGATTGCTGGCGGACAGGAGCGCTTCCTCGTAGGTGATGAGACCCTTCTTGTACAGGCCGAGAAGGGACTGGTCGAAGGTCTGCATGCCGTAGTGGACCATGCCCTGGGCGATGATCGTCGGGATCTGGCGCGTCTTTGACTCGTCGATCACGGCCTCGCGGACCGAGAGGGTCCCGAGCATGACCTCAACAGCGGCCACGCGGCCCTTGCCGTCGGCCCGGGCGATGAGCCGCTGGGACACGATCCCCTTGAGCACGGCGGCAAGCTGCATGCGCACCTGCTTCTGCTGGTACGGCGGGAACACACTGATGATCCGGTTGATGGTTTCCGTGGTGTCCACCGTGTGGAGCGTGGAAAGCACGAGATGGCCGGTTTCCGCGGCGGTCAGGGCGATGGAGATGGTCTCGAAGTCGCGCATTTCACCCACGAGGATCACGTCGGGGTCCTGACGGAGGGCGCTCCGGAGCGCGTCGCCGAAGCTGAAGGTGTCGGCGCCGATCTCGCGCTGGTTCACGATGCTCTTCTTGTCACGGTGCAGGAACTCGATGGGGTCCTCGATGGTGACGATGTTGGACGTCCGCGAGGTGTTGATGTAGTCGATCATGGCCGCCAGGGTCGTTGACTTGCCGCTTCCCGTCGTGCCTGTCACGAGGATGAGGCCGCGCTGCTCCTGGGCGATCTTCATCAGGACCTGCGGGAGGAGAAGGTCCTCGAAGTTCAGGATCTTGGCGGGGACCATGCGAAAGACCAGGCCGACGCTGCCGCGCTGCTTGAAGACGTTCACACGGAACCGGCCGAGGCCGGGCACGGCGTAGGCCATGTCCAGTTCGTTCTTCTCGTTGAACCGGGCCTTCTGCGGAGCGTTCATGATGCTGGCCGCCATGCCTATGGTATCTTCCTGGGTCAGCCGCTTCTCGGTCTCCAGGGGCACCAGCCGCCCGTCGACCCGGAGGATGGGCGGCACCCCGACCTTGAGGTGAAGGTCCGACGCCTTCCGTTCGAATGTCATTTTGAGCATATCGTTCAAAGCCATGGTGGTCTCCTCGTTCTTCCTGTCGTCCGGGACCGGTCCCGTTCGCAGGATATCAATGCAACATATTATACACGAATTTTCCGAAGAGTTCGAGCAGAAGATGGGAATCAGACGGACGGGATTGATCCTGCGGCATACCGCGGAAAATAGACCTTCAATAGATCAAAGTTCCCTGTCCCGCCAGGGCGGGACAGGGAACTTCGGTCCTTGTCAGTAAAGCCTGATCCTTCGGTCACTTGCCCTTTGACGCCTTTGCCGGCTTTTCCTTCTCGACGGCGGCCTCTTTCTCCTTCGTCTCCTTTGCCGGAGCCTCCGCCGCCGGGGCGTTAGGAACGGCCATCAGCCCGTAGGACTCCCGGACCTTCGCCTCGATCTCTGCGGCCATCTCCGGATGCTCGTTCAGGAAGATCTTCACGTTCTCCCGCCCCTGGCCGATGCGCGTACCGCCGTAGGAGAACCAGGCGCCGCTCTTCTCGATGATGTTCTTCTCGGCCCCGATGTCGATGATCTCGCCGAGCTTGGAGATGCCCTCGTTGAACATCACATCGAACTCCGCCGACCGGAAAGGCGGCGCGATCTTGTTCTTCACCACCTTCACCCGCACGCGGCCGCCCGTCACCTCCTCGCCCTCCTTGATGGCCGAGATCTTCCGGATGTCGAGCCGGACCGAGGCGTAGAACTTGAGCGCGTTGCCGCCGGTGGTGGTCTCGGGGTTGCCGAACATGACGCCGATCTTCATGCGGATCTGGTTGATGAACACGAGGGTCGTGTTGGACTTGCTGATGGCGCCGGTGAGCTTCCGGAGCGCCTGGCTCATGAGCCGCGCCTGGAGGCCCATGTGGGCGTCGCCCATCTCTCCCTCGATCTCCGCCCGCGGCGTGAGCGCGGCCACGGAGTCCACCACGATGACGTCGATGGCGCCGCTCCGGACCAGTGTTTCGGTGATCTCCAGCGCCTGCTCGCCCGTGTCGGGCTGGGAGATGAGCAGCTCATCGGATTTCACGCCGAGCCTCCGCGCATAGGCGACGTCAAGGGCGTGCTCGGCATCGATAAAGGCCGCCTGGCCGCCAAGCTTCTGGGCCTGGGCGATGATATTGAGCGCCAGGGTGGTCTTGCCCGACGACTCAGGCCCGTAGACCTCGACGATCCTGCCGCGCGGCACGCCGCCTATCCCTAAGGCCACGTCCAGCCCCAGGGACCCCGTAGAGATCGCCGCGATGTTCGCCGGGACCTCGTCCTTGTCCAATCGCATGATGGAACCCTTGCCGAACTGCTTTTCGATCTGGCCCACCGCCAGTTCCAGCGCTTTTAATTTGTCCTTGTCTACCATGATGATTCTCCTTTTCCCTGTCGCTTGTCGCGTATTATTTTCACGGTCAATATGAGCAACCGTTATTCTTGTTGTCCTTCTCCTGACTTCTGGCTCCTGTCTCCTGACTCCTGCTTTTTAAGCTCAACCCTTCCCACTTCCGTGTACACCGCGCCCTCTCGCTTCAATTCGCTTTTCATCAGACTCACACGGTTTGCCTCGAACCCGCCAAGCTTCACGTCCCTGATGTTCTCTATCATCTGCTGCCAGTTGTCCCGCGGTTTCGGGAACTTGATCCGCGCCAGGGTCAGATGGGGGCTGAACTTCCGCTCCTCCCGTTCGAATCCCAGCGTTACCATTGCATCCTCGACCGCACCCTGAAGCAAGCCAAGCTTTTCGACATCTCCCGTCACTCCGAGCCAGAGGACCCGCGGGTTCTTCCCGGTCGGAAAGGCTCCCGCCCCCGCGACCTCCAGGTTCAGTTTCCCGATCCCCTGCGTTGCACCAGCGAGCGTCTGCATGATCTCCCGGGTCTTCGATTCCTCCACCTCGCCCAGGAACTTGAGCGTCAGGTGGATGCCCTCGGACCTGGTCCATCCGGCGTTCGCGCCGGCAGACCGGAGCTGTTCCTGGACCCTTGCGATCCCCTGTTTTATCTCAGGGGGAAGTTCGATGGAAATAAAAGTCCTCATAATAGTCGATGGTCGGCGGTCGATAGTCAACAGACAACGTCAGATTCCGACTGCCGACTGTTGACTGCCGACAGTCTTATGACCGCCTCACGCAATCAAATATCTCCTCACCATATCCAGCGCCGCTTGTGCCGTGCGCAGGCGCACCTGCTCACGGGTCCCGAGAAAGCGGTGTTCGTCGACCTTCACGCCGTCCTTCGATGCAAGCGCGATGTATACCAGCCCCACGGGTTTTTCCGGCGTGCCGCCGCCCGGACCCGCGATGCCCGTTACCGCAAGGCCGAAGGTCGTCTTCGCCTGATCGCGGATCCCGCCCGCCATGGCGACGGCGACCTCGCTGCTCACGGCGCCCCGCGACTCGATCAGTCCGGCCGGAACGCCGAGCAGGCTGGTCTTTGCCTCGTAGCTGTAGACCACCACGCTTCGCTCGAAATAGTCCGAGCTGCCGGCGATGTTCGTGAGCCTTCCGCCGATGAGACCGCCGGTGCAGGATTCTGCGACGGCGATCGTGAACTTCCGCTGCCGGAGCAGCGCGCCGACGATCTCCTCCAGGTCCTGCCCGTCAACGCCGTAGACCGCGTCGCCCAGCTTCTTCCGGACCTCTGACTCGGTCCGCTCCACCACCGTCCGTGACCGCGCCCCGCTGCCTTCCCGCGCGACGATACGGATATCGACGCCGGACTCCTTTGCCGTAAGGCCCACGGCAGGGCGTTTCTGCTTCAGGATGTCCTGGATCAGTTCGTTGACCTTCGATTCCGACAGGCCGCAGGTGTGCAGGACCTTTCTTCGGATGGCGGCCTTGCCGCCGAAGTGCTCGCTCAGCACCTGCCGGAGCCCTTCGCGGAACATGGCCCGCATCTCGGCAGGCACGCCAGGCATCACCGCGATGAATTTCCCCTCGTCGATACAATAGAAGCCGGGGGCCACGCCCACGGGATTGCTGAGGATGCGCGCGCCGCCCGGAATGAGCGCCTGCCGGTCATTGGCTCCGGGGTACTTCTTGCCCTTTGCCGAAAACACGGCCTTGACCGCCTTCAGGGCATCGTCGCTTAGGACCAGGCGTTTCTTGAGCACCCGGGCGACGGCCTTGCGCGTCATATCGTCCTCGGTGGGACCGATGCCGCCGGTGACAAGGATGACGTCCACCCGCGCAAGGGCGCCGCGAAGGGCCTCGTCCATGTCCTTGTCGTTGTCCCCCACGACGGTCCTGAAGGCAGTCTCAATGCCGATGTCCAGGAGCTCTTCCGCGAGATACACGGAATTGGAGTCGATGACCCCGCCGGTCAGCAGTTCGGAACCTGTTGCAATGATCTCAGCACGCATGGATACAACCTCCCTTGGGGAGCAACCATTGAATCGAAAATCGTATCGAGGCAAAGTTGCTGAACACGAATGTCACGAATGGACGAATTACACAAATAACTGCACTGCGGCCTTCATTCGTGCTATTCGTAAAATTCGTGTCATTCGTGTCAAATATTTTCATTTTTTTCTTTCTTGTTTATCAACGGCCCATCACAACAATAATTATTTGCAGAATGACATTCGTATAAATACCGGCCCCCAGGTCGTCGAGCATCACGCCCATCCCGCCGGGAATGTCCTGCAGCCGCTTGAGCGGCCAGGGCTTCAGGATATCAATGAACCGGAACAGGACGAATCCTGCAGCGACGGCCCACCAGGTGAAGGGAACGATGAACATCGCGACGAGGAACCCCGCGATCTCGTCGATCACGATGGTGGGGCTGTCCTTCGTGCCGAGTATTGCGTCCGCCTCGCCTGCCGCCCAGGTACCGATGCCGGTCACGGTGGCCGTTGCCAGCGCATACCAGCAGTATACGGTATCACGAAGCAGAACAGCGAGCAGCGCGCCGACGATCGTGCCCGCGGTGCCCGGAGCGAAGGGAACTCGGCCGCTGTAGGCGCCCTGGGCAATGAAAAGAATGATGGTGTCTTTGCTTTTACTCATTGACATGATTTACGTCCAATCGCCTTTTTCTGCTTCACTGTTGAAAGATCTCACAACGCCTCATACGCCCACATCGCACCCTCGGCGCCAACCCTCCGGACCAGCCGTTTCTTGTACAAGTTCAGGAGCCGGGTGCCGCTCGTGTTCGCCTCGATCTTCGCGGCCTCGGAAAGTTCCCGCGCCGTGGCTTTCTTCCGCCCGATGACGAACTCCAGCGTGTCCCGGAGATACTTATTGAGGTTCCCGAGCACCGCCCTCGTCCCCTCTTTGGTCTCGGCGATGATGGCCAGGTCCTTCCGTTCGAGCGCCACCTCGATGTTCTCGCGCTGGTTGTCGTTCATGCCCGTGAGCATCAGATATTTCTCGCCGTACTCGCCCGCGAGGAGTCGCGACAGGAGCTTGGCCACGATCTCATCGGAGCAGGAATAGTCGATCACCCCGACCTTCGAAAAGTCCAGGCCGATCACCGATCCCTCGGGCGCCTGCTCCACGTCCCGTTCGATGCGTTCCCGCACCGACTGGCCCGTGGGCCGGGTCACAAGGTTGTTCGAGCCGTTCTTCAGCTCTTCCTTAAGGATGGCATAGAGATCGCAGGTCAGCATGAATTTCTTGTATTCCCTTTTTGCTCCGCTCAGCGGATATTGACCGCTGCTGTTCCGTAGAACGCGCGGTTTTCCTTGATAAACCCGATCTTCTTTTCCTTCGGTTCCGGTTTAGTTATCAGCGCCCGGATAGCGTCAAATACGATCTTAAACTGCAAATCATATTTACCTTCCATCTCATCGAGCCTTTTCGCCAGCTCCTTATGGGATGCGATCATCTCGCGGAGCTTGACGAAGGCGCGCATAATGGTGATATTAACCTGCACTGCTCGATCGCTGTTCAACACACTGGAAAGCATGGCAACACCTTGTTCGGTGAAAACGTACGGCTGATACCTGCGCCCGCCTCGGCCTGTCTTTGAGGTCACCATTGGTGACCTCAAATAGTCATGCAGTTCTAAGATGCCAGTTTGGCATCTCAAAGCGTCTGACTCTTCTGCCGTCAGCTGAAACATAAAATCTTCAGGAAATCGATTGGTATTCCTCTTGACGGCACGATTCAACGCGCCCGTGGCAACCCTGTACAAGGCCGCTAGATCGCTGTCGAGCATCACCTTCTGCCCGCGAATCAAGTAGATCTTACGCTCTATGGTTTCTATGGTAAACGTTGGCTTCATCGAAACGTCATCCTGTTCTTCAACGATAGCATTCAATTGATTCAATTGAATGCTATCGCATTAGCCGCCCATTGTCAAGATAATTTTATAATGCAATTTACATTGTTTTATTAATATCTTACGAGGAAGCCACTTCTGGAAGAATAATATTTATCTGGCTGCCGGGAAAGTTCTGAAGGTTCAGCTCACGTTCTTTTCCCCGCGCCCATTTGGGAATGAGCGAGAGCCGGGCCGTGCCGGAGCGGATGGAGAGCCTGCCCTGCCACTGCTCGGCGAATCGCCGGACAGCGGCCAGGCCGTGACCCCTGCCTTCGTCCTCGTGGCGCGATGCCCCGTGCAGCAGGGCTTTCTCGATCGCCTCAAGGTCGTTTTTGAGCCTGAAACGCGATGAGAGCGACTTCCTGAAGCCTATGCCGGCATCCATGACCGCGATCTTCACAATGTTCTTTCCCAGGCTCGGGAACCGGTACTTCTGGATGCCCACGAAACCCTTGTTCTCGCTGTGTTCCACGATGTTCTGGCAGATCTCCGAGAGCGCCACGATGAACCCGTTGATCGCCCGGCTGTCGTAGCGGAGATGCTTTGCCAGGATGGCCTGCGCCCGCTCCTCCACCTTGCCGACGATGTAATGGATGTCGTTCGCGCGCTCGACAGGCGTGATCTCGAGCAGGACGTCGGAGTCCGCGGCTTTGCCCGCCGCGGGGGTAGGGACGAACATCGGTTCAAGGGAGAAGTATCGCCTGGCGCTCGCGAAGAAGTCCATGCGTTCGAGATAACGCAGGACCTCGGTTGAACGGGGAAGGAGGATGGTCTTCTTGATGTCCTCGAGCATGCAAAGCTCGCCGATCTCAAGGAGCCCCACCATGCCGTAGGGGTCGATGAAGGAAACGTCGCGGAGGTCGATCTGGTCCGAGCGGATGAAGGACTGGAGGGTCTTTTCGAAGGTCTCTTCGGTAAGCTGGGTCATTGAGAAGGAATGGCGAAATAAGAAGATCAAATATTTATATGACACTGATGACACAGAAAGGACCGTATGAAAAAACAGAGATACCGTTGGGTTTTGTCAGTGTCCTCAGTGTCGAGGAAATCATTTATTCGGCTCCGGACCGATCTGCACGCCGCCGCCCCCACCCTGGGGCACGCAGCACTTGATGGCGTCGAAGGCGAGCAGGATGCGTTTCTCCTTTTCCAGCCGCTTGGCGTCCAGGGGCCGCATGACGTTCTCGTTCAGCATGACCTCCAGCTGTTCCCTCGTCGGTATGGCGCCGTAGCCCTCGCCGACCACCTTGCCGGACATAACATCGAGCACCTCGGCGGTCACGGGATCGGCCACGACCGCGACGGGCAGCGGCGGCGCTGCGATGACCCGCGCTGCCGCGACGGCCTGGCGCTCACGGGAGTCGAGCGATCCGGCGGCGCACTTGACGATCATGCCCATCCTGCCGTTCACGGACACGAGGTAATCCGCCGAGGACCAGAAGACCTCGTGCCCGAGCGTCACCTCGAAGGCAAGGCCTTTCCGAACGTCCTCCGGACCGTAGCCCTTCTTGTCCCGGAGCAGATAGCCGATCATCTTCCGGGCATCGTTCGCAAGGTCCTCACCGTCCTGGACCTCCTGCTCCAGGATGTCCCGGATCTTCGCCTCCCGGGAAGTATTCTGATCTTCAGCGCCTGTCATTCGTCATTACCGTTTTTTCTTCGTTTTCCTTGGCGCGGCCTTTTTCGCCGCTGTTTTCTTCGGCTTCGCCGCGGTCTTTTTGACGGTCTTTTTCTTCGCTGTTCCCTGACCCTTGACCCCTGACCCTTGACCCTTTTTTCCCGCCTTCTTCTTCGCCGGCTTCGGAGCTTCCTTCCTGACCGGCACAGCGGTCGTCTTCCGCGCAACCAGGGCCGTCGATGAAGCAGTTGTGGTCATTGCCGGAAGCATGAGGGGCGGCAGATCCTCTTTCGTACGCGCCGGCGCGGGCGGCAGGATGCCCAGGATGTTCACTTCCCGCACGAGGACCCGGTCCGCACCGCCGATGGTGATCTTCTGGCCGGCGTAACGGTCATACATGACCCGTTCCCCGGGTTTGACCGAGGTGGCGATGAACTTGCGCTCTTTCTTCTCCTTTTTTTTCTCTCCACGCTTCTCTTCCTCTAAAGCGCCCGGGCCGATGGCCTCGACGGTCCCTTCGGCCGGCTTCTCTTTTGCAGCGTCGGGAATAAAGAGCCCTCCCGCGGTCCGCGTCATCGCTTCGGATGGTACGATGACCGCCCAGTCATTCAACGGTTTGATCTTCATTGTTCTTGCTCCTCCTGGTTCCCGTGTAATACATGTAGATAATTTCGATGCTGTCGCATTATACAAAAAGAAAGCGCCCCTGTCAAAATCGGGACGCCTCGTAAATGCGCTCGGTCTTAGGAATACGCTCCGGACGGCCCGCCATCCCCGCCGCCGAAGGGCGGCTTCCGTCCCACCAACGCTTCCAACATCGTCAGTTCTTCGTCTGTGTGGTTCATCATGGGCGCCTTCAGAAAGGCCCGCTTCGAGCCAGCCCCGAGGATGTAATAAGGCTGCTCGTGATGCTTTGTGTCGAAGACCATGCGCTCGCCCGGGAATGACTTCGCGTCCAGTTCGATCCCGCCGTAGCACAGGCACACATAGGTGACCTCCGGGTCGGACTCGAGGTACATGCCTGTGCCGCGCGTCCCCGCGATGGCCGTGATGGTCTCGATGCGTTTGCCGCCCGAGCCGAATACCGACAAGACCTTGCCGGCCGCGACCTTGATGGTCTTCACGAGCTTTGTGGCGCCCAGGCCCTGTCCCGCCTTCTCACCGGCAAGCTCGATCCGGGAGTTCTCGCGCACCAGGAAGGCGTCCTTCCCGATCACGAAAACGCCGAGGCTTGCGCTTCCCGTGGTAATGACATCGCCCGGGAAGACGATGGAACCGACCTGCGCCGGCGATCCGTTCACCGCCACCGTCCCCTTCACCTTCCGGAACCCCTCCAGCAGCTGCCCGCCTTCCCCCATGGCCATGACCCGCCGCACAAGCGTAGACGACGCGGCACCGCTGACGATGCCCGCGGCCAGCATCTTTTTCAAGAACGCTCTCCGGTCAAACGCGCTGCTGTTCTTCTCCATGGTCAACCTCCTGCACAATAGCTCACCGCTGGCGCTTCATCCTATGACAGAACATACATTCTTCTTTCGGCGGGTGGGATACTTTCAACGGAGCCTGCTTGCCCGGTGTATGGCAGGTCGTGCAAGCCGAATTGTTGATGACGATGGTATGGAAAACATCACTCGGAATGAAGGGAGCGTTCCTGTCCGCAAGGGCGAACACGACCATCATGGCCGCTGCCAGAGCAGCCAGGAGCAGCCCACCCACGCACTTCATGTGTTCCTCGTCTCCCACAGGTCCATGGCGATGATTGTAGCATACTTCGCCCGGATCGAGAAAACAAAAAACGGACCGGGTCCATGGAAGAGCACGTGCATTTCACTCGTTCATCAGGCGACCTTGCTGCTTCCCGGGTCCGAAGCATGGTAAGCAGTCGCAAACAGGTCTGCGAATATCTCGAACGTTGTAGGCGTGGTGTTCTCTTTCGTGCGAGGAATATTCACGGCGAACAGACCGTCGTTCAAAGCCTTGCTCATCTCGATGTAGAGCCGGCTCAGATCAGGCGTAAGGCCCATTGCCACCATCCCCTTCTCCGCATCCTCATAGGGAAATGCCACGTACGTGAGGTCCGGTTTCTGAAGTTTTTTCCCGATGATCCCTGCGGCCTCGTCCAACGAAAGGTCACGCTCTCCCAGGAGGTCCGCGACGGACTTACCGGTGAAGTCACGTCGTACCAGCCGCTCGGCTGCATACGCGGCAATATCCTTCGTGGCGATCATGGCGAACTTCACGTCACCCCGGACCGCGGATCCCATGATGTTCATCTTTCTGATCATGCTGATGTTCATCAGGAGGTTCTCCATGAAATAGGTGGGCCGAAGGTGCAGAGCGTTCACCCCCTCGAGCTTGTTCAGCCGTTCTTCCTGGTCATGGAGACCCTTGATGGGGCCTGTCCGGTCCGGCAGATGGGCCCCCTGGCTGCTCAGGTCAACGACGTACTTTACCCCGCTGCCCTGTATGGCGGCCACAATGCTCTCGCCGATCCTTTGCTGATAGGCCCGAAAATCCGCAACGACGAAATTCGGCGGGATGAGGGCGAATACCGCTTCAGCTCCCGTAAACGCCTTGGTCAGAAATAACCTGTCAGCCATGTCTCCCACGGCCGCCTCTGCCCCCTTCGCGGTGAATGCCTTGAGCGTTCCCGCGTCCCTCCCGATCACCCGGACCGCCTGACCCTTTGCCATGAGCAGTTCCGTGAGCTTGCTACCGGTCTTTCCAGTCGCTCCAGTTATTGCCAACATTGCGCACCTCCTCGCACCCTGTACGGCACCTCTTACGCAGGGACCGCGCCGGGCAGGGACACACGGCCTCACAAACAGGCCTGTATTTATCCTGTATCTACAGCATAACGCTCCGTGTGTTGAATGTCAATGCCGGCCGGCTCTATGCGCATGTTATTCTGAAGAAGGGAAGGCCGAGATCAGGGAAGGGCGTGGGGGAAAAAGAGAACGATATGTACGTTGAACGCTGTTCCCCGGCACCGGGGAAGGGATTTCAGAGCATCATGGCCCGGGATATCTTTCGTGTGTCCATCCCCGTGAACCTTCCGGCCCTGAGAAGCGGGAGAAAATTCTCGTCGGTCACTGCATCATCGAACACGGTATAACAGGAGCCCACCTCGTTCGGCAGGTGGGCGTCGGAACCGCCGGTGTAGGGAAGGCCCATCCTGCCCGCTGCTGCCACGGCCTTTACGTTCATGGCGTGCATGTTGGCGCCATTGTAACCCTCCACGGCGCTGATGCCCGGGACCGCGAAGATCAGCTCTCCCATGCTGTTCCCTCCCCGGTATGGATGTGTAGGGATCACGACGCCGCCCGCCATCGTCACGATGCGTACGACGTCCCTGATCGGGGCGAACCGCAAATCCAGCCTGTCCGTGTCGACGCCGAAGACGAGGCAGTGTCCTTCGGCTGCCGAGAACTCGACGCCCCGGAAGAGCAGGATGGCGCCCCCGTATCTTTCGCGCAGCCGCCCGACGGGCTCCGATGCCTCGAAGGAATAATGCTCCGTAAAGGCAATACCGTCGAGCCCGAGCGCGATGGCCCGGCTCACGGTCTCCTCGGGATCTGCGTCATTATCTCCGCTGTTCCGGGAATGTACATGAAGATCGATCCTGCATTTCACTGCCTTCGAGTTCCTTCCCCGCTCCCCTGCTAAACCATTTCGCGCTGATCGGTCTTCCAGGAAGCGAAGTTTTTTTACTGGGTCTCCTGGAAACAGTGCAGAATATAGACATGACCGTCTATGGACGTCTCGAGAAAAATATCGAGATCGAGGTGGTTCATACGGAGATAGGTCGTTCCGTCCAGGGTCATGGCCACATTGAACCGCTCTTTCGGCATCTTCACATAGACATGTTGCACCTTTGCACCAAGCATGCGACCGCCGGTAATGACCGCGTTCATGGTATGGTCAACGGAATTCTTGCTGAGCGTATCGACGATGCCGTCGTTCAGGGGCCGCAAGGTCACGGAAGCCCCGCCTTCTCTGATAAAGATCCGGCAGGAAACGCTTTTCAACCAGGCGGGCGGAGGCTCTGCGGTCCGCACATTTGCCGCGGCCGGAGCGGCAAGGCAGAGCAGCACAACAAGATATCTCATCATGGGAACATGTCCTTTCTCCTCGCGAAGACCTCCCCGCTCTGCGGGTCCGGGACGCAAAGCCCGGTCCTGCCTGCCGCAAAAGACAGCACCCTTGGTTGCAGGGGATATGACAGAATACACCGGGAGAGCGAATTTGCAAAGCGGTTTTACCGGACGCCGATCACCCAGGTGCCTCGCGTTTCCCTCTTTCATTGGTATAATTACCGGTAGGTGATCGTGGCCGTCGACCGAGCGTTGTTCACGCAAGAAGTTGAAGCTCCCTGCAGTCCAGCTCTGGCGGGACAGGGAACGTTCGATCCTCAAGAAGGTTGCACTATTTATTCTAATCGCTCGCCAACCCCGCAGCAAGCCAGGTGGAACGCGCTCACTCCTGGATTCACCATGGACTTCTGCGACCTCAGTTGTAAATACGCGTCATTCCCGACCTCATCGGCCGTCGACGGTTCGGGAAGCTGCCGCACCTTCATTGCGCTGTATTGCAGGAAGAGGAAAAGCCTTGCCCACAAGAACCTACCCTGCGGGGATAAAAAGTCTGTTCAGGCAAAAGGGAATAAGCGCCTTCAGAAATAATGACCACATGACATCCCGCTCGCCTGAGGTTACCGCGGAACACGGAAATAACAGTTTTTTTGGGGAGCACTAAATCGTGTTGATTCCTGCTCGCATTCATGGTATATAATCAGCAGTTTTTCCGGGAGAGTTTATCTGAATGAAGATCGAATCCTTCAAATTCGGCAGCATTACAATAGCGGGGAAGACCTATCAGAGCGATGTGATCGTGTATCCTGACCACGTGGAGGAATCGTGGCCCCGGGAAGAAGAACACCGCCCCCAGATCAGGGAATTCGCCGACATCGTCAATGCCGAACCGGACACGCTTATCATCGGGACGGGTTATGCCGGCGTCCTGTCCATCCCGGACCAGATCCGCAACTATCTGACCTCCAAAGGGATCGAGGTACGGGTCGACAAGACAAAACAGGCCATCGAACTGTTCAACTCCCTCCCGCGAACGGATAAGGTCATCGCCATCTTTCACATCACCTGCTGAGACGCGTCCTACTTTCTTGCTATAGAACGTTGCGAACATCCTCACGAACACTTCGCTTGGTTCACCCATCTCCTCTGACGACCGCCCGCCGCTGCGCGCACGACGCGAGGAACGGGATCGTGCGCCTGCCGGATCGCATCATGCACTATGCACGTGTATGACGAAGACAGAAACGGGAGGAAGGGAGGACCACTCGCGGCTCCTGCGAGCGATGAACGGACGAAGCGCCATAAGGACGGAATTTGTTACCGTAAGCCGGAAAATCCTGCCGCTACGCGCAGTGCACACCCGCCAGATACGCGCCGTTTTCGATCTTGGTGACCCAGCGAACGGATGCGTTGCTGCAGGAGTGGAAGGGGCTGGCATGTAAGTTGATGGTCTGCTCACGCTGCAGGGGAGTGGGGACCTTGAGACAAAGGCCGGTGGGACTTGTGTTGACCGCGATGCCGGTATAGATGTCGGCGGAATCGGGGAATCTGAACACGACCTCGCGGTCGCTTTCGAAGCGCTGCTCTTTCCGCCGCGTGGCCACCTGCTGGCTCAGGTCGATCCGCTGTTCGCACCCGGCAAGCCATTCCATGAGCGAATGGAGGTTGAACGGCTTCTGAAAAAAGGCGCATCCCAGCTTCCGGACCCGCATCCGGCTCTCATCATCAATATATCCAGAGATGACCGCTTTGTTCCTGATGTCCAGTTTGCAGCCTTTCCGGCCCTGGAATTCGAGGAGTTCGACCCCGTTCACGCCGGGCATCCTGAAGTCGGTGATCATGACATCGCTGCAGCGGTCATGGATCGAGCAGAGATCTCCGCCCTTTCCGTAGATCGGGCAAATAGGTGTCGGATCGCTGTATGAGAGGACCTCATATCCCCGCAGGAGGAAGAATTCCTTCAGCATGTTCAAAATGAACACTTCGTCGTCGAAAATGATCACCCGCGGTTTGCGCATCATCCAGCTCCAGGACCGGCAAGCACTATCCATTGGCCCAGCATAATGAATTTATTCGTTAGAGTATAATTATCGCCCGTCGGCAAGTCAAGGAGGATTTGTTATAAAAGGAACCGTCGCAGAGTATTGCATTTACTTAACTTCGACGCTGTAACGGCTCATTCCCATAACAAATTCCCCGGCCGGTCGGTCCATCCTTTCTTCAGTGTGTCGTATGAAGTTGCACGGCCGAAAGGGATGACCTCGCTCATTTCAACACATGAAATGGGCTTTACCCGGGAGGTGGCGGACCGGGTCGTGGCTTCGACAACGGGGATATCATCGAATCGGGTCCGCCGGAGCAGATATTCACGGACCCGAAGAACGAGAGGACCAGGACATTCCTGGGCAGGATACTATAGTAATGTAAGTCAGACTACCTCGGACTTACGCTTCTTCCTGCACCAACGAACCCCTCAAGCATCAACATTCCCTTCAACCCGGTTTTTGTCAACAGACACGTGCCTTCATTCTGTCCGGGCAACTCGAAGGAAGGCTGTCACGACGTTGAGGGATTATACCCCGCCTTTTGGTTTGCGATCTCCGCTCTCAGGGACAGCTTCCCCCGAAATTATGGCACCGGTCGCACTCGACCGTAGATTCCCAACGATACGGAGTGCCCCAATTCACATTCGTCTGGCTCTGATGGCAGGAGACGTTCGAGCAGGTCTTCGTGGCTGGACTGTACGATGCGCTCATAAGGCTGTAGGGTGTGCTGTAGGGGAAGGTGTTCACCCGGTCAAAAACGACATCAGTGCTGCCGTTCACGTGCTTCGCGTAATTGTAGATAGGGACGTCACTCTGCGTAGCGACGTCCATGGCATCACGGGTCCAGGTGTTCTGCGTGCGGATCGTCTCATTATGGCAGAAGCTGCAGCTGATCGGCGCGTATCCCATGTTCCAGTTGTGCAGGTTCCCGTACCCATAACTGTCCACCCAGAAATGGCTGTCCCCTGAGCCGCCGTCATTGGCGGGATAATCGGTCCTGGGCGCAATACCATGGCAGCCCGAGCAGGTGAGCGCACTGCTCCCCCAGGTCGGGGTACGGTAATACCGCGTCGTGACGAGGTTCGGCGGAAGGTAGGAGGAACAATCCGTAGATTCCGGAACGCCGCCGGGCGTGGTCCAGTCATTGTAGCTGTGGCAATAGACGTTCTGGCAGGTCCCCTGCGTGTACGGAAATCCCCTGCCATCGGTGAAAACCGTTCCGCCGGCAGTATACTCGGCTGAAGTTGCATTCCGGGACTTGAGTGAACCGCTCGGTGACTGGGCGCTGTACAGTTCGACCTCCACCGTTCCATTATAGTGTTTCGCGGGATCCACAGGGTGGCAGTTGCCGCAGTTCATGATATAGACCGCGGCTGTGCCGGAGATGTCCTGGGCGATCCGGGTGTCTCCATACACTGCGTTATACATTGCGGCGGTCCCGAAATGTTTTACGTGGGACCCGGTCGGCGGCGGACAATCGTGACAGCTGTCGCAGGCAAATGCCCCCCACGTCGCCGCGCCATTGTTGTGGCAGCTGATGGTGCTGCAGGCGCCTCCCCCAGCGGCATAGGAGTAGGTAAAGGTCCTTGGCCCGCCGGCAATGACATCATAAGCCTTGTTCACGTGGTTCACCGTACTGCCGATCGTCGTGCCGTCGGACGTGGTCCCGGCGTGGCATTCGCCGCACCCAAAGGAATGGAATGCATGTTTTGCGTGGCTGTTCGCCTTGGGGCTGCCATTCGCGTAGCCGGGAGGGTATCCGTGGCAGGAAGTGCAGGCAAGCGCCCCCGCACCCCACGGTGGCGAGGCGTTGGCGGGAATGGAACCTGTTGACACAGACGTCCCGTTACTGTGGCAGTAGGTATTTGAACAGTTTCCATAGGCATCGCCTGGCTGCGGAGTGCCGGAGTAGGTTATATTGGTCCCCCAATATTTTGAGGCGTTGACGTCAACAGCGTAATTCACATGGTTCGGTCGTGCGGACTCGCTGGGCAGATTGGCATGGCAACCTATACAGTCATTATTAATGTTGCCGGAGAACGCCGGATTATACGCATGGCAGTTTATGCATCCGAGGTTATAGGTGAAATGCTTGGCATGGTTTCCGGTGATAGCGCCGGTGATCGATGTCAGACTGATAGTGGCGTTCATAGTGCTTGCGCCAAAATGACAATTGTAGCATCTATACTGCAACGCCGCTCCCCAGTTGGGAGACCGGTAGGTAAGGGGATTGCCTGGCGGAGAGGTTTGCACATTGCTGTGGCAATAGACGTTCGTGCAGGTTCCATAGGCGTCCAGCACCGCGGGCGTGCCGCTGTACTGCCCTCCCGCAACCTTCGGATCAGCGCTTGAGAACGTCACTTCTGACAGGCCGTTCACATGGAGGGACGTGTCTGTCGACGGGTCCTTATGGCAAAGGGAGCAGGGGTATTTGAGCCCTTCATTCTCATTGAGCACAGCCTGTCCCACATGTATATAATTATGCGCCCCCCGTGTCGGCGAGTTATATAAGATGTCTACCCCATGGCACGTGCCGCACTGTCCTGATGCGGCGTTTCCCCAGGCCGGCGTCGTGTTAGTCCCTCCATCAGGGGCGAGCGTCGCGCCGTGGCAGTAGACGTTCGAGCAGACCTTCGTACCGCCATTCGTGACAGTCGTTCCCGCGTTCCCCTTCGTGTAGGTGAACCCGTTGGCAAGGGACACCCTGCCGTCGTAGTTTCCGGTCTGATAGGCGCCATTCGCGATGTTGAACCCGATCTGGATGAGCTTGTCGTAGATCGGCGATGCCGGCATGCCGCCGCTGTGGCAGGTCGTGCAGGGATAGCCGAGCGACACGGCATGTTTCCCATGAGCGCCCGGCGTGGTCGGGCCGGTCCCGCCGTCGTTCAATGCCAGCCCGTCAGGCCCTCCCAGGACAGTGATCAAAGGAGGATTTCCATGGCAGCTGCCGCATTCCGCTTTGAACCCGGCCGTATGCCGGTGGCAGACCGTGCAGTCCCGTCCGGCCTGAAGTGCCGGATGACCGGGGCCTTCGAGGGTTCCGGCATTATTGAACGATGCGGTGTTGACATGGCAGACCTGGCAAATGGAGGTCATGTTCGCCGGGTCCGTGCTCGTCCCGAAGGAGCTCATGCCTGAAGCACCAAAGAACTTCACTGTCTTCATCCCGCCGGACGGCAGGCCGATCTCGGACCTCACCATCTTTCCGTACCGGATCGCGTAGGTGTTGCCCGGCTTAGCATACCTGCCGTCAATGGCGCCCGATACGGTTATCGAATTATTGGTATTCGATCTGATGTGGTACATTTTCGTCGGATAGGCAACGTTCGGGACAAGGATATGATCGATCCACGCGTTCGGCGTCAGGCCGGCGGAGACGATAATGGTCGATTGAAGCGATGACACGGGCACCTGGGTGTACGAAACGATCGTACCCGTGGCCAGGATCGCGGTCGAGTCGGTGGGATAGCTGCTGATCTGGTCCTGCAAGTGGGGGTTGTGGCACCGGCGGCACTCAACGGTCCAGGCCGTGTATTTACCCGATGTGTTCTGGCTGGAATGGGTCTTGACGACATACCTGCTGTCGGTCATCTGCGACGGCATGTGACAGCTCGTACAGAGGTTATTGTAGAAGGTCTCGTCGGTCGTCGTCGGCTGAGTGGCCCAGGAAGGCGTGGGGCCTGCTGTGTCGTAATGGCACGAGGTGCAGGAAATCGTCATGGTCAGCGAGTTTTTTCCGTTATGCGGCGGGTCGATAGCGAGGGCATGCTCGTCCCCGGAGAGCGAGACGAACAGAACGATCGCTGCAGCAGTAACGTACGCGGACCATCGGAGAGGCAGGCAACTATTTACTGAAATTCTCATTCGATCCTTATCGATCGCGCTTTTTTACACATTAAATCAAAACATTATATCTCATTTTGCAATATATTATAGCAAAAATCATTCTAATCAATAATTAATTGAATTAACTCAGTATTCGCAATTCCTTCTTCTATAATCGTTTGGTTATTTGCCCACGTTTGGTCGCATGCTGAGCGCCTATGCGCAAATGGCTGCGCATCCATCATCGCACGTGTTTCCTTTTGAGAATAGGACGTTGCATCTTGCTCGACCGGTTCCGTGTTCTCACCGCTGATTAAAAAAAACGATGCGAGGAAGCGCTCGTGAGCTCGCGATCGGGCAGCGGATATAATGCGTAGTTACTTCAGAATCTGGAAAAGGTTGTTGTAGTCGTCGGTCCAGGGCCGAAGTTCCGGCCGGTGGGGAAGGTCATCAGTTGCTTCCTCGATGGCAGGCGATGTGAGCGGTTTCGATGATATGAGCGCCCACGTGGCGCTATAGATCTCCCGGTCCTCGTCGCGGTCATTGGTGATCATGACGGCGTGTTTATCGAGCTTCCGCGTCAGGGCATCCACGACCGGGGCAAGGTCCAGATGGGTGTTGGTTATATGCAGGGCCAGAATGCCCGCCGGCTTCAGATGGCGGAAATAGAGCTCCATCGCCTGCGTCGTGAGAAGATGCACCGGGATGGAATCGCCGGAAAAGGCGTCCACCACGAGAAGGTCGTACTGCTGGCCGCGTTCTCGTTCCAGGGACAGCCGTCCGTCGCCGAGGATGACCTCGGTCCTCCCGCGGCTGTCGGAGAGATAGGTGAACTCGGACCGAGCGAGCCTCTCGACAAGCGGGTTGATCTCGTAGAACCGGAACACGTCGCCGCGCTCGGCGTAGGCGGCCAGCGAGCCGGCGCCCAGGCCGATGACGCCAACCCTGAGCGGCGAGCGCCTGAGGGCCTTCACGGCAAGTCCCACGCCTGAATCCGGACCGTAGTAGGTTATGCGTTCACGATGCCGTTCCGGCGAGGTGAACTGCTTCCCGTGAATGACCGTGCCGTGGACCATGGTCCTGGCCTCGTCCTCGGTCCCCTCGTCAAATTCGGTCACCCGCAGGCCGCCGTAGAAGTTCCGCACCATCGCCCGCGCGGACTCCTGGTAGGACGTCACGTACATGTACGACGCGACCGTGACACCCGCCGCCACGGCCCAGCCGACAACGACCGTGACCCGCCAGGCCCGATGATCGATGACCGCGAGCATCAGGACCGCACACGCCATGAGCGCGATCGCCAGTTCAAAATATCCCGGCAGCACCCACGGCGCGATGAGCCCCACCAGGACACCGCCCAGCGCGCCCCCGATCGACAGCATGAGATAGAACGAGGTAAGGTATCGCGGTGCCGGTTTTCGCTTCACCAGTTCGCCGTGGCAGAACATGCAGACGATGAACAGCCCTGTGCAAAAGACCGGGATGACCAGCGTGAGCGGCGTGCGCGAGTTCCAGGTGCCGAGACCGTAGGCCATGGCGGCGAGCGCGCTGGCCAGGATCCAGACCCAGGCCTTCCGGTGATAGAGCCCTTCAAGATCGAATGTCAGAATGAACGTGAGCAGATACAGGCACAGCGGCAGCACCCAGAGGAACGGGATCGACGCCACGTTCTGGGTCAGGTGGTTGGTGATCGAAAGGAGAAATGTTGAAGCACAGGCGGCGAGGACCATCCAGAAGATCTGGTCTTTCGTTCGGGGAGGGCTGCTCGCGGTCTCTTCGTCGATACCATCAGCCGTCGTCGTGCTGGTATCCGGTGTCGCGTTCCTGCCGTACGCGATCGCGGCAATGGCGCAGAGGAGCACGAAAACGCCGTATGCCATCGACCAGCCGAGCGACTGTTGACGGAGCGTCACGTTCGGTTCGACCAGGAACGGATATGCCAGGAGCCCCAGGAGCGACGCAAGGTTGGAGAGCGCGAAGAACCGGTACGGCAGCGCCGACCGGTGCCTCCGGGCGTACCATGCCTGGATGAGGGGGCTCGTCGTGGACAGAAGCATATAGGGAAGACCGATGGAGACGGCCAGGAGCCCCAGGATGCGCACGATGGGTTCTTCGCCGCCCGACGGCTTCCACGCAAGGGACGGCGTCACCGGCAGCAGCAGAAGGCTCGCTCCCAGCAGACCGGCGTGGACCAGTGATTGCGACCGGGGGCCGAGGGAGCGGACCGACCAGTGCGCGTAGAGATAGCCGCCCAGGAGCGCCGTCTGAAAAAAAAGCATGGCCGTTATCCATACCGCAGCCGATCCTCCGAACCACGGCAGGATCATCTTGGCGATCATGGGCTGGATCTGGAACAACAGGAAGGCGCTCAGGAATATGGTTGATGCCGAAAGGATCATAGGGAGCGGAGATTATAGCACATCGGAGAAAATTTCCAAGCGGGATCGCACACAAAAAAAGCCCGGCCCCGTAAGGGCCAGGCTTCGTTCATTGCAGAAGGGGACCGGATTAGTTCGCCGAGGCCATGAGACGTTCCTTGTCCTCGAACAGCACATGGCACTTGTTCATCGCCAGTTTGCGGACCACGCCTTTTCCGAACTTATCGTGGAGCAGAATATCCCCGACGCGGTACCTGCCGGTCATGTTGTAGTTCAATTCCTTGCCTTTGGACTGGGCTATGCTGGTCTGCCACAGGATGGCCACCGTTTCGGCCGCACCGGCTTTTTTCCTGGATACCCGTGTCTTCCGGACCTCGGCGGGATTGCGGAACTTGTGAGTCCCATTGCAGGTCTTGCATTTTACCTTGACGATGGTTTCACCGTCCATGGCCACGATGGCATGGTCGAGATTCACCTTGCATTTGGTGCAATAAGATACGATGTTCTCTCCGGCTTGATATTTCTCCAGCATAGACCCTCCTTGGTACGCTCGAACTCAGTTTTATCTATCAATTAATCAATCATATAGATGTATGACGTCAGTCATTATACACCTTTATTTGCTGAAAATCTTCATTTCTTTTTATGAAATGTCCTTTTACGGTGCAATATATTGCAAATTCCCCTGCTAATAATATACAAACTGTTGATTTAATGGAATTTTTAATTATGATGCGCTTAATAAAATAATCAGAACGTGCAATTGAAGCTGCCTGCGGCAAACTACGAGAAATGCGCTCGCTCCTGGATTCAGCAAGGTAAGGGGGATGTGGCGAAAGAGCTCTCGTCACAAAGACTTCGCAAGGTCATTATCGTTCACGGTCGGTCCTGTTCCTGCCCGATACAGGTCAGAATATGATCGCCAGCCGAAGCTCCGGATAGGTATCCGCGCAGGATTCATAGACGGTCCTGTCGCAATTGAGATGAGATTCGTAGGCCAGCCCCAGACCCACGTATGCCTTTCTTCCATACAGGAACAGGAGTCCCGCCCGCGCGCCCGCATCGTTGAGGTCCTTGTATTGGCTGATGGAGGTCCGGCGATAGAACACGCCGGCATAGGGTTTGGCATTGCCGGACATCTGGTGAACATACAGGACCTGGGGGCTCAACCGGGTAATGCGGGGATCGTTGCCCTGCCAGGACTCCACATCAACACCTGCTTCGATCCCGTCGGCAACATAGTAGCCCAGGCCGACGCCAAGGATCGTGTAATCCTGCTTAAAGGCCGTACCGCTTCCGATCATGATGGACATGCGCACGCTTCCCTGCCGGAAGGGCCCGGCATCGGTGGCGGCACCCGCCTGGGTCGTGATGATCAATGCGGAAATTCCGGTCAGCAGCAGCACGAAAGCGGTGTACAGGGGACGCATGGTCATACGGGCTCCTCACAATGTTCATGGATTGGCAGTGCTTTCGTTCTTACAGCGTTGTGTTTGTTGATGATAGCCAGGCATGCCCGCGGTCAGCAGGAAACCTTTTTCTGGCCTTCGGTGACCCATTTCGGAACACATCTTCCTTCGGCCTTCATCTGTTTCTCTATCTTCGCCAGGACCTCCGGCGATAGTTTCGTCCCTCAGAGGGGATTCCGCTTGTAGAATCCGTAATAATAAGCGACCGTTCCCCATCCATAGAGCAGGACGAAGGCGGCAATAATGATAAGGACGATGTTCATAGAGCTTATCCTCCCTGACTTTTTTCACGCCGCGTCACCGCGTCTCCCCGTCACCGCGTCGGTTATTATTTATCCTTCTCCTTGCCCCAGATCCTCTCAAGGTACTGGTCGCGGCCCGAATTGAAGCGGTAGAACTTGTAGCGCGTCGAACTCTTCCTGTAATAATCCTGATGGTATTCCTCGGCAGGATAGAACTTCCCGGCGGGGACGATCTCCGTCACGATGGGCTTTCCGAACCTGCCCGAGGCATCAAGCTTCTTTTTGGAGTCCTCGGCCAGCCGCTTCTGCTCGTCGTTGTGATAAAAGACAGCAGTACGGTACTGGCTGCCCGTGTCCACGAACTGCCGGTCGCGCGTAGTCGGATCGATGTTCCGCCAGAAGACATCGAGAAGCTCCGCAAAGATTATCTGGGAGGGATCATAATGGACCTCCACGGCCTCGGCGTGTCCGGTACTGCCCGAGGTGACGTCCGCGTACTTGGGGTTCTCGGTCCTGCCTCCCGTATAGCCGGATATGACGGCCTCCACGCCTTTGAGCTTCTCGAAAGGCGGCTCCATGCACCAGAAACATCCTCCCGCGAAGGTCGCCTTTTCGAGCTTCTTCGGGGACGCGGCAACTCCCTTTCCCCCTTCGCCCGCAAGTGACATATGCATCCCCCCCATGACCAGAAGAGCGCTTAAAAACAGCATGAACTTTTTCATGGAACTATTATAACTCTTTACTCGCTGATTTTATAGAGAGAAAGGCCGGATTATGCTCAGTCTCCCCTGCCGTCTCCCCTGCCGCCTATTGACAGTGCTCCAATCTGCTGATATCCTTTTCCTATCGACGTTTCGTATTCCGATCGGCTTTTTCTATCGCGTTCCTCGAACACACAATCCATAGGGGAAAGGAGGTGTACCATGGACGCACAGGAACTCAGGAAGTTCCTGGCAGGGATTGGCATTGCCGGTCTCCTCGCGGGAACCAGCATGATGGCTGGAGGCTGCGCGGCAAAGAGCGGCTGAGGCGCCACAAAAGGTGATGCCCAGCAGGCTCCGGCAAAGAGTGGCTGAAGCGGCATGAAAGGTGACGCTCAGCAAACCCCTGCCCAGAGCAGCTGAAGCGGCACCAAGAAATAGTGCGGTCGCACTATCCGGCATACCATGGATATACCAGCGCATGATCACGCGCCCCGGTCGGGACAGCAGTTCCTGCCCGGGATTTTTTTCTATCCGGGGCCGCGCATCCGTTGCGTTGACACAGTTCACCCATCTCCTTGACAGCGAGCAGGCACCCTGATACTATAACCGCTGGTTGTTCCTGGCTGTTCGACTTTTCCATAGGAATTGTCTATGGACTTTCGACAACACGAACGCTGACCAGGAAGGGAGGTGAAAGACCAATGGATCAAAAGGATCTCAAAAAGTATCTGGCAGGGGTCGGCATCGCCGGTCTCCTGGCCGGCACCAGCCTCATCGCTGCGGAAAGCCCGAAAGCGGAGGGCACGCCCAAGTCCGCTCCCACCGGGAGCGCGCTGAAGTCGGAAGCGACGAAAACGGCGCCGGTAAAGAGCGGTTGAGGCGGCGCCAAGACGGAAACGCCCAAGAGCGGCTGAGGCGGTTCCAGGAAATAGTGCGGTCGCACTATACAAGAATTAGTAAGATCATCGCAGAAATCGCACCCTTCTGGCCCGGTGGACATCCGGGCAGACCATGGTATAATACATCCCGGACACGATGCGAACATTGACCTCGCCTGTGACCGGGATATTTTTTTCATCCAGGATCGCCCACATGACCGGACCGGAGTTCCACAATATCTTTCCCGCCTGCCGAGCGGTCCTCGGACATGACGCATGGACCGCCGTCCTTGCTGCGTGTTCTGACGTCGGCGTAGACGCTGTTCCCGGCTGTCTCGCGAGAACTGCAGGTCCGCCGTTTCTCTCCGACCTCGCCCGGCTCGAACTGACCATAGGGCTCCTCTCGGACGCCGCGTTGCCCGGCCCGGGCGGAAGTGAGAACCTCGCGGTCAACCCGACCGTACGCCTGCTCGAGCTTTCCTGGAAGGGACTGTGCTCCCTTCTGCCGCCAGCAAAGAGCCATGACGAGGGAACACCGGAGCAGGGCATCGAGCGCGTCCTCTCCTGGCGTGATCCAAACACGGGAGGCGTCGTTGCGCGGCCGGCAGAGAACGACGACCTCCTCGCGCTCAAGATGGCCGTTGAAGGCCTCTCTGCGGAAGCGGTCGCGGCCGAAGGCAAGCTTCCCGTCAGTGCCGTGGATGCGGTGATCGACCGCGCCGTGCGGCAGGGCCTGCTCCTTGCTCCGCCTTCGAAACTCCGGCGCGACCCGGCGGTCTTCGCGGCAAAGCGGAAGAGCGACGAGGAATTCCTTGTCTCCGATTCCTTCACGCTCCAGTGGCATATCACCCAGATCTGCGATCTGCACTGCAAACACTGCTACGACCGGACCGACCGTTCCCCCCTTACCTTCGAGCAGGCGGTCAAGGTCCTCGACGACCTGCATGCCTTCTGCAAGGAACGCCGCGTCCAGGGCGCGATCTCCTTCACGGGAGGCAACCCCCTGCTCCACCCGCGGTTCCTGGACATCTACCGCGCCGCTGTGGACCGCGGGTTCGGCACCGCCATCCTCGGCAATCCCGCCCCCCGCGATCGTATTGAAGAGATCATCAGCATTCAGAAACCCGTCTTCTTCCAGGTAAGCCTCGAGGGCCTGCGCGAGCACAACGACAGCATCCGCGGCACAGGCCACTTCGACCGCATCCTTGCGTTCCTCGATATCCTGCGCGATCTCGGCGTCTATTCCATGGTGATGCTCACGCTGACACGGGACAACATGGACCAGGTCATCCCGCTGGCGAAAGCGCTCCGGGACAAGGTTGATGTGTTCCACTTCAACCGCCTTGCGCTGTTCGGCGAAGGCGCGAACCTTTCGCTGCCCGACCGGAAGCGCTACCGGACCTTCCTCGAGGACTACCTTCAGGCCGCGGAGACGAACCCGGTCATGGGCATCAAGGAGAACCTCATCAACGTCCTGCGGCGCGAGAAGGGGATCGACCTCTACGGCGGCTGCGCCGGATACGGGTGCGGCGCCGCCTTCAACTTTGTCTCGCTCCTCGCCGACGGCGAGGTCCACGCATGCCGGAAGCTCCCCTCGCCCATCGGCAACCTCTACCACGCTTCCCTCGCGGACATCTACGACTCCGAGAAGACGCGCCGCTACCGGCTCGGACCGTCGGCATGCCGGGGCTGCGACATACGCCCGGCATGCGGAGGCTGTCTCGCCAGCACGCTGAGCCACGGCCTGAACATCTTCGAGAACAAGGACCCGTTCTGCTTTATAGAGTAGTTGACTGTCCCCTTGTCCCCTTGTCCCCTTGTCCCCGTGTCCCCGTGTCGGACTTGACCTGTCCCCGCGTCTCCGCGTCTCCGCGTCAGCCTTTACCCGTCCCTACCCGTCCCTTCTTGTCTTTCCCCTGCCCCTGTGGTATTGTTCCCGTCGATGGGTCCTCTTATTATTTTAAAATGCATAGATCTTCCGTCGCCTTCTGACACTGACCGGCGTGCCCTTGACCAGCGGCTCCGCGATGCTCTCGGCCTGGACCCGCTCCATATCCCGCTGTCCCTGCTCCGTTCGGTCCATTCCATCATCAGCGAGAAGCGGGAGCTCACCTGTGTCATCGGCCGGACCGGGAGCACGTATACGCTGATCGACATCGACCGGTCGCGGTCCTATTCCATCGCCCTCGACCTCGGCACTACCAACCTCGTCGCCCTGTTGTACGACAACCTGGAACAGAAGGACGTGCTGACCTGTTCCCTCGAGAATCCTCAGGTCGAGCACGGCAGCGACATCCTGACCCGCATGCACCATGCCATGACGGGGAACGGTGAGGACTTGTATCGGGTGCTCCGGAACGGGGTCAATACGCTCATCGCGTCGCTCTGCCGCGGGGCGGGCATCAACGGCCGTGACATCCACGGCATGGCGGTGGCGGGGAACACGGCAATGACCCACTTCTTCCTCGGCCTCGATGTCAGCACCATCCCGGCGGCCCCCTGGGTCCCCGTGGTCAGAACGCCGGGGTTCTTCTCCGCCGCCGAACTCGGCCTGGACATGAATCCTGAGGCAGCCGTGTATGTGTTCCCGAACGCCGGGAGCTATGTGGGGGGCGACATCACCGCCGGCATCATCGCGACGGGCATGCATGCCTCCGTACGCACGAACATCCTGGTGGATGTCGGAACGAACGCCGAGGTGGTGATCGGGAACAGGGAGTGGATGATCGTGGGGGCCGGCGCTGCCGGGCCCGCGCTCGAAGAGGGGGTCTCAGCCATCGGGAAACGGGCGAAGAAAGGCATCGTCTACGACGTGGAGATCGGCGACGGGGGGATTTCGTGCAAGACCTTCGACCAGGCCAGGCCTGAGGGCATCTGCGGCTCAGGCATGGTGAGCCTGCTCTATGAGCTTTACACCGCCGGCATCATCGACCAGACCGGCGTGCTGACCGGCAAACGGTATATCACCGAGGTCGCTGGCGAGAAGGCCTTCTCTATCAACTGCGACTGCGAGGACGCTCTCTTCATCACCCAGGGGGAGATCCAGAACTTCATGCGGTCCAAAGCCGCCATGTTCACGCTGCTGCTCACGCTCACCCGGTCCGTGGGCGTCTCGTTCGGGGACATCGAACGGGTATTCGTTGCCGGAGCGCTCGGCACGGGCATCGACGCGAAGAAGGCCGCCGGGATAGGCATGATGCCCGCATGGCCCCCGGATATCGTAAAGCCCATGGGCAATACATCGCTCGCGGGATGCCGCATGCTGCTCAGGGATTCAATGCTCGCTGATGTGGCTGACCGGCTCGTGGACAAGATCACGTACAAGCATATGCACGACGACCCCGAGTTCATGAAGGAGTTCAGGGGCGCCGTGTTCATCCCCCACACGAACCCGGAACTGCTGAAGGTATAGAGACGCTTTGACAAGATAAATCAAAATCTGTTTTCGCGCAAAGACGCAAAGGCGCCAAGAAAGGAGATGCAGGATGGATGAAAATCAAATTTCAAAAATAATCGTAGATTGCTGCTACAAGATACATAAGACCCTTGGGCCAGGACTACTGGAATCGGTCTATCTCGAAGTCCTCATATACGAATTGAGAAAAATGGGATTGACTTGCGAAAAAGAGGTTGGAATTCCGATCCACTATGAGGACATTACCCTTGAACTTGGATTTCGAGCGGACTTGATTGTCCAGGATCTGGTCATTATTGAGCTGAAAGCCGTAGAGAAGGTCCTGCCCGTCCATAAGAAACAATTGATGACCTATCTCAAATTGACCGGCAAGAAGCTCGGACTCCTCGTCAATTTCAATTCGAATCTTATTAAAGATGGGATCGAGCGGGTAGTCAACGGCTTATAGAGACTGAAAGATTCGCCTGGTTTCCTTTGCGTACTTGGCGGCTTTGCGCGAGATGGCCTTGGTTTCGATCTGTCGTGAAAGAACCTTGCAGGATCAAGCTATTTCGGCGGGTCATGAACGGGTGGAATAAAACGAGAAGCGCGCCCTCTGCCGATGAGCGCGCTTCACGAGATATTTGTCATGCGGCCTTCCGGTGTTTCTCGATCTCCGAAACGTAGGCACCTTTTCCGGCCTCGATGACATGCTTGACCGCCTCCGTGCCCTCGATGTAGAGCTCTTTGCCCTTCTCAACGGTCGTAGCGATCTTCTCCCGCGTGTCCGAGGCAATGTCCTTGATGTCCTTCCTCAATTCCCTCCCCGACATCGGCGCCAGCAGAAGCGTGATGCCTGCTCCTACAAAGCCGCCCACCAGGAAGGGAACCAGCATGGACTGATAATTTTTCACATCCAGTTCCTCTTTCATGATCTTTCCTCCTTCCCTCTGAATATTCTTCACCAGGGTCGCGACCCCGGTCGTTATGCCCCGGCGGCAGACTCGAGGCCCTCCTTATAGTATTAGTATAGCACTACTGTCCTTCCGACGATCCCCGTATATCAATAACCTGGAAAGCCGGACCGCAAGAGACATAACGCTTCCCTGTACAACGATTGATCCCCCATGTTGTTTTTTCCAAATGGCTGTGTTATTGTTCAAAACACCTTTGATGGACAATACCGAACAAGACAGGGCCCGTGGTGAAAAAAACCCAGCAAAAAACGACCGCCGGCCTTTCCCGCCGTCTGCACTACCCGGAAGATGAGCAGCGCATCCCCTGGCTCTCCCGCCTTCTCGACGCATTCGCCGTCGCCGATACCGGCATCGCGATCGCCATCCGGGACGCGGAGAAGAAGGAGAAGAAGAAGCTGGCGTGTTCAAAAGGCTGCAATGTCTGCTGCCGGCAAAAAGACATCCCGCTCTATCCTCATGAGATCGTGGGGCTCTATTGGTTCGTAGCTGAGAAACTGTCCGGGGGCGGGCGGGACATCGTCAAGCGTCAGCTCGGCGACCATTCCTCCGGCTCTCCCTGCCCCTTCCTGGTCGACGGCTCCTGCGCCGTCCATCCCGTGCGGCCGATCGCCTGCCGCCAGTACAACGTCTTTACCGCGCCCTGCGCGCCCGGTGAGGACCCGTACTACACGCGGCGCGGCGACGTGCTGGTTCCACTGCCGGACTACACGGACCGTGCGTTCGCCTCGGTCTTGAAGTTCTATGAGTTAGAGAAGGAAAGGGAGGTTGCGAAAGCGGTGAAGCTCATCCGCGCTCAGATCATGAACCTGCAGGAATATGACTGGAAAAAGCTGGTGAAGATAATGGAGGAGGTGAATCCAGGAGCAAGCGCATCCCTGTAGCTTGCCGCAGGGAGCATCAATGCCCTTTGAAATAGCCGCAACGCGGCAGCATCATTTCAATTTCTTGATCACCGCCTTCAGGATGTCGGCCCTCGTGATGATCCCGAGCAGCACCTGACGTTCATCGGTCACGATCAGTCTTCTGATCTTTTTTTCGTCCATGACCCGCACCGCATCGGCAATGTTCGCATCGGGTTTTATAGTGATCACCGCGGTGGTCATAATGTCCCCGACGATATCGCCCATCTTGCGCACGGGGAGGCGTTCCCCCAGCATGTATTTCAAGAGGTCCTTGAAGGTATGTTCCCGCCCCACGCCCAGCATGGACAGGATGTCAGCCTGGGTAACGATGCCGAGGACCTTCTTGTCATTATCCACGACCGGAAGCCCGCTGATGTTCTTCCCCGACAGGATGTTCGCCACCTTCGTGATGCTTTCATACTTCGTAATGACGAGGACATCCCTGGTCATTACGTCCTTCACATGCAACTCCAGCCCGATCGCCGACCGGATCTGCCTGCCGCTGCCTTCTTCCTGGATGGTATCCATGCCACGCTCCGTAGATTTGAGATAGATAACGTCAGATCGTAATTACCGCGAGTAACGAGGATATCAACTGCTGCGTAAAAGGACTATTCATCTCAGATTTTCGCTGAGATCCCTATGATAAAACCATGTAAGTTCTTTGGTCCTTACTGCGTTAATCATAGTTTTTTCATAGCATTTTCAGAGTTAATGACTTCTTGATCTTCAACGAAGACCGCTATCGCTCCCGCAGCTCCACGTCGGCCTTCATTTCCTTCCCGTTCCGCAGAAACCGGAGAGACAGCCAGTCTCCGGGCTGTTTCGTTTTCAGGACATCGGACAGGTCCTTCAGGACCGCGATGGGGGTGGTTCCCGCCTGGATGACCACATCGCCCGTCCTCAGACCGGCCTTTTCCACGGGACCGTCGGGCGATATCCCGCCGAGCCGCACGCCCTGTCCATTATAGGTGAAGTCCGGGACAATGCCAAGCGTCACTTTCCGGTCGGCGTTAGGCGCTGCGGTAACAGGACCGGGAGACGCGGCGATGGTCCGCGTGAGCATACCCGGAAGGTTCGCCAGGGTGAACGCAACGGCCCGCGCAACCGTCGCGACCTTCGCGAGCCCCTTTCCATCTATCTTGTCCAAACTGTCCGTGGGACGGTGGTAGTCGCCGTGGGGACCGGTGAAAAGCTGCACCGCCGGGGCCCCGGCCTCGTGGAAGCTCTTCTGGTCGCTCGCGTCGAGGTCCTGTGTTGACTCGGCGATCTCAAGTTTCAGGTGCTTGGCGGTCTCCTGCAAGATGGAGGACCATTCCTTGGCGGACCCGGAGCCGAGGATGATCAGCTTGCCCTTCCCCAACCGCCCGACCGTATCGAGATTGATCATTCCGGCGACCTTTGACAGGGGATACCGCTTCTCGTTCCGGACATACTGCCGCGACCCTTTCCTTCCCTCCTCTTCACCGGTGAAGGCGACGAACACCACGGACCGCTCCATGTTCGCAACGAGGGGAAGCCGCGACGCGAGCTCAAGGAGCACGGCAACGCCGCTTGCGTTATCGTCCGCGCCGGGATGCACCTTTCCGGCATTCTCCTTCGAAGCCCCCTTCGTGCCGAGGTGATCGTAGTGCGCGCCGATGACCACGCTCTCCCGCGCGAGCTCCGGGTTCCTGCCCGGGAGGACTCCCACTACGTTCCGCATCCTTATGTTGGTCTCCGGATCGGTCCACTCCTGGAACCAGCTGCCGTTCGCCGAACCGCCGGGCAGCAGGCCGACGGCCTCGAAGCGCGAGGCGATGAACGCCGCGGCCCTGTCCAGCTCAGGAGTGCCGATGCCCCGGCCCAGGAACTCCGCGCCCGACAAGAACTTGACGGTCTCCAGCATGCCCTCGGGCTCGATCGCTACCTGCGCCCCCGCTGGACCGGCAAGTACAGCCATGAAGCTTATGAAACAGAGAACGATGGTTGCTTTTCTCAAATCCGTTGCCTCCCTGTTGGAAATTCACTTCCCCGCGTCGCTTAGAAGCGCCTACGTTTGGCGCCGTTTCGATCTTTCCCCTCCGGGGGACGCTCTCACGCTATCACTTCGCTCAGCACCCTGGCCAGTTCCCGCATGTCGTAGGGCTTCTTCAGGAAGTCGCGAAAGCCATACTGCCGGTAGGTGGCAACGACCTCGTCGTCGGAATACCCGCTGGAGACCACCGCCTTCACGCCAGGATCGATCTCCTTCAGTTTGCGGAAGGCCTCTTCGCCGCCCATGCCGCCCCGGATGGTCAGGTCAAGGATGACAACATCGAAAGGCCGGCCCGCATCCTTCGCCCGCCGGTACTTCTCGATCGCCGAATCGCCGTGCTCCGCGAACTCCGCCTCGTGCCCCAACTCCCGCAGGAGCTCTCCTGCCACGACGCGTACGATCGGCTCGTCGTCCATGACGAGGACCCTGCATTTTCTCCCAGGCGCGCACCTTGCGGACACAGTCGCCGCTGCGGACTCCAGCGCGGCGCGGGTGGCGGGAAGATAGACGGTCAAGGTCGATCCCTTCCCCAGCACGGAGGCAACATCGATCATCCCGTCGTGGTTCTTGACGATGGAATAGGATGTGGCGAGCCCGAGGCCGCTCCCTTTCTCCTTGGTAGTGAAGTAGGGATCGAATATCCGCGGCAGGTGCTCGGAAGGGATGCCCATGCCCTGGTCGCGGACAACGATCTCCACCAGGCCGTCCGGCGCGGTGAGGGGAAGCCCGGCAGCCTGCGATGGCGGAACGTTGCGTACCGCGATCTCGATCCTGCCGCCCAGCGGCATCGACTGCTCCGCGTTCAGCGCGATGTTCTGGACCACCTGCCCGAGCTGCCCCTCGTCGGCATCGACCGCAGAGAGGTCATGGCCAAAGGAAAGGTCGTAGCTCACCTGGGAGCCGCTCAGGGCGAACTTCACCGCGTTCTCGATCACCGGTCGGAGATCGGTCACCTTTTTGACCGGCTTGCCGCCCTTCGAGAAGGTCAGGAGCTGCGACGTGAGGTTGACCGACTGGTGCAGGGCCTTCTCGGCCTGCTCCAGCATGGCGAGCGACTTCGCCCGCTGGTCGATCGTAAGTTTCGCCATGGAAATATAGCCGAAGATCCCCTGCAGGAGGTTGTTGAAGTCGTGGGCGATGCCGCCGGCGAGCGTCCCGATGGACTCGAGCTTCTGGGATTTCAACCGTTCCTCCTCCAGTTGCTTCCGCTCGGACAGATCCATAGCGATGCCGCGAAACCCGACCGGGCGGCCGTCACGCAGAATGGGGATCGACGCAACCGTGATCGGGAACGTGGTCCCGTCCTTCCGCAGCCCCTGATATTCGTTGTAACCATCCGCATTCCCTGCCAGGCGACGGGCCATGACCTCCCGTACCCGATCCCGGTCCCCGGGAGCTATCATCTGGGTCATAATCAGACCGGCGTCGAATTCCTGCTGCGAGTATCCGAACTTCTCCAGGGCGACCCTGTTGACGTACGTGAAACGGCCCTGCAGGTCCATTTCGAAGACCGTCAGGGGCAGGGATTCCGCGAGGTCCCGGAACCGCTCTTCGCTCTGGCGCAGTGAGGCTTCAGCGAGTTTCCGCTCGGTGATGTCGCGCACGATCCCAAGCGCGTGCCATTTGCCGTTGACGTTCATTGCCGAGGTGGATACCTCGATGGGAAATTCCGTCCCTTCCTTTCTCTTCGCCATCATTTCCACGGATCTGTTGACCACCGGCCCCTGACCGGTCTTGGCAAATAGTGCGAATCCCTTTTGATGATTCTCATACATCCGCTGAGGCGCAAGAAACAGGTGGAGGTCCCTGCCCACGGCCTCGTCAGCGGAGTGCCCGAATATGCGTTCTGCGGCGGGATTCCAGTAAATGATCTTCCCCTTGTCGTCCATGAGAAGAATGGCGTCGGACGCGGTCATCGTGATCGCCCGGAATCGCCCTTCGCTTGCACGCAGCGCATCCTCCACCCGCTTCCTCTCGGTGATGTCGATAAAAACGACGAGGATCTTTTCTCCGGCAAGCGAAAACCGCATCTCCACATCCTTGTTTGACCCATCCTTGCATACGATCGTTCGTTCAATGGGCTCGACATCCTCCCCGCTGAGTATCCTCCGCGAAATGCCTTCCCATGCAGTCATGATGCGCTGCCGTATTTCCGCATCCCGATAGGCCAATGCCCACCAGGCCTCGACTGTAGGGATTTCCTTGACAGTGTATCCGACAATTTCAGTGTGCTTCTTATTGGTGTACTCAATACGTCCTGTTCTATCAATGATCAAAATTGCAATGGGAGACTGCTCCGCGAGACGCCGGAACCGCGTCTCGCTCTCCCGCAGTTTCTCCTCCGCCCGTTTTCCCTCCGTGATATCGATGATGACCGCCAGCGACCGCGCGACCTTTCCGGCCTCGTCACGCTCGGCGATGGCCGAGAGAAGCGTAGAGATGCACTCCCCATTCTTTTTAACGAAGGTGTAGGGAACATCGGCGCAGATCCCCGTTCGCATGAAGTCCGGCAGGACCTCTGTCCGGGCATAGGTGCGGGATTGTTCATCCAGGAATTCGGTAGAACGTCTTCCCAGAACTTCGTCCCTCGAATAGCCGAGCGTTTTCAACCATTGGTCGCTCACACTGATCAATTTACCCTCAGCGTCGATGGAGTGCATCATGACCGGCGTGCCTTCGTACAGCATCCGGTAGCGAGCTTCACTCCGCCGCAGCGCCTCCTCGGCCCGTTTGCGTTCGGTGATGTCCTGCGCGATGGCAACGACCGTCTTCCTGCCGAAGTACCGGTTCGGGTACAAGTGAACTTCCTTGGGAAAGACTCTGCCGTTCTTGGCCACCCCCCAGAACTCAAAGGACTGATGCTCGCCGTCGAAGGCGAGCCGGAACTGTTCCGCGACCCTGCCAAGATCGTTCCTGCCCTCCGCGGACACGGTGGCCGGGGACATCCCGATAAATTCATTGCGGGTGTAACCGTACATCTGCTCGGCACCCTTGTTCACATCTATGAATGTACCATTCTCGTCCTGGATGTATACGGCCTCGTTAAAGGTGTCAATGATGCCGCGAAAGGTATTCTCGCTCTCCCGCAGCGCCTCCTCGGCCCGCCTGCGTTCGGTGATGTCCCTGCAGACTGTGAAAATCCGCGGGGACCCGGCCCCCCGCAGCACGGTCGCGTTTATCTCGACCGGCGTGGCCCTGCCCTGAGGACCGACATAGTCGATCACCAGGTGGCGCACCGAGCCGCACTCCATGCATTTTCTGACCTCGGCGGCATTCCGCTCCAGGTCGTATGCCGCCGTCCATTCCGTGACCACTCGTCCGATGATCTCCTCCAGGCTGTCATGGCCGGACATTTTGACATATTCCTCATTCGCATCCAGGACCATGCCCTGTTCGTCGATGATGACATAGCCGGTATTCGTCGCCTCGATCAGTAGCCTGTACTTCTCTTCGCTTTCCTTCTGGGCTGCCGCTGCTTTACCGCTCCCGGCATTGGCGGATTTGACAGGCCGCGGCCCGGCCGCGGTCTTCTTCCCGGCGCCCTTCGCGCGGCCTTCCTTCCCGGACTTTTTCGTGCCCGTCATGCGCTCCTCCTCATCGGCCCCGCTGACCACGGCTTTCGCTCATAGAAAGTACCGATGGATTCCACACTCCGCACTCCACACTCCGCGCACCGCAGCGCCGTTGCACTATCCCCGTGTCGCTTCGAAGCGCCTACTTTTGGCCCCGCGTCGGACCTTACTCCACCCAGTCGGCGATAAAGATGTCCGTCTGGCGCGGCTTGTTCGCGTCCCGGTTGGACGCCCAGACCAGTTTCTTGCCGTCGGGTGAAAACATGGGGAAGGAATCGAAGGTTGTGTTGAACGTGATCCGCTCCAGGCCCTTGCCGTCGAGGTTGATGAGGTACAGCTCGAAGTTGTGGCCGAACTGCCTGATGTCCTCGCGCCAGTCGTCCATGTTGCTCGCGAAGATGATGCGGTTGCCGTCGGGGTGCCAGGACGGCGCGAAGTTCGTAGCGCCGTTGCTCAGGACCAGCCGCTTGTTCGACCCGTCAACGTCCATGACCCAGAGCGACAGGGGGAAGGCGAGGATGTAGTTCTTCTCCATACAGTCCTTCCACTGTGCCCGTTCGGCCTCGCTCTCGGGATACCAGGCGCGCCAGACGATCTTGGTGCCGTCGGGCGAGAACCACGGCCCGCCGTCGTAACCTACCCGGTCCGTCAGCCGCCGCACGTTCGAACCGTCTGCGTTCATGATGTAGATGTCGAAATCCCCGTTCCGCTGGGAACCGAAGACGATCTGCTTCCCGTCGGGGGAGACGACCGGCTCGGCGTCGTATTGCGCGTTGGTCGTGATGCGCACCAGGTCCGCGCCGTCGGGGTCCGCCTTGTAGATATCGTAGGGATGGAGGGGCCAGACGTACCGGGCCCCGGCCGGGGTCTTTGGTTTGGGCGGGCAATCGCCCGGCAGGTCCTTCGTCGAGGCGAACACGATCCGCTTCCCGTCGGGAAAGAAGAAAGCGCAGGTGTGTGCCCCGTGGTTGGGGCTCACTATGCGCTTGTTCGTCCCGTTGCTGTTCATGATCCAGATCTTGTCGCAGGCGTATCCGCCGCGATTCGACTGGAAGATGAGCTTTTTGCCGTCGCTGGAAAAATAGGCCTCGCCGTTGTCACCATCGAAGGTGAGCTGCCGCACCCTCTGCATATGGCGGTCTCGGAACTGGCCGTCCTTTGACCGCGATTCGGTCAGCGCCGCGGACTTTGGGCCGGCACATCCGCCGAGCAGAAGCGCGGCCACAAGGCAGAGCACCATCATTCGTACCATAGGGCCCCTTTCGATCGTACCGGCGTCTCTCACTAATTATAGTCGCAGCGGTCCGGCAAGTAAAGTTCTTTGCGCCTCATGGTGCATTCCACGCCTGCCGTCGCGCAGTGCCCGAAGGGACATGCTGATGATACGATCAGGACGATGTCCTGGGTCCGGCGCAGAGATGACCGGGCGCGGTCTGTTAAAAATACCACATCCCTGCCGCAGCGCCATACCCTTAAAATACCCCGACCCGAAAGTTGCTTTTTAGATACCTTTAGCCATGATTGTGCTACTATTCTTCATTTCAGGGATCCCTTGTCTTCGTTGCGTATTTTCCAAACCTTGCTACGATACGGTTGCGTCACGAGACGCGTCTGGAGCATTGGGCCGGTATGAACAGGGTCTCGCGCATGGTTCGCAAGCCTTCGGGGAGAACGGTCGGCATTGTCATTGCCGTCGTCGCGATCCTCCTGATCGGGTATTTTTCGATCAGGAACCACCGCAAGTTCGAGCATTCCGTCACCAGCCAGACCCACAACCAGCTCCTCACCACCGCCCGGTCCGTTTCCAACTCGATCCGGGAAAATATCGAGATCCTTTCCAACACGCTCCGCATCATCTCCGAGGACCAGGGCATCCAGCGAACCCTGAAGCAGTGGGAACCGGGCCGTTCCCGGTTCAGCTCCCCGATACCGACCTCGCTGTACAACGCGCACTACCACCATGCCGATGCCCTGTATATCCTTGACGCAGAGGGCCGCGTCGTCCAGCGGTATCCGCAGCCAAAGGACTATCCGAGCGGACCCCGGAGCCTCGCGGACCGGCCGGACATCGCCCGCGTCCTCGATCTGAAGCTTCCCTATATCAGCGATCCTTTCCGGTCACGGTCCGGCGATTTCGTATTCACCACTTCCGTCCCCATCTTTGACCGCTCGGGAAACGGCGAGTTCGTCGGCATCGCCCGGTGGCTCATCAAGATCTCCACGATCGGCGGGCACTTCGTCTCAGGCATCCGGGTCGGCAACAGCGGCTACGCGGAGCTCGTCGACTCCGCCGGGGTCCTCCTCGTGACGCCCGATCCCGGCCGGATCGGCAGGCCTTTTCTGGAGGAATCCCGGAAGCTGCTGCCCGGGCACGACTGGTCCGCCCTCGAGCGGATCGTCGCTGCGATGACGGCCGGTAAAGAGGGAACCGGCGTCGCGGACCAGATCTGCCCGCTCGATGACGTTCACAAGGGCGAGCTGACCAGCAAACTGATCGCCTACACTCCCGTTCAGTTCGATGACCACACCTGGTCGGTCCTCATGTCCATTGACTACAGCGAAGCGTCCGCGCCCATTTTTGACAGCGCCAGGGAAAACCTGCTCTTTTTCTGCGGCGTCATCGGGATCATCACCGTAGCGGGATGGAAACACCTCCAGATGCAAAAGCAGCTTGCCGTAAAGGAGGGCGATCGCCAGCTCATCACGCTCCTCGAAACGCTTCCGATCGGGATCTTCGTGATCACTCCCGACGGCAAGCCCTTCTACGCGAACACGGCCGCGGAGAAGGTCCTCGGCACGGTCGACCGGGACGGCCCCGAGATCGACATCCTCTCCCTGTTCACCGATACCTACCTCGCGGGAACAAGTAAGCGGTATCCCCGCGACCGCATGCCGGTCCTGAAGGCCCTTGCCGGCGAGAAAGCGTCGGCGGGCGATATGGAGATCCGCAAGGAGGGCCGCGTGGTCCCCATCGAGCTGCACGGGTATCCGATCCATGCGGACAACGGCGATCTCCGCTTCGTCGTCGGGGCGTTCCTGGACATCACGGAGCGCCGGAAGGCCGAACAGGAGATATCGAACGCCCAGCAGCGCCTCGCACTGCACGCCCAGCAGACGCCGCTCGGCGTCATCGAATGGAACATGAACTTCAACGTGGCGGAGTGGAACAAGGCATCGGAGCGTATATTCGGCTACACGCGGGAGGACGCCCTGGACCGCCACGCGGGATTCATCATCCCCGAAACGGCGGGATCCGGCGCCGAACGCCTCTGGAACGAGATCCTCGCGAGCAACAGCGGCCACCGCGGCACGTACGAGCACAAGACGAAGGATGACCGGGTGATCACGTGCGAATGGTACAATACCCCGCTCATTGACGGGAACGGCGGCGTGATCGGCGCGGCTTCCCTCGTCCAGGACATCACCGGGCGGATCAAGATGGAGCACAGCCTCATCCAGGCCCGGCAGGACTGGGAGGAAACCTTCAGCGCGATCTCCGACAGCATCACCATTCACGACAACAATTTCAACATCATCACCTCCAACCGGGCCGCGAAGGAGCTCCTCCGCCTGACTGACGGCGCCGACGGAAGCACGAAATGCTACTCCTGCTATCATGGCGCCCACCAGCCTCCCCAGGACTGCGCGAGCTGCGCGTGCACCGACCGGGAGGTCATTTCCGAGATCTTCGAACCCCATCTGGACCGCCACATCGAGATCCGGGCGATCCCGCGCCTCGACCGGGAAGGCGGCCGGAAAGGGGTCATCCACATCGTTCGGGACATATCGGTCCGCAAGCAGCTGGAGGACGAGCTCCGGCATCGGGCGCTGTACGACTCGCTCACGAAGCTGCCGAACCGGCTGCTGTTCTTCGACCGTCTCCGGAACCTCTTTGCCCACCAGGTGCGCCAGCAGGACCTGCTCTTCGCCGTCCTGTTCATCGATCTCGACCATTTCAAAAAGATCAACGACACCGCCGGCCACACGGTCGGCGATCAACTGCTGATCGCGGTCGCCGAGCGGCTCAAGAACAGCACCCGTCCCGGTGACACGGTCTCCCGGTTCGGCGGCGACGAGTTCCTGGTCATCGTGGATGATCTGAAGGGCGACGAGGATTCCTTCAGGGCCGCGGAGCGCATCAGAAAGGCCTTTGATGTCCCCTTCCTGTTCGAAGCGAACGAGTATTTCGTCACCGCGAGCATAGGCATCGCCCTGAGCGGCAGGGACGGCCTGAACCCGGAGGATATCGTCCGGAATGCGGATCTGGCCATGTATCATGCCAAATCGCTGGGCCGGGCAACCTACGCGCGCTTCGATCCGTCCATGCACAGCCATATCCTGCATATGGTAAAGATGGAAAGCGACCTCCGGAACGCGCTCAAGCGGGAGGAGTTCATCATCCATTACCAGCCTATCATCGATATCGAACGCGGAACGGCGGCCGGGTTCGAGGCCCTCGTGCGGTGGCAGCATCCCGTGGACGGCCTGCTGCTGCCCGGAGCGTTCATCACCATCGCCGAGGAAACCGGCATGATCAGCGCGATCGGCGAATGGGCGATCCGGAACGCCTGCCATCAGATGCAGATCTGGCGCCGGCGGTATCCGGAACGCGAGGACCTGTATGTGAGCGTGAACGTCTCGGCAAAACTGTTCAGCGAGCAGTTCCCGGTTATCATCGAAGCCATTCTGAAGGAGACCGGGATCGCGCCCCGCGCGCTCAGGATCGAGATCACCGAGACCCTTCTCATGGAGCATACGGTCGTTGCCCACGAGGTCCTGACAAGGCTGCGCGCCATGAACGTCCCCATCTACCTCGATGATTTCGGGACCGGATACTCCTCGCTCGGCTATCTGCACAAGTTCCCCATCGACGCCCTCAAGATCGACCGGACGTTCGTCATGAACATCCTCCAGGACCAGCAGGCCCAGGAGATCATCCGGGCGATCACCACGCTCGCGAACAGCTTGAACCTGGAGGTGATCGTCGAGGGCGTTGAGAAGCGCGAGCAGCTCGCGTTCTTCTCGGGTCTGAACTGCAAGCTTTTCCAGGGATTCTTATTCTCAAAAGCGGTCGAACACAAGGAAGCGGATGCGTTCATCACCAGGAGAACAAGCGTCGGCCCATGACCGTGTCGCGCGCATAAACCCTCATTCGGCACCCGATCCCTCTCCGTCCGTAACGGCAGTATGGTGCAACGCATCATAGCCTACCCCGCAAATACCCTTTCGGTACCGTTGACATCACGGAAAATCAGGCATATATTCGTCCTTAATATTGAGTTTAATCAGACAACCCAACAGCAGGATGGATCAGCCGATCATGCACGAAAACCTGATAGAGCGATACTTGACCGAAATGGGTGAGGTCCGGGGCTCCCGGTCCAATGTTGCGGAGACTTCGTTCTATCCGGCATTGGAACGGCTGCTCTCGGACATCGGAAAGAGCCTTTCCCCCAAGGTCCGCTGCGTTATCAACCTCGCCAACCGGGGCGCCGGGCTGCCCGACGGCGGTCTCTTCTCAGCCGAGCAATTTCGCCGCAAGACACGCACCGATGACTCCAAAGACGACCCCTTCCTGAACCAGAACCCCTCGCGCGGCGTGATCGAAGCCAAGCCGCTGGCTGAAGATGTCCACAAGGTAGCCGAGACCGAGCAGGTTGAGCGGTACTGGAACCGGTACGGCATGGTGCTCGTTACCAACTACCGCGCCTTTGCCCTCATCGGCAAGGGACCGACGGGAAAGCCGCGCGTTCTGGAATCCTTTGAGCTGGCCCCGTCCGAGAGCGAGTTCTGGAAGCTGACCGCCCATCCCCGCCAGGCCGCGAAGGAACACGGTGAAAGGATGCTGGAGTATCTCAAGCGCGTGCTGCTGCATAACGCGCCGCTGTCCGCTCCACAGGACGTGGCGGGCATCCTCGCTTCCTACGCCCACGACGCGAGGCTTCGCATCGAACAGGCCGACCTCCCCGCCCTGACCAGCCTCCGGCAGGCTCTCGAAGAAGCGCTCGGTTTGCGTTTTGACGGAGAGAAAGGCGAGCACTTCTTTCGTTCTACGCTCATTCAGACCCTCTTCTACGGCGTCTTCTCGGCCTGGGTATTGTGGGCGCGGCAGCGCGACGCCAAGCCGAATAAGAAAACCGGCTTTGCCGACGCACTCCATGATACTGCCGCGCCTTATGCCGTTGCCGGCGGATTCGACTGGCGCGTCGCTCCCTACCTTTTGCGCGTGCCCATGCTCCGCGCTCTTTTCGTTCAGGTCGCCGACCCTGCACGCCTCGGCGCGCTCGGCATGATCGAAGTCCTCGACTGGACCGCGGCGGCTCTCAATCGCGTGGACCGAGGTGAGTTCTTCAAATCCTTCGACGAGGGGCATGCAGTCCAGTATTTCTACGAACCCTTCCTTCATGCCTTCGATCCCGAACTGCGCAAGGAACTCGGCGTCTGGTATACGCCCGAGGAGATCGTCCGGTATCAGGTGGAACGGGTGGACGCTGTTCTCCGTTCCGAACTTAATCTCGCTGATGGCCTGGCCGACCCGAACGTGGTTGTGCTCGACCCCTGCTGCGGTACTGGCGCGTATCTCCGTGCGGTCCTTCGCCGCATAGCCATCACCCTGCATGAAAAGGGCGGCGACGCACTGGTTGCGAACGATCTTAAGAAGGCCGCCATGGAACGCGTCTTCGGCTTTGAGCTTCTGCCCGCGCCGTTCGTCATCGCGCATCTCCAGATCGGACTGGAACTCGAAACCCTCGGCGCGCCGCTCAGCGACCGCAGCGATCCGCCCGAACGCGCCGGAGTCTATCTGACCAATGCCCTCACCGGCTGGGAGCCGCCCAAGGAAAAGCCGAAGCAGATAGCCTTCCCCGGTTTCTCCGACGAACGCGACGCGGCTGGCAAGGTGAAGCAGGAAAAGCCCATCCTCGTCATTCTCGGCAATCCGCCCTACAATGGATACGCTGGCCTGGCAATGGAAGAGGAGCGCGATCTTTCGAATGCCTACCGGACCTCAAAAAAAGTTGCGGCGCCGCAGGGGCAAGGCTTGAACGATCTTTATGTCCGGTTCTTCCGCATGGCCGAGCGCCGCATTGTGGAAAAGAACGGGCAGGGTGTCGTCTGTTTCATCTCGAACTATTCGTGGCTCGATGGGTTGTCCTTTACCGGGATGCGCGAGCGGTACCTCGATGTGTTCGACAGGATCAGCATAGATTGCCTGAACGGCGATAAGTACAAAACCGGCAAGCTCACACCCGCGGGCGCGCCCGATCCCAGCGTCTTCTCGACGGAGTTCAACAAGGAAGGCATCCAGGTCGGCACGGCCATCGCCCTGCTCGTCCGCAAGATGAAACACTCCAGCGTTAACGCCGTTCAATTTCGCCATTTCTGGGGTAAGGACAAACGCGCTCAACTGCTCGAAGATATGGGCGACTACCAACAGGTGACACCAGTGCTGGAGATGGGCCTCGCGCTCATACCCGGCCAAATGGCCGCTGACTACGTCACGTGGCCATCGTTGCCCGACTTGTTCCCGGTCTCGTTCCCCGGCGTCAAGACCAGCCGCGATGACGTGGTCGTGGACATAGACCGCAATGCACTTGAGAAGCGGATGAAGGACTACTTCGACTCGGAGATCACACACGAGCAAATGAAACGGTTATCGCCGACGGCCATGGCCAGCACCAACCGGTTCAAAGCAGAGGCAGTGCGTGATCAACTTCGCAAACGCGGTTTCATGCCGGACAAGCTCGTTCGCTATTGTTATCGTCCCTTTGATGTTCGTTGGCTTTATTGGGAACCAGAAACCAAATTGCTTGATGAGAAGCGCAGTGAATATTTCCCGCACGTGGGCGAGAGCAATCAGTGGCTGGTCACTCAACAAAAGCCGCGCCGCGATTGGTCGATGCCTCAAATGGTCCGAAGCCTTGGTTGTCTCGACCTTATGGACCGAAGTGCAAGCTGCTTTCCGCTTTATCTATTTGCAGACGGTAGCTCCTTGCTTGAAAAAAGCGGGCACAATCCTAACCTGAGCGATATGGCGTCAACATATCTGGCCGGGATAAAAAACGCGCCGGAAGGCTTGTTTTTCCATTCGCTCGCGATTCTTCATGCACCTGCATATCAAACAGAGAACAGCGGAGCACTCCGACAGGACTGGCCGCGGATTCCGCTTCCGAAGGCGAAGGATTCTCTGGTCGCCTCCGCTGCTCTTGGGCGGCAGGTGGCGGCATTACTGGACACAGAAGCGCCGGTTCACAGCGTGACCACGGGGAAGATTCGGGACGATCTGAAGGACATCGCGGTCTTCCAGCGCGTGGATGGCAAACCCGCTAACCCTGACACTGAGGATTTAGACTTGACCGCCGGCTGGGGTCATGGCGGGAAGGGCGGCGTCACCATGCCGGGCAAAGGGAAAGTTATACGACGGGACGACGGGGCGTATGACATCTACCTGAACGATGACACATGCTGGCGCAACGTACCCGAGGCGGTGTGGGACTACACCATCGGCGGCTATCAGGTCATCAAGAAGTGGCTGTCGTACCGTGAAAAACCGCTTCTTGGCCGTGGCCTTACCCCTGATGAAATCCGCTATGTGACGGAGATGGCCCGGCGGATAACGGCCTTGATTGCCTTGCAGGCATCCTTGGACGACAACTATCGGAATGTGATAAGGACGACTTATCAGTGGACGAACAAATAGGCATAGAGAGAAATCGCCTTGGCCACTACCAACAGCGCCGTCACTTGCAAATGTCATGAGTGACGCGAGAAACATGAAGGAGGATATAATACCGTGCCAACAGGACTCAAACCCGCCATATTTGTAAGTTCGACTTGCTACGATCTAGGTCAAGTCAGAACGGATCTTAAACAATTCATTGAGTCTTTAGGACATGATCCGATTCTCTCCGACTTTAACTCTTTTCCCGTAAATCCATTACACGATATCGTAAAAAACTGTCGGGAAGCCATCAAGAATCGTGCTGATATATTCATTTTAATAGTTGGGGGCCGATACGGTGCCGTAGCTGATAATGGCAAATCGATAACCAACCTTGAATATATCGAGGCGAAAGCAAAGGGCACGCCAATTTACATATTTGTTGCAAAGAATATTATTAACATACTTCCCGTGTGGCAAAAAAACAAAGAGGGTAATTTCACAGATGTAGTTGACAGCAACAAGTTGTTTGAGTTTGTCGAGTCGCTTAGAGACACTAAGGATAACTGGGTTTTCTCATTTGAATCCGCCCAAGATATTTGCTTAACTCTTAAACAGCAACTGGCATATTTATTCATGGATTGCCTCGATCTCAGGTCGAGGATGACACCTGGAATCGCAGACGATAAAGAACTTTCTGAAATATCACCAAAGTCGCTTCAGATAATTATAGATAGGCCCAAAGGATGGGAATATCGTCTATTTGCAGAAACGCTCAAGGACCACATTGATAACTGTGATAACATAAAACGTGATTTATTGTATGGCGTTTCGTACGGGAAAAGAACGGCGTTGAAAAATCATATTGACGTTGCCAACTGGGTATCACTACACTTCAGCCATATCACGAACACGATATCATCTTCAACAAAACTTCTTAACGAAGGGCTTCCAATTGCATTTGGTGAACCAGGGAAACCAGGTGATGTAAAGCATATCCTTTATATAGCCAAGAGATTTGCGGAAGGTTACAAAAAGCTAATTGAATGGCGACTAGAGTTCCTTGCCGTAAATACTGACGATGTTTTCAAGAGGCTTCTTGACCTTTCTTCCAGAATGGCCACGAATGCAATTAAAGAAATAGAAGATTACGCGAATAAGATCCATACGGAAATTAATCATGTCTTTGATAATATCGATAAATATGAAAAGGGCACAGAAATAAAGTTAGCGCTCATACTCTCAGAGCCGGACACAAAGGAGTTTTCGGAAGAGCTGGAAAGGATAAAGAGAACTTTGGGGACGAACTCATAGGGTCAACTTATAGGGTCGCGTCTTGGATGTTGATGTCGGACGAGTTGAGAACACGCGAAGCCCTTCACAGGCGCGCCCATGTAAAGGACCTGTCATGCCTGCTTTACTGCCTGACCTCAGGAGTTCCTTGAGCTGGCGGGCGAGAAACCGAGAGAGGAAAAGCACAGTGAGAAAGAAGACCGCCAAAGTTTCCCGCATAGTAATAAAACGTCGAACGGGGAATCGGGAAAAGCCGGGCAGGCGCGTATGCGCGCGGTTGACGGAAAATCCCGGAATCCGGCTGGAAGCCGGGCCGCTCAATCGGGCGCACCTGGTTGCCGATTTTCTTCATCTTCAGCGGAAGCTGGGCAGACGGCCCGTCATCGGCGACTTTCTTCAGCACTGCCATACTCCCAAGGTGCTTGATCGCGCATTCGGCAGACCCGGATGGAGAAGGCTGATCAAAGCGGTCGGCAAGGAGGCCCTGCCGAAAAACAGTCGGAGCGGCCTTACCGCGGAGCACCTGATCGAGGATTATCTGGACGCCGAGAAGTCGCTCGGTAGAAAACCCAGCTACTCCCATTTTCATGAATTGCACCGGCACAGTATGAAAGTCCTCGTACGCGTATTCGGAAAGCCCGGATGGACCAAGCTTCGGAAAGCCGCGGACAAAGCAATGCGGAAACAATTTAAGGAACAGCGCCTCGGCTCAAAAGCCGCGGTTGGAACGACTGAACGAGCGCATGCGAGAAGAGCGGAAGCGGAAATACTGAATGAAATACGCGCATCGTACAGCGCTCTTTTAAAGGCAAACAGGGTTTTACGAAGGAAAACGCTCTCCCGGAAAGCATTGAAGCAAACCTGGAAATTGCGAGCCCAGCTGAACGATTTGTTCTATGAAATAGGCCGGGCGATTTCCGTTGAAGAGGCCTTTCAGTCAGTAGGTCGGGTAGAGCGTAGCAAAACCCGACACAAGAAGGTCGCGAGGGACATTGATGCACGCGTTGCGTAACGAAATCCTGTCTGATCGTAAGCAGAAAAGTTGTTCAAACAGCCGGTAGGTTGGGCAAAATGCCTCATCTTGCCCAACAGAATTCAAAAGATGTTGGGCTGTAATGCGTAGTCCAGGCGACCCACTGCTTTGATTTCATCATACACACTTTCACATTCCTGATGTATAATGCAACATAAAGGACGGGAAAAAGAAGATCGGAAGGTAAATCATAAACAGGAGGCATAATGCCGACAATCTCAATGTTTTTTGGAATTATCGTCAGAATGTATTGTTCTCCGGGAGAACACAATCCGCCTCATATTCATGCCTATTATCAAAAACACATGGCTATCATTGACATTCGATCAGGAGAAATAACTGACGGCAAACTGCCTCCGAGGCAGACGAAGCTTGTCTTGGCTTGGGTTGAAATTCACAAAGAAGAACTGATGGCCGATTGGGAATTAGCATCAAAGGGCGAGCTTCCCTTCCCTATCGAGCCCTTGAAATAACTGGAGGATAAATATGTATATACCGGTAAAGAGCGCGAAGCCGTTAGAAGGGCATAAGCTGCAAATTAAATTCAAAAATGGAGAGGAAAAAGTCTTTGATCTAACTCCTTATCTCACCATTGGAAAATTCGCTGAGTTGCGGGATGTAAACTTATTCAACTCCGTTACGGTCAAATTCGACAGTATTGAATGGGCCAATCATTTGGATATTGATCCGGAGTTTTTGTATGCGCACAGCGTCACGGTGAAACCGCGTATAGCCAAGCGTTCAATACGAGCCGTCAAAAAGCAGGCGGTTGGTTAGCTTCGCAATACGGAAATAGGGATGAGGATAGAATTATGTCGGTCAAGGATTTAATTAAACACGAGGTGGACAGGCTGCCGGAGCATGCTCTTGCCGAAGTGCTGGACTTCATCCGGTTTCTTGAGCTGAAAGTGGAAAAGGGTGCGTTCGTCAAAGCTTCCCAAAGGCTGTCTGAGCGCTCGTTCGAAAAGATATGGGGCAACGAAGAGGACGCCGTGTATGACAACTTATAAGCGGGGTGCTATTGTTCTCGTACCCTTCCCTTTATCAAACAAAACCGCAATGTTGAAAGCATTGTTTGGTCGCCAATAGGTCGGTAATTCCCGCCCGCTTCAAATCCCGTCCCTGTATCCCTCACCTTCTGATTCTGGTATAATTCCGTATGATGTTCCCAGGCGTCTGTATCCTCATGTTCTCCTCGGAGATCGTTCATCTGTCTCACTCATTAAACAGGAGCGTTCGATCATGAATATCTGTCGGTTCGACGTCGTCATCATCGGTGCGGGGCCCGCCGGGGTCGCGGCGGCGGGAGCGCTTGCCGGGAGCGGCATTTCCGTCTGCCTGCTCGAGGCCGGCGTGTACGCCGGAGCGGAGAACTGGTCGGGCTGCGTGTACTTCACCGAGAGCCTAGCCGCGGAAGACTGCTTCGGCAGCAACGCCGTCGCCTCCGCGCCCTTCGAGCGGCGCGTCGTGCGCCGCGGCACCCTGGTGCATAACGGGCTGGACGAGGTCGGCCTGACGCTCACCGACGCCGGTGTCTTCCGGGACTGTTTCACCGTCCTCAGGCCCATCTACGATCCCTACTTCGCCGAACTCGCCCGGTCAAAGGGCGCAGTACTCATCACCAAGACCACCGTCACCTCGCTTATCCGCAAGTCCGGCAGGGTCGTCGGCGTTCAGACCAGCCGCGGGCCGCTGTACGCGGAGGTGGTCTTCATCGCCGAGGGCGACGCGTCCCACCTGGTACGGTCCGAGCGGCTGGAGCGCGTTCCCGAGCCGCATTATCTCCAGGGCGTCAAGGCGGTCCTTTCGCTCCCTCCGGAGATGATCGAGAAGCGGTTCGGCCTGGACCAGGGCGAAGGCGCCGCATTCGAGATCCTGGTCAGGAACGCGTCCATTGCCGGCAGGACCGCGAAGCTGAACGTGGGCGGCTTCCTGTATACGAACCGGGACAGCCTCTCGCTGGGCTATGTCCTCCCCCTCGACAATCTGAAAAAGAACTACCACGGAGACCACGACCGGCTCTTTGCATGGCTGCGGGGCCTGCCCGCGATCAGCGATCTGGCGAAGGACGCGACGCTCTCCGCCTACGGGACCAAGATCATCCGGAGCGGCGGCTGGCGGGAACGGCCCGTTCTTGTTGAGGACGGACTGGCCGTGGGCGGCGCATCCGCAGGTCTCGGCATCGACATTCCCTTCCCGAACTTCACCGGCCCGGCCGCTGCAACCGGTCTGTACTTCGCCCGCGGCGTCAAGGCCCTCCTGAAGGACGGACATGGTCTGGACGCGAAGAACCTCACCCGGGCCTACCTCGCTCCGCTGAAAGAGAGCGTGTATGGCAGGAACGCGCAATATTTATCCCGCTGGCCGGGATACTTCGGAAGGTCGAGCGTCCTCTTCGGCAGGACAACGGACATCCTCTGCGGCTCAGCGCATTTCCTTTCGAGCGGCAGTCTCATCGAGACCGGCCGCTTTCTCAGGGGCCACCTGCTCTCGTTCCGGGCGCTCATGGGATCCATCACCGACAATGTATCCGCAGTGAGCGCTCTCAGGCTCGGGAAGCCCATGATCACGACCCTGCTCAACCCGGCGACTGTTGCCGCGTGGATCGGAAACCAGTTCAAAGCCGCGCCGTCGCGTGACAACAAGCTCGCCCTGGTGCTGAACATTCGTGGGAAGAAGATCGATGCCGCTTCCCTGCCCTGGCCGATCGGAGGACTGCTCCGGAGACTATCTCCCTCACTGTCGCAAGCCCTTGCGGCCATCTATGCCAACACCGACGAACCCGTAGAGGATCGCTTCGCGAAAGCGGTGCGGCTCATGCTCCGCTCCTTCCGGTTGACCGACATCATCGTCCTTCCCGCCTTCGGGTCCCTGCTCTTCCTCATTGCCCTCGGCACCGCGATCGGGGACGCCTTCCGCTTCTATATATTGAAGGTCTCTGTGGAAAAGCTCCTGGCGGAGCCGGTCATGGCCTACAATGACGCCCAGCGAAAAGCCCGGGACCTCGACGCGGTGAAGCCTTGGGTGAGCCTCGAGGCGAAGCTCGCCACGAACACCTATCACGTGGGCAGCGCGTCGCACATCCGGGCGCTCTGGCCTGGCTCGATAGCCGAACAGCCGGACATGTCCCGCACGAGCCTCTGGTGGGTCTGTCCGGCAAAGGTCTATGGATACGACGCGCCGCTCATGGGCCGCGGCAAGGTGACCGTGAACTGGGAGAACTGCATCAAGTGCGAGTCCTGCTGGCGGTCTGAACCGGGCAAGGCCCTCTGGGGCCGGTTCACTGACCACGGGCTCATCTACCGTCCCGAGAGCGGCGCGATGGCCGGTCTTCTGGGATCAATGAAGCAAAGCGCCCGTATGCAGGCCCCGGCCAAACCACCTCATGTGGTCGACCAGAAGCTGTGGTATGTGAGCGGGAATATCGCCAGCGCCGTCACCTCCGTAATGAACGCCGCGACTGCCTTCCGGGATTCCCTCGAACACCTTCCGGCATCGCCGGACGCGGGCAGATGTTCCTGGCCGCACAGCCTCGGCACGCGGCTGATCGAGAGGATGACGAACCTGGAGGATCTGCTCCGTGCCGACGAACGGCCCGACGCCGCAGGCGAGATCGCGGAGGAGAAGGCCCTTATCCGAATCTGTAGGGGCGGCCCTGCGTGGCCGCCCGAATCAGGGCAACCACATAGGGTTGCCCCTACGGAATTCCGTACCCTCACTGCAAACCGGTTATTCCATTGCCGCTATGCGGTATCGCGGCTCGAAGACCAGCTTCGCTCCTGGACCGCGGGCCCGCTTCCCTCGAGCTCCGGCGCAGCGCCTTCGGCCGCCGCGGAAGGGGCAACCCCGGCATACGATGATCTGTCCCGGCTCTTCCCCGACCGTGTCGTAAAACAGTGGGAAGAGTTGCCCCTGCCGCGTGAATGGGCGGAGAAGCTCGGACAGCTCCTCTTGGAATACCGTCATTCCGCCCGCTCCGTTATCCGCGGCCTCTCGTCCGTAAGCCCGGCATTGGGCCTGATCGCCGCCCGGCAGAGGGAGGCGATGAACATTCTTGACCACGCGGGACGACGCGTCGTGCACGGGATCTGTGCGTTCAGCGGCGAGAACATTGTTATCGCGGAAAGCAGCGAAGGTCGAAGGATGACCGGCACGCTGCGCTTCGTGCCCACTGCCGCGAGCACGGCCCTCCTGCTGATCATTGACGGCAAAGGCATTCTGATCCCGTTCACCGCACCGGGGGTCTCCATCTCCTCTACGCCTGCCATCGGGTTCCGTGCTGCCGCCCTCTCCCGGATCACCCTCGACTGCCCGGTGAAATACGAGGACTTCTTCCCGGTCCGGGAAAGCGGGGAGATCGATCACGCTTCCTACCTCGCAATCGCCCTCGGCGCGGGAGATTATCTCTCCCGCCGCGCAAAGGAGCACGCGGCAAGCAGGGTCCAGTTCCCCGGCCAGATGCTCGACACCGAAGGGCGCGACGGCATTGCCAAGCTCGGCGCGGTAAAGGCACTCGTCGCCCGTGTCGAGGCATGGCGGTTATTATTGGAGACGTTGTATGACGTTCACTCCGCACTCGGCACTTCGCACTCCGCACTGGTTACTGATTCCCAATCCGCAATCCGAAATCCGCAATCCGCAATTGGATTGCTGTCTTCCTCCCTCGCCGCCTTCGCCTTCGGGCCGGAGAACGGCTGCATGGCCTACGACGCCGGCCAGGTCTTCGGCGGGTTCGCCTTCTCCGAAGATGATCTCCTGTCGCGGTCCTATCGCGACAGTTCCCTCTTCCGGTTCCTTTCCCCGGGATACGGGGCGGCCGAAGCGCTGCAAAGGGATCTTTCCGGCAAGGACCTCGGGAAGATCCTTTCCCAGGAGCTCGGCAGCCTCTCCGGGATCAGCGGATCGCCTCTTGCCCCGCTCGTGAAACAATGGAATGAGGTGCGGACCGCCTATGAGAACATCCACGTAGGGTCCGACGCTTTGCTAACCGGCGATGCGGCAGCTCTGCTGATCGGCATCCGCGCCCTGCTCGCGGTGATCGAACAGCGTCTCAATGAGGGAGCGAGCATGGAGCAGGAGGCTGCTTCGGCGGAGGTCCTGCTCGGCATCGCGGAGAAGGCCATAATGAAGGCCGCGCTATCGGCAGGCAGCGGAGCTGTATCGCCTGCCGCGCTCTTCCCCGCCGCGCCGGACGTCGCCGCGGTCGCCCTGGACCAGGACTACGAGAGCTTCTGCGCGCGAAAAGGCAGGCATCACCGCTCCGGCACCTTCCTCGCATCCCTCTTCGACCGGTCGCCGCGCTACGTTCCGGAGATGCAGCTCCATGATCCCAAACTCCGACAGCTCTGGAGCGAACTCACGGACTGGTTCCAGGCGAACGGGAGCGGCAGACGCTTCGAGGGAATGCATTTCGAACGATATGTCGAGCAGCTCCACAATCTGCCGCCGGAGTTCCTCGCGGCAGTGAAGCGGAACAAGTGGCTTGCTACCACGATACCGGCGTCGGAGGACGGCCTGGGCTGGCGCAAGGCCGGATACTACGTCCTGAATTCCGCGGCCGGGAGCTTCGGCGATGCCGCGGCCTGCCTGCTGATCATGGCGAACACGAGCATCGGCACCACGCCGGTGCTCTTGGGGCTGGAGGACGAGCTCCCCCGCGTGCGGGAAGAGCTTGCCCCGCTCGCCCGTGACCCGAAGCGGCTCGGCGAGATCGGCGTCCGCATGAGGCGTCTGGTGGCGTCGTTCACGAACCCGAGCCCGGGATGGATCCGGAAGGAGTATACGGCCATCATGAAGCTCGTGGACGGCCGCATCCGCCGCACGCGCGTCGTCAAGTACCTCTCGGCGAATTTCCTGCGCGCCTTCTACGGCGCCGGCATCGCGGGGAAACGCGGCGACTTCGGGCAGTTCATGTCCGGCCTTGCACACGCCGCATCGCTCTTCGAGCGCATCATGCCCGAGGTAGCCAATGCCCTGGAAGAACTTCCCCGGCGGGAGCGTGCCCACAAGCTCTTTCTGCGGAACCTCGGCCACGGCGGCGTCAGCGCCTTTGCCCTGACCGAGCCGACCGCCGGCTCCGACTCCGGCGGCGTCAAGACCATGGCCGTGCTCAGGACCGCCATGCTCTCGCCCCTGCCCGACGGACGGTACGTCTTCTCCCCGACGAGTGAGCTCGACAAGTGCAGGCGCTACCTGATCGACGCCGATAGAGTTGAGTTCTCACGGGACGGCATGGCCTATCGGACGCCCGACGATACGCTCTGCCCCATCCGGTACGACCGCTACGACTACGCTGCGGACGAGGGCGTCCGCTATTACGAACATCAGGGCACGGTCTGCGAGTTCCACGATATCGGCCAGGTCCGGCAGACCGCCACCGGCCCGATGTACGAGTACTACAGCCTCACCGGCGCGAAGATGTGGATCACGAACGGGAGCCTGGCCTCGCAGTTCTGTCTCTACGCCCAGACGCCGGAAGGCGTCACGGGCTTCATGGTGGACCGCCATGCCGAAGGGCTGAAGGTCGGCGCCGACGAGCAGAAGACCGGCCAGCGCGGTTCGCCGACGAACGAGATATCCCTCGACAACGCGCGCGTTCCGCGTGAAGCCGTGATCGGCTACGAAGGACACGGCCAGGTGAACGCCCTGGAGACCCTGAACGTGGGCCGCTGCGGCCTGGCGGCCGTCGCCGGCGCGCTCGCCCGGAAGCTGCTTGCAGAGGCTTCGGTTAACATTCCGCCGACGGTCCAGCGCGACCGCCTGCTCGGCGAAGCCGCCGCCATCCAGTTCGGCAGCGAGTCCCTGGCCTACTACCTGATCGGCCTGTTCGACCGCCCCCATGAGTCCGTGCGCATGGAGTCGGCCATCGCCAAGTACGTCTGCTCCGAGGACGTCCACGAGATCATCTCGCTCATCGAGCGTGCCTACGGACCCGCGGGACAGACCGAGCAGTTCCTGCTCGAGAAGGCGCGGCGCGACGCCCGCATCCTGAACATCTATGAAGGGACCAACGAGGTACAGCGGTTCCTCATCCTGAAGGACCTGATCGCACAGGCAGCGGACTGGCCACTCCTGCCGGAGCGCGTCCCCGAACGGCCGGATGATGACGCCGCGATGACGCTCGGCAGATGGAAGAACAGGATCCGGGCGCACGTCCTTGCCGTTCGTGAGCGGCTCGGCGACGCGGCGTGGTCGGACGCCATGCTCCAGCCGGCCCTCTTTCCGCTTGCCGAGATGGCCGGAGAGGTCCTGCGGCTCGAATGCATTCTCTACCGCGTTGAATGGCTGGAGGCACGCAGGGAGCTCCTGGGACCCGCCTACGTCGATCCCCTTTGTGTCGCCGGACAGCGCGCACTGCAGCGCGCCGTCGCACAGTTGGAGCATCTCGACCGTTCGTTCGGCAAAGCCTGGAACTGGATATCCCGCGACATCGACGTGCCTGAGGTGCGCGCATGTGACGCGGCCCTGGACCGGGTCATGGAAAAGATCGCTGCTCATCATGCGCGGACCGGTGCTGTGACCGTTCCCCTCCGCCTCCTCTCGATCGTCAGGCCCGTTGCCGATCTCTCACCCGTTCCCCGGCTGTCCGAAGGAACGATCAGCGAACTGGTCTGGGAGATCGATCCTCTTGACCGGGCAGGATTGGAACAGACGCTCAGCCTTAAAGCCGCGAGCGGTCCGAACGTGACCGTTGATGTGCTCATGCCGGGCGGGGACGAGCGGGAACAGCTCCTGCGATCAAGCGCTCCGACCGCCGATCGTCTGATCAGGCTGGACACAAATGAACTGAGCGGGACGCTTCTGGCGGAGACCGTGCAGGGGCTTGAACTGAACGGGAGATACGACTGTATCGTCATGGGAGCGAGCGCCCTTGACGGAGTTCACGGCATCGCGGCATTTCTCGCCGGGGTTACGATGAGACCCTATCTGTCCGCTCCGCGCATAACGACGAGGTCCGACGGCAGGGGGATCGATGGCGCTGCTGTGCCGTCGGTCATCGGCATCACCCGCGGGTCGACGGGAATGGAGCACGACATCAACGACCTGGCGGCCGCGCTTTCACGAAACGTCATAGTAGTGAAACCCTCGACTGGCACGCCCGCCCTGTCCCCGCGCTTCTCCCGGCCCGCTGCCGCATCTACCACGATGCAGGTCATCACCACGGTCAAGGATACCGCCGCTTACCTCAAAGAGCATGCGGCAGCGGCAAGCGCATCAAAAACGGAAGCCTATACCGGGACCATCGGCAAGGGGAAACTGGCAGCGGGACCTGTTGTCTGGTCCGTCCTGGACCACGCCGAAGGAAAGGATGATATTGCAGGCCTCAGGGCTTGCCGCACCGCCTCGGACCTCTTCGGCAGGAATGCCTGCACGCTCATCGCGGCTCCACGCGACCAATGGCCTTCCCTGCTCGGCCTCGCCCGGGCGAACGGACTGGAGCAGGCCTTCTGCTTAGATACGAAAGGCGGTGCTCTCTCTTCCTCGGGCAGGCTCCAGGTCCTCCGGCTCGTCGTGGAGGGAGCGGGCTCTCCCCTGATCTTCGCGGGATCGTCATGGAACGATGCCTTCGGAACAGCAGCGGGTGAGTTTTCAATTAAGCATCCGGTCCAGCTTGCATCAGGCATCACCCATCTCAAGCGGAACGCCGACGGATATCTTGATGTTTCGATGGCTGCCTACGCGGGCAAGCTGATGAAACAGGAGCGCATAACCGACGGGTGCGCCTTCCTGACCATGAGCGGCGATGCCGAACTTCCCGATCAGAAAGGTCGCGCAGGCTTTACCGCAATAGCTGTGGATATTGACGTGAAGCCGGACTGGACAGCCCCGCTGCCGCCGCCCGTAGAACCGACGCTGTCCACCGCCGACGTGATCATCGACATCGGTTACGGCGTCAGGGACAAAGCAGGAATGGAATTGGCGAGGGAGCTCAAAAAGAAACTGGAAGGGATGGGACTCGCGCCCATGTTCGGCGCCACGCGCAAGGTCACGCAGGACCTGAAGCTCCTGCCGCTCGAGGCCCAGATCGGCCAGACCGGTGTGGCCGTGAACCCGAAGATCATCATCTGCCTCGGCATCTCCGGCGCGCCGCAGCACATCGACTATCTCGGCACGCGCGCAGAGGTCCTGTGCTTCAACAAAGATCCGGAAGCCCCGCTCATGAAGCTGAACCAGACCCGGCCCTCCCCGCGCGTACACCCGATCGCGGGAGACCTGTTCGTGACGGTGCGGGAGCTGATCGGGAGGCTGAAGTGATCTGCACGGATGAAGCTGAAACGATGGCAATCCAATATATCACCGGCAGAGCTCTGACGCTGGCGGCCTGTACGCTGCTCCTCGCGGCGTGCTGTTCCGGTTGTCTGTTCGAGCCGACAAAAGGAACGCTCACCCTTGACGAGCAGAAACAGCTGATAAGGCAAACGGAGCATTCCTATTCGCTGCCCCAAGAGCAGCAGGGTATGGGGTTGAGGCAGGTCGAGTGCAATCGGGAGGCCCTGGAGGAAAAGGGCTGGCACGCGGGAGATTATCTTCTCGATGCTGTCTCCGGCAACAGATCAAAGTGCGAACCCGTCATGAAGTCGTCGCCGGATGTCATGAAGGACAACCACGGGGCGATCGATGCCGTTATCGACAAGAATCTCAAGGATGCCCTGGATAATTTGAAAAAATGACGCTCCCCCGATGCGCCCTTTGCCATCGGCGCCGAAAACAGCGCGGACCGGAAGGAAACCCCTTCCGGTCCGATGCGCTTCGGCTCTCTCCGCTTCTGCCTTTATCTACTTCGGCGGCATCTTCTCCGCCAGGAACACGCCCATCCTGTTATCGACCGTGGCGATATGATCGGTGAACCAGTCGTTGAGCTTGCGCACGATATCGACGCCCAGAAAGGTCGTGCTCTCTCCCTGCGCCTGCAGGGTGGTGAACTTTTCCTTCAGGGCGGCCAGGTCCTTGAGGAACGTTTCGTGCTCGGCCTTGTGCAGGAGGATGCCGGGATAGTTGTACCGCAGCATGTATTTGACCTCCGTGTCGAAATGCTCCACCGCATACTGTTCCAGGAACTTCAGCGTATTGCGAACTGCGTCGCTGCTCTGGCCTCTTCGCATGGCATCGCGCAGGTGGTCCATGCGTTCGAGAAGCTCCTCATGCTGCCTGTCGATCTCCTCAATGCCTATTGTCAATCCCTGGTCCACGGTGGCTCCTTTCCATATATCCGGCAGGGCGCTTTCGGCATACCTACAGCACACACTGACGAGGTGTCCGGGCTTTATTACTATCCCCTCCCTGCGATGGGAGGGGACTAAGGGGAGGGTGAAGAATCTATCGTTCATACTCGTCACCCCCACCTAACCTCCCCCATCAAGGGGGAGGAACCAGTAGGGTAACCGTAATTACAAGTTCAATTGCTGGTAGATCCGGCTCATGACCTCTTCGGCGGTCTTCCCCCGCACGCTGTATCCCTTCGAGTCAAAATCGAAATAGGCATACCCGAAGGAATAGCATCCCTGCACCCACGTCGTCTCTGCAAAGGCCCAGAGCACCGCTTCGTAGGCCATTGCCTGCTCGTCCCAATCGCTCACCGGGGAAGTCAACGCCGGCAGGAAATCATCGATCTCGCGGTCATAGACACCGTAGGTCTGCTGTGCCGACGAATCTGCGGAATAGTAGGCAATTTCTGAAAATACGATCGATTTGCCAGTGTACTTTGAGAGAGAGAGAAGTGGAAGATATTTCGACTGCAATTCCGCCTTCGCTGCGTTATACAGGTCCCCGATCGTCGCTGTCGGCGATGAGGTGAGTTTCACCCACCACTTGTCACCCAGGTAGTCCAACTGCTGGTACCAGTCGTACTCGGGCCGTTCGACATGATAGTCTGTCGTGATCTTGCCCCTATAGACACCAACCGACGTTTTTTTAATCCCTGCAATTACTTCTTTCCATTTTTGATTGATGTGTGCCGTCGGCACTGCAAGAATATCATCCGCCCAGTTGAAGTTGCCCAGGATCATCATCTCCACGCCTTCCTGCTCGGCGATCGCGGCATGATACCGGTACATTGCCTTGACCTGATCGAAGAACTGGTCGTACCACTCATTCGTGTGGGGATCAGTAAAGGCTGACTCCTCAACTGTTGACGAAGGGAATGGGAATGGCCGCAAGGCCACCTTCAGGCCCTGCGCCTTTGCGGCCCTGATGTGGTCCACCAGCTCCTCGGTGGTGAAGGAGTTCCATCCGCGGTCGATGATCGGCGGGTCCACGCTCACGAGCCCCCAGACCGAGGGGATATGGACCCACTGGGCGTTCTTCTCCTTGATGCGCTGGACCGACGGGACGATGAGGGGCCTCCAGGCAGGCCGCCAGTAATCGATAAGTTCCACGCCGGTCTGGAACGAACCCGTCGTGCGGGATACGACCGTGCCGGTCATGCTGGTCGTGACGGTGGGGAGCGACGTCTCGCGCATCTGGTGGCGCCATTCTGTTATCGTGTCGGTCGAGGTCACTGCCGAGACCGGCACAAGCGTCCGGTAGGCCGGCGGGTTCGTGTCCGTGCCGACCGTTTCCAGACCGATGGCAGCGTCGCCGTTCCGGACATAGCGGTAGTTCAGCGTGCTGCCGGGGTCCGTGTACAGGATGTACTGCCACTGTCCCGGGCCTTGCTTCCACATGCGAAGCGGTTCATACCCGCCCCACCCGTCCGTCGTCACATAGACCGTGTCGGTCACGGTCGGCGAGGTCGCGGTCAGCGTGACGGGGACCTGGGTGGAAGCTTTTCAGGAGACGACCGTGTCATCGAGGGTCATGGCTCCGGTTACGCAGAACGAGCGGACGACATCCGCGCCGATCGCATCGCGTTCGTGGTTGATGCGGAAGTCTCCCAGCGTGTAGCGGTACTGGTAGCACGACCCCTTTCCCAGCACCGCGGCATAGGTCCATGTCCTGCCGCTCGTAGAGGTCAAGTCTATCGCGCGGCTCGGGTCAATAGCTGAACCCTCGAAAACGGGGAACATCCCGAGACGGTACGCATCACCGTAGATCCGCGGCACCGCGTTCGCGGGCGTGTCGACCGGTACGGTCACCCGGAAGGTTACGGTCACCGAGGATGCCGAAGCCAGCATGAAGTCCTTTGTAGCCGTACCGGCCGCGGGCACGGTGGCCTCTGCCATCTTCGGCTGGTATTCTCCGTTGTCCGTATGCACCGTGACGCTGCAGGGTCCCGCTGGCACGCCCTTGATGCTGTAGGACCCGTCCCACCTGGTCATGGTCTGGTACGGCCCCGCGGATACGGCCGCTCCCATGACCGGCTGCCAGATCTGATCGGTGACCGTTCCAATAAGCGTGCCCGTGGACCCGGTCGCGAGCGATCCCTCCCAGCAGGCGATCGTATCGTTCACGACGGCGTTCTTCACGACCAGGACCTCCCGGAAATGGAACTGCCCCTGCCGGTGCTCATAGGACTCTTCCCTGTCCCAGTCCCCGTTCAGCCGGTAGGTGTAGCGGAGGATCGTCCCTTCCGGCGCCGAGATCGTCGCTTCCCAGGTACCCGTGCTTCCCGAGACCAGGGTCATAGTCGTGTCATTTTCATTACCGAAGATCATTCCGGTGCGCAGCGTGACAGGGCCCGATGTATTTGACGGGTCGGTCACCAATAATTTCATGGACACCAGCCCGGGCCTGTTCGACACGCCCTGTGGTGCGGGTTTGGAACCTCCACCGCCGCAGCCGGCCAGCAGGGCAACGGCGCTAAGCAGCGCCAGGCACGAAAACAGGGAAGCTGGAAAGGTCCGTATCTTCACCGGGATATTATCATGCGGATCGGTCAGCATAGAAGTCTCCTTTGGGAAAGGCTCAACCGGCGGCGGCCGCGGGGCCATGCTGCGGGGAGAAAAGGCCGTAGTATTGCCGCCGTGAAATAATATAGCCGCCGCGAAGGGATGAGTCAATGGGAAATGACGGTAGGGTGCCCGAAGGAGAGAAGTGATCTGTCCTGCCTGAAGGCGGTCAGCCGCGCTCAGACAGGTAGTCCGCCATCTTGCGGTCGTGGACAAGGATATGCTCGGTAAGCCACTTTTCGAGACGGTGTTCCACATCGACGGCGAGGAACGAAAGGACCTCGCCTCGCGACTCGAGGTCCATGGCCGTCTTCTTGAACTCTGCGATGGTCTTCGCAAAGGCCTCATGCTCCGCCCGATGCACGAGAATGCCCGGGTAGTTGTGCCGCCGCATGTAGCCTTCTTCCGCGCGAAAATGTTCGTCGATGAACGTGTCGAGGTACCGGAGCGTCTTCATCAGCTTGTCCCTGCCGCCGGAACCTTCGATCAGGGCACGGCGGAGGCCGACCATATGCATGAAGAAAGCCTGGTGCTGATCATCCAGTTCGCCGATCCCCAGGTTCAGTTCGTTCAGTATTTTCTCGGTCTCCAGGTCGATGCCGCTGTCTTCCATAGGTTTCCATCCGATCCGCGCTAGTAATGATTGTTCAAAAGGTAGCAGACAAAGCAGGAGGTGTCAAGAAACCGCGGGAAAAGGCCTGTCCGGCTGGACGGACCCGGGGGGATTTTTCACAAAAGGAGTCGTTTCGATCCGCATTACAGGACCGGGGCAGACGGCATGTACAGAACATTGGCCTTTCCCTGTCCCTTTTTCTCGATAAAGTCCTTGACCGGGGCATAATCGCGCTTCTGGAGACTGTTCACTATCGTCTGGGCCTCGCCGTCGTCGATGTCGTCTGGGGAAATGGACGATATCTCGGGAACGACAAATGCCGGGATCTTGTCCACATAGGTCGTTAGCTGATTGTAGAACTCCCGTTGACACCGTCCGATGTATCCTCCGCCGATCAGCACCTTGTCCGCCTTGACCCTCTGCAGGAATCCGTAGAGCGTCACCATCGTATCCGTGCTCAGCGCTCCGCTGCTCGACGTTTCCGAATAGATGTAGTAGACCAGCGGGCTGGACTTGGTGGAAGAGTTCAGGAAGAACGTGTAGGACAAGGGTGCGAGGCTGTCACTCTGATAGTTGCCCGGCAGCACGAGGATCAGCAGGTTATCGGTCTTCGCTATCTCACCGATGAAGCGGGCCTCGTTGTCGAGCTGGAACTTCAGCAGGTCGTACTTGGACTCGCGGTAGGTGCTCCTGCGCTCCTCGCGGAAGAAGAGCGAGTATGCCGGATGCACCATGATCGTGACCGCCCTGCCCCGGAGGGAGTGCGGCACGGCATCGGCAGAGGTCGCATTCAGCCTGGCGATCGCCAGCGGCTCCGGGGACTGAGGATAGCGGTGGAGTATCTCCGTAAAGCGCTTTGCCTGCGTATCGGAAGTCGTACAGCCGGCCGCGGCAAGGAGGACCAGGGCGGCGAGGGCAGAGAGCAGCCGCCGGGTGATCCGCGGCGTTCCTGTTATGGTTTCACGGTGCATCATGATGGTGACGTTGAAACCCCTGTTTCTTCGCGGCACGATGCCGTGGAGCGGATGTTCCTGTTCTCGCTGCTAAGGCTGGGATGCTCCGGGCAGGGGGAAAGACGGGGCTTGCAGGCACACACGTCGTTCATGCGCGGTTGCTGGGACGGAGGGCGATCTTCTCCCATGTTGCTTCATCAAGTTCGTCCAGGTACTCGTTGATCGGAAACTCCTTGCCGCACGACGTGCAGCGTATGGTAACCTTCCTTCAGCCGATCTTGAGCACCACTTCCTGACTGCAGGCCTTGCACTTCATGCAAACCTCGACAAAAGAACTTCAGAACGTCCACCACGGAGGCACGGAGTAAGGCGAATGCTGTTGTCCTGTCTCCGCGTCCCCCTGTCCCCGTGTCCCCGCGTCCGGTTTATCATTCCACGATATCCAGCTTGATCGACAGTTCCCGGAGCTGGACCGGCGTGACCCGTGACGGGGCCTCGGTCATGAGGCAGATCGCCTTCTGCGTC
>CAKKRC010000014.1 GCA_919902495.1 Nitrospiria bacterium
CGTCATTCGGTCTTTTTGCATTACCGTTACCCGAAAGACGTTTGACGATACGGGCGTCGTAACCATAAGACGTTACCAGATTTTCCGCCATTGTTGGCAGGAATTTCATTTATAACTGACTATATTTCCGCCATCAGCTCCGGGAACCGCTGGTGCATGAACGACAAGGCCGCCTGCCGCGCGAGGACTGCCGTGGGCTGGCGCATCACCAGGTCGGCGAGCTCTACGGCGTCCTGCATGCGGACCGAGCGGACGACCTTCTTGACCCAGGGGATGGCAGCCACGTTCATGCTGAGATACTCAAAGCCCAATCCCATGAGGATGGCCGCGTAGAGCGGATCGCCCGCCATCTCGCCGCACATGGCCAGGCCGATCTTTCCCTCGTGGGCGGCGTGGGAGACACGTTGCAGCAGGCGCAGCACCGCCGGCTCAAGCGGTTCGTACATGAAGGCCACATGTTCATTGGTGCGGTCGATGGCGAGGGTGTACTGGATCAGGTCGTTGGTGCCGATGCTGAAGAAATCGACCTCGGGTGCAAGGAGGTCCGCCGTCAGCGCCGCCGAAGGGATCTCGATCATAACGCCGATCTCGAGCCGTTCGTCGAAGGGAACGCCCTCGGCCCGCAGCTCCGACCTCACATCGTCCATCAGCCGCTTGATCTCCTGCAGTTCCGGCAGGGCGGATATCATGGGATAGAGGATCTTGATCTTGCCATGTGCCGACGCCCGGAAGATGCCGCGCAATTGGGCGCGAAAGATATCGCGGTTCTGCAGACAGAAGCGGATGGCGCGGAGCCCCAGGGCCGGATTCGGTTCCTCTTCGTACTGGTCGGGCAGCGCGAGCTTGTCGCCGCCCACATCGAGCGTCCGGATCACCACCTCGTTCGGCGCCGCCCGTTCAGCAACATCGCGGTAGGCCAGGTAATGCTGCTCCTCCGTCGGCAGATGCTGCCGGTTCAGGAACAGGAACTCGGTCCGGTAGAGCCCGATCCCCACGCCGCCGTGCCTGGCGACGGTGGCAACCTCCTCCGGCAGTTCGATGTTCCCCTGCAGGTGGATCCGTTTGCCATCGAGCGTTTCTGCGGGAAGGTCCCGGAGCTTGTCCAGCTCCGCCTCGAAGTATTTATACCGCTGCTGCCTCCTGAGGTAGTCGAGGAACGTCTGCTCATCGGGGTCAACGATGACGGTGCCGTGGTTGCCGTCAAGGATGACGACGTCGCCGGTCCGTACGGAGGACGTGATCTTCTCAAGGCCCGCTGCGGCCGGGATGCCCAGGGAGCGGGCGACGATGGCCGTATGGGACGTACGGCTTCCCATCTCGGTTGCGAAACCCAGGACCTTGTCCTTGCGCATCATCAGCGTATCGGACGGCGCAAGGTCATGGGCGATCACAATGACCTCCTCGCTGATCTCCGCGAGGCTTTCCTGCTTCTTTCCCGTCAGGTTCCGGAGCACCCGCTCCGCCACCTGCTCAACGTCATGCTTCCTCTCACGCAGGTACTCATCTTCGATGGCGTCGAATTTCTTCGCGATGGCGTCAATGGTCTCCCGAAGGGCGCCTTCGGAATTGATCCGGACGTCCTTGATCCTCTTGACGGTCCCCTCAACCAGCATCTTATCCTCGAGCAGCATGATATGCGTGTCCAGGATATAGCGGTGGGATTTGCCGAGGTCCCGGGTATACCGTTTCCGGATATCCTCAAGCTGTCCCTTGGAGACCTCCACGGCCTTTTTGAACCGGGCAACCTCGCTCTTGACGTTGACTTCCTCGATCCGCTGTCCCGCAACCACGACCTTCTTGCGGTCCAGCAGATAGACCCGGCCGATCACGATGCCCGGCGACGCCCCGATCCCGTTAAATATTGTTTCGCTCATAGTAGTTTGTTCAGACTTTCAGATTACAGACTTGCAGACGGCAGACTGAAGCAGTCTGTTGTCTGTGGTCTCCTGTCTGCTTTTCTTCGTCCGTCGTCTGTCGTCTGTCCCTACTCCTTCTCCCCGAACTTGTCCTTGAACAACTGTTCCATACCGTCCAACGCCCGGTCCTCATCGCCGCCATCGGCCTGGACCAGGATCGTTGTGCCCCTGGCTGCCGCCATCATCATGATGCCCATGATGCTCTTTCCATCCACTTCGACGCCGTCCTTGCACAGAAGGATCTTTGAACTGTAGCCGCTTGCGGTCTTGACGATCTGGGCGGCCGCCCGCGCGTGCAGCCCCAGCTTGTTCTCGATCAGCAGGTCCCTTTTCTTCATGGTTAAGCGAATCCTCCCAGAGCAAGTATCAGACATGCCGCAGCCAGGCCGAGCATGAGTTTCACCGGCGATGCGCCCACGCGCAGCAGGGCGATCATGCCCAGCGTAAGCACCAGCCCTGCGGCCGCCAGAAGCGGTGGAAAAACGGGAACGGACGTCCTGAACTCGGGACCCCAGGCGGAAAGGGTGCCGACAATGCATCCGACGATGGCAAGGGAAAGGACCTTGTACCTTCTTGCCAGCCTCGTAAAATTATACCGTGACATAAGGACAACCACGTCGCCTTCCGTTTCATAACCGACGAACACGAGGCTGAGTCTCAGCCCAACATGCACGATGTTGTACAGGACCAGGAACAGGAGCGGAGCCCACCACGCACCGGTAAGGAGCACGGCTACCGCTGCCGATGCCGCGAAAGGCTTCAGCGACCCCCAGAAGAAACTGTCTCCCAGCGCGCCCAGAGGGGCCATGAGGGTCTTCTTGAGCTCCACGACGTCGGCGGCGACGTTCCTGCCCGTCGCCCGATCTTCCTCGGCCCTCGCCGCGGCGCCAAGGACGAACGACGCGAGGTAGGGCTGTGTGTTGAAATACTCCATGTGCACGGCCAGGCGCCCGGCGAACTCCTCCCGGTCGGGATACAGGCGCCGGAGGACAGGGATAAGCGTGAAGGCGAATCCCAGGGACTGCATACGGTCATAGCTCCACGACGCCTGGATGAAGAAGGACCTCCAGAACACGCCCAGCAGGTCAACGGTGCGTATGGCGGCGGCATTATGCGCCATGGAAACGCATCCCCATCCATCCGCCCCCTGCCGCGAGCATGATGGCGACCAGTTCAGGAACATGGAACAGCTGCACGCTCACCGCGCCTATCACGAACCCGATCAGCAGGGTCCGGTCCAGCGTGTTCATCGACAGCTTCCGCGCCACCGATGCCGCCCCCAGGAGGGGAAGGAACGTGATGAAAAGCGACATGGCCCGGTGAACAGCATCGGGAAGCGCCAAAAAACCGGAAACAAGGACAAGCCCCGCGGGGACCAGCGCGAGGCAGAGCAGGAACGCTTTCAGGAAGAACGCGACCGTCCCCCCGAAATGCCAGAACGTGACGCTCGCCTCGGTCGGCCGTCCCGATGAGGTCATGGCCAGTTCAGGTATCTGCGCGTTCCGTTGGCGCATCAGGTGATCGGCGAACATCGTCACCGGGACCATCGCCACGGTCAGGAGGAGGCAGAATCCGATCACCGGAAGCTGTCCGGGGGTCGTGCTGCCCAGCGCCGCGATCGCGGGGGCGGCCACGGCCGCCACGGTGGAATCCGCCGGAACGAAGGTGCCGATGGGCATATCGAGCACCCAGATGAGTTCCAGCGTCCCGCCGATGACAAGCCCTGCCGTGACATCGCCCAGGAGCCATCCCGTCAGCGGACCGGCAACCACCGGCTGGGAGATCATGAACTGTCCCAGCGCCGTCCGGTCAAGCCCGATGATGCCGCCGATGAGAGCGGCAGCCAGGACCTGCGTGATCGTGTGTGCATCGAAGAGTGTCATCGTACTTTATATAAATCCAAAATATCAAATTTCAAATAAATTCCAAATCCCAATTACCAAAGTTGTTTGGCATTTAGTATTTCGGTCATTGGTGTTTATTTGATATTTGATGTTTGTTATTTTGCGTTTCCCTCTCCCAAACATGTTTTGAACATCTTTTCCAGCGACTGGGGCTTTTCCGTAGGAACGGTCTGGATATCGATCTTGACCCCCTGGCGCAGGATCGCCTTCAGCGCTTCCAGATCGGCATCATTGACCGCACAGACATCCATGATCTTCCTCTTGCCCGGTACGAAGTGAAGGCCGCCCAGGTTCACCGAACTGCACAACAGGCCCGCCTGAAGCGACCGGAGCACATCCACCGGATTGGAGAACAGCAGGATGGCCCGCTCCCCGTCCAAGGATGAGGAAAGGAGCTTCCCGCAGATCTCCTCCACCTTCCCGATGATCACCTTCAATCCCTCGGGCACGGATATCTCAATGATCGCGCGCTGGAGCGGGTTCGCCGCCACCGTGTCGTCCGCCACCAGGATGCACGTGGCCTTCAGGAAGTTCACCCACCCTTCCACCACCTGTCCGTGGATCAGCCGGTCGTCTATCCTTGTGAGGATCACCATGATGCGCTATTTTTTCCCCTTGAGCATCTGGCTGGCAATAACGATGCTCTTCTGAGCCGCCTCCTGTACGAGTTTGGCAAGCTCCGGGAGGGTCTTCTCGTCCCGATGGTTCGCGAACTTGATGACCATCGACAGGTTCACCCCGCTGACGACCTCGACAGAATCGCCCAGGAACGCCAGGGCGATGTTGGAGGGCGTACCCCCGAACATGTCGGTGAAGAGCATGACTCCTTTCTTCCGGTCCACTTTCTTGATGGCGCCCTGGATGCGGTCCCGGAGGGTTTCCGGCGCGCTGTCCTGTTTTACGCTCACCGTTTCGACCGCCTCGATCCTGCCGACGATCATTTCCGCGGCCCTGACCAGTTCAGCGCCCATATCCTCGTGACAAACGATCACCAGACCGACCATACCCTGTTCTCCTTTGCAGCATCCCGGGACGGAACTAGCGGGATGCTTTTCTCAGTTCTGAATAATCATGCTCAGACAAGCCCCGTTAGAGGCGAATGCCTCTAAAGCGGGGCAAGCCGGAACCAAAAGGTACGGTAACGGTGACGACGCCCGTTTCGTCCAGCGGTTACGTGATTCGGTCTTTTAACATTACCGTTACCCGAAAGACGTTTGACGATACGGGCTTCGTAACCGTAAGACGTTACCAATAATTCCGCCATTTTGAGAAGAATTTTATTTATAACTGACTCATTATTAATATAGACACCTTATTCTCTTGATACTACCGGCGGCATCATGTCCTCATGATGTCCCGGTGCTTGACGATCACCTCGTACCCCAGGTCCCGCAGGCGACCGGCGACGACAAGCCCCACGGAAACCGACCGGTGCCTGCCGCCGGTGCAGCCGAACCCGAGGGTAAGATAGCTTTTCCCCTCGCTGCGGTACCGCGGAAGCAGGTACGCAAGAAAGTCCAAAAAGCGTTTCAGGAAGTCCTGCGAGGCCGGCCCGGAGACAACATAGTCACGGATGCGTCCATCCTCCCCGGTCAGGGGTTTGAGCTCCGGGACAAAATGCGGGTTCGGGAGGAACCGCAGATCGAACAGCAGGTCCAGGTCATAGGGCGCTCCGAACTTGTACCCGAAGGTCACGACCGTGATCTGCATGGGCCTTCCGCCGTCACCGCCGGCATAGTACCGCTCGATCGCCTGCCGAAGGTCGTGCACGGTATAGTCCGTGGTCTCCAGGATCCGGTCGGCCTGCATCCGGATCTCGGCGAGCGCCTTCCGTTCCTGGCCGATGGCGTCCAGGAGCGGGGTGTCGCCCTTCGCGAGGGTGTGTGGACGCCGCGTCTCGCTATAGCGCCGGATCAGCGCCTGGTCCGACGCCTCCAAGAACAGCATCTCGATATCGTGGCCTGCCGCCTTGAGCCCGCCGTAACGGGCGGGGAATTCCTCGGCAAATCCCCTTTCCCGGATATCGATGCCGATGGCGGACCAGACCGCCTCTTCGGAGCGCTGGGCAAAATCGATGAAGGCGGGCAGCAGCGGCAGCGGCAGGTTGTCGACGCAATAGAAGCCGATGTCCTCGAAGGCCTTGAGGGCGGCGCTCCTGCCCGATCCCGACATCCCGGTCACGACGACCATCCGTCTGCGCTTCATCGTGCAAGCCTCTTGTTCAATTTTCTGCTGAGTTCACGGGCGGTATAGACGCCCTTCTCCTTGAGCATCTGGTTCCGGGCCGCGACCTCGATAAGGGTGGCCATGTTACGGCCCGGTTTTACCGGCAGCTTGAGGTACGGCAGGTTGGCGCCGAGGACCTTGTAACGGCGTTCCCGCAGGCCGAGGAGGCTGTAATAGACACCCTTCTTCCATTCCTCCAGCTCGACGACGAGGCCTACCTCGCAGCGGTCGATCGTCGCCGAATCGCCATAGAGCGCCTTGACGTCGATCACGCCCAGGCCGCGGATCTCCAGCAGGTCGGCGCCGATGTCCGTGGGCCTGCCGGTGATGCCCCCTTCGCTCCGCTCCAGCATCACCACATCGTCCGCGGCGAGCTTATGCCCGCGCAGGACCAGGTCCAGCGCGGCCTCGCTCTTGCCGATGGCGCTCACGCCGATGATGAGCGTGCCGATGCCGAAGACCTGGACCAGCACGCCGTGAAGGCCGACCCGCGGGACCAGACGCTCTGCAAGGATGCGCTCCATTCCCGGGATATTCCCGCTCCTGAGGACCGGGATGGAAGCTGCCTCGGCGGCATCGAGGAACTCGCGGCATACGGTCCCGCCGCTCAAGACGATGCCGGCGGGTTTCTTCTTCATGATCTCCCGGGCCAGCCGCACCCGCTCCTTCACGGGAAGGGCGCAGAGATGGGACGCCTGGACGGGCGTGAGGTGGAGCATGCTGCCCCCCATGTCCCGGTAGGTTGACCACTGGGCCAGCTCCGGCCTGCTGATCTGGGGAGACGTTACCTCCCGTTTGATCCCTGCGGTGCCGGCAAGGACGCGGGCGCGGCCGATCAGGTCTTTCACGGTGATCGTCATCTGATATCGGGGTACTTGCCGTCCTCGTCGATGATCAGCTTCTGCATCTCCAGCCGGTCACCGGCATGCAGGAGCTGCTCGCGCAGCACGCGGCTCCTGGTCACCCGGGCCAGACGCCGCAAGGTCCCTAAATGAACGTCCGGCCTGCTTTCCGGGGTGACGAACAGGAAAAAAAGGTGGACCGGTTTATTGTCCACGGACTGGAAATCAACACCCTTGCGGGAACGTCCGAACGCAACGATGACCCCGGGGATATCCGTCAGTCTGCCGTGAGGAATGGCAATGCCGTCACCGATCCCCGTTGTGGTGGATTCCCGCTGAAGGATGACGCTGACAAGATGCTCCTCGTCCCGGATCCTGCCCGTCCTTTTCAGGAGGGCGGCAAATTCCCGGATCACCCCGGTCTTGTCCGTCGCCTGCAGTTCCTCGATGATACAATCTCCGTCGAGGAGGTCCTGGATCCCCGGCATTGCAGCGGTCTCCTTACAGGTTGGGTTCGATAAGTCCCACATTGCCGTCATTGCGGCGGTAAATGACGTTGATATGCCCGCTGGAGGCATTGGAGAAAAAGAAGAACTGCTTGTCCAGGAGCTCCATCTGCATGACGGCCTCATCGGGGTGCATGGGCTTCAGGTCGAACCGCTTGGTCTTGATGATCTGCGGGATGCGGTCCTCGGGATGGGCCGCGGTCTGCGCAGCTTCCGGCGTCCCCGTGATGCCGGCCTGGTGCTTGTGGTCCGTCAGCCGCTCCTTGTATTTCCTGACCCGTCGCTCGATCTTTTCATAGAGCAGGTCGATGGAAGAATACATCTCCTCGGTCTCTTCCGACGCCTGGATCAGCACGCCGTTCGCCTTGATCATGGCCTCGGCGATATGGTGCAGTTTCTTCACCACCGACAGGGTAATGGTCGCCTGGCTGTTCTTGGGCAGATATTTCTCGAACCGCTGGAACCGCTCTGTCGCGTACTGTTTGAGTGCTTCTGTTGCCTCGATATGTCTGCCGATCACGGTCACCTGCATAAGAACCTCCTTCATAATTCAAAATTCCAAATAGCAAATCACAAATCTCAAACAATTCCCAATTCACAAATTTCCAAACCTGTTTCGGTCATTTGGATTTTAACATTGGATCTTATTTGGAGCTTGCTGTTTGACATTTGGTGCTTGCTCTTCTCATCCCATTCTCTTCCGTACGCTCGTCGGCGGGATCCGGAGCTCTTCCCGGTATTTTGCCACGGTCCTGCGGGCGATATCGAGGCCGACGGCCTTGAGGGCGTCCACGATCTGCTGGTCCTTGAGCGGAGCGGATGATTCTTCCTCCCGGATCATCTTCTGGATCGCGTCCTTTACCGTCAGGGATGAAACCTCGGTGCCGGTCCCTGCCGTGGTGAAGCCCGTTGTGAAAAAGAACTTCATCGGGAATATCCCCTGCGGCGTGTGTATGTGCTTGTTGGTCGTGACACGGCTGACGGTCGACTCGTGCATGGAAATGTCCTCGGCGACGTCCTTGAGGACCATGGGCTTCAGGCGGGTGATCCCCTGTTCGAGGAACTCCGTCTGGAACTTGACGATGCTCTCGGCAACCTTGTAGATGGTCTTGTTCCGCTGGTCCATGCCCTTGATGAGCCATTGGGCGGAACGGAGACGCTCCTCAATGTACTCCCGCGTCGTTTTGTCGAGGTTCTCCTTCTGGCTCAGGATCTTGCGGTAATAGGGGTTGATGCGCACCCGGGGGAACCCCTCTTCGTTCAACTGGATCACATAGCGGTCCTCCACCTTGACGACATAGACGTCGGGGACCACATAATGCGTATCGGCCGCGATGAAGGGCCGGCCGGGTTTTGGCTCCAGCTCGTGTATGATGAACGTGGAAGCCTCCAGCACATCCTGCTGGGTGACGTTCAGGACCTTGGCGATGTTCTGGTATTTCCGCTTTTCCAGGTCCGGCAGATGGCTCTGGACGATCTTTTCGATGAGCGACCCCTCCAGGTCGAGATACCGGACCTGGATCAAGAGACACTCTTTCAGGTCGCGGGCCCCGACGCCGATGGGATCGAAGTTCTGGATGAGCGTCAGGGCGTATTCCATGTCCCTGAACGACCCCCCTGCATCGCCGGCCATCTCTTCGATCCCGGCGCGAAGATACCCGTCATCATCGATGTTCCCGATGATGACCTCTCCGGCGGCAAGGACCGCATCATCGGAGGTGGAAAGGCGGAGCTGCCACATCAGGTGATCGTTCAACGTGGGCTGGCGGGTGAGGGTCTGGTCATAGGATGGACGGTCGTCCTCGTCCGGCTCGAGGGTCCCGTAATCCCTGCCGTCGTTCATCTCATCGATATACTCGTCCCATCGTGTGCCGATCTGGTCGAACTCGGTCTTGAGCTCCCGCTCGCCATCGGTCTCAGCGGCGAGTTCCGCGGTCTTCTCGACGGCCGCGCTCTCGGCCGCCGCTCCCGGCTCCGATACTTCCTCGGAAGCGGCCTCTTCCGTCTCAGGAGAGACCTCTTCCAGGACCGGATTCTCCACCAGTTCCTGGGCAAGGGTCTGGGTGAGCTCGAGGCGCGAGAGCTGCAGCAGCTTGATAGCCTGCTGGAGCTGCGGCGTCATGATGAGCTTTTGTGAGAGTTTTAGTTCGAGTCTGGCTTCCATAAATTTATCGAGAGAACGGGACCAGGGGCCAGGAACGGCGGTCATACCCCGGACTTCCGGTTTAGTAATGAAGGATCAAAATCCACTCAAAATGGCAAGAATCTTTTTGCCACAAAGGCACCAAGGCACTAAGAAGATCAATAAAATTACCCGTTAATTAAGATGAAAGCGGCACTTCAAGATTTCTTCGTGCCTTCGCGCCTTCGTGGCAGATCTGGTTCCGGCTTGTCCGGGTCAGATTCTACAATTTAAATCCTTCTCCCAGGTAGAACTCCCGAACGCGGGGGCTTGCCGTGATCTCCTCAGGCGTTCCCGCTTCGATGATCTTGCCGTCGTTGATGATATACGCCCGGTCGGTTATGGCCAGCGTCTCCCGGACATTATGGTCCGTGATGAGGATGCCGATCCCCTTCGTCTTGAGCAGGGAGATGATGCCCTGGATATCCTGCACCGCCAGCGGATCGATCCCCGCGAAGGGTTCGTCAAGAAGGATGAACTTGGGCGACATGGTCAGCGCCCGGGCGATCTCCACGCGCCGTCGCTCGCCGCCGGAAAGCGTGTACGCCAGGCTGTCGGCAAGGTGGGCGATCCCCAGTTCGGCGAGCAGGCTGTCACGCCGGTCGCGCCTCTCAAGATCGGACAACCCGAGGGTTTCCAGGATGGCGACCAGGTTCTCCGCTACCGTCAGTTTCCGGAAGACAGACGGCTCCTGGGCTAGGTACCCGATGCCGTGCCGCGCACGCTGGTACATGGGCATCCGGGTGATATCCACCCCGTCAAGGACGACCCTGCCGTGGTCGGGCTTCACCAGGCCGACCACCATGTAGAACGACGTGGTCTTGCCCGCGCCATTGGGACCGAGGAGCCCCACCACTTCCCCGTGCTTGACCTGGAAACTGACCCCCTTGACGACCTTTCTGCCTCGGTAGGTCTTTTCGAGTTTTTTTACCTCGATCGCATCCATGTTCGGCTACGCCATCCTCGCTGTGCCGGGGACGACAGGAGTGTGCCTGTCATCGTCCCGCCACGACTATTTTATTTTCCGCGTGACCGGCTTCTGCTTGCCTTCCGCCTGCTTGTCCTGATAGAACAATACCTTGCCGCCTTCGACAATGCTCCGGTCATCCCGCATGAACAGGGTTATCCGTTCGCCCCCCAGTTGGTTCTCGTTCTCATTGATACGCGCTTCGCCGGTCAGGACGATCTTTTCATCCTTACTGTAATAGATGGCCTTGTTCGCATGGGCGATCCTTCCCTCTTTTCGGACAACCACGTTGCCAAGGGCCTCGATCTCACGAACACCCTTTGAAGCCGGGTCATAGAACACGACCAGATGGTCGGACGTCAGGGTCATTGCCTCTTTCTTGAGGATCACCTCGCCGACGAACGTCACCGTATTGCCCAGTTCATCGGCCTCCATGCGGGCGGACGTCACCACCATGGGCTCCCGGTCCCCCTTTTCCAGGGCAACAGAAGCCGATGCCGGCGTCAGCAGGCACAGCGCAGCGATCATGATACGAAGGCTATTCCTGAAGAACCGCCTTGACATTGCTGTCCACCAACATCTTCCGCATATCCACATCGGCGGAAAAGCCTTTGCCCTCAAGATAGATCTCCCTGCCCAGGACCTTGAACGGTTCTTCCGTCCTGATGACGCGCTCTCTCGCCTTCCAGAACAGGGAACTGGTCGTCATCAGGTAGCCGTCGCTCGTAATGATCCGTACGTCCCGCGCGCCCCGGCGGATCGTGCCGTTCCCGCTTACCATGTCCATGACCCCGGTCTCTCCGAGCAACGCAGCCGTCCTGCCGTCGGGATTGTTAAAGACCAGTTCGATATCCTTTAACCTGGCCTCCTTGTTCTCGAACAGGTCGGCGGCGCTCGCGCTCATGCGCAGCGAGACCCTTCCCTCCTCCGATTGGGTCAGACGGAAACCATCCATACTGATGAACAGCCGCTTGCCGGAAGCAGGAGCGAACAAGGAGGGCATCTTAATATCGGCATCGCGCAGGAACAGGTAACTGCTGTAGAGAAATGCAGCGAGGACGATAAAAAGGGAAAGGTAAGCAATAAATCTGACGCGTGAAAGTATCATAGCCTGAAAGATAGTATGGCGACCTGGATTCGGGCCGCCATATGCATAATTTATACCATATCCGTGGGCGTGATGTAAAGGTCAAAATGGCCATCACGCAATGAGCAGGCCTGTATTTTTCCCTGCGGTGACCTCTCCGCTTTGATCCGGCCGTTTTTCCGTTTACTTTTATCGCGCACTCGGGAATAATGCACAGGAACCATTACACAGTCACCCGTTCGCCAGGAACTGACGTTCGATCACGACGTATCTGCTCCCCGCACATAGGGTATTTCCCTGTTCGGGCGCGGATCCCCTCTCCCGGCAGGCAGGCACGCACGAAGGACCCGACCGATGACCCTGCAAAAGCGGCCAAAACCCTTTCAGTATTTCAAGGACGTCAGGATATTTCTGATCACCGTCAGTGTGGTGGTCATGCTGTTCATGTCAGCTATCTACCTGATCCGTTACCTCACCGTGAACGAGCTCCTGATCCAGACCGTGCGGCACGAGGCAACGTCCTACGCCCAACTCATCGTACTCACCCGGCATTGGAATGCCCGGTACGGCGGGGTCTATGTAGAGAAAAAGCCCGGTGTCGAATCGAACCCCTATCTCAAGGAACTGGGCATAGATCCCGATATAAGGACCGCCGACGGCAGGGTCCTGACCCTGCGCAATCCCGCCATCATGATCCGGGAGATATCGGAATTGGCCCGCGAGGAAAATTCCGTGGGATTCCACATGGTCAGCCTCAGGAACCTGAACCCCGAGAACCAGCCCGATGACTTCGAGCGCGCAGCGCTGGAACGGTTCGCGCGGGGAGAACGGGAGCATTGGCAGTTCGACAGGAGCGGCGGCAAACCCGTCTTCCGGTATGTCCTTCCGCTCGTTGTTGAAGAAGCCTGCCTCGCGTGCCACCGCCAGCAGAGCTACAACAAGGGAGACATCCGCGGCGGCGTCAGCGTCATGATACCAGCCGAGGGGCTGGTGGCCCAGATGAGGACCAATCGGAACCAGATCGTCATCGATATCATTGTTACGATCGGCATCCTGCTGGCCATTCTCTATTTCCTTGCATGGAAGCTGGTGGGACGGCTGGACGAGACACAAAAGCGGCTAAAGCACATCGCCGCGACCGATGAGCTTACCGGGCTCAAGAACCGCAGGCATATCATGGAACACACGCACAAGGAGTACCAGCGCGCCGTGCGTACCGGAGGTACGCTTTCGATTATCCTCCTCGACATTGACCACTTCAAACGGGTGAACGACAGCCTCGGACATGCCTTCGGAGATAAGGTCCTCCAGGCTGTGGCCCAGGAGATGCAGGGTGGTCTCAGGAGCTATGATCTCCTGGGCCGGATCGGAGGAGAGGAGTTCCTCATCGCTTCGCCCGGATCGACGCTGGACGACGCGGCAGGGCTTGCGGAACGGATACGGCAGAAGATAAAAGGCCGGAAGATCTCGGACAGGACCCGGGAGATATCCGTTACGGTGAGCGCCGGCGTCACCTCGTTGAGCGAGCAGGACGCCTCGGCAGACGTCATTCTGCAGCGGGCCGATGAAGCCCTCTACCTGGCGAAGCAGCAGGGCCGCGACCGCGTGGTATCGGTGTAGCGTACGACCCCGTCCGGGACGCTAAAATAAGTTGCTTATATCGCCGAAGACCATCTCGAGCCTGAACATGATCCCCGGTGTGTATTCAAAACCCCTGTCCCGCGGGTAACGGACCTGCGGCGCGATCTCAAGGAACAGCCAGTCCCGCCAAAACCGCTGGCGGTAACGGAACACGAACAGTTCCTCGGTCAGGAGATCGGTTGGCCGGGTCTGGAAACTGTTGACCCATTCATACTGCAATGCCCGGTTGCCGTCCAGCGGCTGCCGCAGCAGAAAGCTCAGGGCATACGGATAGCCGCGCACGTTCTCGGTCCAGATCCCCTCGAGGCTCGTCCGAAAGAACAGGTCATTGGGGAGAGGCCGCTCCAAATCGAACCGGGTCCGCACCTGAAACCCTATGTCCGTGGTCCACAGCTCTTCCTGCGTGAACCGCGCGTCCCAGGGTCCCATATGCACGAGATACCGGTACCGGGGACCCAGCATCAGCTCCAGTTTCCCGCTGTGGATCTTGACGCCGGCACGGATGCTGAGGTTGCTGCGCTTCGTGTCCAGGGGGACGACCTGGAGCGCGGTAGTAACGCTCTTCTCCTGACCCTTGGCAAGCTGGGTGGCGGGCGTCCCCGGGTGGGATGTGGTATCGACATCTACGTTCGGATCGCCCGAGATGACCAGGCGGGTCTTGTGCCTGAGCTGGGGCAGCACCAGCCTGAGATCGAAGTTCAGCCGCCGGTAGTCCATGCCGCCGCCGCCCTCACGGAACGCCTCGAAGCGCACCTTGAATTGAGACCGGTTGATCTCCGACTCATACCGTTCATCACCGAAAAAGGAATCCAGCCACGTTGCCGAGGTCAGGAATCCCTGGGAAATGCCGCCGTGCAGCGCATCAACAAGCCCCGTGTCCGCACGCTTGGATGCCGGCGGGGCGGCCGGAGCCGAAGGTGCTGTCGCGGTCGGCCCGGTCTGCGGCTGGCCCGACATCGACGGCGTTGTTCGTTCTTCCTCGTCCTGCGGCAGGGGCGATTCGGGAACGGACGATGCCGGTTGTCCTTCCGGCGCTCCCGTGGGAAAGCCGGCCGGCACGGGCTCTTCAGGACCGGCCCAGACATCAAAGGTCGCCCCGGGACACACGATGGATGAAGGGATGAAGATGGCCCATACGGCGATCAGCGTCATCGTCCTGACACGGGATCCGATGTATGTTCCCGGACCTGACAGCATCGACCTGCCGGGAACTCTTCTCCTGGCGGGGTGCTTCGCGTTGTTATTGTCCGACGGGGCTGGGTGCATTCCCTGAAGAATAGGCAAACAGGTCCGTATTGTCAAGCGTGACATGCATGATCGAGCATACAACGATCTTCGCTCTCCCGGGGAAGGGTCGATATCCCGTTCGCTCCTGGGTCCATTTTTTGATAACTATGGTGTGACCGTATCGTTCGATCAGTGTTCGCCTGTATTAAACGTTGGTCCGCTTCCTCTGCGTCACAGGCTGTCTCCAGGATAAATCCCTTGCAATCAAATAATCATTATGGAATAATCCTGACCGCTGCACCCATCAGACCGGGACAGCAGCCAGTCCCTTGACGGAGGCTCCATGGCACCGAGAACGGATACCCTGCTTATCGCAAAAGGCACGAACGACGCCGCCATCCTGCCCAGGATGGCCAACCGGCACGGGCTCATTGCCGGCGCCACCGGCACGGGCAAGACCGTGACGCTCCGCGTCCTGGCGGAGCAGTTCAGCCGGATAGGCGTCCCGGTCTTTATGGCCGACGTGAAAGGCGACTGCTCGGGCATGGCGCTGCCCGGCGGCGACCGGCCGGAGCCGAAGGCGCGGGCAGAACAGCTCGGCATGGGCGAGTTCACCTTCGAGGGCTATCCGACCGTGTTCTGGGACGTCTTCGGCCAGCAGGGCCATCCCGTCCGCGCCACGGTCTCCGAGATGGGCCCCCTGCTCCTCAGCCGCATCCTGGACCTGAACGACGTCCAGAGCGGGGTGCTTACCCTCATCTTCAAGATCGCCGATGACAACGGCCTCCTGCTTTTGGACCTCAAGGACCTGCGCGCCATGGCGCAGTTTGCCGGAGAGAATGCGGCCCAGTTCAAGACCGAGTACGGCAACATCTCGGCGGCCAGCATCGGTTCCATCCAGCGGGGCCTCGTCGCCCTCGAGGAGCAGGGCGCCGGCGCCTTCTTCGGCGAACCGGCCCTTGACCTGAACGACCTCATCCAGACCGGTCCCGGTGGCCGGGGGGTCATCAACATCCTGGCCGCGGACAAGCTCATGCAGTCACCCAAGCTCTACGCGACCTTCCTGCTCTGGATGCTGGCCGAGCTGTACGAGAACCTTCCCGAGGTCGGCGATCCTGACAAGCCGAAGCTGGTCTTTTTCTTCGACGAAGCGCACCTCCTGTTCGAAGACGCGCCCAAGGCGCTGCAGGACAAGATCGAACAGGTCATTCGGCTCATCCGCTCCAAGGGCGTGGGCGTGTACTTCGTCACCCAGAACCCCCTGGACGTGCCGGAGACCGTGCTCGGACAGCTCGGCAACCGGGTGCAGCACGCGCTCCGGGCGTTCACGCCCCGGGACCAGAAGGCCGTCCGGTCGGCAGCCGAGACCTTCCGGTCCAATCCCGGCCTCGACGTATCAAAAGCCATCACCGAGCTCGGCGTGGGCGAGGCCCTCGTGTCGGTGCTCGACGCGAAAGGCTCGCCGACACCGGTGGACCGTGCCCTCATCCTTCCGCCCCATAGCCGCCTCACCCCCCTGTCTCCCGAAGAGCGGGCCGGGATCATCAAGGCATCGGTCCTGTTCGGCCACTACGAGAAGACCGTGGACCGGGAGTCTGCTTATGAAAAGCTCAAGGCAAAGGCCGAGGCACAAGCCGCGGAAGCACCGGCGGCAAAGCAAAAGGGCCGGTCCGCTGAGCCCCAGTCCGACACCTCGAAGATCTTCGGCGCCATGGCAAAGAGCGCGGCCCATGCCATCGGCAGCCAGATAGGCAGGCAGATCATCCGTGGCGTGCTCGGCTCGATCCTCGGCGGCGGCAAACGGCGATAGCATAGAGCGGCCTTCTTGACAGAGCGGCATCGATTGGCTATAGTTCTCATTATTCTCTATCTCCGAAGGAGGTATTCTATGAAGCGTTTTATCGTTTTTGCGGTTGCATTGGTTCTGGTCGCATCGATTGCGTTCGCCGCCGGCAAGACCTACCAGTTCACCGGCAAGGTCCTGGAGGTGAAGGACAATGTCATTGTTGTGGACAAGAACGGCGAGAAGTTCGAAATGGCAAAGGACGCAAACACGAAGGTCAAGGGAGACCTGAAGGTCGGCGCAAAGGTCACGGTGAAGTATGAGTCGCGGGCCGCTGAGATCGAGGTGAAGGCGAAGTAATAAGGCATCTGCTCTCGTAGAAGCACAAAAGGCTCCGGAATATTCCGGAGCCTTTTGTACCGCTATGACACATCGTTTTGAAATGCACTACCTGTCCGCCCGCTGCCTTGAATTGAATCTCCCTCTTAGTTCTTCCCTACCAACAATAATCCGTCGATCTCTTTGAAATGCCGATCAAAGGAATAGAGCGCCATGCCGTGACGAAGCGCATTCGCGGCGATCCATATATCATTGGTGGGTATCGGTTTACCTTTCGCCTTCAGTTTTTTTACTATCAGCGCGTAGTATTCCGCCGTCTCCAGATTGTGCTCCAGCATCTCCACACGCGGGGTGTTCAGGAATGTCTCCAACTCCCGCCGGTTCTTTGCCTCGCGGCTACCGAGTGAGAAGCCCGCATAGAGCTCGGCGATCACTGCAATGTCCACACCAATGGTGTCACAAGTCCGGAACACTTCGATGGTGTCGGCATCATTGTTCTTGAACGCCACATAGACGTTCGTATCGATAGACAGGTATCTCATTTCCACTGGTCCTCATCGATCCGCTCAAAGATCTTCGTGTTCTTACTGAACGACGCGGTCTCCTCCTTGCTCCAGCCCCCCGCAAGCCCGTCCAGGTCGTGGTGTTTCTTGAATACCGGCTCCTTGCCCGTGCCGGTGACCTTCTTCAGGGCCTGGATGATCCACTGGTTCGCGCTCAAATTGTTCTGTAGCGCCCGAGACTTGATGGCCCGGTCCAGCTCGGTGTCGATGCCGCGTATGGTCAGCGTTTTCATGGAAGCCTCCAAAATAGTTGCATTCACAATATGATGTCACTATGATTATACTATTTGCCTGCATGCACGTCAACCTGTTTTCCACGCGGGCCCGAAAGTTATTTTGGTGACGTTGTTGTTGAAATTGCGTGGCAATAAAACAACCTATTCTTGCCGTCCCCGCTTCTTTCTCGAAACCTCATACCTTCAGACTTGAGTTGTCGATGTATTGCTTTTCTCCATTTGCAGCACAAACCAGAAAAGCAAAAGGCTCCGGAGTATTCCGGAGCCTTCATAAATATTGTTTCCTGAGTCTCTGTTATTTGTTCCCCGCCCGCAGCTCCGCGATCTCCCGCTCCTTTTCCGCCAGCCGTTGTTCCAGACGGGCGTAAGCGGACATGTCGCGCGCGACCGCCTGGACGAAGCGCCTGCCCATGAGTGTCAGACCGACGCAGCTCACCTCGACCGGGACAACAGCACCATCGTTGCGCTTCAGTCCCGCGTTCCTGAGCGACTGGCCGCCCTGGACCGTTTCGGCGAGCATGCCCTGCACCTGGGACGCGTCGGACAGGAGCTCGGCAAGGTTCTTGTGCACGAGGTCGAACTTCCCGAATCCCGACAGGCGCACGGCGTGCTCGTTGGCGAACACGATGTCCCCGCCCTCGGACAGGACAAAGATCGCTTCATTGGCGTTCTCCACCAGGGTGCGGTACCGTTCTTCCGAGGAACGGAGCTCCTCGGTCTTCTCCGTGACCCATTGTTCCAGTTCCATGTTCATCTTCCGGAGCTCGGCCTGAAGCAGTTCGTTCTGCATGGTGTTGGAAAGGAGACCCGCGAGTGTGGTGAAGAAGTTGATCTCCTCGTCGGTGAAGTTCTTCGCTTTCCCATAGAGCAGCTCAATGACGCCCATCAGCGCGCCGTTGGAATAGACATAGAGCGGCAGGCAGTAGAGGGACGAGTAGCTGGAAAGCGCGAGGCCCGGCGCCTCGCTGAACCGCTTGTCCTTGGTAAAGTCCTTGAGCGTGACCGGTTCGACCCTGCGCGCCACCCATCCCTCGATGCCCTGTCCCTGCGGGATACGCACCATGCCGACGGCCTCCTGGCGGTAGCCGTTGGTCGCGGCCAGGACCAGTTCGTCCTTCTTTTTCTCATAACGGTAGATCAGGCAGACATCGGCAGACATGACCCGGGCCGTGATGTCGGCGACGTCCTTCAACCGGTCGGGGAACAGCCGGGGCGAGTTCGCCGCGTAGTTGGCGTCATGGATCCCCAGGAACTTGATGAACAGGTCGTCCTTCATGTCCAGGAGCTCTTCCTGCTTGATGTGCAGCTCGAGGTTGGCGTCCTCCAGCCTGCGGTAGTAGGGGGCGATCATGGTGCGGAACAGGACATAGGCCGCGATCGGGATGACCAGGAAGAACAGTATGGTCAGGGCAAAACCCCGCGCATCATGGTTGGAGATATAGTAGCCTCCCACCGTGCCTGCGGTTATGGCCGCCACCAGCACAAGGGCGAGGAGAACGATGCTCAGCCCCTTCCTGCCCCCCTGTTCGACGTCGGACAGCGGTCCGCTGCCACCTCTCCTGTTCAGCATTGCTCCTCCTCGTTGTTCCGGAATAACCATGATTATATCATTTTTTAAGGGAACGGAGCAGATCATCCACTGCTTGTTCCACATTGACCGGCATCGCAAGGTCGACGCCGTTCTCCCTCAGCCTGTTGAACAGATCGGTCAGCACCGGCGGATCGATGCTCGATCGCCGGAGCGCGTCCACCTGCGTAAAGATGTCCAGGGGCGTCCCGGCGGTGACAACGCCCTCCCCCTTGGCGAGGACATAGACCCGGTCCGCGAAGCTTCCCACGAGGTTCAGGTCATGGGTGGACATGATGATGCTCATCCCCTCTTTGTTCCGCCGGTTCAGGATACCCACGAGCTCGGCCCGGGAACGGGTATCAAGGCCCTCGAACGGTTCATCGAGGATCAGGAGTGCGGGGCGCATGACCAGGGCGCCGGCCAGGGCAACCTTGCGCTTTTCCCCGCCCGAGAGATAGTGGCAGATCTTGTCCCGCAGATGGGCGATGCCGAGCTCGGCCATGACCGCGTCCACCATCCGGCCCGTCTCGTCCCTGCTGATGCCGTAGTTCCGGGGCGAGAACGCTATGTCCTCCCAGACCGTGGGAGACAGGATCTGCTCCTCCACATTCTGCAGAAGAACGCCGATGCGCTCGCGGATGGTGTTGTACTCGGTCGCGGGATCCACGCCAAAGACCGTCACCCTGCCCTCGTCCGGTTTCAGGAGGCCGAGGATATGATAGAGGAGCGTGGTCTTTCCGGACCCGTTCCCGCCCAGCACCACCACCCGTTCCCCGCGGTTCACCACGAAATCCAGACCGCAGATATGGATCTCCGTCGTGTCGGGATAGATGTGCTTGAGGCAACTGACGGTTACGATGCTGTCTATAAGCGTGGGTAATTTGATCATAACAGGTCTCTATTTCGCATCTACTACAAACATACTCACTATTGTGTCATTGCGAGGAGCGTAGCGACGAAGCAATCTTTTATTTTACGCCGGGATTGCCGCGCTCCCTTCGGTCGCTCGCAAAGACAAGGGAACATGACTTTATGCAGGCGACTTAGCGCCATAACAGGACCGTCGTCAGCACCGCCAATCCCGTTCCCACGGGCAGCCAGTCATGCACACCGACGGCTCCCACGGTCGTTTCCGCCATTTTCCCATTGTATCCCCGCACGACCATGACCGCGTAGAGCCGCGAGGACCGTTCAACGGCCCGGACCAGCAGCGCCCCGATGCCCTTGGCGATGTTCGAGCTGTTCTTCACGATGTTGCCCGGTGAGAACCCGCCCCGGAGCCGGATCGCCGTGCCGAAATTGTCCATCATGTCCAGCAGGATAAAGAGCGTCCGGTAGGTCATGAACAGCCCGGCTGCCAGTATCTCGGGAAGAAATGCGCTCAGGAACGAAAAGATCTTCGGGTACGGGGTGCTTACAATGACCATCCCCACGGCGTACGCGGGGGTGACGGCCTTGAGCAGGAGTACGGCATAGGTCCACCCGTCGCCCCGGAGGCTGACGGCATAGAGCAGGGCAAAGACCGCGGCGTACAACGACAGAGCGCCGATGACCGCCCAGGGGAGCCCTGCCAGGGCCGCGAGAACGATCAGCATGCCTGTCCCAACCGCCAGCGGGTAGGGATCCCTGCACGCAACGGCTGCGGCAACCACGAACGCCAGGAACAGGAGCTTGGACAGCACGGAGGCCCGATGGAACGGACCGGAGCCGTTTGCCGCCCAGTAATCGACCCTTGCCACATCGATCATAGGCCGCACCTCGATGGATCGGTCCGGCAGGTATCCTTGTGCAGGGTGTGGGCAAGCAGGTCCGGCCGTACCTGGGAGATGAACCTGATGACCGCGCCGGTAATGGCCCCTTCGATGATCCACCCGATCACACCGAGGGACAGCACGACGATCGCAAAGGTGGTAAGCGACGCGGGTACCGCCGCATCATGGCCGCGCTCCGCTGCCGTTTCTGATCCATGTTCGTGACCGTAGGTCTGGGGATCGACATGGGAGACGCCGACGATGGCGATCAGGAGCAGCGAGACCAGAAAGAGTGCCAAGACCGTTGCAAGGGCTGCGCGCCAGTAGGTTGAGAGCTTATCTGTCAAGATATAGTAGAACGTATGGCCGAGCATGGCCTCGGCCCCCAGCAGGATCGTGTTCAGGCCTATCACGGTGATCCCGCCGTGGCCCAGGAAGGCCAGCATGAGGTTCACGATGACCGCCGCGACGAACCCCAGCGAAGGGCCCAGGAGGATACCGGTGGCGACGGACAGGTTCAGGTGATAGGCGATGGGAATGATCTCAAGGCTCATGGCGACCAGCATGACCGCCGACAGGACGCCCAGGAGCGGGATCTTTTTCTTCATGTCCATGCCGCGGAGCCGGTAGAGGCTGAAGGCGAGCAAACAAGCCATGATCAGGAAGCCGGAGATCCAGAGCCAGACGGGAAATATCCCGTCCGGGATGTGCATATGCGTCATAGGAATGCCTTAATTAAGAATAAAATTCTTACAAAAATGGAAAGAATATCTCTCGCAACCAACAGTAGGCGCTTCTAAGCGAGTCGCCAAGCTCGCAAAGAAAGGCCAAATCATTTGGTTTCAAAACCAGGATTTAAAGATTTCCTTTGCGTACTTTGCGGCTTTGCGAGAGATGCCTTTTGCTTTCGACCTTTTTTCCATGTTGTCCGGATTAGGGAAATTAGACACCGATGACAGATATCCAATCACAGACTGATGCCCTAGATCTTTACTTTCTTCATTCCACTGACCCTACTGTTTGTCCCCGCCCTTCCGGGTAGAACTGATATGGACCATCCTGCCGTCTCCCCCGATGAAGATATTGAGAAGCCAGCTCACGAGGCTGATCACCAGCGCCCCCCAGAATGCCGCGCGGAACGTCTCGATGGTGAATCCGGGCACCAGGTCCGCGACGATCTTGAGCATGAAGGCGTTGATCACGAGGGTGAACAGGCCGAGGGTGAGTATGTTGATCGGCAGGGTCAGGAGCAGCACCACCGGCCGGATGATGGCATTCACCACGCCCAGGATCCCGGCGGCCAGGATCCCCATGCCGAGGGTCTTGATCCTGATGCCGTCGATGAGGGACGCGGCGACCATGAGCGCCAGCAGGTTCATGGACCACCGAAGGAAGAAACCGATCATGCTGCCTCCAAGGTTTGAGATAGTAGCATACTTACCGGGTGTTTGCAACCGGAGGCTCCCCAGCCGGGATTATTAATACGTGGGAAAAGAACTGATCAGGATGCGCGGCGGCAGAATGAGGCACGGGACCTCACGGATCGGTGGTGACGCGGTTCTTTCCGGCGGTCTTGCTCTCATACATGAACCGGTCCGCCCGTTCCAGCACCGTCGCTTCGGTGTCGTCGCTGCGGGCGAGGGTCGCGCCGACGGAGATCGTGACCTGCTGGACGGGACTGGCGATCCGGCTGGACTGTTCCACGAGGATGCGGAACCGGTTGGCGGCGGCGATCAGCTGCTCCTTTTCGACGTTCGCGATCACCGCGATGAACTCGTCGCCGCCCCACCTCGCGACCACGTCGAAGGAACGGGCGCTGTTCATCAGCGTTTTCGCCACCATCTTCAGCACCTCGTCGCCGGCGGCGTGCCCGCACTCGTCGTTGATGCACTTGAAGCGGTCGATGTCTATGAAGACCACGCCGAACGGCCAGCCGTAGCGCTGGAACTCCTCATACCGCGCATGGAGGGTGATCTCGGCGTATCGCCGGTTGGCCGTGCCGGTGAGGGGATCGAGATAGGCAAGCTTTTCGAACGCCTCCATCCGTGCTATGGCGGAAAGCTTCAAGGAGTTGTCGGTGAACACTTCGACCCCTCCCATGATCTCGCCGCGCTCGTTCCGAAGCGGGGTGATGCGTACGTTGACGGAAACGCGGTGTCCGTCCTTGTGCCGGAGATACACATCGGCGGTCCGCTCGACGCCGTCCAGCATCGTTGCCGCGAGCGGACACAGTTCTTTGCACAGGAGGGTGCCTTTGCCGTCGACATGCATCAGGATGTTATCGAAGCAGCGGCTGCCGACGACCTCGGCCGCGGAGTGCCCCGTGATCCGCTCGGCCCCCTTGTTCCAGTAGGTGATCTTCCGGTCACGGTCGACGAAGTAGACACCGTCGTAAAGGTTGTCCAGAATCGCGTGATAGAAATTGTCGCTGTCCGTCATACTGTTGCCCGCCAAATCGGTCTAGTGTAGTGCATCCAACGCTTCTTTACTTAGACAGCCTCTCTTCTTGAAAAAAGAGGTCTTGCAGGCCTTCTCGGGCATCAGGTTCGAACCACCTCCCCAACCCCTCCTTGGCAAGGAGGGGCAGTGAAGAGTCCCTCCCCTTGCTAAGGGGAGGTCAGGTGGGGTGATTTAAGTTGAATGGCATAGGTAAAGCAATTTACGACTCACTACACTAGGATTGTCGTTCGGTGCCTTGCAGGTCCCCTTCCTTTTCTTTTTCCTTGATCTCCACCGTTTCCAGGACACGAAGAAGCCGCTTCAGCCGGTCCCGCACCTGTTCTTTCCTGGCGCGAAGGTCCTCCGCCTCCCGGGCGCTGGCGCTCGCCCGGTCCAGATCCCCTTCGAGCTCGCGGACCCTGTCGCGGAGCCCGTGGTTCTCCTCGACCAGCGCACGCACCCTCTTTTCCACCTCGGCGAACCGCGCAGCAAGATCGTTCACAGTCCCTCCACCAGCCGGATGATCATGGACAGTTCACCGTGGAACCGCACGATCGAATGTCGCCGGTCCTTATCCCCCCCGCGCCCTGATCGGCCGGGCCGGACAGGGGAAGCGGCGCAGCAAGGTCCGTCCTGCCGTAGATACGCCGGTACTCCGCGTAGTTCCTGAGCACCTTCTTCACATACCCCCGGGTCTCCCGGTAGGGGATGGTCTCCACGAAAAGAACGGGGTCTGCCGCTCCACTGCCCGCGCCGGCCCAGGTCGTCACGACCTCCGGTCCGGCATTATATGCGGCGCTCACGAGATACAGGTCGTTCTTGAACCGCTTCATCAGATAGCCCAGGTACCACGTCCCGATGGAAATGTTCGTGTCGGCGTCATAGAGCTTCGCCCGGTCGAAATCGCGTATGCCGGTCATCCTTGCGATCCATTCTCCCGTGGCGGGCATGACCTGCATCACACCCCGGGCGCCCGCAGGCGAGAGGGCCTCGGAACGGAACTGGCTCTCTTCGCGGATGATGGCGGCGACGAAGTACGGATCAAGCCCGTTGCGTTTCGCCGCGGAAACGATGCTCTGCCAGTATCCCTGCGGATAGGCGAGCAGCCACAGGTCCTCGGGGATCCGGGAGGACGGCCTTTCCAGGAGGCGGTCGAAGCTCCGCAGCACAGTGATCAACGAACTGTGGTAATCACCCAGTTCGAAGAAGGCCTTGGAGAGACCGATGCGCGCCCCGTACCGTCCGGGCAACAGCTCCTGGAGCGACCAGAGCTCCGTAGCCGCCTCTTTCTTCATACCGAGATACATGAGCTCGAGCGTTTTCCGGTACGCGGGATAGGTGGACAGCGCGACAACGGCCTCATCGGCCCAATCCGGCGGGCCGTCAAGATCGGACAGGTCCGCCCCCCCCTCCTGCGGCAGATCGCTGTCCTCGGGCACGGGCTCGGCCATGACCGGTTCATCGGCAGCCGAGAGGACCGGAAGATCATTGCCGGCAAGCCTCTCCGCGGCTAGGTACCCGTAATAGGTATAGGGACCCCGGTTCACGGCCCGCCGGTAATATCGCTGTGCCGTGTCCCGTTCACCCGACCTCTCCGCGCCCCTCCCCTGCCAATACAGCGCCTGGTTGACGAGGAACGAGCGCGGGTACCTGCTGACCAGCTCCTGAAAGGTCTGCACGGCCCTTCGGTGATCGCCGGCGTTGTAATAGGCCCACCCCTGCCACCAGATCGCGCTGTCCGCCAGGGAGCTCTCCGGATACTCCGTCACCAGCTGACGGTAGTATTTGAGCGCCTTTCTCATGTCGTTGGCCTCACGGTACACATTGCCGGTGAGGTAAAGCGCGTCGTCCGACCAGTCGCTTTCCGGATACATGCGGACGAGCTTCAGATAGGTCTCGACGGCCTCGTCGCGCAGACCGAGCCTGCTGTACGATTTGCCCAGCCAGTTCAGCGCCTCGGCGCACCGGCAGTCGGGAAGCTTTGCCTTGAGCAGGCGCTCCAGCGTCGACGCCGCTTCGGGGCGCCTGCCGAGGTTATACAGGGCGATCCCGGTGCGGAGGAGCATGTCCGCCCGCTGGGGATGGGACGGGTCCGATTCAAGGGCGGCGCGGAAGGATTCCGATGCCTTGTCGTACTGCATGGCCCGGTACAGGTTCTTTCCCCGTTCGTACTGCTCGTCAGCGGTGAGCTTCGGGACCTGTGCGCCCCGGGCCGCAAGCGCTGCCAGGGCCTTCTCCACCTCGAAGTCATTCCCGTTCCCGGGATACCGTACCCGCACGTCGAGGAACGCCCTCACCGAGCCGGGGAGATCGCCCGCGTCAGCGCGCGCCCTGCCGAGGCCGAGCCCGGCCTCAGACGCCTGTTCGGAGCGAAGGAATTCATGGAGCGTCCGCTCATAGGCCGTTGCCGCGTCCCTGAACAAGCCAGCGGCAGAGAGGGCCTGCGCCTTTCTGAGGGAGGCCCGGCCGACCAGCGAGCTGGACTGATAGTTGCTGATCAGCCGCTGATACAGGCCGACCGCATCGGTATATCTTTTTCCTGCATGATTATGCTCGGCAAGCTGAAACAACGCATGATCGGCAAGGTCGGGATACTCGGTCGGGACGCGAAGCATGATCTTCTCCGCATCAGCGGTCATGTCCCGGGCGATGAAGGTCCTTCCGAGCAGGAACAGGGCACGTTTGTGCCAGGGGGTGGCGGGATATCGATCCATCACGCTCTCCGCGTAGAGGCCGGCAGCCTCCATCTCCCCGACCTTGTAGGCCTCAAGGGCGATCCCGAAACCCTCTTCGGGTGACGCTATGAGGGGGAGCGGTCTCTTCGGTTGAGGAGGAACGGTGACCGCGGGAGCGGACATCGGAACAGCGGCCATGGTCGGCGGTTGTGGTGTTGCGCAGCCGGCCAGACCGAGCAGGAACGCCGCGGTGAACGCCGGTATCAAAACACGCGTCAGGAAATTACTCGTTCTGCGGGATCCCATCATGTTTCTATATTATAGTCGCGCGGACCGCATGTCAATAGAAGTTCTTGAGGAATGCATGGGCAAGGTGTTGATAAAGGCGGGATTTCTGCAAGGATGAGCGGACAGGGGGGAATGTAATGACTGAACCGGATAAAATGGAACAAAATAGTTCGAAAGCAAAAGGCATCTCTCGCAAAGCCGCAAAGTACGCAAAGGAAATCTTTAGCAGACTTACTATGCTGAAAACGCACCCAAAAGGGTGCGGCTACCTTGCGAGAAATCAATACGCTGTGATCTGGTAGCCGCAGGCTTTAGCCTGCGAAATCTACCTCCTGATATTCACTAACGCGACCTCAGGAATTCCGGCAGTTTCCGGCGGGCCGTCGCCATGCGGAGCAGGAACCGCTCCTCGGGAGACGCCGGAGCATTGGCAGGATCCGATGATGGCGGGGTATCGGGACTGTACACCAGCAGGTGAAAGGCAACGGAGGTGACGGGCTTGTCGGAAAGGCCCAGGTCCTCCATGTCCGTGACGAACTCGATCCAGGCGTCGGCCATGCGGATCTGCGTCTCCGTGTCCTGCTCGCGGAGATAGTCGGCGACGGTCCGGGCAGGCGCTTCGGCAAGTCCCGTGCACAGGTTGCGGTCCGGCAGGACGATATACGACCGTCCGTTCTCGAACACCCTGCCGAGCGGGAAGAGCCTGCAGGCCAGGGGCCGTGCCTCGTAGACGCGGCACCCCCGGTCCGTCCAGAAATGGCACGCCGGGTCCCGGGGCAGCATGACCAGCGGGAAACCGTTCACCCGGTCCGTCTCGACGATGTCGAGCAGGTCCTCGTAGGACATCCCGCTCGCCCTGCACAGGCGGTCGATCTCGTAGGGATTCAGGATGATGTGCGGCCCGTTCGTGCAGCAGTTGGAACTGCAGCCCGTAGTGCCGCAGGTGAGCTGGACGGGATCGGGGCCGGACAGCGGAACAGCATCGCTCCCGGCGATCCGGATGGTCATTAAGGCAGTATTGATCACAGTGTTATCCATTATTGCTGTAACGAACGATCCCTGGTATCAGGCCGCTTCCTTCACAATTCGATACGGTTGGATCAATACTTCAGCCGGAATGCCGAGACCCTTGTGCAGATTGCGTATCATTTCCATGGTGAGCGCCCGCTTCCTGTTCAACACTTCGGAGACACGAGCGCGGCTTCCGATGTATTGCTCCATATCGCCGCGAGTCAGTCCTCTGCTCTCCATGTAATAACGTATGGCGTCGATGGGATTCGGCGGTGAGATCGAGTGATGTTTTTCCTCGTACGCCTCGATCAGCGTAGCCAGCACGTCCAACCGGTCGCCCTCACGCGTACCCGACGCGGCGTTGAAGAGACGGCCGATCTCCTTCAAGGCCGTTTCATAATCCTTTTTCGTTCTAATAGGCTTGATTTCCATTATCCCCTCCGTTCAAATCGTCACTGCGTCGATCTTGTCATAATCTGTGTGCGTTCCCACAAACCGAATGTAGACAATCCCGAAATCATACTGGACAACCGCGACGAGCCGGTATTTATTTCCCTTGATGTTGAATACGACCCGATTGTCTGCCAGAAAACTTGCGTTCCGGTAAATATTTTTGATGTCCGCAGGACGGCTCCATCGGGAATGCTTAACATCGAAATACCATGACTGCAGCGGTTGCTGCGCATCCGGGTGCTTTTCCCAAAACTCGCACAGAGCTTTCCGTGATAGTATACGCACGACAAAATTATACTATGTTCCCGTATTGGGAGCAAGCAAAAAAAGGGAGAGGCTTTTCGCCTCCCCCTTTTGCAATGCCTGTCTTGTTTTCAGCTTCCTACTTCTTTTTGATCAGGCTCCCGCCGGTCCGCACATGCCACACCACCAGGAGGGGGCTCGCCACGAAGATCGACGAGTACGTGCCGATCACGACGCCCATGAGGAGGGCCAGCGAGAAATCGTGAAGCACCTCGCCGCCGAACAGCACGAGCGGCACCAGCACGAGGACGACCGTGAGGGAGGTGATGATCGTGCGGGAAAGCACTTCGTTGATGCTGTTATTGACCAGCGTTCCGAGCGGCTCCCGCTTCGCCCTCTTGAGGTTCTCACGGATACGATCGAAGACCACCACGGTGTCCGTCAGTGAATAACCGGCGAGCGTCAGAAGCGCCGTCACGATCAGGAGGTTGATCTCCTTGTTCACGATATAGAAGATCGCGAGGACGGCGCAGACGTCATGGATCGTCGCGACGGCCGCGGCCACGCCGAACTTGAACTCGAACCGGATGGCGATGTAGATGATGATCGCTATGATAGAAAAGACAACGGCCAGGAGCGCGTCCTTCTGGAGGTCCTTCCCGATGGTCGGCCCGATCTCCGTGGTGCTGTCCACCTCGAAGGCTCGCGTCGGGAAGGCCTGTTTGAACGTGGCCACGACCTTCTCCGCGACGCCTTCATGTTCCCGGAGGCGGATCAGGATCTTGTTCCCGTCGGTGAACTCCTGAAGGGTTGCCCCCTGAAATCCGCTCTGTTCGAGCGCTTTGCGCGCCTCGTCGATGGGCAGCCGCTCCTTGAAGCTGAGCTGAACGGTTGTCCCGCCCACGAAGTCGATGCCCAGGTTCGCCTTGCCCCGTCCGACCTGCACCAGGGCGAAGAGCCCCAGGGTGATCATAATGGCCGAAACGGCGAACGAGACATTCTTCCACCCCATGAAATCGATATTGGTCTTATGCAGTATTTGCAGCATTGTATCCTCCAAAGAATTCACAAAAGTTCAATTTTTAACCGCAGAGGTCGCTGAGATCGCAGAGCCTTGCGTTTTGAATCTTAAGTTCTTGAATCTCGTTCTCTGCGTGCTCTGCGTTCTCTGCGGTAAAAAGTCTTAAGTCTTAAATGCTCAGCTTCTCCAGCTTCCACTTGGAGTTGATGATGTCGAAGATGACCTTGGTGCCTACGAGCGCCGAGTACAGGTTGATCATGATGCCCAGACAGAGCGTTACGGCGAATCCCTTGATAGGACCGGTACCGAACATGAACAGCATTGCGCCAGTGATCAGCGTCGTCACGTGCGAGTCAAGGATCGTGAGGAACGCCTTGTCATATCCGGAGTCGATCGCCGGCCGCGGCGGCTTGCCCGACCTGATCTCCTCCCGTATGCGTTCGAACATGAGCACGTTGGAGTCCACGCCCATGCCGATGGTCAGGATGATGCCCGCGATGCCCGGCAGGGTGAGCGTGGCGTTCAGGAACGCCATGGCGCCCAGAAGCAGCACCAGGTTCAGGACGATCGCATAGTCCGCGATGATCCCCGAGAGGCGGTAGTAGATGATCATGAACACGACCACGACGAGCCCGCCGATGACGGCGGCCCGCACGCCTTTCGTGATGGAATCAAGGCCGAGGGACGGCCCCACGGTCACGTTCTGCACGATCTTCATGGGCGCGGGAAGCGACTCCCGGAGCACGATGGCGAGCCTCGCCGCCTCGTCGTGCGTGAAGCTGCCGGTGATCTGGGCGCTGCCGCCGGCAATGCGGTCCCTGATGCGCGGCGCCGAATGGACCACCCCGTCCAGGACGATGGCAAGCTGCTTGCCGATGCTCTCGCCGGTGATGCGCTCAAAGACCCTCGCGCCGTCGCCGTCAAAGGTAATGCTGATGGCCGGCTTGCCGTACTCATCGATGCTGACCTTGGCCTCCTTCAGGCGGTCGCCCGTCAGCAGCGTCTGTTTGAACACGAGGTTCGGCTGACGGGACACCTTGCCCGTTTCCCCGACGCCTTCGCTGTACAGGATCTCGCGGCCCTCGGGGACCTTGCCCGCCAGGGCCTTTTGCAGATCGGAATCGTTGTCCACGAGCTTGAACTCGAGGCGTCCCGCGGTGCGGATGAACGATATGGCCTCCTGGGGGTTCTTGATCCCGGGAAGCTGGATCACCAGCTGGTCCGTTCCCTGCTTGTAGACGTTGGGTTCGGCGACGCCGAACTTGTTGATCCGACGCTCGGTCCGCTCCTTCGACTGCCGGACGGCATCCTCCTTCATCTCGCTGGCGCGGGCGGACTGGAGAGCGTACACCAGCTCTCCCTTTGCCCGGTTCTTCGACACGAGGATGGCATAGGTCTTCTTGACGAAGGTGTCAACCTTGTCCTCCAGCGCCTCGGCGAACTTCGCGGTGACGTCCTGGCCATTCCGGCTGAACTGGACCGCTACCCCCTGGGACGCTGCCGTTGTTTGCAGGTCCGCGATGATGTTGTCGACGGCGGCCTCGACCGCCTTGTCCGTCTCCACCTGCATCACCAGATGGCTGCCGCCCCTGAGGTCGAGCCCCAGGGAGATCTTCGAAACGTTCAGGCGCCACCAGTCCGGCAGGTTCGCTCCCAGCGGGGTGGACGGCAGGAACAGGAACAGGGCGATCACGATCGACAGAACAATGAGCCCGAGCCTCCATTGGATACTTTTATTCATGGAACATCCTCCTGAAAATCTGAGTTCATTGCAAAATGCAAATATTAAATTTCAAATTGCAGACTGAGGTCTGCAGCAACTATAACTACCGCATTACAATTTGCATTTTACAATTTGCAATTTGATATTTTATTTACTATTCCTTGCTCGCTTCTTCCTCGGTGAGCACCGTGGCCACGGAGCTGCGCGCGATTTTCACCTTGGTCCCTTCGGCGATCTTGACCGTAAGGGTATTGGCGCCCGCTGTTTCCACCATGCCGTAGATGCCGCCCTGCGTGATGATCTTGTCGCCCTTCTTGAGTTCCTCGACCATCTTCTTATGCTCTTTCACCTTCTTCTGCTGCGGCCGAATGAGGATGAAATAGAAGATGCCGAAGATGATCACCATCATGAAGAGACCGCTGAACCCGCTGCCTGCCGGCTGTCCTGCCGCGCCGCCGCCGGCGCCCATCGCGTGTGCTATCGAATCGAACATGGTTTGTTCCTCCTTGGAATTTTATTAAAACCTTAAAGCTACCACGGAGACACTGAGTCACGGAGGAGATTCACAAGAGATACATAAAACATGACCAAGCTTTTCTCCGTGTCTCCGTGACTCCGTGGTTAACTTTCCGTTGCTTCTCTTTTCTCCAGAAAATCTTTTTTGAACTCCCTGTACCGTCCCTGCTCGATGCTCGCCCGGACACGCCGCATCAGGTCCAGATAGAAATGCAGGTTATGGATCGTCCCGAGGCGCAGGGCCAGCACCTCGCCGGCATTGAACAGGTGCCGGAGGTACGCCCGCGTGAAGTTCCGGCAAGTGTAGCACCGGCAGGCCGGATCGATGGGCGCCTTGTCCCGCTCGTACCGGGCGTTCCGGATCACCAGTTTCCCGAAGGACGTGAAGAACGTCCCGTTCCGGGCGTTCCGCGTGGGCATAACGCAGTCGAACATGTCGATGCCCCGGTCCACCCCTTCCACCAGGTCCTCCGGTGTACCCACGCCCATCAGGTAGCGGGGCTGGTCTTCGGGCAGGGACGGCACCGTCGCTTCAAGCATCTCGTACATCAGCGGCTTGGTCTCGCCCACGGACAGGCCGCCGATGGCGTAGCCTTCGAAACCTATGTCCACCAGCGTCTCTGCCGACAGCTTCCTGATGTCGGCATACATCCCGCCCTGCACGATCCCGAAGAGCGCCTGGCCGGTGTCCTTCTTCGCCTCCCGGCAGCGTTTCGCCCAGCGATGCGTCCGCTCCAGCGATTCCATCGCGTAATCGCGCGTCGCCGGGTAGGGAATGCACTCGTCGAAGGCCATGATGATGTCCGCGCCGAGAGCTTCCTGGATCTCAACGGCGTACTCGGGCGTGATGAAGTGCTTTGCCCCGCCGTCGATGTGCGACTGGAACGTCACGCCTTCGTCGGTCACCTTCCGGAGATCGGCCAGGCTGAAGACCTGGAAGCCGCCGCTGTCCGTCAGGACGGGCCGTTTCCAGTTCATGAACTCATGGAGACCGCCGAAGTCCCTGATCAGCTCGTGCCCGGGCCGGAGGAACAGGTGATAGGTGTTCGACAGGATGATCTCGGCGCCGATCTCGGTCAGGTCCGCAGGAGACAGCGTCTTGACCGAAGCCTGCGTGCCGACCGGCATGAACACCGGCGTGCTGATCTCGCCGTGGGAGGTCGTTATCTTCCCCAGCCTCCCGGCGGTGCCTTCACCCGTCTTTGTCAAGGAAAAGTTGAACAAGATATTTTCAGGAGTCAGAAGTCAGGAGCCAGAATTCAGGAGGAAGACGTCTTTGTTTTTCTCCTGTCTCCTGACTACTGGCTGCTGGCTCCTGCCGTATCACATTCTCTCCGGCGCCGCAACACCCAGTATCTTGAGCGCGCTCTGGATGACCGTTTTCACCTGTTTCATGAGGAAGAGCCGTGCGCCGGTGCGCGCAAGGTCCTCGGTGATGATCCGGTGCTTGAAATAGTAATTATGGAGCAGCCCGGCCAAATCTTGTAGAAAGAACGTGATCCGGTGCGGTTCATACGCCAGCGCCGCCTCTTCGATCATCTCGGGATACTTCGCCAGCGCCTTGATGATGTTCTGCTCTTCCTCGACGTCGAGGAGGTCAATCTGCACGGCGTCCCTGCCCGGGACCGGGATGTTCCTTGTTTCGACCTCGCGGAACACGCTCGCGATCCTCGCGTGGGCGTACTGCACGTAATAGACAGGGTTCTCCCGGGACTGTTCCTTGGCGATGTCGAGGTCGAAGTCCAGATGGCTGTCGGTCTTCCGCGTCAGGAAGATGTACCGCGCCACGTCGGCGCCGACGTCCTGGACCACGTCGCGCAGCGTCACGAAATTCCCCGCCCGCTTGGACATGGGCACTGGCTGGCCGTGGCGTAATATCGAAACGAGCTGCACGAGCAGCACATGGAGCGAATCTTTCGGATGGCCGAAGGCCTGGATCACGGCCTGCACCCGCGGGATGTAGCCGTGGTGGTCGGCGCCCCAGATGTTCACGAGCTGCGTGAAGCCCCGCGCCAGCTTGTTGCGATGATAGGCGATGTCAGACGCGAGGTAGGTGTACTCGCCGTCCTTCTTCACCACCACCCGGTCCTTGTCGTCGCCGAAGGCGGTGGACCTGAGCCACTGCGCCCCGTCCTGGTCGTATAGATATCCCCGCTCCCGGAGCTCGGCGATGGACCTCTGCACCGAGTTGTCGGCGAGCAGGGTCTTCTCGCTGAACCAGACATCGAACCGCACGCCGAAGGCTTCCAGGTCGGTCCGGATATCGGCAAGCATGGCGTCCTTGCCGAAATCGGTGAAGATCGCCGCGCACTCTTCAAGGGGCTTGTTCAGGAACGTGTTGCCATGGACCTTGATGAGGTCCTGCGCCACCTCGGCGATGTACTCGCCATGATAGCCGTCCTCGGGGAACGCGACGTTATTGCCCAGCGCCTGCTGGTACCGCGCATACAAGGACTGCGCGAGAAGCCGTACCTGCCTGCCCGCGTCGTTGATATAGAATTCCCGCTGGACATCGTAGCCTACGGCTGCCAAAAGATTGGCGAGCGCGTCGCCGACCGCAGCGCCCCTGCCGTGGCCCACGTGGAGCGGTCCCGTTGGGTTCGCGCTCACGAACTCCACCTGGACCCGCTCCCCTTTGCCGATGTCCTTAAGGCCGTACTCGTGGGCCTCGGCATCGATGTCAAAGAGCGTCTTGCGCCAGCGGTCCTGCTTCAGGAAAAAATTGATGAAACCCGGTCCCGCGATCTCGGTCTTCGCGATGATACCTTCCTCGTCCTGGATGTTCGCCAGGACGATCTCGGCGATCTTGCGCGGCGGCTTGCCCTCGATCTTCGCCATCGCGAGGGCGAACGTCGACGACATATCGCCGTGGTTCTTGTCCTTCGGGGTTTCCAGCGTGATGACCGGCTGGGTGTCGAGCTTCAGTTCGCCCTTGCTCTTTGCCCGGGCAAGGGCTTCGAGGAGGATCTCCGTGAGTGTTTGTTTCATTGAATCCAGGAGCAAGCGCATGCCCCGTCCCGCCTAGGCGGGACGTGGGACAGCGAGCGATTAGAATAAACGTCCGAACCTTGAGGATCGAAGCTGCGTGCATCACGCAACGGGCAGCTTCAACTCCGCAGATTCTCTAAGGATTACAGGCTCGTAAGTATATCGTATGTAAATAAAAAGTCAATAGAATAATCCCCCATTTCCCTGTTTCGAGGGCATTTCCAGTATGTTATACTCCTGACCATGGAACGCACCTCACCCCATGCTCCGATCACGAGCAAAGAGAACAAGGCCGTCAGATATCTTGCATCCCTGTCCGATCCCAAGGCCCGGAAGAAGGAGAAGGCCTTTCTGGTCGAGGGGCTCAAGATGGTCGAGGATGCGCTGCGGGACAAGCTCGGCGTGCAGCAGGTGATCGCGGCCCCTTCCCTTACCCAGCACCACGGGAAAGGAGTGCTCAAGCTCGCGGAAAGGAGCGGCGTCGAGATCCTCTGGATATCGGAGCGGCTGCTGGGCTCCCTGTCGGACAGCAAGACGCCCCAGCCGGTCATGGCGGTCGTGGGGATGCGGGAGCATTCCGAAGAAGCGCTGCTGGCCCATGACGCAGGGCTCATTGTGATCGCCCACCATCTCCAGGACCCGGGCAACCTCGGCACGATCATCAGAACGGCCGAAGCGGTCGGCGCGTCAGGCGTCGCGGTCACGCCGCACACCGTCGATGCGTACAATGGGAAGGCCATACGCGGATCGATGGGAAGCATCATGCGGGTCCCGGTCGTGAAAGTGCAGAACGAACACGATTTCGTCAAGATCTGCAAGGAGCGGGGATTTCAGACAGTAGCGCTGGAATTGAACGGCAGGAAGACGCCCTTCGAACTGGACCTCACCCTGCCGACGGTCATCATGCTGGGCCAGGAAAGCTCCGGATTGTCGGCGGAGGAACTTGTAGATTTCGACCACCGCGTCCGCATCCCCATGGCCGAAACGATAGACTCGCTGAACGTGGCGACCTCGGCTGCGGTGTTCCTCTATGAAGCTATGCGGCAAAGGATGAAGGGGTAATATTTACGCGAACCTGCCTGTAGCGCCGATTCCCGCCCAGAGACCCATCGTTGTTCGCTATTTTACCATCTCAATGCGAAAAGCGGTTCTGCAGCGTCCGGACAAATGCGCGGTCGGCCCGTGAAGAGACCATCTCGAGCGGTGAATGCCCGCGCTTTCCCGCCCGGTAGAACATCACCGCGAGGAGCACCCCGGTGATCATGAAGTTCTGCCAACCATTGAGCGGCCACTGGCCGCTCCAGACATATTCATGGTCCGAGAGGGGCCAGAAGTACGGCACGGCCCAGAAGTCGTCCCCAAAACCCCGGGCCCCGAGGATGTCCCCGAGCAGATGGAGATGGAAGCTCACGAACATGAGCGCGGCGACGAGCCGCTTCCGGACCCCGAACAGAAGCCCGCATGCAGCGACCAGAAGGCCGAAGAACAGATTATGGCCGAAGACATGATGGTATCGCTGGTAGAATTCGAAATTGCCGCTCCGCGAGACGAGGTCCCAGAGCACGCCCATGCCGTCGATGTCGGGGACAACGCCGGCCAGCGTGATCGCCGCCCGTTCCCGGGGCGTAAGCGAAGTATCCGTGCCGGCAACGGTCCATCCGAGCAAAATATGCGTCAACGGACTCATGGACACTCCTTATTCATTCTTACATATGGAAAGAACCGACCAAAGCAGTGGTGTTACGTTTGGTTTTAGTGGCACTTATCCCCTCTTTTAATGAGAGCGGCAAGGTCCCGAAGTGAACCTTTGTAATACCATATTGCTCCGCAAATGAAATAGAGCGCGGACGACACTTTGAAATTCTCCCACCTGAGCATTTCGTTTCCCATGGCCGTATGATAGAGCCAATACACCCAATCGACGGCAACCAGCGCCGGTAAAAATGCAGCCAGTATCTGCAATGGCCATCCGCGCGGCCGGTATCGTACGGCGTTGAATAGTACGCCCAGGCTCCATGGAGCGCAGAGATACGCAAGCCCTCCCATGATCAGGCTTATGCCAATGTCCCAATCTGAAATACCATAGGACAGCGCGCCATAGAAAAGCCAGGACATGCCGATACTCAATGTCGCGAGCTTCCAGGGACGGCGAAGTTCGAGGAAATATTGCTTATCGGGGAGAAAATTGTGCTGAAATTCTATCTCCGTCATCATTGTTCGTCCATATCCTTTTGCATCACGGTTCCGCCGGAGTAAGTTCACCTTTGTAGGTAATAACAGCGACCGGATTCTTCAGTTTCCATGAATCCGGTCCGGTCAGCCGTATACTGCCGGACGTAGCGGTCAGATCGGAGAAACACGTGATGTCCTTGCGCGTCACAAAGCCGGCCTTCACCAGGTCCTCGCACGTGACCACTTTGGCCTTCGGATGATCGAACAGATATATTTCCGCAGCGGTCTTGGCGTTCCTTGCCTCCGCGCTCAACTGCGCGACGCGTCCCTTATTTCTCCAGTCGGGGTTGATGCCAGTCACTTCGTCGAGGTTGAGCAACGAGTAGCCGAAGAGGAGCAGGGTCAGCACAATAAGCATGATCCCGGCGATCTTGAGCCTTTTCGGGTTCGCGCCTTCAAGGTGCGCCGGCCGTGCCCCTTCCTTTTCGGCGTCCCTTGACCACTTTATCATCTTGACGCCCCGGCCGATCGCGTAGAGCGAAAATCCCGCTACGCCAAGGATCGATGACATGATGCCCGCAAAGAACAGTATAACCCCTGCGATGAATTCCAGGGTGTTCATGATCGTGCGCTTCACCTTCGACGGATACTTGGCATCATGAAGCCGCCTGACCACGCTGTAACCGCCGCCCGCAGAGGTCAGGGCCACGATCAAAATGACCAGAGAGAAGAGCGATACGACCGCGAGCGGTCCGGGTGCATTGTTCGCGAAGGCATGCGAGGCCGCCGCAAGGACAATGCAGAACGCGGATAACAACGGAGCCAGTCTTCTTTTGATATCGATCATTAGTCCAGATACCCCCATTTCTTGGTCTCGAAATGATAGATCGGCCTGCCAAAAGGCGGGAACCGCACGAACATCAGATCGTGCTTAGTATCGCTTGCCGAATATCTGAAATTGCCGCTCGCAAAGGTATATTTGGCGGGCGGTACGTTGTTCAGGAATTCCGGCACAAGGTCGGATAATTTCGCAGGGTATGCCCCATGTTTATTTTTGTAGTTCTCGCACGCGGTTATGATCATTCCGGCATGCTTCATGGCAACGCGATTATTGAGATCGTTCGATCCCTGCACCATGAGGGCCATGACTGCATAGATCACCGCGATAATGGTCCTCCTCTTAAGGAACTCCCGTTCCTTTTTAAATATCATCATCGCGCCCATTACTGCCAACGAGACAAGCGCGACGAACAATATACCGGCAGAGAGCACTCCCTGGTTCAGGATAAAAGCGTCAAGCACAAATAACGACAGGGCAATTATTGAATGCTTCCTGATGCCCGGGAGTTTTTTATCCATCTTTCCTCCTCCAGGTAAATTGCCAGTCCTTGTCCGGCATGAAGCCGGTCTTATGGAAACCCGGCGCCTTGCCGGGGAGATCGAGCGGATAATTTGACGATACGATGATCGCACCATGGGGATACAGGGTATAGACGCCGCGTTCGAGCGGCCTGCCCCAAGGCTGGGTGGTCTTCAGGATATACGTGGCGCTCATCCCCCCGGCCTTCTGGCGGTAGGTCACCCGTATCTCCGCCTCCTCGTGAGCGGCGAAGGATACGTCAAAACCCGTGCTTCCGAAGAGATGTCTCAGTCGAATGTCCTCTTTTCCCGGCGTCCGGCGCTCGACATGGACGTCCACCGGCTCCGGATGGTCTTTGTCGATGGGGAATGGGATGGTGAAGCCCTGCGCTACCGGGAAGGGAAAGGGATTCTTATAGAGATAATACCCGTCGACCACTATTTCATCCGGATATATGTGCACGTCTATCCGCTCGGACGTGAACTGGACCGTCGGGAGGACACCGGAGGCGAACGGCAGGACCGCGGCGATGAACAGCAGCGATACGGCAGGGAAAGAAAAAAGGACAGGTCTCTTTAATCTCATCGGCACCCCTTTTGGACCGTCCTATCCGAAGATGGCGCTGTAGATCCACTTGATCAACGCCAGCAACATCAGCACCCCGATGAGCAGAATGGCGATGTCCAACTGAATGCCGAGGAAGCGCGTGCCGCGCTGTTTCTCCTTGCGGTCAAGCCAGAAATATATCCCGAATACGGCCAGCACCGGAACGATCACGATCATCCATATCATTACCATGCCCCAATCGATATGCATCAAAGCACCTCTTGCTCAAAATACCACCACGCCGCCGCGCTCTGCCGAGTCGGCTCTCACCGCCTTCCAGACGCGTCTACTGGCTTTTCAATTGTTCAATCCTGCGAATTGGGATCCCCCGGCTCCTGCCGGTGGGGGCTCCACTCGCTGCGTTAAAAAAACATAGGGCTATGCGACAATAATTGGCGGGGAACATACTTTGACGCATTCTTCGAATCGAATGCGGAGGTCTTAACGGAAGCACGGCGAGTCGTCCCGAACCAGACAACTACCTCCCGAACCGCTTCCGCAGCTTTTCCACGACCCCTCTTGGAACGAGGCTGGACACGTCGCCGCCATAGCTCGCTGCTTCCTTCACGATGGTCGAGGTAATGAAGGAATACTCCTCGTTGGGCATCATAAAGACCGTTTCGATATTGTTATCCAGTCTCCGGTTCATGAGGGCCATCTGCATCTCGTGCTCGAAATCCGACACCGCGCGCAGGCCGCGGATGATCGCCACTGCCTTTCGTTCCTTGACGTAATCGACAAGAAGCCCGTCAAATCCTTCGATCACCAGGTTCCGGTATCCCTTGGTCGCCTTTTTGAACATGGCGATGCGTTCGCTGAGCTCGAACAAGGGCTGCTTTTTTGGATTGGCCGCAACCGCCACGATGACACTGTCGAACATCCGGAGGCTCCGCTCCGCAAGATCGACATGGCCGTTGGTAACGGGATCGAAGGTGCCGGGATAGACCGCAATTCGTTTCATCGTTACTCCTCCTGACTCCTGACCTCTGACCCCTGGCTCCTGACGCCTGCCTTATAGAACGCCAGCACCGTATCTCCGTACCGCGCCTCGCGCTCCAGCGTCAGCTCCCCTGCCGTACCGGGAGACGGCTGTTTCCTGAAATGCTCGGCGATGACGATGGCCTCCGGCTTGAGCAGACCCGAACCGGCGACCAGTTGCAGCAGCGGCAGCATCTCCATGGAATAGGGCGGATCGAGGAACACGAAATCGTAGGGGCCGGTGCGCTTTTTGAGGAAGGGCTCGACTTTGGACAGCACCACCTCGGCCCGATCATCGAACCCGGCCAGTTCGATATTGTGCCTGACCACGTCCAGGGACTCCCGGTCGCCGTCCACGAAGACCACGCGCAAAGCGCCGCGGCTCAGGGCCTCAATGCCGACCCCTCCTGCCCCGGCAAAGAGATCGAGGAAGGACGCCCCCGGGACCCCGTCGCCCAGGATGTTGAACAGGGCCTGCTTCACCTTGTCCGACGTGGGCCTGACCTTCTCCCCCGCCGGAACTTTGAGCTTTCTCCCCCTGCCTGTGCCTCCCGTGATCCGCATGTTCTCCTGTTTTCCGATGCTACAGAAAAAGCCCGGTCAAGTCAAGGGCTTCTTGACAGCGGCGTTCAATACGGATATACTTTTTTCGTCACGCCTGCGCGGTCTCTATCTCATCACGAGTGGGAGCTCTCCACACCAATGCGAACGACCATTGCCAAGATCATCATTTCACTCTCCCTGCTGCTGGTCCTCATCGGCCTGGCCGGCATCGCTTTGTCCGCGGCTCCGTCGAAAGCGGTAAAGACGTCTCCCACCGCCACGCCGCCGATCTCTCCCGCCCGCACGGTGATGCTGATCACGATCGATGCGCCCATCACGCCGGTCGTTGCCGAATACATCATCAGGTCCATCGATACCGCCGAGAAGGACGATGCCGAGGCCATCATCATCCAGCTCAATACGCCCGGCGGGCTCGTGGACTCCACCAATGAGATCATCATGAAGATGATGTCCTCGGCGGTCCCGACCGTCGTCTACGTCGCCCCCAGCGGCGGCAGGGCGGCCTCTGCCGGCGTGTTCATCACTTTGGCGGCGAACATCGCGGCCATGGCGCCAACGACGCACATCGGCGCCGCATCGCCGGTCCAGATGCAGGGAGAGATGGACAAGACCATGTCCAAAAAGGTGACCAACGACCTTGCCGCCATGATCCGGGGCATCGCCGAAAAGCGCGGCAGGAACGCCAAATGGGCGGAGGAAGCGGTCCGCAAGAGCGTGTCCATCACCGAGACCGAGGCGCTCAAGCTCGGGGTCATCGACCTGATCGCATCGGACATCACCACGCTCGTCAAGAAGATCGACGGCAGGACGGTGGATGTGGTCCTCGGGAAAAGAACGATCAAGACCGCTGACGCAGTCGTAAAAGAGCACCCCATGGGGCTCCGGTACAAGCTCCTGGGCATCATCAGCAACCCGAACATCGCCTACATCCTCATGATCCTGGGCTTCTACGGCCTCTACTTCGAACTGTCGAATCCCGGCGCCATCTTCCCCGGCGTGGCGGGCGCCATCTGCCTCATCCTCGCCTTCTATGCCCTCCAGACCCTGCCCATCAACTACGCGGGGCTCATGCTCATCGTCCTCGCCATCATACTCTTCATCGCCGAGGCATTCATCACCAGCCACGGCGTTCTGGGTATCGGGGGCGTCGTCGCCATGCTGTTTGGTTCGCTCATGCTGATCGACTCGCCCGATCCGTCGCTCCGGATCTCCTGGGTAGTGATCATCCCCGTGGTGGCGGCATCGTCGCTCCTGTTCATCATCACGGTGACCGTTGCAGTCCGCGCTCAACGAAGCAGGGTGGACACGGGCAAGGAAGGGCTTATCGGCATGCATGCCGAGGCCAGGACCGACGTCAACGGGGACGGACAGGTGTTCCTGCGGGGTGAGTACTGGAACGCAAGGAGCGACGAGCACATCGCAAAGGGTGAAAAGGTCACGGTTGTGGCAGTGGAAGGGTTAAGGCTGACAGTGAAAAAGCAGGGATAGCGGCCAAGGTCAACAGCATCTTGCCACAGAGGGCTCAGAGCGCACGGAGAACAGCCACAGCAAGAAGTGATCGGTTTCCTCGGTGGCCTCGGTGATCTCGGCGGCGAAAAGAATTTGCATTTTCAATCTTCGATTTCCATTTTCAATTTCGCGGCACGCGGAACAAGGAGGCAGCACATGGGCTACCAGGCAGTTGGACTCGGTATCATGGTTTTCATCTTCATCGGTGCGTGGTTACTGTTCAACATCTTCAAGATCCTGAAGCAGTACGAGCGGGGTGTCATCTTCACTCTCGGGAGAGTGCCGGATGACGGCGGGGTCAAAGGCCCGGGACTCATCATTCTCTGGCCCGGCATCCAGAAGATGGTGCGCGTGGGGCTCCGGACCGTGACCATGGACGTTCCCAGCCAGGACGTGATCACCAAGGACAACGTGAGCGTGAAAGTGAACGCCGTGGTCTACTTCCGGGTGATCGATCCGCGCAAAGCTATCATCGAGGTCGAGGACTTCTACTACGCGACGTCGCTCATCTCGCAGACGACGCTCCGGAGCATTCTCGGCCAGAACATGCTGGACGACCTGCTTTCGAACCGCGAGTCCATCAACGCCGAGCTCCAGAAGGTCATCGACGAACAGACCGAGCCCTGGGGCGTGAAGGTGACCGCGGTGGAAGTGAAGAACGTCGACCTCCCGGTGGAAATGCAGCGCGCCATCGCCATTCAGGCGCAGGCCGAACGGGAACGCCGGGCGAAGATCATCCACGCCGAGGGTGAGCTACAGGCGTCCCACAAGCTGGGCGAGGCAGCTGCGATCATCAGCAAGGACCCCGTCGCGCTCCAGCTCCGCTATCTCCAGACCCTCACCGAGATCGGGACCGAGAAGAACACCACCATCGTCTTCCCGCTCCCCATCGATCTCATGGCGGCGTTCAGGAAGATCGCCGACAAGGCCTGATACTGCCTTTCCCACTCAACGGCTGAAAAAAGGAAGGGGCCCGGTCATTTGACCGGGCCCCTTTTTCATTGCATCACTGTTGTAAAGCTGATTACATCTCGGTAACGGTGATCGCGTTCTGCGGGCAGTTCTCCACGCAGGTCAGGCAATTGATGCACTCGGCCATGTTCACTGCTTCCGCCTTGCCGCCATTGACCGCAAATACCGCCTGGGGGCAGAGGTTCGCGCAGGTGCCGTCTCCGTCGCACTTGCCGGTATCGATTGTCACCATGATCATGTAGATGTTCCTCCTTAAAAATGGGTTGCAACTCAAATCAGGGCACATAATACCGAGAGATGGGCAGAAAAGCAACAGGAATTCGCGCCAGGGCAACAGGGACCGGACATGGGGCAAATGATAACATGTCTTATTTATCAAGCAGTTCGTTCGTCCCTGAGATAGACCGTGCGCGTAGGATAAGGAAACTCGATGCCTTCCTGCCTGAACCGCTTTAGGATCCGCTTGTTCAGTTCGTTCATGACGGGATTCTGGTCCGCGATCTCGCGGATATGACACAACAGGCTGAAGTTCAGCGATGAGTCGCCAAAGCCGGGAAGGAGCCGGACCAACGGCGCAGGCTCGGCCAGCAGGCCGGGGACCTCGGCTTGGGCCTTTTTCACCTCTTCTAGCAATACCCGTTCGACTTGGTCCGGGTCCGATGCATAACTTACGTTCACGGGAAGCTGCAGGACCATCTTCTGTTCGGGAAGGTAGTAGTTCGTGATGACGCTCTGGGACAGTTTATTGTTGGGAACGACCACCATATTATTGGGAAGCATGCGGATCCGCGTCGTCCGCCAGCCGATGTCCTCGACGTACCCTTCCTGGCCGCCCTCCAGCTGGATGAAGTCCCCAACCCGTATGGCCTGCTCCGCCATGATATGGATGCCGGCGAACAGGTTGGACAGCGTGTCCTGCAGGGCAAGGGCCATGGCCAGTCCGCCGACGCCGAGAGCGGTTATGAGCGGCGCGATGGAGATGCCCAGGTAGTTCAGGATGATCAGAACGCCGATGACATAGATCACTGCTTTGACCACGGCAAGGAGGAGGCTGGTCACGGAGATGGGGAGCTCGACTTGTTTCAGGAAATAGGCGAGCAACCGGCCGCTCACATTGGCTAGCCCCATGGTAATGGCGAAGATGATCGAAAGATGCATCCCCCGCGTGGCGTAAGCGAACCAGGACTCCGGCAGGTTTGCCATCCTGATGCCGATGTACATCGACAGGACCATGACCAGGAACAGCGAGGGGATCCGGAGGCCGGCGACAAGAAGGTCGTCGATCCGGGTCTCGGTCTTCCGGGTGATCCGGTGCAGTATCCGGAAGAGGAGATTGCGGAGCAACAGGAGCAACGCCATGCTGCCCAGGACAATGAGACTGGATACGAGCCAGGGTTGTTGATCGTTCATGATCGGTAAAGGCATCCCTTCAACGGAATTTTCGTTGCGGAGAACGCGAAAACCCGGCATACCATGCCGGGCCTGACGGTCTCCTGCGTGCTCCGGGCTGAACGCCCGCTACTTCTTCCGGACGAATACATGGTACTCGTCCGTCCCCTCGACCTTGACCAGCCCGAGGTACTCATTGCCCGTCCGCTTGCACCATGCGGGCATGTCCATCTCGATGCCGTCGTCGTCGGATTGCACTTCCAGCACCTGCCCGGGCTGCATTTCCTTGATCTTGTTCGCGGTCTTGAAGATAGGCACGGGGCATGCCAAGCCAACACAATCCAGAACATCGTCCGGTATGATCTCTTTGAGGTCCATTCGTGCGACTCACTCCATCTCGTTCTCGTGACCGGTCTCGGCAGGCATCGTCACGGGAGAGGCAAGGCCTTTTTTCTTGTAGTAATCGTCCAGCGCTGATTTGAGCGCTTCCTCCGCCAGCACCGAGCAGTGCATCTTCACTTTCGGCAGACCGCCGAGCGCCTCGGCGACCGCCGCGTTGGAGATCTTGATCGCTTCGTCGATGGTCTTGCCCTTTACCAGGTCCGTGACCATGCTGCTGGTCGCGATGGCCGCCCCGCACCCGAAGGTCTTGAACTTTGCGTCGACGATCACATTGTTCTCCACCTTGATGTAGAGCCTCATCACGTCGCCGCAGACCGGGTTGCCCACGGTGCCGACACCGTCGGCGTTCTCGATCTCGCCCACATTATGGGGCTGGGCGAAATGCTCCATCACTTTCGAACTGTACTGTTCCATAGATCCCTCCTCAGGTTGTTTTCCTGTTCTTTAGCATATCCTCATAGAGCGGGGACATTTCCCGCAGACGCTGTACGATGGGCGGAAGTTTTTCGATCACATAGTCCACATCCTCCGCACTGGTCCCCATGCCGAGCGTCATCAGCAGGGTGCCGTTGGCCGCCGCTGCATCTGTCCCGATGCAGGAGAGCACATGCGACGACTTGAGCGACCGCGAGGTGCACGCCGATCCGCTGGACACGTAAATGCCAGCCATGTTCAGGAACAGGAGCATGGACTCCCCTTCCACGAACAGGAACGAAACGTTCACGTTGTGCGGAAGCCGCCGGGTAGGATGGCCGTTCAAGATCAGGTCCGAGATCCTGTCCTGAAGCCCTTTCAAGAGTTTGTCTCGAAGCGGCAGCAGATAGCCGCTCCGGTTCGGCAGTTCCGCAGCCGCGATCTCGGCGGCCTTGCCCAGTCCCACGATCCCCGGAACGTCCTCGGTGCCGCCCCGCCTGCCGTCCTCCTGAACGCCGCCTTCGATCTGCGGTTTGATCCGGACCCCTTTTCGGACGAACAGCGCGGCTGTCCCCTTGGGGCCGTAGAACTGGTGCCCCGAAAGGGACAGCGCGTCCACGCCGAGGGCCTGTACATCCACAGGGACCCATCCCACGGAGGCCACGGCATCGGTGTGGAACAGCGCCCCTTTCGCCCGGGTGATCGCTCCGATCTCCTCGATCGGCTGCAAGGTCCCGATCTCGTTGTTCGAATGCATGATCGAGACAAGGACCGTTTCCTTGGTGATGGCCTTCGCAACGTCTTCCGGGTCTATGATCCCCTGCTTGTCCGGCGCTATGGCAGTGACCTTGAAACCGGCTTTTTCCAGGGACTTCACCGGGTGCAGAACGGAGAAATGCTCCACCTGGGAAACGATGATGTGATCGCCCTTTTTGATGTTGGCCTGGGCAAGCCCTTTGACGGCAAAATTATTGGACTCCGTACCGCTGGAGGTGAAGAAGATCTCCTCCGGTTTTGCCCCGATAAGCGCGGCGGTCTTTACCCGGGCGTCCTCCACGGCGTTCTTGGCTTCCCGGCCCATATCATGGAGATTGGAGGGATTGCCGAACTTCGCGGTGAAATAGGGCAGCATGGCTTCCACGACCTTGGGATGCACCGGCGTGGTCGCCGCATGGTCGAGATATACTTTTCGCACGATCAACAGACCCCCTTTCCCGCCGCGACAAGCTTCTTGCGGTGTACCGGATGTTCGCGGTCCTTCCCGTGGTACTGGCGAAGCAGCTGTTCGAACGTGATGCTGTCCAGCGCCTCTTCGATCTTTTCTCCCACCTTGCTCCAGACCATCCGGGCAACGCAGTCCTCGGCCTGGTAACAGCCGTCCGTCGCGCCGGGCTCCAGGCAGTGGGACAGGGCGATCGGTCCTTCGAGCGCCCGGACCACGTCGCCGATCGTCAGTTCGACCGGCTTCCGGGCCAGTTCATAGCCCCCATGGGGCCCGCGCACGCTTTCGATGATGCCCGCCTTGCCGAGCCGGTGGAGGATCTGTTCAAGATAGGAGAGCGATATCCGCTGGCGCTCGGCGATCTCCTTGATGGCGAGCGGCCCCTTGCCGTAGTTTCGAGCGATCTCGAACAGGGCGCGAACACCGTATTTTCCTTTTGTCGAAAGTTTCATGGCAGCACACGATGCGGGACTGTAAGCATCCCGTATGCACCTACGATAACAAACCTGACTAATTCTGTCAAGTATTTTTCCGGGTGTTTGATCCGGCGAACGGTCGTTACCCCGCCGTTGGATACTCCTGTGCAAGAAAGCAATCTGGTAGAGCTCCCGCTCAGTTTGAAATGCACTTCAATGTGATTTTTCAACAACGGGGTTTACTGCGATGAGATACTGTGGTATGGTACCAACAAGGCGGAAATGGGCATGTGGATACAGATGAGCGTGAATACCGTCCTGTTCGACAGCAAGAACAGCAGCTACATCGTCGTCCTGAAGGATGAGACAGGGAAGAAGCTCCTGCCCATCTGGATCGGCGCGGCGGAAGGCAATTCCATAGCCCTGGCGATGAGCAACGTGAAGGCCGGCCGCCCCCTCACCCATGACCTGATGATCAGCATCTTCGACCGGCTGGAGATCGAGATCGCCCGGGTCGTCATAAGCGATCTCATCGACAATACCTTCTACGCCTCCCTGTACCTCCTCCACAACAGCAAGGAGTTCCATATCGATTCCCGCCCCAGCGACGCCATCGCCATCGCGATCCGGGTCGGCGCGCCCATCTTCGTCCAGGAAGAGGTCCTCGCGAAGCAGGACCAGTCGACGCTCGATAACTGGATGAAGAACCTCGGGGAAGGCGGCGGGACGGAATACAACGCTTAAACAGAATGAGCTGCCGGTCGGCAGCTCATCTTCATTGCAAATTTTAAATTGGAAATTGAAAAATGTAAATGTACAGAACGAGACGGTCTAACAGGCTGTTGAAATAGTATTTTAGCTGTCTTTGCGAGCGGAGCGAAGCAATCGCGCAGTTAAATAAATCAACAAGTTCGAGATTGCCGCGTCGCAAAAAGCGCTCCTCGCAATGACGAAATAGGGGTTTTTCAACAACCTGCTAATCCTCAATCCGCAATCCGAAATTGTATTACAACCCCCACCTCGGCGACAGTTCATTCTCCACCCCCAGCGCATCGAGCACCCTGCCCGCGACAAAGTCGACCATGTCCTGCAGCTTTTTCGGATGGTGATAGAATGCCGGCATGGCCGGTATGATATGGCATCCCATCTCGGACAGGGAGAGCATGTTCCTGAGATGGATCGGGGAAAGCGGCATCTCCCGCGGCACGATGATGAGCTTCCTTTTTTCCTTGATGGTCACATCGGCGGCGCGCTCGATCAGGTTCGACGCGAATCCGTTCGCTATGGACGCAAGCGCTTTCATGGAGCACGGGACCACGACCATGCCGTCCACCTTCGCCGAACCGCTGGCGATGGGCGAATACATGTTGTCCTCGTCGAAATACCGGAGCTGTCCTTCCTTTGCCTCCAGGTGCTTCTCCAGGGTATTCTGGATGTCCGTCTCCGAACCTTTCAGCAGCAATCCCGTCTCGTCGTTCAGGATCGCCAGCCCGTCGCCGGTGATGGTCAGGTACACATTGTGCTCGCCCTTGATCAGGGTCTGGAGCACGCGCATGCCGTAGGGGGCGCCGCTGGCGCCGGTTATTGCGATGGTATAGATCGCCATGATCGTTCCTTTCTCCCGTTCGTTCGTTAGCAGACTGTTGAAAAATGCTGTTCGACACATTTTCCCGTCATTCCCGCCCCTGCTTGCGTCATGCTGGGGCAGGCTCCGGCGGGAATCCAGGGTTTTCACATGTAAATGCACCCCACCTAACCTCCCCTTGGCAAGGGGAGGAATAATATGTAGCCCCTCCTTTCCAAGGAGGGGTTGGGGAGGTAATTTTCATGCTCCTTCATGCGCCGAAGGCTCATGAAAGTTTCATATCGTTACTGGATCCCCGTTTGCACGGGGATGACGAATTAATCTACACATAAAGCTTTTTCATCATCCTGTTATTGATTGATCAGCACTTCATGCTTTCCGTTCCCGCAGCATCGCCAGCATCACGCTCGAAACGAGCGCAAGTCCGGCACCCATGCCGAATGCCACGCCTGCGCCGAACCGTTCCCACGCCAGGCCGAAGAGGAGCGACGCCGGGAACGCGCCGATGCCGACGGTCAGATGATAGAGGCCGAAGGCGGAACCCCGGAGATGGACAGGCGCGAGATCTGCTACGAGCGCTTTCTCCACACCCTCGGTCAGGCCGAAATAGATGCCGTACGTTGCAAAGAGCGCCCAGACATGCCACTGCCGGCTCGCGAAGGCGAATCCCGCGTACACCAGGGCGTACACCACCCAGCCGGCGACGATGATCCTCTTTCTTCCCAGCCGGTCGGAGAGCATCCCTCCGGGCACGGAGAACGCCATCTTGACGACGTGGAGGGCCACCCAGATCGTGGGAAGGAGCGCGATGGGGACGCCCAGCGACTGTGCGCGCACGAGGAGGAACGCATCTGTGGAGTTGCCGAGCGTAAAGATGAGGATGATCATCAGGTATTTCCGGAAGCTGCCCGGCATCTCCGTCCAGGCCGACCGGAAGCTGAACGGCCCGCTGCCCGCGCCGGGAACGGCCTCCTTCTCCCGCAATCCAGCGAGCAGCAGGACCACGGCAAGCGTCCCGGGGATGAAGGAAAGCAGGAAGACCGTGGAGATGCTGTCCTGATAAAGCAGGAGCAGGCCCGTGGCAATGAGCGGTCCCACAATGGCCCCGCCATGGTCCATGGCCCGGTGGAAACCATATGCCATGCCGCGGAACTCGGGCGGCGTGGAATCGGCGATCATGGCGTCCCGCGGTGATGTCCTGAGCCCCTTGCCGACACGGTCGGAAAAACGGAGCGCCAGCACCTGCACCCAGGAACCGGCAAAGGCAATGAGCGGCCTGATGACGTTCGAGATGGAATATCCTGCGACCACCCAGCCCTTGCGGCGCTTCACCCGGTCCGAGAGGTAACCCGAATAGAGCTTCAGCAGCGAGGCCGTTGACTCCGCGACGCCCTCGATCATGCCCAGGGCCGCCGGTCCCGCGCCGAGCACGGTGGTGAGGAACACCGGGAGCAGCGGATAGATCATCTCGGAGGCGGCATCGTTCAGCAGGCTGACAAATCCGAGGATGACGACATTGCGGGTAAGGCCCTGACGCCAGGTTGCCGGGCCGGACAGATCACGTTCAGACATAGGGGGAATGTAACCGATTCATGCTTTTTTTGCAAGGGAGGGAAAGTTCGGCGAAAGAGAAACCGCAGGGACGATCGTTCGCCTCGCTACTGCCTGACCGCTCTTACTTGGACAGATACTTCTCGATGGACTGCTCCGCCATGATCGCCAGCCGTGCCTCGCTCTCCCGGAGAGACTCCTGGGCGCGTTTCGCCTCATCATAGAGCCGGGCGTTCTCGATGGCCACGGCTGCGTGTCCCGCCAGTACTTCGAGCAGGTCGATATCGCTCTGTACGTAGGGTTCACCGTTCCCCTTGCTGCCGACCGTCAGCACACCGGCGAGCTGCCCCTTGTACCGCAGGGGAATGATCAGTTCGGCGCAGGCCTCCCTGAGGGTCCGGTTCAGGCCGCCGAAGTCCTTCTCCGACAGGACCCGCTCCAGTTCCTCGCGGACCACGGCAGTGCCCGCCTGCTGGACCAGATCGATCATTGCCGGATCCAGGGTAAGTCCCTGCGGTGCCTGGGCGATGCCCCCGATGCCATGGCGGAGCGCGAAGCGGCCATCTTCCCCTTTGAGGTACAATGAGACGCACTCGGCCCGCAGGCCTTTCTGTATCGTATCGGAGATATAATCGAGCAGTTCGCCGAAATCCAGGATCGTGACGATGGCATTGATGGATTCCCGCAGCACGTCCTGGTAGAGATACTTGTCCTGCAGGACCGACCGCTGGACGAGGTCCCGCACCGTCCTGCTGAACGGTGTGGCGAAGAACAACAGCACGATGACCGATAGCGAAAGAGGGATCGCGAAGACGCTCCCGGCAAAGGGCTCCAACAGCCGGAACAGGACCACATGGGCCCACGCGAACAATGCGAACAGCAGCAGGGTGCTCATGGTGTTCGAAATGACGATCCGTACGTCAAAGAGCCGATAGCGCGTGATGGCATAAAAGATCATCAGGACCCAGGGAAGGCTGAAGTAGGCGCTCAGCGTGGGTTCAAGCCCGGTGCCCGTGAACAGCTGCAGAAAACCGCCGACCACGGCGCCGCCGGCCCCGAAAATGATCGTGCCGGAGAGATACCAGCCGAGCTGTGACCGGCGATACCCCGTCAGGCGGCCTCTGAGCCGGAGGATCTCGTAGACCAGCCAGAAGACCAGCAGGCCCCCGATGAGACGCAGGGGCGCCTCGAGCGGGCCGGGGCTATTGTGATAGGGAAACGGAACATACCCGTTCGTCACGATCAGGTCCGTGAACAGGCAAAGGGCCAGCACAGCCGTCCAGAAAGGATAGAGGACCATCCCGGCGATGCGGGCCCGTCGGCTCCGCTCGTCCTTCAGGAAAAGCACGGACTGGAGCGCCGTCGGGACCGTGAACCAGCCGATCCAGCTGAGCCGGGCGAAAACAATATGGTCCAGCCCCATGGACGACCGGATGTACATGAACGCCGCACTGAGCGACCACACGGCCGCTGCAATGGCGCAGGCAGCGGTGGCCTTGTTCACCGGGCTGTTGCGCGGGTTCTGGCGGAGCAGAAGAATCCCGAGCAAAAGCTCGAGACAGGCGACGGCAAGTAACGGAAATCCAAGGATCTGCGGTATGTTCACAACGCCTCCCCTATACATTTAATATAGCATATGGTTTTCCCGACACACAAGGATTCTTCTTAAATGAATATCGCTCCTGGCTGGGCCTGCTCCAACCAAAAATGAATTGACTTTGACACAGCGCTATGATAAAAACGGAGAAATTTCAACTTATTCCGTACTGAGAAAGGATTTTGTTACCATGACGATCGGCATTGCACAACGGGCCAAGGCGATCAAGCCGTCACCCACACTTGCCATGGCGGCGAAGGCCAAGGCCATGAAAGCGCAGGGCATCGATGTGGTGGATTTCGGCGTCGGCGAACCTGATTTTGACACGCCCGAGAACGTCAAGCAGGCGGGGATCAGGGCGATCCAGTCGGGCTTCACGAAGTACACCCCGGCCAGCGGCACCGATGAGCTCAGGGACGCGGTCGTTGACAAGTTCAAAAAGGACAACGGCCTCGCCTATGAACGGTCGCAGATCCTCATTTCCTGCGGGGCGAAGCACAGCCTCTACAATATCGCCGAAGCGCTCTTCGATCCCGGCGACGAGGTGATCATCCCCTCCCCCTACTGGGTCTCCTATCCCGACCAGGTGATCCTGAACGATGCCGTCCCGGTCATCGTGGAGACGACGGAGCAGGAAGGTTTCCGCATTTCGGCGGCCAGGCTCGAGAAGGCGATCACCAAAAAGACCAAGGCGATCGTGCTGAACAGCCCCTCGAACCCCACCGGCCTGGCGTACGACCGGAAGACCCTGGAGGAGATCGCGGCCGTTGCCGTTAAGCACGGGATCTATGTCATCTCCGATGAGATCTACGAAAAGCTCGTCTATGACGGGTTCACCCATATCAGCATCGCCTCCCTCGGCCCGGAGATCAAGGAGCTCACCATCGTGGTGAACGGCGTATCCAAGTCCCATGCGATGACCGGCTGGCGCATCGGCTTCGCGGCCGGGCCCAAGGACGTGATCACGGCCATGGCCAACATCCAGAGCCAGAGCACCTCGAACCCCGCGTCCATTTCCCAGAAGGCCGCCCTGGAAGCGCTGCGCGGCCCCCAGGATTTCCTCCCGGTGATGAACGCCGAGTTCGACAAGCGCAGAAAATACATGGTTGAGCGCCTGAACAAGATGCAGGGCGTGTCCTGCATGCTGCCTGTCGGCGCCTTCTATGCCTTCCCCAACGTTGCGAAGCTCTATGGACGGTCCGCGGACGGGAGGACCATCAGGAATTCGGCGGACCTCGCCGCCTATCTGCTGGAGGCGGCAAGAGTGGCGCTGGTGTCGGGCGACTCCTTCGGCGCCGACGCCTATATCCGGCTCTCCTATGCCACTTCCATGGAGATCATCAAAAAGGGCATGGACCGGATCGAAGAAGCAGTGAATGCGTTAAAGTAAGGCAGCAGATGTCAGACGATCGGACCGCAGACGGGATCAGATCCCTCAGGTTACTGTCTGTATATCTTTAGTCTGTCGTCTGTTTGTCTGCTGTCGGTGTATCTGCCATCTATTGTCTAACCTCAAGGAGGTTCCATGAAGATCGTTACCTATATCGTCATCGCGTTGCTGGTCGTGACCCTGGCCGGCGGAGCTTACTTTTTTCTCACTATTTACAATCCCATGGCCGGAGAATACGCCAAGCTCCAGGCGGGCCAGCCGGAGTTCGAAAAAACGCGGAAAGAGCTTAACCAGTTCAAAGCAAAGGAAAAGCAGGAAACAGGCTGGATGGACGCCGCCCGGCAGGCGCTCAAGAAAGGCCTGGAAAGCGAGATCACCGCCGGCAGGGCCGAGGTCGTAGCAGCCGGCAGCCGGATCATCGTCAATATCGCCGAAGGCGTCCTCTATACCCCCCAGTCCGTCACCTTTGGCCGGGAGAGCAAACCGGCCCTCGACAACCTGGCCGCGCTCCTGAAGGAGCTCAAGGACAAGGAGATCGTCGTCGGGAACATGACAAAGTCCGCGCCGGCGCAGGGAAGGGGCCGAAAAAGGGTCCCCGCCAGGGACGGCCGGACCCTGGCCTCGGGACGATCCCTGGAGTTGGTGAAATACCTGGCGAAGAACGGTGTGACAGCTGAGGCCCTTGTAGCAGCGTCCTACCCGGAGAAAGTACCCGATCGCGGGTTCAAGATCAAGGACCAGAAGACGATCATCGTGATCACCGCGCCGGCGTCAACATCGCCGGAAGCCGCCGCACCGAAGCAGGAGACCAGGACCGCGCCCGCGGCCCAGCCGACGGCAACGATTGCTGCCAAACCAACGTCAACACCGGCGACCAAACCGACCGCAACGGCCGCAGCACCTGCGCCGCAGCCGAAGTCGATCCCCATATCCACGGTGCCGCCGAAAAAGGCCCCATGATCGAGCGGCCGTCCACGCGGTCATGCTGCACGAGCGGCCTGGCCCTGATGCGGATACCGCACCGCTGCTCTGTCCCCTCTTGTTCCCATTCGTTCGTTGTTTCGAAGGCATGTGCTGCAGGTGATGCGCACCACGCGGGGTCCCATGTCGGATGAACTGAAAGCACGCATCGACCGGCTCAAGCTGGAGCTGGAGCAGGAACGGGCCCAGGTCAACTGCATGGGGAACCTGCTCGAAAAATCGAACAATCAGGTCTTCACCTTCTACCACATCTCCAAGACCATCGCCGCGACCAATGATTTTCATGAGATGATCCACCTGATCATGGGGACGCTCAGAAAATCGATCCCCTTTGACCGCGTATCGCTCTACCTTCTTGACGACAGCCGTAAAAAGCTGATGCTCACCTACTTCAGCGGATTCGAGATCTCCGATAAGACCTCCATCGGGATCGGCGAAGGCGTCCCGGGCAGGATCGTCGAGAGCGGCGAACATTCCCACATCCACGATCTCTCGCTTTTCTACGAGACCTTCAGCGATTTCATACATATCCCCGGCGAGGAAAAGCGGGACGGCGCGTACATCGGCGTCGCGCTCAAGTCGCGGAACACCACCGTCGGCGTGATCGGCATCGACTGCCGGGAGAAGCAGGGATTGAGCGTCGACGATATGGACTTCATGGCGCTGACCTCGCACCAGATATCCATCGGCATCGAGAAGGCCAGCCTCTTCATGAAGACCGAACAGCTCTCCCAGCTCGATGGCCTGACCAGCCTCTTCAATCACCGCGTGTTCGAGGAGAGGCTCGAGCAGGAAGTGAGCAAGCGGAGCAGGACCGGCAAACCCCTGTCGCTGATCATGCTGGACATCGACCATTTCAAGCAGTTCAATGATAATTTCGGACACCAGGAGGGCGATGCCATCCTGAAAGAGCTGGCGGTCGTCATCAAGGGCCAGTGCAGGCACACGACCATGGACGCCTGCTTCCGGTACGGCGGGGAAGAGTTTTCCGTGCTCCTGCCGGAGCTGGACATGGGCATTGCCCTGAAGGTCGCCGACAGGATGCGCGTGATCGTGGAGAACCATCCGTTCCGGATCAAGGAAAAGCATCCGGGGACGGCTTTGACCATCAGTCTCGGCGTTGCGGGATTGAGCGGAAGTGATGACATACGACCGGAAGAACTGCTCAAGAAGGCGGATGAAGCGCTGTATGCCTCGAAACGGAATGGCAGGAACCGGGTGACCGCGAGCCCGGCGCCAGCCGCGTAATTTTTCCTATCCCTGCCCCAGGGTTCCGCTCTGATCGGTCCCGGACACCCTGTTCCCCTGCTTGGTGAACAGGACGGAGTTGCCCAGGCCTCTTTTCTGCAGAACATACCGCATGGTCGTTCCCAACACACCGAAACCATATTTCACGCTGCGGCTGAAATTGATGGACGAGGCCTCTTCGAAATACTTCGCCGGACAGCTGATCTCCCCGATCCGGAAGCCGAAGTAGACGGCCTGGGCGAGCATCTCGTTGTCGAACACAAAATCATCGGAATTTCCCTCCAGGGGAAGCGTCTCGATGACCTCCCGGGTGAAGGCCCGGAAGCCGGTATGGTACTCCGACAGCTTCACGCCGAGGAAAAGGTTCTCCACGAACGTCAGGAACCGGTTGGCGATGTATTTGTAGAGCGGCATCCCGCCCGTGAGTGCCCCTCCGCCCAGGATGCGCGATCCCAGAACGACATCGTAGTGTCCCGACACGATCATGGACGCCATGGCCGTGACCAGCCGCGGCGAGTACTGGTAGTCCGGATGGACCATCACCACGATGTCCGCGCCGTGGCGGAGCGCTTCCCGGTAGCAGGTCTTCTGGTTGGCGCCGTATCCCCTGTTCTCCGTATGGATGACCGTCCGGATGCCGAGTTCCGCGGCCAGACGCGCGGTCCCGTCGGCAGACGCGTCATCGACCAGGATCACCTCATCGACATGATCGTGGGGGAGTTCGCTGTACGTCTGCCGCAGGGTATGCGCCGCGTTGTATGCCGGCATCACCACGACGATCTTTTTTCCGAGAAGCATCTAACCCATCTCCCGTTCTCCGCGAAGGACTGGTGCATTATACTGAAATTGAACAAACTCTGCAATTTCTTTGCATCATCGGATTCGAAGACGCAGGATGACCCGCCGTGATCCTGCATAGTGAGGACTGTCGATCCATCGTTACGTCGCGGGATCGATCGTGAAGGAGCGGTTACATATTGAAGAACTGCTGAAAAAGCGGAGGGGCGCTGAAAGAGCGGGATAGGATCGTCAGGACCGGTATGCGCTATGCTCAAGCGAGCATGCCCGGAGTTCATTCGATCTGCGTATATTGCCTGCTGTAAATCTTCTCCGTCAGAACGGTCTCGACAGTTTAGCCATGTAATACTGCGAGGTCGTTCGCAGATTGTCCTCGGCAGCGTCCTGCTTCCAATGATAATCCAAGTTCATAAAGATCGACCGTATCCGGTACTCCAGGCCTAAATGTGCCGAATGTGTCACGATCTCGTACTGGAAGGTCCTTCGGTATTCTTCCCGTACTTCAGCCCTGACTGACAGGCTCCTCGTCAGCATGATCGCGTAGTTGGCCGCCGCATAGTAAAGATCATCCTGCGTAATTGCCGTAGAAGGAAGTGTTGATAAAGAATAGGTTATGTGCGATGTGGTGTTTCCCCGAGCTGCACCTGCCAGGAGCGTCAGTTCCGCCGTTGCCGCATGCGAAACAGTCGCGGTGTAATTCAGCGTCCTGGTTTGATTGGTATTGCTCGAAAAAGCATAAAAAACGCTGTTAAACGACGTCATCTCCAATGTCTGGTAGTATCCCGATAGAGAAATATAGGTACGCGGCACCCGCTTTGATGACAAGAAAACACTATATCGCTGGCTTAGGACATTGTTCTCTGATGGACCATCATCGCGCCTGTTGCGATAGGTATAATCGAGCGATGCGGTTTCCTCTTTCCAGCCGATACTGGCAAGACCGAGGGTGACATTATTTTCATAATACCGCCCCGTTCCTTCCGGTCGTCCACCAGCAAGCTGGCCGGAGTACTTTGTAGTGCCCGAGCTCAGTCCATAACTCGTTCTGAATCCAAAGGGCCCCAGGAATTCCGGAGTGTATAATTTGCTATACAACGCTCCAACCGTAAGGCTTCCTGTCTCTTCCCTTGCCTTTTCCGCCTGCGTCGTCGCTGTGGCCTTTCTGACAAATTCGGACTGTCCATAGTCAACGCCGCCGTACAGGCTCAATTCAGGCAGCATTTTATAGGTCACTCGTGCCCCTGCACGTTCTGTGATAAGATTATCACGGTCAGAATACTGGTCGCTATAGTTCACATAGTAGGACTGGGAAATTCTCTTATCGTCGAACATGAGGTTCGCGTTATAGGATTCCCCTCCATATTTATTAGCATAATTGGTGATGTTCCTGACCTTGTTATCGGTCACTCTTGCATCGAGATTCAATTTCCCGGAAGGAGAGACCCGTATGTTCCCGTTAAAGAACGAATCGGTTTTGTCATATGAAGACCCGTCCATAAGGTTCTTGTAGTTTTCCATACGGCCGTCATAGTTGAGAATAACGGCAGAACTATAGAGATAGTTTATCGTTGCACGGGTGTTATCTCGCTCTTCATGCAGATAATTCGTCGATGAACTGGTCGTTTCGCTCTCTGTATGGCTTCGAGAAAGCGAAATGTCGGGAAGGGGAAATGGTGCCCGCTGACTGCCTGAAAAACTATCATTGTTATTATTATTGCTATTACTATTGATCGCTTGCCGCTTTCCCTGGTTAAGACGCAGGTGCAAATCCGCCCCATAGGTCGTCGTAGTGATATCGTAACCGCCGAGGTTCTGAGTGCCCTGATAGGAGGTGCTGATCTTACTGCCGTATAGGTCCCATGATATTTTCCGTGCCGGAAAAAATGACGCGGCAAGGTTGTAATCAAGCGAGCTGGAATCCGATCCGTTGTTTACCTTGACGGTATTATATCCCACCCCTGCCGTGTAACGCAGGAACCGTGGATCAAAAAGGAACGAAGATAAGGCTGCGCGATATGTCTGGCTGAAACTGGATGAGGAGGAATGCTGGTCCCCGATCTTTGTTTCATAGTGGCGGTAGGTAAATTCCACAACACCGTTAACAGTGTATTGGGCATGCACCCGGCCTGGGGAAATAATGGCAAGAAAGATAACCAGACCAAGCAATGATAATTTATAATATTTTGAAAACAATGGTTTTTAAACCCTTTAATGATATGAACATATTTATAGCAGTAAGTAATCATGCAAAAACACTGCCGCTCATGTAAATTATTTTCTATTATATTATCAAATAGATATGCATTAACTTCTGAAGGGAAACTGGTGAGTTGAGCGCAAACACTCAAGAGGTGAGTATTAATAATCAAACATTTGCTGCTATCGGATAACAAATAATCATTTCAACATATTGAAATACAATATAAATTCATTGGCTATCGGGAACTATCTGTACGGCGATACTACTATTATGAATTTATCATTTTTTAAGGATTGGAAGAAGATCTTAGTATCTCTATCTTTGCCCGCGCTCGCATATCAGAGGTCCAGGCTTGAAGCAACTCTTCTCGTTTTTTTGACTCGAGATCGTTCTTTAACCTGTCCCGGATCTCCTCGAACCCCACCTGATGCTGCGGCTTCCGTTCCTCGACCTTGACGATGAACCACATCTTTGCCGTTTTGATCAATCCACGGACCTCGCCCGGCTTCATCAAGAAGGCGGCCTCCTCGATCTCCGGCTCCAACATCCCCTTATGGACAAAGCCGATGTCCCCTCCTTTGATCCGGTAATCATCTTCGGACATTTTCGCAGCCACCGTGCCGAAGTCCTCACCCGCTTTCACCCTGGCATGGGCGTCCCGCGCCTTTTTCTCGTCCTTTGACGAGATGATCCGCAGTCTCGCGCTTTCCGGCTGCACGAACTTGTCACGGTTCTTAGTGTAATAGTCCTTTACGGCGTCGTCGGTCATGCGCGCTGGTTCAGTCACCATTCTCGCTATCACCTGGGAAACAAGAACTTCTCTTTCCATACGAGAATAGAGATCGTCCTCCGTGATACCCGCCTGTTCGAGCGCTTTCTTGAACGCTCCTTTTGACTCGAACCGTTCCCGGACCCTGCCAACCTGCTCCTTCACAAATTTTTTATCCGGCTTCATCCCCTTCGCCAGGGCATCCTGATACTGCAGTTCGCGGGTGGTCAGGTTTTCCAGCGCATCGGTCCGGAACTGCTCTCTTTTCTCTTCCGATATTTTCCCATGAAACGACATTTTGGGAATAAGCCGGCCCACCTCTTCCGCGAGCTGCTGTTCCGTGATGACGGCATCATTGACCTTCGCCACGACGGCGGCAGCGGCGTGCAACGCGAACGGAACAAGAAGGAGCAGCAGCAGAAACGCGATTCGCCTCATGAGAAGGTCCTTTATTCTTCAGAGATTTCACAGCATGTGCGGCGGTCTGTGACCCTGACGTATGCAGGAACTCGGGAGCTATCCGACTCAACGTGCAGAAAAGGCTAATAATGCCTTACGAGCTACTTCGGCGGTGAAGGGGTCAAATATTTCTTATATTCTTCGGGATTTGCTTTTATCCATTTATCGCTGAAATACTGATACACGCAAACCCGGTTATTCAACGCATCGACCACATAGATCCTGTCATTTTCGTCGATATACATCCCCGCCGGGGACTGGAAGAAGCCGCCTGCCTTTCCAAAGCTGCCGAAAAAGATCAGAAGTCGGCCTGTCTCATCGAACACCTGAATGTTGGAAAAACCCGCGTCAGCTACGTAGATATTCCCGTCGCTGTCCACCGCAATGCCCTTCGGCCGGGAAAAGTTCCCCGGTATATCTCCAACCTCGCCGAACTTTCTCAGGAACTTGCCGTCCTTGTCAAATACCTGGACCCTGAAGTTCTGGGTATCGGCAATGGCGATATTCCCGTTCCTCCTGTCCACCGCGACATTCGTGGGATAGTACAGTTCGCCCTCCTTAATGCCGACCGTACCAAAGCGGAGCAGTTTCTGTCCGCTGAGCGAGAAGACCGTCACCCCATGCCCGAAGCTGTCGGCAACATACAGGCGGGACAGGCTCTCGTTGATAGCAAGCCCGGCAGGCCGCTGAAAGTCCTCGGAGGAGCCGAACGACGTCTTATGGGTTCCCTTTTCATCGAACACATGGATCTTTTTTTGATCGGAATCAGCAACATAGACAGTTCCGTTCTTTGCGGCGGCAATGCCGGTGGGAAGCCCGAACCTGAATAACGGCTGCTCGCCCAGCATCGCTACCTTGCGCTCTTTCGGATTTATCACTGCCACACCCGGCGCATTTCCTGCCAACGTCACATAGATGCTGTCTCCAGTGGTCGCAACACCATAGGGTTTTATCATTGACCGGACCCTTGGGACACCAAACAATTTATCGAAAAAAGAAACCTGCTGAAAATCAGGTTCCCCATAATAACTCATCAAATACGCGATGCGGGGATCGTTTGGCAGTTCAGGATAGAGTATCACGGATTCCTGGCGAATTTTGGCGGGCGCGCAGGCGAACAGCATTAATGCCGAGATTACCATCGTCATCTGATAAAGCACTCTTTTCTGTAGCATCGCTTCACTCCGTATAGGTCGAATTACGTCAGCACTATCCAGGTCTCTGCCACTGGGATTTTCCGGCTTGCAGGCAAGCACAAGCGTGCTGGCGCTGTCCGCGAAAACTCCTGATGTAGGTAAGTGATAGATATTACATCAGACAGGAGAAGTAAGTCAATTACAATGACAAAAATGTTGATGGCAGCACGAACCTGCTAGAGCAAGATATGAACACTGGACCGAAATGTTGGACGTGCATCTCGCGTGCCGAGCTTTTACCGGCACACCTGCTCGACTGAGTCAATAAATAATATGATCGGGTAGGAGGCGGGGTCGCCCCCGCCGTCCTCCCACACCACCGTACGTGCC
>CAKKRC010000015.1 GCA_919902495.1 Nitrospiria bacterium
TATATTCTTGGTTCCCCGCACCTTGTCAAAGAATTAGGACGCGGGGCTCTGCCGGCCTGCCCCGACTCGTCGGGGCTTGTCCGGGTCAGGATAGCGCAGCAGAGTTCGATCCCGATCTTGAAAAGAAAAGGCCGCGAAGAGAACCTTCGCGGCCTTGCATGTTTCCGGCAGTGGTCCGGCTAAGCCTTCTTGCTGGCACGGTAGACCGTTGCGATACCCAACGTAAGGGAGTCGATGACCACGTTGTCGAAGCCGTTCCGGGCGATGACCTCGCGGAACGCCGGCGGCTGGTAAAAGGCCTCGATGGACCGGGGCAGGTAGAGATAGGGCGCCGAGGACTTCATCACGAGATTGCTCACGAAAGGCATGAACCGTGAGAGGTACCAGCTGTACAACCGGTGCAGGACAGGGGTCTGCGGCTGGGTGAGTTCCAGGCAGAGGAACTTCCCTCCCGGCTTCAGGACGCGCCTGATCTCTTTGAGCGCGAGGATCGTGTCCGGTATGTTCCGCATGCCGAATCCCACGGTCACCGCGTCGAAGGACCGGTCCGGGAAGGGAAGGGCCTTGGCGTCAGCAACCTGAAAGCTCAGGTTCGCGTGGTCCCCGCCTTGTTTCTTCTTGGCAATCTCGAGCATGTTCTCGCAGAAGTCCGTTGCGGTGATGCTCCCCTTCGGCCCAACAGCGGGCAGGAGGGCGAAGGCCAGCTCGCCCGTGCCGGCGCAGATGTCGAGCACGCGGTCACCGGGCTTGATGCCCGACAGGGCAACGGCCTTTTCCCGCCATGAGCTGTCAAGTCCCAGGCTGAACCCGTGGCTCAAGGAGTCCACGTAAGGCGCCACGGTGGTGAAAATGTGTTTGATGAACCTGTCCCGGGTCTCAGTTGACATGATGTTTCCGGATCCTCTCTCGTGCGGGGTCCTGATGAACGGTGCTGCAGAGCGACAATCTGGTTTGGTATCGTTCTAACGAGAATTGTAGCAGACGGCCGGTGCTTGTCAAGAAGCCGCTGAAAATATTTCGATCATCCTCCGGGCAGAGAAGCTCGCTGACGGCGAAGCGGAAACGGGGTATACTTGTTTATGGTACGGAAGCACGATGAACGCGATGAAGGTCCCCGTCCTCCCGCGGAGGCGCACGATACGGTGCGTCACCTGATCATGACGGAGCTGCTACAGGGGCCGTTCTCGGCCCGCGATCTCTCCGGGTTGGTGGGCATCCCCGAGAAGGAGGTCGCCGGCCACCTGGAGCATATCAGGAAGTCTTTGCACCGGACCGGCAGACATCTCACTGTCCAACCCGCGGAGTGTATCAAGTGCGGGTTCGTCTTCGACAAACGCGAACGCCTCACCCGGCCGAGCCGCTGCCCGGTGTGCAAGAGCGAGTCTCTTCATGCGCAGCTGTTCTCCCTTGCACGCCTCTAACAGCAGGCGCTATGTTCTTGCAGACGCTGTGCCAAGAAGCATCTTCGCAATGTACCCGGGCAACTTCTTGAGGAGCCACGTGCGAAAATGCCGGTAATCGGATCTTCCCGCCGGGATGTCCAGGTACTTGTCCAGCGCCGTCCGGTCAGAAAAGAACACGGCCAGAAAGAGTTTCGGATATCTGTTCAGCATCCGCGCCATCTGAAGCGCGATCCGCATCTCCCGCACGATCAGCCGGTCGCATTCCGCGGCGTACCAGGTGAGCGGGTCCTTCTTTCCCCCGATGCCGTCCACGATCGCCTGTCCTGCCAGCTTCCCCGACAGGATGGCGCCTGCCATCCCCTCGCCGTGGAAGGGGTCGGCGAACCCGGCCGCGTCGCCGACCAGGATGGTCCTTCGTCCGGTAACAGGCCGGTCAATGCCGCCCATCGGTATCGTATGGCCCCGCGGCTTTTCTATCGGCATCCCCGTTGATGCGGAAAAGCTGTTGAACACCTTCTGCGGTGCGTCGAACTCAGCTGCCCGGCACATGACCCCCACGCCGTAATAGCCCTTGTGCGGAAAGACCCAGCCGTATCCCATCGGGGTAACGCCAAAGAATAACTCCAGCAGGCTGTCGGAGCGTTGCGCGATCTCCCGGTCGTCTGCTGGATGCGAACCGACAAGCGCCGCGAATATCTCGTCGCGCGGGAACAGGGGACGTACGGTCCTGCCCACGACGCTGTACGCGCCGTCTGCGCCGACCAGGCAGCGCGCCTCATATCGTCCCTGCTCCGTTTCGACCGCCACGCGGTCTCCCTGTACGGAAAATCCACGGACCGGTTCTCCTTCATGAAGACCTGCCCCCGCCTCCACAGCCTGCTGCGCGAGGTAGTGGTCGAACTTCTCCCGGTTCACCATGACCGCGATCGGCACGTCTTTCCTGGCCTCGACCGTATGCTTTCCGAAGTGGACGCGTACGCCGAAGCATTCCCGTTCGATAAGGTCGGAGGGCAGGGAGAGGCCGAGGTGGGAGAGCGCGCGACCGGACAGGGCGCCGCCGCAGGGCTTGGGCCTCGGGAAGGTCTCCCGTTCGAGCAACAGGGTCCGGAGACCGGCCTTCGCGCAGATACGGGCACAGGTGGAGCCTGCCGGACCTGCGCCGGCTATGATGACGTCGTAATCCATACGATATTCAGATCTCAAATGACAATAACCCGATTTTGCCACAGAGGGCTCAGAGTTCACAGAGAAAAGCTCATTATGACAGAGGAAGATTGTTCTCTGTGTCCTCGGTGTTCTCTGTGGCGAAAAAAGCCTTCTGATCTTGGCAGTAAATGACGTTTCTTGGAGCCACGTGCTTCTACTGTCTCCGTGTCCCCGCGTCCCCCTGTCACCGCGTCTGCTCTTTCTTCCCGTGGAACAGCTCGCTTCCCATGCCGGCATATACTTTGCGCTCCGTCTTCGGCGTCGGCGCGGTCACAGGCGGCCACCGGTCGGGCCGCGGCTCGGGACCCTCAAGCGCGGTCTGCGTGGGCTCCCGGTCAGACATCACCGGTATCTGACCGATGTCGCGCCCGGGGATGACGCGGCTGAACTCGATGGGAATGCCGTTGGGGTCATAGGTGTATATGGAGTGGATGAAACCATGGTCGATCACTTCGGAGACCCAGATGCCGGCCGTAGCGATGCGGTCCTTGAGCTCCCATAGACCGTCCTCGGTCTCGATCCCGAAAGATACGTGGTCGAAGGCGAATGGCCCGGTTGCCGGCCTTCCGTGCTCCTTTTCCTCGACCGGCAGAACGCCCGGCCACTCGAAGAAGGCGATCATGTCCCGGTCGGAGATCTGAAGGAAATACTGTCGGTAACCGGGCCGGCCCAGGCCTGCAACGAGCCGCATTCCCAGGAGGTCTCTCCAGAACCGGATGGTCTCATCCATCGACCCTGTTGCCAGGGCAAGGTGGTTCACACCGCTGTACGTGATCATGGCCCGCTCCCTGTCTTCCGTAGTTGAGTGTTACGCATATGCGAATCCCCGAAATCGGACGATTACGGTCCTTCCCTTCCGCTTCATGCAGCGAATACTGCTTAATTCTACTCTGTTACAGTGATTTTTCCAAGGGAATGAACAACAAATTGCAGAAAAACCCTGTCCGATTTTCATTTTTGATAGAATAGAGACATGGATAACGACATTCTGAACGAGGTGATCGAGGCCGAAAAGGAGATCCAGCATTGCATCGAGGACGAGCAGGCAAAACTGCGGGTCTGGCTCGACCAGGTCAAGCGGAAAGCCTCCGAGGCCGTCGCATGCGAGGAGAATAACGACCGTGACCTGCTGACGAGGGCGCTGGAGGACGCGAAAGGTCGCGCCGAAGAGAAGGCAAGACTGGTGGTCGATGATGCGGCGGCGCGCTCATTACGGATCGAAAAGCTGGATGACGGGACATTGACCGGGATCATTCTCAAGCGTATGCCCCGGATCCTTCTGGAATGAGACCATGATCGTCAGAATGTCAAAGGTGGAGATCGTCGGGCCGAAGGACCTCCTCCAGGAGTCCATCGTGCTCCTGCGGGACGCGGGGATCTTTCAGATCGAGCCGGCCGCAGTGGGATTCATCGAGAAAGAGGCCCAGGAGCATATCCGGTCGTTCTCGCTCGACGAAAAGACGGGCGTGGAGCGCCTGTATCTTGAGGACCTGCGGCTCAAGATCGAGGAGCTCTTCTCCTTTCTCCCCGCTCTGCCGGTGCGCGAAAGCTACATAGATCCGGCCAGCATCGCGCATACCATCGCGGGAACCGTGGAGCGGCATACCTGCCAGACACGGGAGCTTTCCGAACAGCGGGACGCACTGCAGACGGAGCGGTCCGAGCTCGAACGGTATGCCATCTTCCTCGGGGGGCTATCGATGCTGATGGACAGCACCAGGGAGACGCCCGACCTGGACTTCATCGGTCTTACCATCAAGGAGCCGGAGATGGTCCCGCGGCTTCGCGAGGTCCTTTCGCGCATCACGGACTGGAAGTTCGAGTTCCAGACCGAACCGGCCGAGGACGGTTCGCTTGTCGGGCTCATCACGGTCGAGAAGTCCATCGCCGACCGGGTGAAAAAGACGCTCTCCGATGAGCATGTCCCCGAGCTTACGTTCCCGGCCTCCTTCGGGACGCTCTCGTTCCCTCAAAAGATCGCCTACGTGAAAGAGCGGACCGGACGGGTATCAGCGGAGATCGACCGGATCCAGGAGGACCTCCTGAGGTTCGCACGGCGATGGACGCCGCTTTACAAGAGCGTTCGTGAATGGATCGACGACCGGCTGGCCCTTCTGAAGACGACGGCCTCCGCGTATGAAACGCGGATGTGCTTCTTCATCCACGGCTGGATGCCGTCGCGGGACATGGCACGGCTCCGGAAGATCATGGAGGGTGCCTTCAAGACCCAGGTCGTTGTGGTGGAGAAGGAAATGCGCGAGGAGGACCTGGAGCGGGTGCCCATCGTCCTGAAGAACCCGGCCTATTTCCGGCCCTTCGAGCTCATGACAAGCCTCCTGCCGCTGCCGGCGTACACGTCCTACGATCCCACACCGTTCATCGGCATCTTTTTCCCCATTTTCTTCGGGATCATCCTGGGCGACGCAGGTTACGGCCTGGTGCTGATCCTCCTCACCCTGTACCTCCGGAAGCGGTTCCGGAAGAACAAGGCGGTCCATGACGGGGCTACGATCCTGCTCATTGCCTCGCTCTATTCGATATTTTTCGGCGTGCTGTACGGTGAGTTCTTCGGCGACCTCCCGGAGAGGTATTTCCACCTCCAGCCGCTTGTCGTTGAACGCCGTACGGCGATCGTTCCCATGCTGCTTTTCTCCCTGGCCATCGGCGTGGCACACATCGTGTTCGGGCTGGTCCTGGGGGCCATCAATGCATTCCAGCGGAACGTGAAGCGGGAGGGGCTGTTCAAGGTCCTGAGCATTGTCATCATTTGCTGTATCATTGCCATCATCGCGTCGCTTTCCGGCATCATCCCGCTGGTGTTCACGCGGCCTGTCGTCCTTGTTATCCTGTTCCTGACCCCGCTCCTGTTCTTTGCCGGCGGGGTCCTGGCCCCCCTGGAGTTCCTGAAGAGCATCGGGAACATCATCTCCTATGTCCGCATCATGGCCATCGGCCTGACGTCGGTGCTGCTTGCCTATACGGCGAACGAACTCGGCGGACTGACCGGCGATGTCGTGACCGGTGTGATCATCGCCGGCCTGATCCATGTCCTGAACATCGTCCTGGGCGTATTCTCTCCCACGATCCACGCGCTCCGGCTCCACTATGTTGAGTTCTTCAGCAAGTTCATCGAGCACGGCGGCAGGAAGTTCGAACCGCTGAGGAAGTAATGGACGCGGGGACGCGGGGAAGGGGAGACGCGGAGAAGATAAGTTCGAAGAATATGGAACCACAGATGAACACAGATGAGCACAGATAGAACCCAGCAAGAGGCGAAAAGAACTTATAATATTTTTAAAAAACCGTTATCTGTGTTGATCTGTGGTTGCAGAAGCTTATATCAAAGGAGGTGTCTATGAATCTCGAAAAGGTATTGATCGCATTTTGCGCCGCGCTGGCCATCGGCATTCCCGCCATCGCCACGGCGTGGGCACAGTCCAAGATCGGCGCCGCCGGGGCGGGTACACTCGCGGAGAAGCCGGAGCTGACCGGGACCATCATCATCCTGGTGGCGATCCCGGAGACCATGGTGATCCTCGGCTTCGTGGTATCGACGATGATCCTCTTTACGGTGAAATAGGATGGGCTGCAAAGAGCTGATCGAATCGCTCCGGGCCGCGGGGGACGAGCGCGTCAAGGCCATGCGGCTTGAAGCGGAACAGGAGGCGGAGCGCGCACGGGCCGAGGCCGCGCGCAGGATCGCCGAGATACAAGCGGAGCACGCAGCCAAGCGTACAGCTGCGGCGGCCGCGCACGCGGAACACTTTCTTGCCGAGGCGAACGGGACCGTGCGACAGAAGAGGCTCCTGGCGGAGCGGGCGCTGGCGGACCGTTTGTACGGCCTGGCCCGCTCCTCGCTCGCTGGCTTGCGGAACGTCGGCTATCGGGACATGTTCACGTCATTCGTCCAGGAGCTTCCGCGTTTCACCTGGAGGACGATACGCGTGAACCCGGCCGATGGGGCGCTTGCCCGGGAGCATTTCCCGGACGCCGAGATCCTCTTTGATAAGGCCATTACCGGAGGTCTGGAAGCCCTGTCCGATGATGGCCAGGTGAAGGTCGTGAACACGTTCGAGAAGCGGCTGGAGCGCATGTGGGAAGAAATGCTACCGGAGATCATGAAGGAAGTAATGGAGCGGTTCCCATGAGCGCTTCTTTCCGACAGAGCAACGACAGGGACGCGGCATTTCCTGACGGCCCCCGCGGACTGTTGAAGCAGGGCAGGGAACGCGGCTATCCCGTGGAATATCTGCTGTCCAGGATCAGGGGCAGGCGCTCGCGTCTCATCCGCGATTGGCGGCCACTTGTGTATGAATCCACGCCCATCGAATTTATCGCTTCTGCCCAGTACCAGGGGTTCGTGCGGGAGCGGACGGCAGAGGGAATGTGGAGGGCGCTGTTGCGGGAGCATGGATGGGTCTTCGGACAGATGGAGGAAGAGGTCAGGAGGATATTCGCTCCCTATCTGCTGTACACGGAGCTGCGGACGGTTTTCATCTGCCTGCGGTGTCTCCATGGTGACAGGACCCAAAAGGCCGGAGAGGTCCTGGCGGTGAGCCTGCTTGCGGACAGCGTCAAGAACATGCTTCGTGACGGAGAAACCTCAGCTGCCGTGGAACGGCTGGAGCGGCTGTTTTGCCGCCTGTCACCGGAGTTCACCGGGCTTGCGGCAAACTATGAGGAACAGGGGCTCCGCGAAGTAGAGCAGCACCTGTCCAACAGCATCCTCATCAGTGTCATCAGGACACCGCTCCACCCGGTGATGAAGGAGTTCTTTTCAAGGATCATTGACGCCCGGAACATCCTGTCGCTCTACAAATCCCTGCGATCGGGCGCGAAGGACCCTGCGGTGTTCATAGCGGGAGGCACCATTGCGACCGGGCAGTTGAAGGACCTGCTGGAAAAGGACGACCTCTTCGCGGTGGTCTCGCTTATCCGGCAGGCCTCGGGCATCTCCATTGCGGCGCCGGCCCCGACCCAGGTGGAGGTCGCGCTCTACCGCGGCATCACGAAGTATCTCCACAAGGAGGGCAGGGACCCCCTCGGCGCGGAGCTCATTCTCGATTATCTCTGGCGCTGTTCCCTGGAGGTCATGAACCTGAGCCTTCTCCTCGCGGGGAAGGACCTGGAGCGGGAAGAGATCGCCGCGGAGCTGGTGTGGTAAAAATGGTTCACCGCAGAGGTCGCAGAGGTCGCAGAGATCGCGGAGTAAGGAACTCCATGGATCAACATTCTGAGGAAGCGGAGATCTGCTCTGCGTTCTCAGCGTTCTCTGCGGTAAAAAGAATAGCATGAAAAAGATCGTCTTCATAACGACGTGCGACGCGGAATTCGGCTTCAGCCTCGCCGGGATAACGCATCATGTCGTGGATCCATCCGGGGCCGGGGAGCTGCTCGACAGCGTCATGGCGGAGCCTGACAACGGCCTGGTCATCATCGACGAGCGCCTGGTGCGGGGCGGGATCGAGGAACGGATGCGGGAGCGGGAAAAGGGCTGGTCGGGCATCCTGCTGGTGCTCCCGTCGCCGGAGAAGCTTCCGGCCGAGGTGGAGGATTACGCCGCCCGGCTGATAAGGCGCGCGATCGGATATCATGTGCGATTGAACGTTTAAGATGGACGGTATTTGACACTGAGGCCACTGAAAGAACCCTATGAAGTTCATGCTTATTCATAGTAGTTATCAGTGTCTTCAGTGTCGAAACATTGTTTTCCGTTCTATTCAGAAAATTATTCCGTTTTGAGGTGAAACTTTATCATGCAGACCGGAAAGATCCTCGGCATATCAGGACCCACGGTAAGCGTCGACCTCAAGGGGCTCAAGCTCTATGAGCGGGTCTTCGTGGGCCACGGCCTGCTCACGGGCGAGGTGGTGCGGCTTGAGCGCAGCCACGCCGTGATCCAGGTGTACGAGGAGACCCGCGGTCTGGGGGTGGGCGAACCGGTGAAAGGACTGGGCATGCCGCTCACGGTCAGGCTGGGCCCGGGGCTCATGGGCAGCATGTACGACGGGCTCCAGCGCCCGCTCGAACGGATGAGAAAAGAGATGGGCCCATTTATCCGCGTATGGAAGGAGATGTACGGCCTCGATTATATCAAACGATGGAACTTCAAGCCGGCGGTAAGGATGGGTGATGAGCTGCAATACGGCATGATCGTCGGTGAGATCCAGGAAGGGGCGTTCAAACATTACATCATGTGCGGCGCCGAGAAAGGCATGGTGGCCTGGATCGCCTCGGGCGATATAAGCCTTGATGAGCCCTTCGGCGAGTTCACCGGCGGCCTTGAGATCCCGGGATGCCACGAATGGCCGGTGCGGATGCCGCGGCCCTACCGGAAGAAGTTCGCGCCCGTGACGCCGCTGGTCACGGGCCAGCGGATCATCGATTTTCTCTTCCCCCTCGCGCGGGGCGGGGCGGCCATCATCCCCGGAGGGTTCGGCACGGGCAAGACCATCTTCGAACAGTCCGTGGCCAAGTTCGCCGACGTGGACATCGTGGTCTACGTGGGATGCGGCGAACGCGGGAACGAGATGGCGGACCTCATCGCCGAGTTCGACGAACTGGAGGACCCCTGGACCAAGCGGCGGCTCAGGGACCGCACCATCCTCGTAGTGAACACATCGAACATGCCGGTCGCCGCCCGTGAGGCCTCCATCTATACGGCCGTGACCATGGCGGAATACTACCGGGACATGGGGTACAACGTGCTTTTTCTCGCCGACAGTCTTTCCCGCTGGGCTGAGGCGCTGCGCGAGATATCGACGTCGCTGGAAGAGATGCCCGGCGAGGAAGGCTATCCGACGTATCTCGCCTCCCGGCTCTCGTCCTTCATCGAACGGGCCGGCGTGGTGGAGACCATGAGCGGCCGGATCGGTTCGCTCAGCATGATCCTGTCGGTATCTCCGCCGGGAGGCGATTTCACGGAACCCGTGACCCAGGCGTGTCTCAGGACCACCGGGGCGTTCTTCATGCTCGATACGTCCCTTGCGCACCGCAGGCATTTCCCGGCCATCAACTGGTTCCAGTCCTATTCGCTGTATGCCAAGGACCTCTCCGAACATTATTGCCGCGAGGTCGCGCCTGAGTGGGAAGACCTGCGCAGGCGCTGCAACCAGCTTTTGCAGCAGGAGGAATCGATCCGCGAGGTCGCGGAGATCGTCGGCGTCGAGGGACTGCAGGACGCGGACCGGCTCGTCATGCGCGTGGCCGAGCGCATCAGGAACGAGTTCCTGGGCCAGAACGCCTACAGCGATGACGCGTTCTCCCCGCCCGACAAGACCCTGGCGCTCATCAAGTCGATCATTGCGTACCATGACCGTGCGGCGGAGAAGTTGAAACAGGGCATTGCGCTGGATGAAGCGATGAAAAGCGACGAAGTTGGGAGGGTGGGAGGATGAGAAGATAGGATGAGTGTCGGTGTTGATTTTTCTCAACTTCCCAACTTCTCAACGTCTCACCTTCGAGGTTCATCACGATGAGACTATCCGAACATACCTACCGGACCATATCGACCATTGCGGGCCCGCTCTTGTTCGTGGAAAAGGTGCAGGCGGCCCGGATCGGCGAGGTGGTCAGGGTCGTCATGCCCGACGGCAGGTCGACCGACGCCGAGGTCCTTGAGATCGACGGCGAGACCGTGCTGGTCGAGGTCTACGGCACGACGCAGGGCGTCGACATCGAAAAGACCACGGTCACCTTCACCGACGCCATCAAGAAGGTGCCGCTGTCCCCGGACATCGTCGGCAGGATCTTCAACGGGTCCTTTGTTCCCAAGGACGGCGCGCCGCTCTTCATCCCGGAGAAATGGATGCCGCTCACGGGTTCGCCCATGAACCCCGCGGCACGGGCGCGGCCCGCGGACTTCATCGAGACCGGGATCACCGCCATCGACGGTCTGAACACCCTGGTGCGGGGGCAGAAACTGCCGATCTTTTCCTGCGCCGGGCTCCCGTCCAAGGAGGTCGTCGCCTTCATTCTCAGGAACGCCCGTCTTGCCCAGGCCGACCGGTCGTTCGTCGTGGTATTCGCCGCCCTGGGCCTCACCTTCCACGAATACTCGTTCTATCAGCGCGTCCTGGACGAGATGCGGACCGGCTTCGTCGCCTTCGTGAACATGGCGGACGAGCCGGTGATGGAGCGGCTCCTGGCCCCGCGCTTCGCCCTGACCGTCGCCGAGTACCTGGCCTTCGAGAAGAACATGGACGTCCTGGTGATCATCACCGACATGACGAACTACTGCGACGCTCTGCGCGAGATCTCGACGGCCCGGGAAGAGCTTCCCGGCAGGCGGGGGTATCCCGGCTACATGTATTCGGACCTGGCCTCGCTCTACGAGCGTGCCGGGCGAATCCGCGACCGGGTAGGCTCAGTCACCATGCTCCCGGTGGTGACCATGCCCGAGGATGACATCACCCACCCCATCCCCGACCTCACCGGGTATATCACCGAGGGGCAGATCGTTCTCTCCCGCGAGCTGCACCAGAAAGGGGTCTCCCCGCCCATCGACGTGCTCCCGAGCCTTTCCCGGCTGATGCAGAAGGGGATCGGCGAGGGCCGGACCCGGGCGGACCACCGGAACACGGCGAATCATCTCTACAAGTACTATGCGAAGGGCAGGGACCTTCGGCGTCTCGAGGCGATCGTGGGCAGGGACGGCATGACCAAGGCAGATCTGCCCATGCTTGATTTCGCCGACGCATTCGAGCAGGAGATCATCGGCCAGGGCCCAGCGCGCCGGACGGTGCAGGAAAGCCTCGACGCGGGTCTGGTGCTGATGAAAAAATTTTCTCTTGAGGTGAGCTGATGCTGTCCTTCGCGCACCGGCGCTCACGGTCCGGATATCTTCTTGCCGGCATCATCGCGCTCATGATGGCGCCGTTCCCATCGCTTGCGGCCGGCGTGGAAACGCCGGGTCGCGACAAAGCGGGTACGGTCCTCACGCTGTTCTGGGGTGACGGCTGTCCCCATTGCGAGAAGGAAAAAGAGTTCCTGAAAGGGCTGGCGCGGAAATATCCCGGGCTTACCATGCGGGACTATGAGGTCTGGCGCAACAAGGATAACGCCGCGATCTACAAGCGGGTAATCCAGGCCGCCGGCATAAAACAGGCGGGGGTGCCGTGTACCATCGTGGGCACGTCTGTTTTCATGGGATTCAACGACCAGACGCGCAAGGATATCCTTCGTGCCGTCGAGCGTTGCATGCGAGAGGGCTGCCCGGACGGAGTGGCGGAGATCAGCAAAGGCCAGCTTGCGCCTGCTGGTGAGGGCGACAAGGCGCTGACACTCCCGCTCCTCGGCAGGATCGATCCCGCAAGCGTATCGCTTCCGGTCCTTACGGCAGTCATCGCCGGCATGGACAGCTTCAATCCGTGCGCGTTCTTTGTTCTGCTCTTCCTGCTGAGCATGCTGATCCATGCCAGGTCCCGCAGGCGCATGTTCCTCATCGGCGGTGTCTTCGTGTTCTTCTCCGGCCTCATCTACTTCCTGTTCATGGCCGCGTGGCTCAATGTGTTCCTGGTCGTCGGGCAGATCGCGGCGATCACGGTCACCGGGGGCATCGTCGCGATCATGATCGGCGGCATCAACGTGAAGGATTTTTTCCTGTTCAAGCAGGGGGTCTCCCTGGCCATCCCGGAGTCCGCAAAACCAAAGCTGTTCGAGCGGATGCGGGGGCTGCTGAAGGCCCCGACGCTGCCGGCCATGATCGCCGGGACCGTCGTCCTTGCCGTCTCGGCGAACGCCTACGAGCTGCTGTGCACGGCCGGGTTTCCCATGGTCTACACCCGGGTGCTCACGCTGCATAAGCTCACGACGTTCCAGTACTATGAGTATCTCGTGCTGTATAGCATCGTGTATGTTGTGCCTCTGGCGATCATCGTATCGGTCATCACCATCACGCTCGGCGCGCGCAAGATGACCGAGTGGCAGGGGCGGCAGCTGAAGCTCGTCTCGGGCCTCATGATGCTGTCGCTGGGGGCGGTCCTGATCGTGGATCCCGCTGTCCTGAACAATATCCTGGCCTCGATCGTGCTCCTGGGAGGGGTGATCGTGGTATCGCTGGTTATTATCATGGTCATGAAGAGGGTGAAGCCTGAAATAGCGTCAAACTGATTGATAATATCAAATTGTAAATATCAAAATGAGTGGAGACTGAAATCCTGATTGTGACATTCAACTTGCAATTTACAATTTGAAATTTGCACTTTGCAATGCTTTTGGAGACGTATGATCCACCCAACCAGAACAAACCTGCTGATGCTGAAGGAGAAATCCCGGTCCATCATCAACAGCATCGGCATCCTGAAGGCCAGGAAACAGGCCCTGATCAAGGAATTCCTGTCCACCACCCTGCCGTTCCTGCGCTCGCGTGAGGAGATCAAGAAGTCCTATGCAAAGGCGATCCGCGAACTCGCGATCTCCCTGGGGCGGGAAGGAAGGGACACCATTGATTCACTGACCGAAGCCACGGAACGGGAGTTCGACATCGATGTGCGCGAAAAGAGCATCTGGGGCCTCCGGTACAAGGACATCGCCTACCACGACACGCCGGTGCGGGAGCCGGGAAAACGGGGATATAATGAGTTCGGGACGACGCCCCATCTCGAGGACAGCATTAACCTGTTCGAGAAGCTCCTGGAGTCGATGCTGACCATTGCCGAGTATGAGAGCAAACTGAAGCGGCTGGGGGAGGAGATCATTCGGACCACGCGGAGGATCAAGGTCCTGGAGGAAATGGTCCTGCCCGGCATCAAGCACCAGATCAGGACCATCGGCCAGTACATCGGCGAGCGGGAGCGTGAGGCGTTCTACCGGCTGAAGCGGGTGAAAAGCATATTGGAGAGGAAAGCGGAACTTGCGAAGGTGAGAGGTTGAGAAGGTGAGAAGCGTTCAGGTTCCTGGCCTGACCCCTGACCCCTGACCCCTGACCCCTGACCCCTGACCCTTCTCTTCACCTACAACTTCATATCCACCAGTTCGAACCACTTGACCACTTTTACCTTGCCGTGTTCCGCGGCGAACTTTTCCGCCTGAGCTTTGTCCCTGAACGCCACGATGCCATAACCCATGGGCGTTCTGAAGCTCGACTTGAATGCGAAGAAGGCCTTTTCGGCGGGGACCTGCTCACCCGTCACAAAATCAAACACGATCGCGATGCCGTCGAAGAACGACTGGCGCGTCGCGCATTCGCCATTCCGTGACATGACGGCACAACCGATGTCGTCGTAGGACGCGGGCCCCATTCCTTCTGCATTCGGCAGCACCACGGAGAATTTCCTTTCCGTCTCGCTGATCTTCATGTTGCACACGCTGCAGATGGATGGTTTGACCTTGTCGTCCGCGCGGCCGGCAGCGGCCATCGCGATTATCAGGACAAGGGAGAGGAACAGCGGAAAGAGGGAACGTATCATACAACCTCCTGAAATAACGACAGGAATATGCGTTTCCGGCGAGTGTTGACGGCGCGGCCCGAAGCGGGAACGGACTTACGTCCTTACCTCGAGCCCGAAGGCATCGGAAAACTTCTCCTGCGTCGTCAGGTCCAGTTCGATCGATGCGGGTCTGAACGGATAGAGCAGTTTTTCCGGGCCTTCCAGCCGCGGCTCGATGACGTAGCGGGCAAGGGCAATCTCCCTGAAACACCCTTCGCACCGGTTCTTTTTTACCAGGTATTTCAACCCAAGTGAAAATGCGCCGTCGTTGGCGGAAATGATATTGTTCATGATACAGGAGTATTTATCGATATCAGCGGTGGTCAGTATGGCCAGGATATTGATGGCTTTGTACTTCTTCCTTCCCCGAAGGTAGAGGTTCTTGACCACATCCCCGCCCAGGTAAGCGACATGACCTGAATTGCCGATAAAGTAATTGACGATCGGTCCGATCTGCACCGCGTCCTTATTTTTCAGGAGGTGGGCGTATTTTTCAGGAGAGGTCTCGAGCCGGAAGAGCGGTGTAGAGCTGAAATGGATCAGTGACGGGTGATCGACGTGTAACAGGCCCCGTGAAAGGAAGGCAGAAATGCCTTTTTTCTGAGGCACTTTCGAAACCGGTGTCGAATGCCCGGGCCGTTCTTTTGTCTTATGTTCACCCATGATCTTATATGTTTGCATACTAACACATTCGGGAACAGGAAATAAAGAGGGAAGAAGGGCAAACCAGGGGTCAAGTACCAATGCTATGACGCGTGACGCCTTCCGAGCCAGCCGGCGAGTACACAGACCACAACGATCGTGATCAACGAGGTCACCGCCATGGCGATCACGGAGGGCGGAGGCGGCGCAACGGTCATCCCGATAACGGTGGAGATGATGACGACAAGACACAATACCGTGAGGCCGATCCTTCTTGCCCGAGACAGGTGGGCGCCGGACAAAAATATATAGAGACCCGCTGCGGCGATGAGCGTTTCGACTGTAAGAGCCGCCGCCATGCTTTGCCACAGCCCGAGCCCCATCATCACAGAATCTGCGCCCGCGACCGGCAGCTCCGGGACATGGACGAGCGCATCGAGAAGCCAATGAGAGAAGACCGCTGCGGCGATCAGGACTGCGGCACGGGACCTTGCCTTCTCCAACCGTCGATAGTAAAAATAGGCGGCTGTACCAGCCAGTGCCGACCAGGCAAGACCGGCGAGCAGGCCATGGGAAAAGGGAAAGACGAACTCCGGCTGATGGGTCGCGGTAAAGTCGGCGGGGATGATCACGGACTCCCAGCCGAGAAGAACAAAGAGCCAGAGCATGAAGTCGATAAGGACGGCTGCAAAGATGAAAACACCGATGTTGACGCGTCGCTCAGCGCTTCCTATGGCCAATCCCGCGCCTATGTGACCTGCGAACATAGCGACCCCCCCCCTCATGGAACGAGTTGACGCTGTGCTTCACGCCGCTCGGTCTACCGGCCCACGGATGCGCGGCTTGCGAACGGGAATATCACAGCTCCTTGCCGAGCTCGATCAGGTCCGCCTGGTAGCTCCCGATCTGTGCTCCGAGCCACTCGACGTGGCGCTCGAACCTGTTCCTCATATTTTCATAGTAACGTGAGAGCTCTTCCAGGCGGTCGAGCGCTCTGAGCGAGCCGGTCTTTGTGATGCCGCGGTTCTTTGCGTCGATCTCACCGGACCTTCTCTTGAGGGCCGCCCTATCCGCCTCGTACGTTCTGATCGTATCCCTGACGGCATGGACCAGCGGGCCTGGGCCAGCGCCGCTAATGACCCCGGCGATCTCCTGCGATTTCGTGAACTCATCGGACCTGACGAGGAGCCAGACCTCTTCATATTTTCCCAGCTCCGACAGGCACTCAAAATACTTCTGCTGCTCACCGAGCGATCTCAGCTCATTCCTGAAATAGAGGACCTCTTCGTCGGTCAGATCCTTGTAGAGCGCCTCTCGCCGGTCATACGACCTGTCGCGATACGACGGCCCGATCTCCCGGGCCAATTCCAGGTCATCCTTGTCGACCAGGATGCGGCGTTCAGCAACGGCAGTGTTCAACTTCCGCATGCGCGGCTCGAGCTTTTTCTTATCTCCGTCCAACGTTTGTATCATTGCACCGAGTTCGTCCGCCAGCTTCCGGGATCCCTTTGCCAGTTCCTCATACCGCGTGACCCATCCGGCCCCTGCATGTTGCTTCGAGAAAAAGCTGCTTACGTCGAGATCGCATTCAGCTGACATTCCCCTGAGCCAGTCGGCATACTTTTGATACCATTCCAAAAGACCCTTGCGTTCATTCGCCTTGATGTCAGGATCACGGTTCGCCGCGGCTTCGGCCTGTTCGTTCAGCAAAGCGGTGGTTTCGTTCACGAACGCAAGCGTCCTGCCGAGGTCCTCAGAACGCCTCAGAAGGAACACCTGTTCCCTCCCGGTCCTTTTCTTGAACGGATCTTCCATGCGAGTTCCGGGGGCGTCAGCCGCGCCGGCAACCGATACAGGGAGCAGGAGGAACGCTGCAGCGAACAGACGGAACCAATAAAGCTTTGAAAAATGCATTTCGCTTGCCCTCTTAGTAACAAAGTGACTAGACCGGTCTGATGTTTCCGATCAGCCTCATAAAATGCTCCGGGACCGCTGTTTCAAACGAAAGCCGCTGACCGGTAAACGGATGAGTAAAGGTTATCGAATGCGCGTGCAGTGCCAGCCACTGGTAACCATCGCCCTTTTTCCCATACTTTTTATCACCGACAACAGGATGTCCCTTATCCGATAAGTGAACGCGGATCTGGTGTTTTCTGCCGGTGAGCAGGTCAATTTCCAGCAGGCTGAAACCTCGGGCTTCCTTAAGCGTACGGTAAGCGGTATGGGACAGTTTTCCCTTCGAGGCATCGGATGTGGAATAGACGGTGAGCGCGCTGTTCTCGACCAGATAGCTGCTGATGGTCCCCTCCGGAGGGGTCAGGCAGCCGTACACGATCGCCAGATATCTTTTTTCCGTGTTTGTCCAGTCATCCTGCAAGTGCCGTTTGGCCTGCTCGTGTTTGGCAAAAACGAGGATGCCCGAGGTGTCCCGGTCCAGCCGATGGACAATGTACACCCGGTTCCGGGACCTGGAGTTCCCTTTGCGGACATAGTCGTTCAGGATGGCCTGGGCGGTATGGGATTTGTCCCGCTCGGTGCCCATGGTCAGAAGGCCGACAGGCTTGTCAATGACGATGACGTCCTGGTCTTCGTACATAAGGGAAAGACCTTTTGGCCGATGTTTGGCAGGAGCGCTTTTTGTTTTGATCACGTATGTAGAGTCCCTGAATAAAGAGTTCAGCGTTTTCCCGCCGTCACTTGTCGATCTGGTCGGCCACCTTCCGCAAGTCGGTCTGACGGAACGCCTCATAGGTGGTCCAGAGATCGAGGTTGCCCTTCTTGTCCCCGCTGGGCCTTCCCTCCTTCCATGTTTTTTCGAGCGCACGGATCCGGCTGACGACGATGATCTGCGGCACGCTGCGGGGCAGCTGCGGATCGAAGAAGTTCGGGTTCCTGCCGACGAGCGGCACGCACTTTGGGGTGCCCATCGCCACCAGACCGCTCTTGGTCATGTCGTTTCGGTCCTCGAGGAGGCAGGCTGGTGAGCTGCGATCGGCAGGAGACATGGCCGCCAGCTGCTCCCCGGCGGCTTTCACGCCGGCGATCACGCCTGCGAGGGGAGAGACTTTCGGGTCGCGGGACGCCCCGCGCTTCAGGACGGAGAGCGCATCGGCCTCATCGCGCTCCCAGTACCTCCGCTCGTGTTCGACCGCCGACGCGCCTTTGGACGCCATCTTGTCGATCGCCGCCTTGTATTTCGCCTGGCGGGCGGCGTATGCGTCGGGAGCGACAAAGGCCTCATACTTTTTCTGCTGATCAGCGATGTAGCTCTCCGCGTTGGCGGCGTCCGGCCGGCGTTTGGCGATGAAGGCCTTGAGGTAGCGCTCGCGGGAGATCGGCGTCCAGACGGGCCGTCCATTCTTCGTGATGATCAGCATGTCGCCGTAGGTCGGGAACCCGCCGATGTCGGCCGTGCGGACCAGCTCCTCGAAAAACGCCCCCTCATCGTCGCTGAGCATGTTGACACCGCCGCCTTTGGGGAGCAAATTCACATTGAATATGATGTGTACGGTCTCGTCGCCAATGTACCGCTCGCGCTGCTCCTGGCCGCCTGTCGTCCGGACCACCTCAACGTGCTCGAAGCTGCCCATCATGATGGAGCCTGCGATGGGATGGTTCTTCAGCTTCTTCGCGGAGGAAGGATAGACCGACACACCGTAGAGCGAGCCTGTGAGCGAGGGATCGACTCCCATCGGCGGATTCCAGACAGGCGATTTCCGGAAGATGTCAGCGATCCGCTGGAGCCGCGTCTTGAATGCGTCGGCGTCGGACGGGGTGAAGCCGAGGAGCTTGAGATCGCTTGCCGAGTGGCCGCCGCAGCTCCACGGCCGCCACGTGCCCGGCTCGTTCGACAGCGTTCGTGTCGTTGCTTTCTGCGCGCCCAGGGACGGCGCCGCGGTCAGCAGTATCACTGAAAAGATAGTCAAAAACAGCCGGGTGAGGTGCAGCGTCATGGGTTTCTCCTGGGGGAAAATAATAGTTTCACGTCTATCCATAGCCTTACCTGACCTTCTGGCTCAGTTCGGGATCCACTGGCCTTTCATATTGGTGCATTGTTTTTCGGCTTCCGCTGCAACGCCACCTTTTGGTTTGATGCCGAATCCCGGAAAACTGGTGTAGTAACGATAGTAGGATTCGTTATTTTTCCCTTTGAACATGACGCAAGAACCCACCCGCTTCTCGGTCGGGCAGGCGCCTCTGAGGAACGTCATCTTCTGTTTTTCACAGGACCTCTCCACATTTGCTGCTTTGTAGGAGGACCCGGTAAATTCGTTGCAAAACCCGCTGGCGGTGTTATTGCAGCTCCCCGCGATCACGGAGCTGGCACATTCGGCAACGTTTGAGCTTGAGAGTGATAGTACGGCCACCAATACGGATACATAATATAATTTTTGCATACAGAAACTCTCCTATAGGTTTGCTGTTCTACTCATCTTTGTTCAAAATGATATCAACCATGGTCTTTCGCGGCTGGCGGAACAGTTTCTTGACGCGGCGGCGGAATTCTTCCGAGGTTACATGCTCTTCGTGCGTACCGATCACGATCCTGATCTTGGGAAACGTTTCTTCGAGCGCAGCTTTGTATTTTTCCTTGAACGGGCAGAGCGCCTTCACGCAATAAGCGAAATGTATCGTATCAACGCCAAAATCGGTCAACGCGCGGATCCTTCCGATCAGCTTGTCCGGGCCGGTAAGCGTTGGGCAGCCGGGGCAATTTATGATGCCGGCCAGGGTGAGCTTCTCATTCTCAGGATATTCGGCGAACGTCCCTTTTCGCTTTCGAAAGTCAGCGAGGCAGCTCACCGATGAGCAGCCAAGGTCCTGGGTGGCGTTGGAGCATGTCAAAATACCGATCTTTGCCATATGCGGTGCTCCTTTCGCGGAGGAGAGGGGGGCGCGAAGCTAACCGGCCGCCTGCTTCTTGGCGGCCCGTGTTGCGCGCTTGGTCAGACGAGCGGTGGGAACGAGCTTGATCTCCAGACGACAGCCGACCGCCCGCGCATACTTCTTGAGCGTAGTCAGAGACGGTGCATGCTTACCCGCAGCTTCCAAACGTGACACTGCACTTTTTGTCGTCCCCATTAACTCAGCAACGGCTTCCTGAGTGAGGCCGAACTTTGAACGAGCGGCAAGCATCTCACGGGTAAGCCGATACTCTTCTTCCAGATCCTCGTATGCTTTCCTGAACCCTTTCCGTTTAGATGCTTTTTTGAGGAAAGCTTCATGGTCATGGGAAACGGGTTTATATTTTAAATCAGCCATTTCGCACCTCCTTCATTCTTTTCCGGGCAAGGCGTAGTTCTTTTTCAGGGGTTTCTTGTGTCTTCTTTACAAATGCATGAAGCATCACAATATGTTGACCAACAACGAAGCAGTATAATGCACGACCAATGCCTTCACGGCCGCGTGGCCGCAATTCAAAAAGACCATCGCCCATGGCGCGGGAATGCGGCATCCGCAGATTCGGCCCAAACTCCATTAGAAGTACTACTAACCGGGCATAATCAGCCAATATACCGTCGGGCCAGCTTTCGATGTCGTTTTTGACACGGACATGGAAGTACTCGACGGTATATTTCATGTTCGGTATGTTAGCAAATATGATAACCGCTGTCAAGTATTCTGATATGAGGTGGGCTGGAGCGATCGGTCGGCGTAAAGGATGTTTTTGTTGACGATCAGCGATGAGTCGCTTATCGTGAATCCCTGATGGGGGCCAGCTGACCCGCCGGGGGGAAGGGAGAACGAGTCTGTAGAATAAGTACCTTTTCAAGCCCCAACGCACCAGGCGTCGTCTAGCGCGATTAAACTTCTGCGATGTCGCTCGATGATAGCTATGTGAGGGAAAGCCCGTCATTCGCCCTCATAAGCATCGCTGCCCTCATTCCTATTATCATCAGTGGAATTTCATTGTTGTCCTGACAGTGCCAAAATAGGCCTTTCAGGGGGTTTTCCTACAGCCTCAACGAGTCTGTAGAATAAGTACCTTTTCAAGCCCCAACGCACCAGGCGTCGTCTAGCGCGATTAAACTTCTGCGATGTCGCTCGATGATAGCTATGTGAGGGAAAGCCCGTCATTCGCCCTCATAAGCATCGCTGCCCTCATTCCTATTATCATCAGTGGAATTTCATTGTTGTCCTGACAGTGCCAAAATAGGCCTTTCAGGGGGTTTTCCTACAGCCTCAACGCCGACGTGAGGGGCGCGATCTTCAGCGACCCTCTCGACGTCGTTGTTGGGCAGTCCTGATTCCGTTTAAGTTAATCGGTAACCAGGTAGCGGCGGCGCCCTGACAACCGCAGATCAATTTGCTTTCTTCCCAAAGATATATCCTACTATCATGCCAATCAACGTTGCAGCCTGCCCTTGAAGCTTGTCCATATAAGTTAAAAGAAATATGCCCAATAGGACAAGTAATGAAAGAACAAATTGCCTTGTTGAGCGAACCATAGTCCCTCCTGTTTAACTTAATGAAGGGACTATAATCTAAGTTTATTCAAATGTATCGAAACATAACGAGAAGAGATAAACAAAATAAGGTAATTCACTATTTTGCGGTCTTCAAATATTTCTTATAGCCTCCATTAATAAGTGCAAGCGCATTTTTGTAATAGTTTTCGATGCTTCTGATATCTACAATCAAGTTTTGCGAGGTCAAATCTTCGGTTTGAGTAAGTTTATCGATCTCACCAGCTATCTCTGTAAACGTTAGTCCACGTGCTTTCAAGTCATAAACAATTAAATAAAATTTCCATTTATCAGTTCTCACACGTCCTCTATTAGGCCTAAGCAATTCTTTTAGCTTTGGTATCAAGGATTTTTCTACGTCACTGATGTTAGCTGTTCTTGAGACGCCGAGAAAAATAGTGTCCTCGGGTCGTTTCTTAGAAATGTAGAGCAATTCCAATGGTGACGAATAAGCACGGCCAAACACAGGATGAGAATCAGTTTCACGTTTTAGCTGCTCAAACGTAAAGCACCTAACTAGTTCTCCAGATATTGGGGGATACAAGCTTTTCTTAAAGTCACAGTATCTTATTTCCGGACGCGGAAGTCCTCTTGCAAATACATTCATCTTTTCTAATTTTGCAAGTCTCTCGACTTCGTCCTGCGAAAGTTTTGCCTTTGGCACACGAAAACAAAAAGGCCGAATCATAAAGCAGTAATGCTTAAATAAGAATCTATTTATGTTTTTAAGGCCTGGATCGGATGTCATAAAAGCTTCATCTCCAACCCCTAATTCCTCCTCAACTTGCTCCATAAACCCATAAATCAAGTTGAGTTCCTTTTTGTACTTGGCGTGATCGTTGCGAGTGGCATTGTTGTTGGATAGCACTTTAACAATGGTAGCGTTTGTAAAGAAGCTATCAATTTTCTTTTCAAACTCATTGAATTTAGTTCTGTAGGCTGCTGACCTCCTAACAAATTCCCATATCCAACCCTCAAAGGGCATACTATCCATATAAGCATAAGATTTCTTATTTAGTAGCGTACCCGATCTCTTTTTTGCCATATGTTTGCAGTTTTCCTATTTTCCTTCTGGTCTAACGCGGCGCTGACGCGCCGACCTTGGCGCGTCGCCGTCGAGCGCCAGGTTAATTCTTTTCTGCTTCAGTGCCAACCCATCTTCTTCTCGTATTCCTGGATAAGCTCGACGTTCTTCTTTTCTGTTTCGTTAAGGTCGGTTTCTTTGAAATCAGGTTTCGGTTTATACCATGGGGACTTTTCAAATATCTGCTTCATCTCAGGCGTTGTAAAAACCCTTCCATGGCGGGCATAGATTTCATTACGGAGGGCTTTAATGCAAAGACGAGGCATGGGGTCTTTATCGCTAAAACGATCTTCATACCAATGTTCCAATTCATCAGTTCTGTAATTTCTGCGATTGCCTTCATACCGAGTCTTATTTTTAAAATATCCAGCGCAGCGATACATAGCGTCCGGAATCGGAGGCGGTTCATCTCTACTTGTAACTACGATACCCCCACCTTCAAAGAATCCCTGACCTTCATCAGCTGAAGTACTGTCAGCATCTTTGAGAAAAGTAACCACGCCGAGATTTTCTTTTGGTTTCCAGTTCTGAAAGTGCCACTCGATTCGGTTACCCTTCCGCATGTAGCCCGATGGATATGCTCGCAAAGCTGTACCTGGGTGCTTCAAGTAGTCCATCGTGCTTTCACTCAGAATTAGTGAAAAATCCGCTTTTCCGATCGTTCCGCTCCATAAGGCCCCGGTTTCTACAACATAAATAAAGTAGGATGTTGATCGATCAAGTGAAAAGCCCCAAGTGCCAAGGTATTCAACTTTGACGTTTTTCTTCTCATGAGGTTGAAAAGAGATATCCCAGGCATTCATATGGAGAATGTAGCCACTCCGTTCATGCTGTAATACAATCTCTCCTTTCCCGCCCATTGGCCGCTTCTCGATATTTACGACCTTATCCTGTACCCAAGCTTTGAAGCTCTTTGGAGCTGAGGAGAAATAGGGGAACCCCATTTTCATGCTAATTGGCTGATCGGTAAGATTTTCGAACAGAAAGGTCGCATTAACCTTAACATCTTCTGTAATACCTTTCGTGTTTGCGGGAACCATCACTACTTCTTCTGATACCATCCGAATCTTATTATTTTGAACGGGAATGACGGTATTACCGTCTGTTGAAGAAACCTCGACTCCATCAGCCCAAACAGTGGCAGTAATAAAGAAGAGCAAAGCGATGACGGTGGCGATTTTATTCATAGTCCCTTTCAGAATTAACGCGAAGATGAGCGGCGGGCGAAGCCCGACCGTCTCGATCTTCTGGTTGGATCATATCTTTGGATTAGCATACTTTAGGAGGGAGTACAGATGGTTAAGAATCACATCTCGTCTTTCTGTTTTATCATCTTGATTATTGAAATGCTCGGGCCATTGTCGATACTTTTCCCAAGCAGCATCGAAGCTAGCACGAGCGGACGCGTCAATAAAGGGTTCAAATCTGATTTTGGCTTTTTCATGATCACGTTCAATCGTCTCGGTATGAATTTCTCTCATATTGAACCATCCAGCATCGGCATCAGTCATGCTCTTGGTATGACGAAGGGTATAGATATAGTCAACAAAGGCGGTGCGAAAGTCAGCAGCGGCTTTGTTGAATTCGGTGATTCGGATGGCCTCAATGCTGCGGGAAATAGCGAGACGATGTTCAAAAAGTGTTCGTGCAAAATAGACAACTATTCCACCAAAGAATGTACCGGAAAAGAAAATAATGTAATTGATAAGTTCGTCCATAGTGGTTATTTCCCCATATGTACTTTTATGATTGGAGTAGTCGCAACAGCTATGTACTTTGCGTTTGAATTTCGCAGTCGATTTTGAGGCCTGCTCAGCGGCGTAAGTCCGTCTGGAGCGTACGGTTGGAAAATTCCAACCAGTGATTATCTATCCGTCTCCGGCTAGTAAAACACAAAATTCTGTTCTTTACCAGCCTGCAAAAATAATGCTCGACTTCTGTGGTGCGAGATCAGTTCGTAGTACTTCAACCGTACAATATCATCCGTTCAAATAACAGTAGCATAGATGGCTGTAATGGGTCAATCGATTTGCTGATCAATGGGAGAAATGCAACTGTATGCTCTGAAAGGCTGGTACAAGGCTGAATTTGGCAGGATCGAAGGGTGCCTGGTACTTGACAGGTGAACGAACGTTCACTATAATTAAAACGAATCGTCAGTGTGGTAAATATATGCCGCGTCTAATGGGCCATTGAGGGATGCTAATATGAAAAACATACATCCGGATATTCTCTCGCGTTTTGATAACATCTTGAAATTGCGGAAGCTTCCCTTTCTTTTGCATTCCGACTATCGGAAATGGCTGCGGTATTTCCTGGATTTTCAGTCCAAATGTTCGCAGCCCGGTGAACGGTCGGTTCAGGTCCGGCTGTTCTCTGAAAAACTCCGATCAAAGGGACAGACTGAAGCGCAGGTGAGGCAGGCGGCAGATGCCGTCTCTCTTTTTTTTACTTCCCAGCAGAAGGCACCGGTCGCTCATTCATCGACACGATCGGGCGCTGTTCCGGATACTGTCGTGCAAGGTGTCGCAGAACAGCCGTGCACGCGGGTCCCCGATCTGCCGCCCGCGGTGAAGGAGTCCGGCATGATATGCGAGCCACCCGGACCGCCGGTTCCCGATGGTCACAGCTGGCGGCGCAAAGGACGGTTTGATGATTGGCGCTGTCTGAGAAAAACAGATCATCCTGCATGGGACGCTATCATTGCCTCGCTTGCCGATGAGATAAAGACCAGGCATTACTCCAGAAAAACGCTTCAGCATTATGCGAACTGGACGAGAAAATACCAGAGCTATTTATTGCATAAGGATCCGTCCAGCCTCTCTCCGCGGGACGTCAAGAATTATCTCACCTATCTCGCCGTAAATTGCAAAGTATCCTCGTCGACGCAGAATCTGGCTTTCAATGCCCTGTTATTCCTGTACAGGCATGTTCTCAAAAAAGATTTCGGCGATCATAAGGATATTCCCCGCGCGAAGAGATCCACCTATGTCCCGGTGGTGCTCTCGCGCGAAGAAGTCCAGGAGATTCTTGCCAGGCTGGGACAGCCGTATCATCTTATCGCCAAGCTGCAGTACGGCTGCGGCTTGCGTTGCTTTGAAGCGGTGAAGGTGCGCGTGAAAGATTTCAATTTTGATGCGGGTCTGCTTACGATCAAGGGAAAAGGCGGCAAGAGCCGGGTAGTGCCCATACCGAACAAGATGATGCCGGAATTGCTCGCTCAAATGACGTTCGTGAAAAAGCTGCATGCCGACGATCTGGCTTCCGGATATGCCGGCGTGTTTCTCGAAGACCAATTGGAAAAGAAATATCCTAACGCTGTAAGAGAGTTCCAATGGCAATGGTTCTTCCCGCAGGCATCATTGACAGTCGCTGCGATCTCCGGAGAGAAGCGGCGGTACCACGTGCATGACTCGCGTTTTCAGGATGCGATGTATCTCGCTGTGAGAAAAGCCCAGCTCACCAAGCGCGTAACAACTCACACGTTCCGCCATTCCTTTGCCACCCATCTCCTGCAGGCGAACTATGATATCCGCACGATCCAGACGCTTCTCGGCCACGCCGACGTCAGGACGACGATGATCTACACTCACTGCGTGCCGAGCAAGACACTCAAAGAAATCAGAAGCCCCCTCGATTTCTGACGCAAATTCTGTTTATCCTTCGCCGCGTTAATGTTATAATTGTCTCCATGCGTTTCCTCGCCGACCTCCACATCCATTCCCGCTACTCCCGCGCAACGAGCAAGGACATGTCCCCGGAAGGCATCGGGAAGTGGGCGCAGCTCAAGGGCATCAGGGTCATCGGCACGGGCGACTTCACCCATCCCCAGTGGTTCCAGGAACTGGGGGACAAGCTTGAGCCGACCGGGAACGGGTTGTTCACGCTGAAGAAGGAATTCCCTGCTACCGATGTTCCTGAGTCCTGCAAGGCCGAGGTTTCCTTTCTCCTAACCGCAGAGATAAGCTGTATCTACAGCAAGGGCGGCAGGACGCGGAAGGTCCATGCCCTCGTGCTGGCGCCTGATTTCGAAACGGTCAGCCGCATCAGCGCGTCACTTGCGAAGATCGGCAATCTTTCCTCCGACGGCAGGCCGATCCTGGGGCTTGACGCGAAAGCGCTCCTCCGGATCGTGCTGGACGCGTCGCCGGACGCCCTGTTCATCCCGGCCCACGCGTGGACCCCGCATTTCTCCGTGTTCGGCTCGGCCTCGGGTTTCGATTCGCTGGAGGAATGCTTCGAGGAGCTGACGCCGCACGTCCACGCCATCGAGACCGGCCTCTCGTCGGACCCGCCCATGAACTGGAGGCTTTCGGCCCTCGACGGGATCACGCTCATTTCCAATTCCGACGCCCACTCGCCGTCGAAGATCGGGCGCGAGGCAACGATCTTCGATACGGAGATCGCCTACGCTTCCATGCGGGATGCCATCAGAACACGAAAAGGATTTCTCGGGACCGTCGAGTTCTTCCCCGAAGAGGGGAAGTATCATTTCGACGGCCATAAGGCCTGCGGCGTCAGTCTCTCGCCGGCCGAGACGCGGCGGCACAACGAGACCTGCCCGCTCTGCCTTAAAAAAGTGACCGTCGGCGTGATGAACCGCGTCGAGAAGCTTGCCGACCGGGAAGAAGGGTACCGTCCGGATCACGCCCCGCTCTTTCATTCCCTCATCCCCCTCCAGGAGATCATTGCGGAAACACTGAAGGTGGGAGCAAGCAGTAAAAAAGTTGCCAGGGCCTATCTGGCGCTCCTGGAACAGCTGGGGAACGAGCACACCATCCTCATGGATTCCCCGCTCGATGCTATCGAAGCCGCCGGATCGCCCTTGCTTCGCGAGGCTGTCGCCCGCATGCGTGCCGGGAATGTCCGTATCATCCCCGGGTACGACGGCGAGTACGGGAAGGTCAGGACCTTTGTGGATTCGGAAAAGAACGAGGCGAAATGGCAGATGCAGCTGCTGTGAGATAATACAAACGTATAGAGTATTGTCATTGCGAGTGACCGAAGGGAACGCGGCAATCTCGCTGTAAAGTAATAGATTGCTTCGTCGCTACGCTTCTCGCAATGACACAATGTTTTGTGTGTTTATCATAGTATGACGACGGAGAACAACTAACCATGGAAAAAAAGATCATCATGATCTCCCTGCTGGGCGCGGTGGTGCTCGCCAGCCTGATCGCGGGCGCCATTGCCCTGAGGAAGAACGATCTCACCGCCCTCAACCGGGACCACACCTGGTATGTCGAGTATGATACCGCTGCGAGAAAGGACTTGCTGGTACAGGGCAGCAAACTCAAGAGCATCAAGGGCGACATCAACAAAATGATCATTGCCCTGAACAAGGCGACCTTCGAGGCGGAATCAGCCGGCGCCCAGGGGGCAGGGGTCCCGCTCGAACCGCCGACGCTGCGGCTTCAGAGCGTCGCGGAGGGCATCGCCCATGTCGAGATCATCGGCGCCGAATATCTGACACAGCGCATGGGAACGTCGGGGGCGCAGAACTATCTGGCTGCAGCGACCTACTCGCTCACCGAAGCGCCGGGCGTCCGGGGGGTCGACTTCGTATTTCCGGTGGGAGACCACGCGGCGCCGGGCGTCTATACGCGGGAGAGCTTCAGGGACTATGTGATCGTGGCACGGTAGTCGAAAGTCGAAATTACTTTACAGAGGCAATTCAACTGAGATCACCCCACCTGACCTCCCCTTAGCAAGGGGAGGGACGCTTTACATCCCCTCCTTGCCAAGGAGGGGTTGGGGAGGTGGTTCTAAACCCCGGAGGGGAACGCATGGCGGCAATACAGTTCGAACGATACGGATCGACCTTCAGGATCCTGAATCCCTTCAACGATTTCACCGAGGAAGAACATACGGTCGAGGTCCGGAAGGACCCGCTGCTGCACGATACGAGCATTTACAATCCTTATTTGAAGGACAAAGCGAAGGCATTCTTCGGCCAGAATGACGGGGATCTGATCCGGAAGCTGGCCGAGGACTCCGCCGCGAACTGCATTTTCTGCGGCGACAACGTCCGTCAGAAGACGGCCCGCTATCCCGACGACATCGTGCCCGGCGGCAGGCTGGAGCTGGGCGAAGCTGTCCTCTTCGCCAACCTGTTCTCGCTGGCGCCGCACCATCCCGTGATCGTCCTGTCGAAGGACCACTTCCTTCGGCCCGGGGAGATCACATCATCCCACCTGGCGGACGGCCTCTCGCTGGCGAGGCGCTATCTGAAAGAGGTCTCCGAACGCGACCCGGCCCTTTCCTTCGCAACGGTGAACGCCAACTACCTCCTGCCCGCGGGCGCAAGCCTCGTCCATCCCCACATGCAGATGCTCGCGACGCAGGTGCCCTATACCTATCACGCGCGCCTCCTGGACGGCGTGTCGTTCTACCTTCTGCAGAACGGCACGCACTACTTCCCGGACCTCATCGCCGAGGAACGGTCCCTCGGCGAGCGATACATCTGTCAGCAGGGGGCGTGGCACTGGATCTCGGCGTTCTCGCCCATGGGGAGCAACGAGATCATGGCGGTCCATGACGAGGAGAGCGACCTGGGCAGGATCACGGTCAAGGACCTGCGCGACCTCAGCGACGGCATCACGCGGGTCCTGGCCCTGTACGAAGGCATGGGCCATATGAGCTTCAACTTCGCGCTCTATTCGGCGCGGGGCGGCGAAACGGTCGGCTTCCGCTGCCTGTTCAAGATCGTGAACCGCCAGAACCTCTATCCCAACTACCGGAACGACGACTATTTCCTGCAGAAGCTGCTCCAGTCCGAGCTGATCCTGAACCTTCCCGAGGACCTGGCGGCGGAGGCGAGGAAGCGCTTCTGTTCTTGATGTTCCGGATTCTTTAATAAAGATCCGCAGTCTTCGACCAGGGAGGAGCCTTGATCCCCTTTATCAGGCGGTTGAGAAGCGATTATTTCTCAAATCGGGAAGAACATATCTCGCAGCGTCGCGGAGTTCGCAGAGTAAAACGGAAAAACTGTTCCGTGCTGGAACCAAGACCTAACGGTTTTGATTTAACTCTGCGTCCTCCGCGGGCTCTGCGAGAGAAGCCTTTTTTGTTCCGGCTTGTCATGTCTTCGATCCTTCGACTCTGCGCTGTCGTACTACTCATGCTGGCCATGGCCCAGCATTGCTACGCAGAGACCGGCACCGGTCTCCTTCCCGACCGCAGGAAGCCGCAGTTCATGAACGATCAGGGCTACTATGTCTTCCCGATGCCCTACAGCATCCCCGGCGTGGGCGCGGGTCTCGGCATCATGGGCATCGGCATGAACCTTGGCGGCACCTACACCGACGCCTTCGGGTTCGTGCTGGGAGGCGGACTGAAGGGTGAAGGGGGCGGGATCACCGATATTCATATCGTGCCACGGACGCTTCTCCTGGACATCACGGGCATGAACTTCGGGAAGTCCACGATCACGAACTTCAAGCAGCGCGGCATGGAGACCGACAAGCACGATTATTCCTATCTCCAGTTCAACAACTATTACTTCGCCGGTGGCAGGCTCACGGCGACGTTCGCCGACCGCCTGTTCGAGGTCTACGGGGGCGGCTACCGTATCGGCTCGGAGCTGGACAAGGTCCTTGACCAGAACAAGAACACGATCCTGGAGACCCAGGATTCTCCGAAGTGGCGGACGAAGGTCTACGGGCTGGGAGTGCGGGGAGACCTGACCGACGATTACTATGATCCGCGCCGGGGAGTCAGGCTGGATGTGAGCAGGTGGTGGTCGCCGCCGGCAAAATCGAGCGATCCCGACTTCTTCCGCATCGAGTACAATGCGGCTGCCTATCTGCCTCTTGGAAAACGGAGCACGTGGGTATTCAACTATTTCCGGTCAGATGCCCATGTCGACCGTCAAGGCGAGACGGACCGGCTTGCGATCGAGAATGAACAGGGATTGAACTGCAGCGATCCGACGTTGACACAGCAGGAGAAGAGGGACTGCGACAGTGTCGTCAGCAACATCATCGCCGGGAACACCTACGGGACCGCGACGGGCCTCGGCGGGACGAGCCGCATGCGGTCCTACCCGAACGAGCGGTTCTCCGGCGCCCACACGGTCTTCTACGGCACCGAGGTCCGGTGGACCCTGACCGAGGAGGCACATCCCTTCGACATTTTTATCGCCAAGGACGTGCGCACGCTCCTGCAGGTGGCGGTCTTCTACGAGCTGGGAAGCGCCGCGGATCTCCGGGATCAACTGGGGGATATCTATCGCGCCTCCTACGGAGCAGGGTTCCGGATGGTAACGGCGTCGGGCCTGGTGATCCGGGCGGACGTGGCAACGGGGAAGGAAGGGATCGAGACCACGATCCTCTTCGGGTATCCCTGGGAGTCGTTCTGACCTCATCATGATACGACAGGTACGCAACAGGCTCATCAAGCGGCTCTTTTTTGTCGCGCTGCTGCTGTCCGTGCTGTCGGGGACCGTCGTCTTCTTCCTCGAGATAGAGGAGGTCGGTGAGAATGTCCTGCAGCTCGCCCTCCAGGAAGCGCAAAGCCTTTCCGATCATGTCGCCTTCCTGTCGCTCAAGGATCAGCGGGACTTTGAAATGGTCCGGAAGCAGGTGGCCGAACATATCATGTCCGACCATATTTCCCGCGGACATTTCGTTGTCATCGAACTGTACGATCCGGGAAAGAAAAAGGTCCTGGAAGTGTCCGACCCGGACTACGAACAGGTGGAGGCCGCTGTCAACAAGCAGCCGCATGATAAACTGCTCACGGACAAGGTCGACTACAGGAAACTGCGCATCGACGGCCTGCTCTATGTCCAGGTGTTCGCGCCGATCAGCCTGGCCTCCGGCGAAGTGGCGGCGTATTTCGAGGGGGTCTACCGGGTGGACCCGGAGGCGATGCGGTCGATCAACCAGCGGCTGCTGGTGTCGGTGCTCCAGGTCGTCGTGGTCATCTTCGTTACCGCGGCGGCCATGTATCCGGTCATCATCGTGCTGAACCGGGACATGATCCGTCTTTCCGATGACCTCGCTATGGCGAACATGGGCATCCTCGAGGCGCTCGGAAGCGCAGTATCCAAGCGCGACCGCGGCACGAACAGCCATAATTATCGCGTGACGCTCTATGCCATCCGCCTGGCGGAAGCGGTCGGCCTGGACCGCGAAGGCATCCAGGGCCTCGTCAAGGGCGCCTTCCTCCATGACATCGGCAAGATCGGAGTCTCCGACGACATCCTGCATAAGCCCGCCGGGCTTACCCCGGAGGAGTCCCGGGTCATGGAGGAGCATGTCGATCATGGCGTGGACATCGTCAAGAACTACGCGTGGCTCACTGATGCGTTCGATGTGGTGAAGTATCACCATGAAAAATACGACGGAACCGGCTACCGTACCGGACTGCGGGGCAGGGATATCCCGCTGAAAGCGCGGATATTCGCCATCGTCGACGTGTTCGATGCGCTCACGAGCAAGCGTCCGTATCGCGACCCGGCATCCTATCACGAGGCGCTGCACATGATGCAGGAGGAGCGCGGGACGCGGTTCGACCCGGATCTTCTTGACAAATTCATGACCATAGCGGCCGATCTGCATCGCGACATCTGTCTTGCCGGCGACGAACGCCTGGTCGGCATGCTGGCGGAGCTCAGGGCCGTCTATTTTGGCGCCGGTCGCGATGTGATCGCGTGAAGCTCGGGACGGGATGAACGAGGGGGCGGGGCTAAACCGTGACCGTCAGTGCTAACTTCTTGCTGTCCACGAACAACAGGTATCCTTCCACGGCCTCAAGCCGGAACATCTCCTTGACCGCTTCGCAGTAGATCCTGACCTGGGGACGATAGTGGTCCATCTGTGACTGCAGCGCCTCGTCGTTCTCGATGGTTTTGGTCTTGTAGTCGACCACGTACCCCCGTCCGTCCTTGACGACCACGCGGTCGATGATGCCGCTCACGATCTCGTTCCCTTTCCGGTACAGGAAGGGGAGCTCGGAGTATGCCGCCGGCTGACGGTGGAATATCCATGCCAGCTCGTCGCTCTCCGTGACCGAGCGGATCACCATACCCACACCGGCAAGGAACCGGCCCCGTTCTTCTTCGCTCAGCGCCCGGACCTCGGGGAACTCGCCCGCGACGGCCGCGGGATCACAGCTTTTCGTTGTGGCGTATTCTTCAAGGCACCGGTGGAAGATACTGCCGCGGACGTGCGGAGCAACAGGACCGCTTTCCGGGGCAGATGCCTGCTCAAGAGACCATTCCTTTTCCTGGATAAGGTCGATCGCTTTCTTCCACTCTGGTGACTGTGGGGCGGCGATGGCGGAGATGTTCGCAAGGACCTTGTCCGCGTCGATCCTTTGCGTCCTCTTCTGTTCCGGAAGGCGTGACCGTGCATCGAAAGCTTCGATCGGCAGCACGCGCGCCTGCCATTCCGGGCAGGCATACTCGATGAGCCGTGATCGCGGTTCACTCACGATCTCGGGTGCGGGTAGCGCCTGGTGAAGCCAGGACAGCCAGGAGTTCTGCCTGACGGGCTTGTTCCCGGTCTCAAGGGTCCCGAACATGACGAGGTGGTCCCGTGCCCGCGTCATGGCCACATACAGGAGCCGCTGGTGTTCGCGGCGGAGCTCTTCCTGCTCCCGCTCCCACAGCTCGTCGTAGAGCGTGCTTTCCTTGTCCTTCACCGCCATGCGCACGACGCCGTCGCGGTCCTCGACGATCGCCAGCGGTCCGGCGGTGACGGACCGGGGCTGCTGATTCATGCCCGGAAGAAACACGACGGCGAACTCCAGTCCTTTTGCCTTGTGCACGGTCATGATGCTCACCGCGCCGCGTGATCCGGGCAGGTTCATGTCCGCGGCGGCCTCGCGCTGGTCGGAATCGCGGATGTTCTTCACCCACTCCACGAGGTCCTGCAGCGTGGTGTATCCCCTGCGGTCGAACTCGCGCGCCGTGTCGAGCAGCTTGTCCAGGTTGAAGATCGCCTGGGGGTTCCGCTTCCCGAACCGTATATAGGCGCCGGTGTCCCCGATGATGCGGTGGACCAGCCCGGCAAGCGGCTCCGTCAATGCATACCGCGACCAGCGGTCCAGCAGGTCTCCGGCGGAGGGATGGTCGCGCCGGATGTTGTTCATCATGTCCCCGTCCATGCAGGTCTTCAGGATGTCCTGGTCGGTGAGCCCGAAGAGGGGGGAACGGAGGCTGGCCGCAAGGGAGAACCGGTCGTCCCTGTTCCACAGGAAGAAGAGCACGTTCAGCACCGCCTGGACCTCGTCCTCCTCGTAAAAGCCGATGCCGCCCACCACGCGGAACGGGACGTCTTCCGCCTGGAGCGCCGCTTCGTACTCCTTGAGCTTTGTCCGGCTCTGGATGAGGATCGCGCAGTCATTGTATCCGGCAGCACGCTGCACCCAGCTACGCGACTTGCTCCCGCCCTCGCGTATCTCCTGTCCGGGCAGGGACCGTTCATAGACGGACGTCCCGCTCTCGATCAGCATTCTGATCTCTCTTGCCAGAACATCCGCTTCCGTCGCGCCGCCGCCGGCATCTTCCCTCGCTCTATCCGTCAAGAGCTCAACGAGCCGCACGCTGCCCGCGCTGTCCTTCCGGTCCGGCGCGGAAGGCTGATACTCCCCGCTCCAGAGCGTACCGAAGACCTTGTTGACCGTATCGACGATCTCGGGCGCGGAACGGTAGTTCTTATCAAGCGTCCGGATGTCCCGCAATGCCTCCGGGAGCTGTTCCATCTTCTCGCGGATGCTGTCGATGAGACGGTAGTTCGCCTCGCGGAACCGGTAGATGGACTGTTTCTTGTCGCCCACAACGAACAGGGTAGGCTCCAGGGGCTTGTCCGCTCCCTGGCCGGAGAAGATCTCCTCGGTCAGCCGGTCAAGGACCGCCCACTGGATGTCGCTGGTGTCCTGGAACTCGTCCACCAGGAAGTGGAGGATCTTCCGGTCGAGCCAGTAGAGGATGTCCGGCGTTTCCGGGGACCGCAGGAGGCGGTAGGCATAGATCTCGAGGTCGTCGAAGTCCAGAAGGCCTTCGCGGAGCTTCGCGGTCTGATAGCGCTCCTCTGCCCGCTGGAACAGCTTGAGCAGGCTCTGCGCTTCCCGGCCGGCCCGGATCCGTGCGTGGAGGTCGCGGAACCGAACCAGCAGGTCCTGGACCGCAAAGTACGCTTCTTCATACTGCTTCCGTTCCGTTCCGCTGAAATATTTTTTAGCGATATATGGTTTCTTCGCCGGGCTGCCGTCCTTGTTGAAATAGACCGGGGCAAGGTCCCTGATGATCGCTGACGCGGCAGCTGTTGTTCGCGCATCTGCAAGGAAAAGGTGCGCCCCGCCCCGGCACGCTTCGTAATGGGCGCCCTGCGTCTTAAGGATGGACCCCATCGTTCGCAGAACGGCGCGCCATCCGGCGCTCGTGATGAAGCTGTCCAGATCGTTCTCGGCGTGCCCGGTCCCCATGCCGGAACTGACGGCGCGCAGCAGTTTTTCCGGTCCGCCCGCGTCGATCTCCCTGCGCTTGAGCCTGCTCCTGATCTTGAGCAGGAATCCGAGGGTGTCGATCAGGTCGTCTGCCGAGAGATCGCCCAGCGGGGCCATGATCCCGGCGTCGCGGTCCAGCTCCTCAAGGGTCTCCTCGATGGCCTGCTGTGTCTTGTACGTCTGGTCCCGCTCGTCAAGGATGCCGAAGTCCGGTGGAAGGCCTGCTTCGAGCGGGTAGCGCTTCAGGAGGTTCATGCAGAAGGAGTGGATGGTCGAGATGCGGAGGTCCTGCCGGCCCCGGATGATCTTCTTGAGCATGGGCTCGGGCAGGCCCTCCATCACCCGCTTCTTGATCTCCGCCGCCGCTTTGTCCGTGAAGGTGATGGCCACGGCCTGGTCGATGTTGAGGTCATTTTGGTCAAGCAGGTCCAGGAGCGCGAGATAGCGGTCCTTCAGCGCGCGCGTCTTGCCGGACCCGGCCGATGCCGAGAGGTGGATGGAACGGGAGGTGTCGGGGGTCTTATCGGGGCGATTAATATTCATGATACGCTTAGTTTACCTGTCGGTTTCGGCTTGCTCCTTTCGTTCAGGATTTTCATTGTCTTGCTCCCAGCCGGCAGGATTATTGATAACGTATTCGCGAATGGCGTTCAGATCGCGTTCGTCACGGATGACGTGCTCATAGTAGTTACGTGGCCACAATTTTCCGGGAAAGGGCCGCCATTGACATTGTTCGACACCCCGGATGTAATCATTCGTCGTCATGGTCTTGAACCAATCGATCATGTCGCCTAATGTAGGGGCAACCCTATGTGGTTGCCCTCCTGGGCGGCCAAGAAGGGCCGCCCCTGCGATATTCTGATCTGATCCGTCAGGGCGGCCACATAGGGCCGCCCCTACGGGTGATTCGGTCACGCGGGGCCGCCCCTACGAATCCTCTTTTCCGCACATCATCCCGTTCGGGCAATTCCGGCACTTGTTCTGGTCCCGCGGTGTGGACGGGAAGTTGCCGGCTCGGATCCCTTCGATCGCCCTACGGGCGCTGTCCATGCTCATGGCCAGGAGCGCCTCAAAATCGGCCGCGCTCTTCGGGCTTGCCTTCGGTTTCGTCGAAGGCTGGTCCCCCAGGGCTTCTTTATCATAGAGGACCAGGTCCCGTGTGGCTCCCTTGTTCTTCCCGGACAGGTCGTAGTAGGCAAGGCCGACGGTCCGCTTGAGGCCGGGGTCCTTGTCCGCCAGGGTCCGCAGGGCCATGACCGCGTAGACCGGGAGCTGGAAGATCTCCTGTTCGAGCGTCATCACGGGAAGGGGATAGCCGCCGGTCTTGTAGTCCACGATGATGAAATTGCCATGCTCGTCCACGTCGATGCGGTCGATCTTTCCATGCAGTTCGACCCCGGTGCCGTCGGCCAGCGTGAGCGTGAAGGACTCGATCTTCTGCTCCAGGTAGGCCGGCCGGAAGCCCTGTTTCCAGAACTCCTCCTCGGCGTCGAGGAACCGCTCCGCCATGACCGTGACGAACAGGTCCTTTTCCCGGCGGTTGCGGAAGGTGTCGGCCTCATAGCTGAACTCCCGATCGGCGAGGCCGGCGAGGAGCTCGTTGGCCTTGTCCCGGTCCCCCGCGGTCACCGGCCCGTTCCATTCTGCGTAGAACCGCCGGAGGATCGAATGCACCTTGCTTCCCCGGTCGAGGGCAGAGATGTCCTCGGACACTTCCTCCAGCGGGGATATCCTGAGCAGGTGCTTCACATAGTACGCGTAGGGACACTTGAGATAGTCGTCCAGTTCGGTGACGGAATATTCCTTCCTTTCCCGGGTTGCCAGTGACCCCGGCGTTGCTGCCGGCTGGTAGTCAAGGCCGCGTGCTATCCCCGCCATGCCTTCGCGATCGCCGGCCAGCACCTTTTCCAGACCGGTGATGTCTCCCGCGAGGGACAAAGATTTCGCCAGCTCCGGAATGCTCCGGCTATCCTCGACCGTGAGGCTGAACTGGACGTTCCGTGTTTCTTTCATCACGCCTGCCCTGAGGAGCGGGGTGAGCTCCGCGAGGAACGGTGACGGCACGATGGGCTTGTCGCCCACGTTCTCCGGCCAGGTGAGCGTGACGCGGGGCGCCGAGAGCAGGAGGCGGTAGAAATGGCTGGCAGCGTTCAGCCGGGCGTTCTCCAGCGTGCGCACGCCCAGGGCCTCGAGGGTGGCCTCGGGCAGAAAGATGTTCTGGGGCAGGCGCCGGGGGAACGCTCCGTCCATGAGCCCGCCGAGATAGATCTCCGTCCAGGCGTGGCCGATGCTTTCTTCCATGCCCAGGACCTGGACGCCGCCCTCGTCGTCCTGCGGGACCTGATAGCGGGTATGCATGAAGGTCTTCTTGAGCAGGAACAGCCATTCGTTGAACGTATAGGAATATTCAGGGAAGAGGTCGCCTGCCTGGCGGAGGGACGCGAGCGTCTCGGTCAGTTTCTTGTAGGCCTGGAGGTTGCTGTTGAGGGGTCCCTTGATGAGCGTCACCCGCCCGCTGAGGCCCGACCAGGTCAGGAGGGAGGACAGGCGGTCCATCCACGAGGTGAGCGGTGCCGGGTCCCGCGTGGAAAAAGGGTCCAAGGCCAGGAACAGGTCCTTGATCGAGCCCGTGAGAATATCATGTCCTTCCGCTTCCGGCGAAGCGCGCTTGAGCGCCATAAGCAGTTTGTGCCTGCCTCCGGTGATGCGGCGGTCCGCCATCAAGCGGGCAAGTGCCGGAGCGAGGGAAGGGGCCTCGCCGAACTTCAGGAAGGGCGAGCTGAAGATGCGGAGCAGCGAGGGCCCGGAATGATCCTCGCGGCAGGAGGACAGGAGCGAGACCACGGCGGTGGTCACCGGCGAGGCGCTGAGCTGACGGCCGAGGGCGCGATTGTAAGGGATGCCGAAGTCGGTGAACAGCTCCTCAGCGAGCGGGCCGTATTCATCGAGCGATGGAAATGCCACGAGGATGGAGTCGGGGGGCCTTCCGGCCAGGAGCGACCGCTTCACCTCGCCCGCGATGAACGACACCTCCTCGCGCATGGTGATCGCCGAGAGCAGGCGGAGGTCCTTCCGGAAGTCAGGCGGCGCTTTCTTTGCCGCCTCGTCGAAGGACCTGGCCGAGAACAGCGCTTCGGCGAGGTAGCGATCGTCCGTTCCTGCCGGCACGGACGATCCCCCGACCATGAGGCCGACGCGGGCCATGAACTCCTTCAAGAGCCTCAGCGGGTGGTAGTCACCGGCGTTCCGGATGCTGTCGGGCGAGGGGGCGTCCACCAGGAACGTGCAGTCATGGTGTGCCGCGATCTTGCGCAGGACCCGGACCTGGAGCTCGGACGCGTCGTGCAGTCCGTCGATGATGATGGTCGAGTAGGAAGTAAGCCAGGAGGGATCGAACCGGTCGGCGAGATGGGAGAGCATACCCGCGGGATCGGCAAGCCCCCGGGTGGACAGGATCCGCTCATACGTTTCATAGGCCTCCATGAGCAACCGCACCTGCGGTTTGTCGGAGACGTCGGACATCGCTACGGCTCCCGCCAGGTGCTCCGGCGAGATGCCCGACGCGGACAGCTCCTCGATCATACCGGCCACCGCGGCGGAAAGCGACGGGGCCAGGATGTCCGGCGTGTTCCCGAACGCCTTCTTCCCGGTGATGCACGACTTCACGATTCCTTCGAGCAGGACGAGCCGTCCGTTCTCGTCGATGAGCGCGGGGCCTCCGGTCTTCTCGGAGAGCCGCTGCAGGAAGAGAGGGAGGGTCTGGACCTCGGGCTGCACCAGGGCATGGCTGCGACGGGTCCGCTCCATGATGTCCAGAAAAAGCCTGCCGTAGGTCCTGCGGAGGCGTGAAGAGGGGACGATGAGCAAAACATCGTTATACAGGAACGGGGGGCCTGCCTTTTTGGAGAACAGCTCCTCAATGATCCGGACCTTCTCGCCCCAGCCCGCTGCTCCGTATGGCGCTATGCGTGTTTGCATCGAGAAATGATTATGCCATAAGTAAAAAATATTGACAACATGGGAAGCGGGAGACTATAATCCGAATGTACATTGTGAACCAAGATATATGCACCGGCTGCGGGACCTGCGCCGATGTGTGCCCCACCGACGCGATCAAGATCGAGTCCAAGAAGGCCGTCATCACCTGGGCATGCACGGACTGCGGGGCCTGCCCGCGGTACTGTCCTGAGGGGGCTATCAGGAAACAGAACGTAGCTCTTGCAGCGCCGGGCGCATAATAATTTCTTAGGAGGCTGGCATGGCTGAAGCGGTAACGAGCGCAACATGGGATCAGGAAGTACTGAAGGCCGCGGACCTCGTCCTCGTGGATTTCTGGGCGGTGTGGTGCGGGCCCTGCAGGATGGTGGCCCCGATCGTCGATGAACTGTCGAAGGAGTACACGGGCAAACTGAAGGTCCTGAAGCTGAACACCGATGAGAACCCCGATATCGCGGGCAAGTACCGCATCATGGGCATCCCGACCCTGATGTTCTTCAAGGGCGGCCAGACAGTCGACCAGGTGGTCGGCGCGGTCCCCAAGGCGCAGCTTAAGAGCAAGATCGACGCGCTTCTTCAGAAGTAAACCGCCTGCAGGCGTTTCCCCCGATCCGTCCACCATCCCGGCGGCCGTTCACCTTCGGCCGCCGGGTCATTTGTTCTGCCTCTCGTTCAATAAGGAGCCGTTCGATGTCCAGAAAAGCGATCGTCATGATCAGTATCATTGTCCTTGCCCTGTTTGGCGGGTGCATGAGCAAGGAGAAGGAAGGCGCGACGGCAGCGGCCCCTGATTTCACGCTTCAGGACATTTCCGGGAAGCAGGTGCGCCTCGCCGACCTGAAAGGCGGCGTGGTCATGCTCGAGTTCTGGGCGACCTGGTGCCCGCCGTGCCGCGCCGAGGTTCCCGCTATCGAGCGCTTGCACACGCAATACAGCGGCAAGGGCCTCACGATCCTCGCCATTGCCCTGGATGAGGGCGGTTGGGACGGGGTGAAGGACTTTGTAGCGGACCGCAAGATCAGCTATACGGTGCTCCGCGGCACGGAGGATGTTTCCTCGAAGTATAAGATACGCCTGATCCCTTCGACGTTCCTGATCGATAAAGAGGGGAACATCAAGAAGCAGTACATGGGGGGCGGAAGCAACGAGGTCGTCGAGCAGGATATCAAGGCGCTCCTGTAGCGGTCCGGATCGATATGCCGCCGGATTTTCGATTGACAACGCGCGTCGCCGTAATTATAATACCTCACATTAAGCGGGCGTAGCTCAGTTGGTAGAGTACAAGCTTCCCAAGCTTGGGGTCGCGGGTTCGAACCCCGTCGCCCGCTCCATATAAACAGACAACAGACATCAGATAGAGGCGAGACAACAGACGAAAACCTTTTAAACGGCTGCGTTGGTTTTGTCTGCAGTCTGACAGTCTGTGATCTGAGTATCTGAAATTGCCCCTGCCTGACGAACCAGGTGGGGGTTTTTTGTCTGAGGAGTGCACGATGATAACGATCCGCATACTGCAAAGCATCCTTGCCGTTCTTCTGGCGGTTTCCCTTGCCGGGGCTGAGGACCGGCTGGTCATCGCCGACTTCTCCACGGGAGTCGACGCACAGGGAGTGCCCCCGGGCTGGCAGGTCAAGGAAAAGTCCGGCAAGTCGGACTTCGCTGTCGTGAAGGACGGCGATCTGCATGCCCTTATGCTCAGGAGCGCGAATACCTCGTTCTCCCTTCAGAAAGAGGTGAAGGTGGACGTGAAGCAGTACCCGGCCCTTTCGTGGAAATGGAAGGTGACGAAGCTGCCGAAGGATGGCGACTTCCGGAAGTCCCGGACCGATGACCAGGCTGCCCAGCTCTTTCTCGCCTTTACCAAGACCAAGGCCATCGTCTACATCTGGGACACTTCGGCGCCGCAGGGGCTGATGGAGTCCACCTCTCCGGTGCCGTTCATGACCGTCAAGGTCGTTGTCGTCCGTTCCGGATCAGCGGAGCTCGGGAAATGGATCACCGAGACCCGGAACGTCTATGAAGACTATAAAAAGTTTTATGGCGATGAGCCGCCCGTGGTAAGCGGCATGCGGCTCCAGATCAATTCCCAGCATACTGAAACTTCGGGGGAGAGCTGGTTCGCGGACGTCGAATTCAGGAAGAAGTGAATAAAAGCGCTTGATCTTGCCACAGCCAGAAGTAGGCGCCTCTAGGCGAGGTCACAGAGGACACCGAGAAAAGCATGGTTTTGCGTTGTCCTCTCTGTGAGCTCGGTGTCCTCGGTGGCAAATGCAGTTGACGATAGCACGCTTTCAACCGGCAGTCGGGAATACATATGCTTATGGCACACAAAATATATTTCATCACCGGCGGTGCGCGGTCAGGGAAATCCGCATTCGCTGAACAACTGGCGACCGGCATCTCCGGGAAGCGGGCGTACCTCGCGACCGCGCAGGCGCTTGACGCCGAGATGGTAGCGCGGATCGAGCACCACCGGAAACGGCGCGGGAGCGCCTGGGACACCTATGAGGAGCCTCTTGCCGTCGCCGAGCTGTTCCGGAAGCTTGCCGGCAGGTACCAGGTGGTCCTTCTTGACTGCGTGACCTTGTGGCTCAGCAATATCATGGCCCGTTCCGAAAAGGACGACGGCATCCTGTCCCAGGTCGACGACCTGATCACCGCGCTCAAAGCATTTAGCGGAACGTGCATCGTCGTGTCGAACGAGGTGGGATTGGGCATCGTTCCCGATAACGCCCTTGCCCGCCGGTTCCGCGATCTTGCAGGCATCCTGAACCAGAGGATGGCCCGGAGGGCGGACGATGTGTATTTTCTCGCGGCAGGGATACCGATGAAGATCAAGTAAGCCAATTGCGGATTTCGGATTGCGGATTGCGGAATAAAACATAAAAATGAATTTATCGAAGGGGGAGATAGTGCAAATGGGAAGATTACAGGAGATCCTGAAGAACATCAAACCGATCGACGAATCACGCGGCCCGGCCATACAGGCGAGGCTGGACAACCTCACCAAGCCCCTGGGAAGCCTGGGGCGGCTGGAAGAGCTCGCCAAGCGGTACTGCCTCATCACCGGCAAGGACAAGCCGGTGATCAGGAACAAGATCATCTTCACCTTTGCCGGCGACCATGGCGTCACGGGGGAAGGGGTCAGCGCCTTCCCGAAGGAAGTGACGCCGCAGATGGTCTACAACTTCCTGCGCGGCGGAGCGGGCGTGAACGTGCTGGCGCGTCACTGCGGCGCGCGGGTCATCGTCGTCGATGTGGGGGTTGACCACGACTTCGAACCGGCCGAGGGCCTCGAGATCAGAAAAGTGGCCCGCGGCACGAAGAACATGGCCGTCGGGCCGGCCATGACCCGGGAAGAGGCGGAGCAGGCCATCCTCGCCGGCGTCGAAATGGTGGAAAAATATAAGGACGGCCTCGACATCATCGGCACCGGCGACATGGGCATCGGGAACACGACGCCGTCGTCCGCCATCGTGTCGGTCATCACCGGGACCGAGCCGGAACTGGTCACCGGCAGGGGAACGGGGATCGACGACGCTTCCCTCAAGGGCAAGGTCGCGGTCATCAAAAAAGCGATCGCGGCCAACCGGCCCGACCCGAAGGACGCCATGGACGTCCTGGCCAAGGTCGGCGGATTCGAGATCGCCGCCATCGCGGGCCTGGTGCTGGGCGCGGCGCTCCATCGCATCCCCGTCGTCGTCGACGGTTTCATCTCGACGGCGGGCGCGCTCATTGCCGCCGAATTGAACCCCCTCGTCAGGGGATACATCATCGCCGGGCACCAGTCCGTGGAGATCGGGCACCGGAAGATGCTGGAGCACCTCGAACAGCGGCCGCTCCTGGACCTGAACCTCCGGCTGGGCGAGGGCACCGGCGCGGCCCTGGGCATCTCGCTCGTCGAGGCAGGGGTGAAGATCCTCATGGAGATGGCGACCTTTGCCGACGCCGGGGTCTCGGAGAAGAGCGAAGAAACGGTGAAGAAGTAGAAGCCACCTGACACGGGGACACGGAGACACGGGGACGGGGAGAGAAGATCCGGATAAGAATCAAATCCACTTCTTCAGTGTCTAAATGGCCGTTCCAGGGAAATGTGAAAGGCGGAACGATGCTACATGGATTCATCACAGCGCTCCAGTTCCTGACGATCTTCACGGTCAGGAAAGATCACGAGGTGGACGAGAACGACCTGGCGCGGTCCATGGTTTATTTCCCGTTCGTGGGCTTCATCATCGGGCTTGTTCTGGTGTACGCTGACAAGGCCCTGCTCTGGATCTTCCCGGACACGGTCTCCAACCTGTTCCTCCTCCTGCTGTCCGTGGTCATGACCCGTGCCCTGCATATCGACGGCCTGGCCGACAGCATGGACGGGATCATGGGCGGCAGGGACCAGGAGTCCCGGCTCGCCATCATGCGGGACAGCAGGATCGGGACTGCCGGCGTACTCAGCATCGTCTTCATCCTCCTGATCAAGTATGCCTGCCTGAACACCCTCTTCTATGACTACAAGACCGCGGCATTGCTGACGGCGCCTGCGTTCAGCCGGTGGTCCCAGATGCTTATGATGTTCCAGGCAGGCTACGGACGGGAGGATGGCATGGGCAAGGCCTTTGTAGGCCATGTCCGGCTGGGGGGGCTCCTCGCCGCGTCGGTGATCACCGTCGGTCTTTCCGGATTCGTGATCTATCAGTATGACACCCGGACCGCTGTTCTCGCGGTCGGCATTCCCCTTGCTGTCGGGCTGGTGACATTCTTCTGGCGGTGGTTCGTCGTCCGCAAGGTCGGCGGCGTCACCGGAGATTCCGTCGGGGCGATCAGCGAAATGAACGAGGCGCTGACGTTCCTCCTGTTCGTGTTCTTGCTGAGCGAAAGGTAGTAAATAAATTCAACGTTCAAGGTTTAAGGAGTGCCTGTTGGCTGGCTGACATGCGACAGGCTGATCTACTATGACAACTCGTGTCTATCTCATGCGTCACGGCGAGGTGGCGAACGGCGGCGAGAAGCGCTACAATGGCCATATCGACGTGGATATCACGGAGCGGGGCATTGAGCAGATGCACCGGCTTGCCGGCCTCCTGGAAGGGAAACCGGTAAAGGCGGTCTATTCCAGCGACCTCATCCGGTCGGTCAAAGGCGCGGAGATCGTCTCGGAGCGCCTGGGTCTGACGCCTACGCCGGTCCGTGTGCTCCGGGAGCGGAGCGTGGGGAAGTGGGAAGGGCTCACGCAAGAGGAGATCCAGCAGCGCTATCCCGAGGAGTTCGTTGCCTGGCGCGCGGATCTGCTTAATTACCGTCCGCCGGAAGGCGAGTGCCTGATCGATGTCAAGAACCGTATCTTGCCGGAGTACAGGAAGATCGTCTCGTCCCATCCGGACCAGGAGATCGCTCTGCTCCTGCACGGCGGCGTGAACCGGGTCATCCTGGCTGACGCCCTGGGGCTGCCGCCGCTCAACCTGTTCCGCATCGATCAGTCGTTCGGGGCGCTGAACATCATCGACCATTTAGAGGACGGGATGACGGTGGTGAAGCTGCTGAACGGGTAAGAGCGGACACGGGGAAAAGAAAAACCGACACGGTGACACGGTGAAAGATCAACTGCGGGGAGTGATGAGTGCGGAAAACATTCAAGGGCCGGAAAGTCCTTTGCTGTGATGCCGGATGCCAAGGGGGATCGACATGAGTATGTGCGCAAAAAGATCGATAATGGCAATGACCATCGTTTTGCTCGCGCTGCCGGCATTTGCGGCTGTTGACGAGCCGGTACGGGTGGAGGCAGAGGGCGCGATCCTCCTGGGCGACGACTCGACCATGGGGCAGGCAAAGGCGGCTGCGCTGAACAACGCCCGGCGCACTGCTCTCGAGAAGGCCACGGGCGTAGAGGTCCACGGGTCCTCGACGATCTACAACTTCCAGCTCATTAATGATCTGGTGCACACGGCCACACGCGGCATCATCGTAAAGGAGAACGTGCTCAAGAGCTCCTGCGCGACGAAGGACGAACAGGTGTCGTGCAGCACGAAGATAGAGGCCTGGGTGAAACCTCTTCATACCGAGCGACGGGGAAACTTCGCGGTGAAGAAGGCCTTTGTCCACCGGAGCGATAAGCAAGAGGCCGCGGCAAGCCCCGTGTTCCAGAACAACGACGAGATCGTGATCCGCGCCACAGCCAATCAGGATGCGTATCTCAGCCTCTTCAGCGTGGACCAGTTCGGGGCCCTGATCAAGCTCTACCCGAACGAATATGTGAAGCAGGAGAAGCTGCCGGCGGGCAGGGAGATCGTCTTCCCCGAGGAGTCGCAGAGACAGGGGGGCTTGAAGCTCAAGGTCCGGACGCCCAAGGGCAGGAAGAAGGCGGTGGAGTCGGTGCTGATCATCGCCACGAAGGAGCGGTCAGCGCTCCTTGAGGACGTGAAGGGCCAGGACCTGACCATCACGGACCTCATGAAGGAGTTGTCGGTGATGGACCCGTCGCAGTGGGTGGAACAGACCGTGGGATATGAGGTGAGGGAGTAGGCAACTCGTCCAGAATGAGGAATTAAAAAAGCCGCAGGCTCAACAGCCTGCGGCTTTTGTTTAGCTGGGTTATTGGGAGGGAGGATGTTCTTAAATTCTACACTTCAGCGATGAGCGAGAACGCGTTTGCCTGCATGCGGTGCAGCAGTTTTTGATACAAGCGGATAGTGCTCTGGGTGCTCAAGGACATCGACCTCAAGGTCAATGTCCAGTTCGGGCCAATATAAATGGTACTCGTGGAGCAATTGCACCTTTTGAATGGCATACAAAGGCCGGTCTTGAAAATAAGGATAATCCCGGTAGGGAAGAAAATACTCCTTGTTCTTCACCAGGAGCCAGATGCCGAAGGGAGTGATATTTTCAACGCTTGCCGAAATGTTTTTGCCAGGCTTTTTTGATCTCATCTGCGCGCACCTCAACGATCTTTTGTATCTCCTGAAGCTTCTTTTGATTGAGACCATGATATACGGCCAGCGAAACGAGCGGCTCCAACCAGAATTTGGCTTCGCCGTCCTCGCAGGTCACATGCACATGGATCCGCAACTCCTCATTGGAGAGAAAATAGAACCGATAACCTTTTTCTCTAAATACTGTTGGACTCATACGTATTCACTCTAATATAATTCAAAGATATATGCAATGTCAAAAGCATGTTGTATGCTGCTTTGCAATGGACGTCACTGAGATTGATGCATGGTGAACTGTCGGAGATGGACCCGTCGCAGTGGGTGGAACAGACCGTGAGATATGAGGTGAGGGAGTAGGGCGAGGCCTGTGAACAAAACCGAAAGCCGCTTGACAGGAAAAAATGACCATGGTAATATGACCATGGTCATTTTGTAATTGCGCGGAGGATATCCCATGGGCAAGGTCGTCACCAAGTCGCAGTTCAAGCCGCATGCGCTTGAGTATTTCCGGAAGATCCAGGAAACGGGTGAGGAGGTCATCATCACGGACCATGGAAAGCCGGTCCTGAAGGTCGTACCCTACGCTGAGCGGCCTGCTGACGCTTTGAAGTCGCTCCGGGGTTCCGTCCTGAAGTATGACGAGCCCCTGAAGCCGGCGGGGGAGAAGTGGGATGGCCTGAAGTGATCCTCCTGGACACGCATACGTGGATATGGTGGGCCAGTGATCCGGCGCTGCTGTCAGGGAAGGCCCGGAGCGCCGTCAACAAGGCCATGGAAGCCGGTGAGGTCCATGTGTCCGCCATCAGCGCCTGGGAAGTGGCTGTCCTGGAAAAGCGGGGGAGATTGAAGCTGACCATGAACGTACGTGACTGGATCGCCAGGTCCGAGGCCTTGCCGTTCCTGCATTTTGTGCCGGTGAACACGCAGATCGCGGTTGATTCCGTGGAGCTGCCGGGTGCTCTGCACGAAGATCCCGCCGACCGTATCATTATTGCCACGGCCCGAACCTTGAACGCCACACTCATTACCAAGGATGAGAAGATACTGAAGTATCCCCACGTGAAAGCGCACTGGTAGGCTGGATTCGTCGTAGTGGGTGGAGCAGACCGTGGGGTATGAGGTGCGGGCGTAGCAGCCGGTCCGGAGCAAACAAAGCGGGAAAATTAAAAAGCCGCGGGGCGGGTACCCTGCGGCTCTTTTGCGTCGTATGTACATCAGGTCAAGGAACGACGACCATATGCATTCCGCCGCCAGCGCTGGTCGAGATCACGGTGTTCGTATCGCTCGCCACATCGATCACGTACCCGGTCAGATCTCCCATGCAGTCGACGTAGAGTATCTTTGCGGCTGCATCCATCCCTACGCTCCGCGCGCCGGTGCCGACCGTGATCGTATCGAAGGCCACGTTGGTAGAAGTGTTGATGGCCGAGACCGTATTTCCAACTCCGGAGTTGTAGTTCGTTACGTACAGACGCTGCGCAGCGCTGTCCAGCGCAAGCCGGAACGGGCCGGTGTCGACCGGAATTTCGGACCTGGCACCCGTGCTCATATTGATCGCCGATACTGTGTTGGCGCCCTGATTCGTCACGAACAGCTTGCTCGTTGCCGGATCAAATACCGCGCTGACGGGGTCATTGAAGCCCGACAGGGTCGCGGACGGAATGATGGTATTCGTTAGCGTATCAACGACCGAGACCGTGTTGCTTGCACTATTGACGACATACAGCCGGTTACCGGTAGGGTCGAAGGTTAGACCCCTGGGGCCGCTCAATCCTGTTATGGTCGCAATCACCGTGTTGTCGCTCGTATCAATAACCGAGACAGTTGTTCCGTTGTTCGCATTGCCATTGTTCGAGACATACAGTCTGTGAGTGCCTTGGGGAGATAGTACCGCGCCGGGACCTGTGCCAACCGTTATGGAGGTTAGCGTCATATTGTTGATCGTGTCAATGACGTAGACTTTATTGCCGGTGCCGCCGCCGTTATCGGAGGTGTAGAGCCGATTCGCCGATGCGTCCACTGCGGCGTTCACGAGCGACACGGCCGTTGAACTCGGCGTCTGTACCATATACAGTTTGTAGAGCGTCGTGGCTGTTGAACTGGAGTAAGTGGTCGTGACGGCAAGTTGATTGCCGCCGACGCCGTAGATCTTTCCCTTGGTCGTCACGTCGTTCCAGTACCGGGCGAGGGCAATATTGTTATTGGAGGCTGGAGCGACCGAATATGCCGCAGTGATGATCTTCCCATCGGACTGGATGCCAAGCCCAAAGCTTTGATCAACGACCGCGCCGCAGGTTAGGCAATTGCCAGGCATGTCGGTGCCTATGGCGGTCATTAGTGTTCCGGGCTGGGGTCCGGAAGGATTAAAGGTCACATCCAGATTACCCGAAGAATCATACTTGGCGATCCCGAAGACCCATCTCGTGCCGTTGTTAACGTCGCCGAAGATGATAAAAGAATCATCCGGCAGCACTTTCAACGCGTATGCCTCGGCAGAGGTAGTGCCGTTGAAGGTCGTCAACACCTTGCCGGAAGCGCCGAATCCCGTGTCGATCGTGGCGTCGGCGTTGAAGCGTAGGATGCCAAAACAGGATTTTGATAGACTGTCGCAGCCGGCAGGGCCTGCCATGAGGACCTTGCCGTTGGATTGGATCCCGATCGCCCGGCCAAGCTCGCGCTTGCCGAAACCAACATCGAGGACGGACTGATTTACCTTGCTACCGCTCGAGTTGAACTTTATCAGCGCAAAGTCCGACTCGCTTGTGATCCATGAGTCGCCGCCAACGAAGATGCTGCCGTCGCCTGAAATGGCAACGGCATGGCCGTAATCATTGGCCGAAGATCTGGCAGTGGCCGTTACCGATGTGATGACGCTGCCGCTTGTGCTAAGTCTCAAGAGTGAAAAGACCCATGCGGAGCCTGGCACAGCTTGTCCCGTGGCAACGATCGTGCCATCGCTCGCGATTGCCAACCCGTTGTAACGGTCGCCGCCGCCATGATTCACCGCAAGCCATCCTGAGCCAGCCAGATTTCCCAAAGGATCGTTCGCCGAGTTGTCGAGCCTGCCATCGGGAAGGTACCGCGCTATAAAACTGTCCGGTCCACTTGAGCCTGCTATAATAATCTTGCCGTCTGGCTGGATAGCGATGGCATAGGTGGTCGGAATTACCGTACCCGTCAGGACTGACACGATCCCACTGCTCCCGAAACCGGGATCCAGTGTCCCATCGGGATTATACCGAATGATGTGCGATGCTGAAGTGGGCCCGCCTACCCACCAGGAATTCGCCACGACCACGATCTTGCCGTCCGGCTGGACCGCCAGTCCGGTTGCCTGGCTGGCGGTGCTGGTGCCGAACGAGGTCACGGCCATACCGTCGGTATCGAAGCTGGTATCCAGGAGCCCGGACATGCCGCCTTCAACATACATCGCCACACTGCCTGCATTCGTCGTTGCCCCACCGGTCACGGTGATGCCGTCTTTAGATCCTTGATAATAGACGGCAGTCTTGCCCGAGTTCAGTCCCTGGAACGTCAGCGTCCAGCCCGATCCCGCAGGAACGCTCGCGATACTGCCGCTGCCGGCGGCGGCAGCGAAATCTGCCTGAAGGGTCGTCGTGCCTTTGGACACGATCATGCGGACCCAGGCCACCTCGGCGGGAGCCTTTTGGAACACGGCGCCAGACTTCGCTGACGCGCCGCTGCCCGGCCAGACCGCGGTGGCAGTGATGCCGCCCATGCCTTGATCAGTCCCAGCCATCTCGCTGTTGCCGCAGGCGGACAGGGACAGTACCGCGAGGAAAAGAAGTCCGATAGCAAATGTGCGTTTCATAGATAATCACTCCGTCCAATGAGCATGATGGGAGAAACGAGCACTACCAGGAACCCGAGACCGTACCGGTCGTCGGTGGAGGGGCAGCGCCACCACCACCGCCACCGCCGCCACCGGCAGCAGCAGCGATGCCGCCGACGATAAGAGCGCCGAGCGCCCACTTCCACCAGTTGGACTTGCCTTCCCCGGGTTTTTCGCCGGCCTTGGCGGGCTCACCGGTCTTCTTGAAGTCCTCGGTCATCTTTTCCTCAAGCGTCATTGGCGTACGGAGCTTCTTTTCCACCGGATCGAACTCGGGGATGAGCTGCGCCCGCACCGGCATAGGCAGAAGGAACCCAAGCAGGACGAGTATGGCGATGAGCTTTTTCATGGAAAACCTCCTTAAGGTCAGCTGACATACTGACAGGCTGGCAAGCTGTATTACTTCCGGAACAGCACGACGCCCCGGTCGCCGTTCATCTGCGGCTCCTGCTCACGGTTGTACAGCCGCCAAGCGTGGTCGTTCACGCTCTCCGGGGCCAGCAGGGCCTTCTCGAGGTCGCCGGTCGTCAGCGTTTTACCCTCGGCAAAGCTGGTCTTGAGCGCCTTCAGGAAGAAGTAGGTGAAGAGGCTGTGGTTCTTGTC
>CAKKRC010000016.1 GCA_919902495.1 Nitrospiria bacterium
CCGTGAACGCCACACCATCGTGATGGTGACGCACAACGTGGAGAACCCGAAGCGTCCCGGAAGGACCATCGAGATCAGGGACGGGCAGGTCGTGTCGAACTGAATTTTGCCGGGGAAGTACGTGCAGAACGTTATTGCTGAAAGAACGAATGCAGGACAAAGACAGGATAACAGGATGTATGAACCACTGGCTGCTTCCCCCGCTCCGTATCCATCATCATAGATGCGGGACGGAGGCAGCACACGGTAAGGACTATTCTGACCTGAGACAGGGAAACCCGGCTGTCCGTCCTTATCTGTGTGTCCCGACAAGGTCGGGGCCCGTGGTTACAGAAGGTTTTTCGCTGTAGATTGGTTTAGAACTCGAACAGGAAACCCATGAGGTAGCTGGTCCCGCCGAGGTTCACCTCGGGCGTGCCTACGGTCGCGTGCGTGACCTGGACCTCGCCGAAGAGGTAGGTATGTTGAATGCCGTAATCGGCGGAAAGGTTGTGTGCCGCGTGGGGGTCGATCTCATCCAGGAGGAGTTGGATCCCTGCCCGCCCATGGTAGCCGTTCACTGAACCGCGGACCGTTGCCTGGCCATCGGTCTTCACACGGTAGTACATCCGCGTCCATCCGCCTCCCGCGTAAGGTACGAGCCACTGCGTTTCCTTGAACACCCCTCGGATCAGGACGAAGACGTTGAGCGGCGCAAGTTCGTAATCTACCCGCCCGGTCAGGACCTGACCGCCGAAAAATGCGCTGTTCAGGGGCGCCGATGCCAGGCCCCGGTCCTTGATATACCCCCCCTCGATCCCCAATTCAACCTGCCTGAGCACCTTGTAGGCCAATGATCCCGCGTAGTGCCACGTCCTGTCGTCGCCATAGTAGGTCTTCCAGTTATCGATGTCCGGATAGAAATATCCTCCCTTGACCTCGACGGACCAGTGCGGCTTGAGCGGGGCCGGCTCCGCGGCGTGAACGGCAACGGGGATAAGCAGTAGCAGCACGAGAGACAGGACGATCGTTCGAACGTTCATGGTTGATTCCCCATGGGGCGGCGTGTACGCAGGGACCGCTTCCGGAATGCGAGAAGCGCGGTCAGCGCGATCAGGAGCATTACTGCAACGGCCAGCGCCAGGTGAGGGGCCCGGGTGACCAGCAAGGCAGCGGAGACGACCGGACCGAGCGCCGCCCGGACGAACGGCTTCAGCGCCGGGTGTTCATTCAGATAATGTGCCGCAGTGGGGGAGTACTCGTAATACCAGCGGACGAACGACTTGCCCGGCGCATTGGTCAGGAGCCGGGTGTCACGGAACTCCCGGAGGACCTTGACGGCAAAGGCCTCCGGCGACCCATAGGCGGCCGTGGCGATGAAGCATCCCGTGTTCGGCAGGTTCGGATAGGGGACGAGCAGCTCGGGCAGGCCCTGTACAGGGTCGGACGGCGAGCTTATTCCCGGTATGCCCACGTACACTTTCAGCTCTTCGGAATATCTGCTTTCATCCTGCACGCCCGGTGTTCCCGCCGTTGACGAGAGGTCGTACGCGGTCACCGCAAGATAGTATGGCGCCTGCGCTACCGCGGTGATCGCGATGGTATAGAGCTCTCCATTCACCAGACCCGACAACGTATAGGACGTTGTGTTCGCAACGGTGATGGGAGGGAACGTAAGCGTTGGCGCGGATGCCAGGCTGTAATAGATTGTGTAGCTCGTCGCTCCGGGAACAGCGGACCAGGAAAGACGCAGGCCTTCGTTGCGGGGTTCCGGTCTGGACAGGACGGGCCTTGCGGGCGTTGCCGCGGTGGTGGTCAGCCCGGTGAGGATCACGTTCGTAGCGGTGCCCACATCGATGGGCGATGTCCGGGTCACGCCTGATACGACCGCGTCGGCGCCGTTGTAGCTCCCGGTGGCCTTGCCGGAAACCTTGTCGTAATGTACATTGTAACCCTTCGTGGAGTACGCGTTGTTCGGAGACCACGAGAGCGTGATGGTGTCGGTGATCGTTCCCGTGGAGGCCGAGGCAAGGGCGGAGACGACGGAAACAATATAAGGAATCCTGTCGGATTGGCTGCCGTAAGCGCCGATGTCGGTCCCCGACGTATCTCCCGTGCTATTGAAGCCCATCGACGTATCTCCCGCCGTAATGCAGGGCGAACTGGCCAGCAGGTGGAAATCCCTCAGGGTGACGTCGCTGGGATCCGGCTTGACGAACTTCGGGTCGAGAGCGGAAATATTCCCTCTCCAGTCAGGGGGCGGGACGGTCACGTCGTGCGGGTCGATCGTGACCGTGACCACGGCGGGGCCGATGTTGCCGCCAAAGAACAGATTGTTCTTTATGGTGAGCAGGGACACGTTTGATGAGATCGCCGTGCTGCCGGCACCCTGGTTGAAGATATTGTTGATGATATTGAGATTCACGTCGTTGGATACGATGCCGTTGCTGTTCAAATAGAAAGTGTTGTTGAAAACGCGCGTGCTCGGCGATGCTGATATCGAGATCGCCGTACTGCTGGTCCCGATCTCGAATATATTATTCCGGATGTCGACCGACGACGAATTCTGGACCGCAATGCCCGTGTTCGCGCTGAAGAAGGTGAGATTTCTGATGCTCAGGGAAGAGACCGCGCCACTGATGGTAAGGATCGTACCCGAGCCGCCGCCGTTCAGGATCGTCTGCGCGGTCTCGGAGCCGGAGATCGAGACGCTTTGACTGAGTGTCGCATTCGCCGCGCTGTGCGTACCGGGAAGAATATCTATCGCATCACCGGAAAGAGCCGCGGCGACGGCCTCTTGAAAAGAAAGATAACAGATCGTCGTTGGCGTTTCTACCGGGCACTGATCGCTCGTCGTCGCCACGACACGCGTCACGGCCGCCGCGGCTGGAGAGGAGAACAGCAGTATCAGTATCGCGGCGGTGCAGATCGCGACAGGCAACGACAGTGATGAATTATAGTTCATAGTAGAGCCCCTTGGTATCTTTTAGAAAATACCTAAATAGGTGATGAAAGTCAATTAAATTGCCCGGGCAGGTCGGCGAATGTCCGTGGCCCCCGAGGATGCTTGGCAATAAGTATTGTGATAGACTTTTATTACTGTTTTTTTATGCATCACAGTGTGTTATAATCCAAGCCATCAATACAGGCATGCCGCAAGACGTGGTCCTCCCTTCTCGTGCGCATCCTGCCAGGAGGAATTCCATGGCCCTGTACCGCCCTGCCGCACGCATTGCCGTGCCGCTCCTGTTCATTCTATTCATCGCTACCTCCCTGCCCGCCTATCAGCAATTCGAGTTCGTACGGGAGATCGGTGAGTCCGGGAAGAAAACCCCCCAGCGCCTGCTGAACGAGCCGCGGGCCCTCGCCCTTGCCGGCGACCATATCTACATCGCCGATACCGACGCCCATCGCGTCGTCGTGCTGGACCAGTCGGGAAAGACCGTGCTCACCTGGGGAAGCAAAGGGGACCAGAACGGCCAGTTCAAGGGGCCCTCGGGTATTGCCGTGGACGAACAGGGGAACGTCTATGTCGTCGACGGGGGGAACGGGCGCATCCAGATATTCGATGGCAAAGGCATGTTCCTTCGGGGCTTCGGCGCCAAAGGCTCGGGGCCGAAGCAGTTCAGCGATCCGCGTGGCATCAGCGTCAGCCAGGGGCTTCTCTATGTTGCCGATGCGGGGAACAGCCGCGTGCAGGTCCTCACAACGGGAGGGATATTCCTGGGACAGATCACCGTTACGACCAAAAAGGACGAGATGAAGACCCCGGTGGATGTTGCCGTTGATATGCAGAACCGGATCTATGTCCTTGACAGCGATATGAACAAGGTGCGCGTCTTCACCGGCGGCGGGGTCCAGACCCTTTCGTTCGGTGCAAGCGGGAAGGGGACCGAAGGGTTTGACGAACCGCTGGGGCTGGCTGTTGACGGCGCGGGCAACATCTATGTCGCCGACAGCGGGAACGTCAAGATCAAGAAGTTCGATCCCCAGGGAAAGCTGTTGGGCTCAATAGGATCGGAAGGCCTCGGCCCGGGGCAGTTCAGAAGGCCGTCGGGCATCAAGGTCGACCGCGAAGGAAAGATCTATCTCCTGGATGCCGGCAAGCATACGCTCCAGATCTTCACCAGTGAAGGCGGCGACGGAGCATTGCTTGCCCAGGTCTCCCCGCCTCCATCGGTCGTGCTGTTCAAAGAGCTCCCCGGCGAGGTCGTCGCCCTTATGGCGGACAAACAGCTCTGGGGCATCTCCGGCGACTCGCTCATTGCCTTGGGGAGTGGTAGTGGGAAACAGATCGGGATCCGTGGCAGTGAACCGGGCATGCTCAAGAATCCCCGGGGGGGCACCGTGGATGGGACCGGGAATTATTGGATCGCCGACACGGGCAATGATCGTCTGCAGAAGTTCAGCATTGACGGCGCCCTGCTGCAGGTGATCGGCAGGTCCGGCTCGAAGGAAGGAGAGTTCAGCTCTCCATCCGCGGTCGCGTTGACCTTGAAGGGCAACATCGTTGTCGCCGATACCGGCAACCGCCGGATGCAGGTCTTCAGCGCAAAGGGCCTGTTCCTCGGGGCCTTCGGCAGGTCCGGCAGCCAGGCAGGGCAGTTCTCCGAGCCTGTCGGGCTTGCCGTGGACAACAGCGAGAACATCACCGTCGTTGACCGGGGGAACAACCGGATCGCCAGGTTCGACAAGTCCGGCACCCTGCTGTGGGAGGCCGGAAAGGCGGGAAAGCAGGACGGCGAGTTCAAAGACCCGGAATCGATCATCGTTTCGCCTGACGGCGAGGTGTACGTCCTTGACGCGGGCAACGGACGGGTGCAGATCTTCGACCGGAACGGGAAATTCCTGCGCAAGTTCGGGAACGAAGGCAGGGGCCCCGGAGAGTTCCGGTCGCCCGCGGGGCTTGTGCTGGAAGGCGGCACCCGGCTGTCCGTGGGGGACCGCGGCAACAAGCGGGTGCAGGTCTTCACCCTCCTGCATACCCAGGCGGTCCCTGCCGAGGTGGCGGCCCAGGCGAAGATGAACGAGGTCCAGGTGAGCTGGAAGCCCGGCACCGAGACCTATGTGGAACATTACAAGGTCTACCGCGCCGATGCCCCGGGCGGCGAGTACAAGCTGCTCACCGCCACGGCGGAGCCGTTCTTCGTGGACCGGGGGCTGCCGAGCAACCGGTCGTACCACTACCGCATCAGCAGCCAGGCGAGGGACGGCAATGCGAGCGCCTTCTCGGGCACCGTGTCGGCGGTGACGCCGCGCCTTGTGCCCTCGCCGCCGAAAAAGGTGCGGATCGATGCCACGGAGAAGCAGATCACGCTTTCCTGGCTTCCGAACCTGGAGCCCTTCGTGACCTCCTACCGGGTATACCGGACCAGGCAGCTCGGCACCGGGTTCGCGCCGGCCGCCACGATCGACCGCACGCTCTTTGTCGACAATCCGCTGACCGACGACACGCTGTACTACTATCAGGTCACGGCGGTGGGAAAAGAAGGGGACGAGAGCCAGCCGAGCGAGGTGATATTCGCCTCCACGCCCAAGGCATCGCTCACCGCGCCGCCCGTGGAGTTGGTAACGATCGAGATGCGCGAGATCTTCGCGTCCTCCTATAAATACTATGAGTCCCATTCGCTGGGGAAGGTCGTGCTTCGGAACAATACGGACATCCCGTTCCCAGCCGCGAAGCTCACCTTCTCCATCAAGGACTACATGGATTTCCCGACGGAGATCGCGGTCCCCGAGATCGGTCCGAAGCAGGAGATGGACCTGCTGGTCAAACCGGTGTTCAACAACCGGATCCTGGAAGTGACGGAGAACACGCCGCTCCAGAGCGAAATAGCCCTGACCTACTACAGCGCCGGCGAGGCGAAGACCGTGAAGCGGAGCTTTCCGGTCATGCTCTATGAGCGCCATGCCATGACGTGGGACCAGAAAGAGAAGATCGGGGCATTCGTGACGCCGAAGGACCCGCCGGTCGCGGACTTTGCCCGCGGCGTGATACAACCGTATGTGGACGCCTACCCGAACCTGCATCCGTCCCTCGTGTATGGCCGGACCCTGTATGCCGCCCTCGGGGTGTATGGGCTGTCGTACATCGTCGATCCCTCGAGCCCTTTCCAGGAGTTCTCCGAGAAGGCGACGGTCGTCGATTATCTCCAGTACCCCCGGGACACGCTTGCCCGGAAGAGCGGTGACTGCGATGACCTCACCATCCTGTTCGCGTCGGCCCTGGAGAACATCGGCATCGGGACCGCGCTCGTGGATGTTCCGGGCCACGTGTTCATTATCTTCAACACCGGGGTGCCCGAGGCGGAAAAGAACACCCTGGGGTTCTCCGACTCCCTCCTGGTCGTCCATCGCGGCACGGTCTGGATACCCGTGGAAATGACCCTGGTGGGTTCGTCGTTCACCCGGGCGTGGCAGAAGGGCGCCGAGGAATACCGTGACTGGTCGGCGAAGGGCAAGGTCGAGATCGTCGAGACCCAGAAGGCTTGGGAGCAGTTCCGGCCGGTGACGCTCCCGCCCGTTGACGGGAAGCAGATCAAGGTCAAGCAGGAGGAGATCGAGGCGAAGTTCAAGGACGAGCTCGAGGCACTGGGCCGCCAGCGGCTGGCGGCGCTCTCGGCCGGATATCTTGCGGCCCTCAAGAACAAGCCCGACGATGTTTCCGCCCTTGCCCAGCTCGGCATACTGTACGGCGAGAACGGCCTCACAACCGAGGCGCTTGAACAATTCCAGAAACTGCTTGCCGTGGAGAAGGACAATGCCATGGCGCTGAACAACATCGGGAACATCCACTTCCTGCAGGAGCGTCTTGACGAGGCGCGCCAGGCCTACGAGGCGTCGCTCAAGGTCGAGCCGGGCGACACGGGCATCATGGTGAATCTTGCGCGGGTCCACTTCAAGGCAGGCAAGAAGAACGACGCACGGAAGGTGTTCCAGGACGCAGCGGCAGCTGACCCGCGTGTCTTGCGCCGGTACGGCGACCTTGCGGCGGAACTGGGAGTGGCGAAATAAATTGCGGATTGCGGATTGTAGATTGCGGATTAGAATCCGAAATCATTCGATACTGTTTCCATTGTAAATTCGCAATCCGCAATCCGAAATCCGCAATTGAAAGGGAGGTTCCTATGATCAGAAAAGCTATCATCGCGTTCAGCATGCTCGCCCTGTGCATCACCACGGCCGCGGCCCAGGAGACGAAGGGGTCCGGGACCTCTTCGTGGTTCAAGGAGCTCCAGAAGAGGATCGACATCATCTCGCCCCGGAAGAAGCTCTCGGTGAGCACGGGCGTGGCAGGCGTGCGCGGCGCGAAGGATGACAACGGCAGGAGCAAGCTCTACTGGAAGGGCAAGAAGGGCGAGGAGTCCGTGACCGAGGCGGAACTGGCCGAGTTCAAGGAAGCCCTCGCCTATGCAGAGGCTGGGAAAAGATCCGAGGCGATCCATGAGTTCGAGGAGTTTCTGAAGCAGTATCCGGACAGCGCGCTCGTGCCCGACGCCAAGAAGAGCCTGGACATGATAAAGATGGAAGCGAAGGCCGAACAGGTTCCGGAGGCAAAGACCGAGCCGAAGGCGGAGAAGGCTGAAACGCAGCCGGAGGTCAAGGCCGAGCCGAAGCCGGAACCGAAGGCGGAGGCGAAGTAGCAGGATCCATTCAGAAGACGTGATCACTCAAAGGCAGGGCAGGCGCCCTGCCTTTTCTGTTTTTTCCGCTGGACTGTCTCTCCTCAATCTGTTACGCTTTGCCGCATGACCGCTCAACGCGCCGCATCCCGCAATCCCTGGACGTTCGTTCCCACGCTCTACTTCGGAGAGGGCCTTCCCTACATCCTGATCAACACCGTCTCGGTCATCATCTACAAGAAGATGGGCGCGGACAACGCCTCGATCGCCTTCTGGACAAGCTGGCTGTATCTTCCCTGGGTCATCAAGATGTTCTGGGGCCCGCTGGTGGACACGAATTCCACGAAGCGGAACTGGATCCTTGCGACGCAGGCGGCCATGGCGTGCTGCATGCTCGTTACCGCCTGGTCGCTTTCGATCACGCAGTTCTTTTTCGTGTCCCTGGCCGCCTTCGTCGCCGGCGCCTTCATCTCGGCCACCTACGACATCGCCGCGGACGGGTACTACATGCTGGCGCTTACGGAGAAGGAGCAGGCGTTCTTCGTCGGCCTCCGCTCCGGATTCTACCGTCTGGCCATGATCTTCGGATCGGGGCTCCTGGTCTATTTCGCGGGACGGATCGAGGCCGCGTCCGGGAACGTTCCGCTCAGCTGGACCGTGGTCATGTGCATCGCCGGGGCCCTCTTTGCGCTGGCGTTCGCCTGGCATTATTACATATTGCCCTACCCGAAAAGCGACGAGCGCCGAACGGCGGGCGATCATGCCGGGCTGACATCGTTCAAGGACGTATTCACCGCGTATCTCAAACAGGAGAAGGTCGGCGTGCTCGTGGCGTTCATCCTGCTGTACCGGCTCGGCGAGGCCATGCTGTTGAAGCTTGTCAGTCCGTTCCTCCTGGACCCGCATCAGGCGGGCGGGCTTGGCCTCACGACCTCGGAGGTCGGGCTGGTGTACGGCACCGTCGGCATTCTCGCGCTCGTCGCGGGAGGGATCATCGGCGGGGCGCTCATCGCGAAGTTCGGGCTCAGGCGCTGCATCTGGCCGCTGGTGCTTGCCATGCACCTTCCGGACCTGTTCTTTGTCTACATGGCCTACGCGCAGCCGCCCGTGGCCTTCGCCTATCCGCTCGTGGCGCTGGAGCAGTTCGGCTACGGCATGGGCTTTACCGTCTTTACCGTCACGCTGATGTATTCGGCCGAGGGCGCGTACAAGACCTCCCACTACGCCATTTCCACCGGCATCATGGCGCTGGGCATGATGCTGCCGGGGTTCTTCTCGGGATGGCTCCAGCAGGCCGTGGGTTACCGGATGTTCTTCATCATCGTCTGCTTCCTGACCATCCCCGGCATGCTTACGATCCCGTTCCTGCCGACGAAAGACAAGGATAGCTCCTCATCATGATGATCACCCTCACGCATCGTGTGCTGCTGTGGCTCCAGGCGCTGGCCCTTGTGATCTGTCTCGGCATCGCGGTGTGGGCCGGCCAGAAGGCCGGGGCGATGCAGGGCGCCATCACGATGGTCCGCGATCCGGGCGGCGTGATCACCGTGCTGACGCAGGGGACGATCTTCACGCTGTTCCCGTCGGGCGGGATCGAGATCGCGCGGGACCTGAAGGATGCGGGGATATCGGGTCCGTTCACTGAATTTACGACCGGCCCCGGCAAAACCGTCCAGTTCGTCCGCACGGGATCGGCTGACAGGATGCGCTTGACCCTCGTATCCGCCCAGCTGAGCCCGGCTCCGCCGGACAACGCGCTCAAAGACGGGGGGCGGGTCTTCTACGCGCCATTTGATCCTGACCGGCCCCTGTTGTGCCAGAACCACACGCTCGACAACGACGGATGGAGGTACGCTGCCGATGCTGATGCGCGGCGGATCGTTATGCTGGATCGGCAGGGTTCGGTAGTGCAGGCCATCGCGACGATGCACGCCGGGAATCCCGTCCACACGACACCGTGTAAATTCTCCCGCTATGGCAACATGCTTTACGTTATCAACCGGGAGCGCAACGTTGAAGGCAGCGAGATCGTAGTGGTCGACCTTGATTCGGGAAAGGTCCGGCCGTTCCTGCCGGCAGGTATTGCTATCGATCCCCTCGATATCATCGCGATGCATGACGAGGTGCTGATCGCGGACAACGTGACCAGAAATATTTTGAGCTTCTATCCCGAGGGTGTTTATCGGGGATATTTCGGCTTGCCGAACCTGCAGTATTATTTCACCGAGATAAACGGGAACTACCGGGCCTCCCTATTGACGATGGTCTGCTCCCTGGCAGCTGCGGTGTTCATCATCATCATCGCCATCGCGGTCAGGGTCCGGCAGGCCGGGGGCCTGTAAAGGGGCTGGCGAAGACGTCCCGCCCGCCCCGGGCGGCGATTCGCACGATGCGGGCAGAGGGCATGTACCGTTGCGAAGAAAGCAAGGGTCGAGTCCCCGGAGGGTGTCTCGGGTGAACAAACGCACAATCATTCTCCTTAACATCCTTCTTCTTGCGGTCCTGTTGAAACTGGCGTTCTGGGCCGACCAGCGGTCGTTCGAGTCGCAGGGAGTGGTCCGCATGCTCGCGGGCAGTGACGGAACGCTCTTCCTGCTCACGAACGACGAGATCCTTCACGCTTCTCAGAACGGGGACCTGCTGGCGAACTGGCCGCTGGCAGGCATGGGGATCACTGAGCCGGTGGCGGACCTTGCCTTCGGACTTGAGGGGCAGCTCCTCGTCGGACTCATCGAATCGCAGGAGATCCGGCGGTACACATCGGAGGGGAAGTTCGTGGGAACGGTACCCCGCCCACCCTCGCCGGAACGGGTCGGCGTGCCGGGACAGCACTTGCGGAACTTCAAGTTCACGCGCGACGATCGCTCCGGCACCCTCTACGTCGCTGACTCCAATCATCATCGCATCCAGATCTATCCCTCCGGGGGAAAAGAGGCACGGGTCCTGACGTCTCCCTCCGGGACACGTCCCGTTGTCATGGACGAAGGAGAAGAGGGGTCTGAGGACGAACAGCCGCCCGCCATGGACCCGCATCGACCGTTCCGCTACCCGAACTCCCTTTCCCTCGACGGCGACCGGCTGTACGCCACGGACACGGACAATCACCGGATCATCGTGTTCCACCTCGACGGTACGCTGGACCGCATCATCCCCACCACGCGGGGGGCCCGGAACATGAACATCTTCCCGGTCCATTTTGGCCGCATGGACGACAGGCTGTTCGTCATCAATCGCGGACCGATGTTCGTGGGCGGCGAGGTCGTCGTGCTCGATTCGGCATCACCGGTATCACGTCCGCTGTACGACCGCGGGCTCGCGATCGATCCGCTGGACATCCTGGTCCTGGGCGACGACGTACTGGTCGCCGACGGGGAGACGCGGAACATCCTGCGGTATTCGCCCGGCGGGTATTACCTTGGATTCTTCGGGAAGCCTGCGCTCCAGGAACTCCTGCACGGCAAGGAGCGGTCGTATCGAGGCTACCTGTTCCTTCGGGTGCTTGCCATCGGCGGGATGGCATTGGTGCTGATCGCATTCCTCGTGTTCAAACGGTCCGAGCGGCAGGAGCGGACGGAACAGGGACTGCCCGATGTGCATCAGCCGCTTCCGGCGCTGCAGGCGTTCCTCGGTCCCTTGGGAAGCAGCCGCCGGACCGTACTTCTCTGGCTTGTGCCCGGCCTCGGCTACATCGCAGCGGGCAGGCTGCTGCGAGCCATCATCCTTGTGCCGCCGCTTGGATTTCTGGTCCTGCTCTTTATAGTCTTGCTCGTGACGGTGTGGGGACAGGGCGCCATGCTCCTGTCCGTGTTCATGATACAGGGGATCATAACCGCGGCATATTGGACCGGCGTTGCGCTGGACGGGATGCGCCTCAGCGAGGGAGAGCAGCGTCCGGAGAAGAAGTTCGATATTCTCGCATTGCTGAAAATCGCCGGTCTTCCGTTTATCACTGTTGTTGCAGGGGCAGCCAGCCAGCTCGTTTGGGAGCTCATGAAGAAGAGCGCTCCTGACATCGCGCTGCCGATCGAGGTGTTCCTGAACACGTCGTTGAAACAGCTGGTCGGGTTGTCGGGGCAGGGCGGCGTGCTGGCTATCTCGACGCCGGCAGGCCGGTTCCTGGGGTGGGCCGGCGCCGGCGCTGCTGTGTTCGGGACGATCTCGTGGAAGCTCGGACGCGGGCAAGTTCATATTGCGGCATCGACGGGCATCGGGTTTCTGGTGGGGATGCTGTCATGGATATTTACCGCGCTCGTTCCCGGATCGATGCCGGGCGGCGCCTATTACACACCGTTATCGCAGGGCCTGCTGGTAAGCCTTGCGGTCTATCTGCGGTTTCGGGGTCCGCTTGTCTCGTTCGGCATCGTTCCGGTGGCGGTCGCGTTCGTATGGATCGGCTCCGTGGCGCGGCTTGTTCTCTTTATGGCGTCGGCGCGGATGCTGGTCGGTCTTCCCGGTGCAGATGCCCGCATACGGGCCGTTGTCGTGGAAGCCTTTTTCATCCACGCCGCGATCCTGCTGATGATCGCCATCCAGGAGCGAAGGGACGGGACCCGTACGGACCGGGATCGGATCGCCTGACGCCATCTGGCGATAAAAAAACGGCGGGCCGGGATGTCCGGTCCGCCGTTCTGTTCCACCCGCAAGAGACTGTTAGTCGTTCTTCGCCCCTCCGGCCAGCACATACCCCACCATGGCCCCGAGCAAGGCTGCGGTCGATTCATTGCCAAGGCTCCGCTCGAGCGACAGGATAAGGACCGCCGGAACGACAATGGCGATCGCCAGGAACTGGAGCGTCCTGACGCTCAGGGTGATGGTGCCCTTGAAGACCCCGTAGAATATTCCGCCGACACCCCCCAGCATGATCAGCACCGCAACGATCTCAACAAGGTATCTCCACGCCATGAACGTCCTCCTTACTGCAAGATTGATAATGCTGCGCATTATAGGAGAAGCGGGGGAAAAAGTCAAAGCCATCAGGGCAAGGGAAAATACCTCTTTCACCGGTCAGGCCATATTGGTATAATGAAAACACTACTAAGTTAGTTACAAATCAAATTCTACGCAAAGTGGCAAGAAAATTATCGCCACGAAGGCACTAAGACACAAAGAACGTCTTGAAAATTATCGAGTTAATCAAACCACGAAACACTCAGGCATCTCTTCGTGCCTTCGTGTCTTTGTGGCAGGTTCTGGTACCGGCTTGTCCGGGTTAGGAGAAAGCCATTAACCGTGTCCTCTTATCATTCGGATTGATCGTCGCGGCGGGATACCTGTGGCGGTTCTTTGATCCGGGCGGCATCGACCGTCACCGCGTCCGGCACGCGCTGAACATGACGGTCCTGCATTTTTTTCTGCCCGCGCTGGCCTTTGGCCTCGTTGCCACGGCGAAAGTGGACCGCAGCTTCCTCGTTGTGCCGTTCACCGCGGCCGTTGTCACGCTGGCCGGCCTGGCGGCCGGCATTGCCGTGTACCGCTTCCTGCCCTTGTTCCGGGCCACGCCGCGGGCCTCGATCGGCGTCCTTCTTCTCTCGGCGTCGTTCGGGAACGTGACCTACCTGGGGCTCCCCGTCATCACGGAGACCCTGGGCGCCCGGTACGGGTACATCGCCATCCTGTATGACCTGCTTGCCACGACGCCGATCCTGCTGACCATCGGGATGCTGATCGCGGCCCGGTTCGGCAGCGGAGCGGCCGTGTCCCTTGCGGCGTCCCTGAAGCGGGTGCTGAGGCTCCCGCCGCTCTGGGGCGTTGCCGCGGGCGTCGGCGTCCATGCCCTCCCCGTTGCGGTACCGCAGGCCCTGCTGGAAGCGGCACAGCTCATGGGCAGGGCGGTGATCCCGGTGATGATCTTCACCGTCGGCCTGGCACTGGACTTCCGGGACGTCCGGCGGCTCCCCGTGGCGGTGCCTGCGCTGGCGCTGAAACTGATCCTCGCCCCGCTCCTCGCGTGGTGGATCGCGAAGGGGGCCGGGCTGGAAGGGGCTGTCCTGAAGGCGGTCGTGGTGGAGGGGGCCATGCCGGTGATGGTGCTCTCGCTGGTCGTCGCCGACGAGTTCGAGCTGGATGTTCCGCTGGCGGCCACCTGCATCGCGGTCTCGACGATCGCGGTGTTCTTTACGCTGCCGATGATGATGAAGGTGCTCTTCTAATGTGTTGTACCTGACGTGAGAGTGAGAAGAAAAGACAAAGACCCTTTTCTCGCAAAGACGCCAAGCCGCAAAGGAAAGCTATAGATCTTGAATCTTGAATCTGTCCACGTTTTCTTTGCGTCCTTTGCGGCTTTGCGAGAGACAGAAGTTGCTTGTGACAGGTTCTTGCATTGCATTTCCGGGTGGGGTATCGAAGGAGTCGTATGAGCGGACATCAGGAGCATCAGCACGACGAACACTGCGGTCATGAGCATCACGGCCACGGACATGACGAAGCGGGGGAGCATGAGCACGGGCTCGTCGAGGTGACGATCCAGCTCGAGGACGAGCACATCCCTGCCCTGGACGAAGTGGCGGCAGAGCTCACGAAGGAACTGAAGCAGCCTTGGGACCGGGGCGCCGTTGTGCGCCTGGCGCTCTCCGAGTTCTTTTCGCGAAGAGGAATGATAACGTAAAGCAGACGCGGAGACGCGGCGACGGGGAGACGCGGTGAGAAGTGCATTTGAATTTTCCCCGTGTCTCCGTGTCCTACCCCACCCAGCCTCCCCTTGACAAGGGGAGGTGTGGAGGGGTCGGGGTTAACTATATGGCCTACGCAGCAGGTACAAAGCCGCAATTGACCGACATCCACGTCCACGGGGCGGAGAAGTACGACACGCTCACCCGGAGGCAGGACGATATCCTGCGGCTGGCCGACATCCATGGCAGCCGGGGGACCGATGCGATCCTGCCGACTGTCTATCCCGGCACCGTCGAGGACATGCGGGAGAGCATGAGCGCCATCCAGCGCGCCATGTCCACCCAGTCCTCGGGAGCGCGGGTCCTGGGGGTCCATCTCGAGGGGCCGTTCCTGAACCCTGAGCGGGCGGGTTCCCTGGACGGGAAGAACTTCAGGGATCCGTCACTGGACATGCTCATGAAGATCGTCGACGGGTTCGAGGACGTGATCAGGATCATCACGATCGCGCCCGAGCTTCCCGGCGCGCTCCGGGTCATTGAGTCCGCTCGGGAGAAGGGATTCCTCGTGCATATGGGCCACAGCGACGCTTCGTTCGAGCAGGCCGAGGAGGGGAAGCGGGCCGGCGCTACCGGCATCACGCACCTCTTCAACGCCATGCGCGGATTCCATCACCGCGAGCCGGGCCTCGCCGGGTTCGGCCTGATGGACGACGATATCTATGTCGAGGTCATCGCCGACATGGTGCACCTCCATCCCCAGAGCCTCAAGATGCTGCTCGAAATGAAGCGGCCCGAGCGGATCCTGCTCATCTCCGACTCCGTGAAGGGGGCCGGCTGGGGGAAGGGTGCCATCCGCGGGCCGGGCGGGGTCCTGCAGGGGAGCGGCATCAGCCTTGCGGACTGCGTCAGGAACCTGGTCTCCCTGGGCGTCCCCCAGGAGCTTGCCCTGCAGTTCGCCTCGGAGAATCCCAGACGCTACCTGGGGCTGGAAAAGATCATGTAATATGAAAAACCAACAGAAAGATCTTCGACACGGAAGAGGCGGATCGGTAAGACGATAAAGGCGGATAAGTCTTCCGACCTGAGGAAAGAAAAGAGATTTTGACTTGTCCGCAGTTATCATAAGTATTTTATCTGTGACGCCTAGAGGCGCCTACTTTTGGAAATCAGTGTCAAAGATTTTTCTCAGTGTCTCTGTGTCTCCGTGGTTAATAAGGCCGTGAATTGTTCCACGGTTTCCTGTGATATCCATGAAACCCATTCGCCTCATCATCTTCGACCTCGACGGGACCCTCGTGAATACCCTGGAGGACATCGCCCATTCGGTCAACTTCACGCTCGGCCGCCTCGGCAGGCCGCTGCTCCACCTGGACACGGTACGGCAGTACGTGGGCGACGGTCTGGAGAAGCTGCTCTCCCGCGCCCTGGACGGGCATACGGAACATCTCAAAGAGGCAAAAGCGATCTACACGGACCACCAGAGAAGGTACCTGGTCGTCAACTCGCGCCTGTACCCGGGGGTTGTGGAGACGCTCGAGCACTTTCGCTCGCTTTCCCTGGCCGTGGTGACCAACAAAACGCTTGAGTTCTCAGAGCCGCTCCTGGTCCAGCTCGGCATCCGGCACTATTTCAAAATGATCGTCGGGGCGGACTCGGGATTGCCGCTGAAGCCGGCGCCTGACGCGTTTCTCTCGATCATCAAGGATCTCCGGGTCCCCCGGGAGCGCGCGGTCGTGGTGGGAGACGGCACGACGGACGTCCTTGCGGGCAAGGCAGCAAGGATCACGACCTGCTCCGTGACCTATGGCTTCCGCTCCGAAGCGGAGCTTCGCAGGGCGGGGCCGGACCATGTGATCCACGAAATTGCTGAGCTGAAGCATTTATTCAGGGCGGAATGATATGATCACGTTGTGCGCGGGTTGTTTCTCCTGGCTGCTGGTTACAAGGTCCCCATGTCCGATCCCTTATTGAACATACCTCCCGAACGTTTCTCCAGTCTGCTCAAGATCGGTCTGCGCCTCACCGCCGAACGTGATCTCGACCGGCTGCTCGGCACGATCATCGAGGAGACCACCTCGGTCATGGACGCCGACCGGAGCTCGCTGTTCCTGATCGATGTCGAACGCGGCGAGATGTGGGCAAAGATCGCGCAGGGCGTGGAGGTGGTCGAGATCCGCTTCCCCGTCGGCGTGGGCGTTGCCGGGACCGTGGGACGGACCGGCGAGATCGTCAATATTCCCGACGCATACGCCGACCGGCGGTTCAACCCCGAGTTCGACCGGAAAACAGGGTACCGGACGAAGAGCATCCTGTGCGCGCCGCTCAGGAACACCTGCGGAGAGATCATCGGCGCGATCCAGGTGCTGAACAAGAGGGCCGGGACCTTCGGCAGCGAGGACGAGACGCTGCTCGCCGCGCTCTCATCGCACGCGGCGGTCGCGATCGAGAACGCCGATCTCTACCGGAGATTGTCCGCGCTGAATCTCTCCCTTGAGCGAAAAGTGGAGGAGCGGACCAAGGAGCTCTCGGCGGCGAACGAACGACTCTCGGCGCTCAACCGTAAGCTCGCGGAGATCTCGATCACCGATGCGCTCACGAAGGTCTACAATCGCCGCTATTTCACCGAACGTCTCCTGCAGGAGGTGAAACGCGTCAGCCGCTACGGCCCGACGGTGTCCCTTCTCATGATCGACATCGATCTCTTCAAGAAGGTGAACGATACCTGGGGCCACCAGGCGGGGGACACGGTCCTTTCGGGGGTGGCGGGGCTCATCAAGGGCAGGCTCCGGGCAACGGACCTGATCGCGCGGTACGGCGGGGAGGAATTCTGCCTGCTCGCGACCGGAACGGACCAGGCCGGAGCGCAGGTGCTTGCGGAGCGGGTTCGGGCGCTTGTGCAGAACGCCGTATTCGAGCACGGGGGGACCGCCATTGCGGTCACGGTGAGCATCGGGGTCAGCACCTGGGAACCTTCGCTCGGGGAGGACCCGGAAGAGCTGGTCCGCAGGGCGGACACGGCGCTGTACCGGGCCAAGGAGCAGGGAAGGAACAGGGTTTGCGCTTGAGTTTGGGCTTTACTATTCCAGTATGATTGGTTAATATAGCGAACTGTTTAAGAAACATGATCGCATAGGGTAAATTGTAAACAGGAATTTGCCACAAAGACGCGAAGGCACGAAGAAATACAGGGTGATGGAAGATTTTTTCATGGTTAGTGCTTTCTTTGTGTCTTGGTGCCTTCGTGGCGAAAAAAGATCTTGATTTTGTAGTTGCTAACTTTATAATTTCCAATTTACAATCCAAGGAGTTTTTTATATGTCCCATCCCCACGCAACGAAAGCGCCCCATGGCCACGGGCATCCCGGCGGCCACCCGGGCGGCGAGAAAAAATACCTTCCCCGGCTTATCGCCTGGGAGGTCACCCGGAGCTGCGTGCTGAACTGCGTCCACTGCCGGGCCGCGGCCAAGTACGGTCCGTACCCGGGCGAGCTCTCGACGGAGGATGCGTTCCGGTTCCTTGACGACGTCAAGTCCTTCAGCGACCCCATCATCATCCTGACGGGCGGCGAGCCCATGATGCGGGCCGATATCTACGATATCGCCAAGTACGGCACCAAGATCGGCCTGCGCATGGTCATGGCGCCCTGCGGCCTGCTCGTGACCGAGGAACTGGCGCAGAAGATGAAGGACTCGGGCATCATGCGCGTGTCGCTGTCCATCGACGGCCTGACCGCCGAGCAGCACAACAACTTCCGCCGCGTGGAAGGGGCCTTCGAGAGCGTGATGAAGGCCATCGAGAACTTCAAGAAGGTGGGCCTCGAGTTCCAGGTGAACACGACCATCACCAAGCACAACGTGAAGGACCTGCCGAAGCTCCTCGAGATGGTCATCAAGCTCGGCGCCGTCGCCTACCATCCGTTCCTGCTCGTGCCCACGGGCCGGGGCAAGGAACTCGTGGACCAGGAGATCCCGCCCGCGGAATACGAGAGCACGCTCAAGTGGTTCTACGAGATGCGCGACAAGTCGCCGATCCAGTTCAAACCCACGTGCGCGCCCCATTACTACCGCATCTTCCGCCAGGGAGAGAAGGAAAAGGGGGTCGCCGTCACGCCCGAATCCCACGGGCTCGACGCCATGACCAAGGGCTGCATGGGCGGCCAGAGCTTCGCCTTCGTGTCCCATGTCGGCAAGGTGCAGATCTGCGGATTCCTCGAGGAAGAGGCGGGCGACATCAAGAAGGAGCCCTTCTCGAAGATATGGAACGAATCACAGCTCTTCAAGGAGATGCGCGACCTCGACCACTACCATGGTAAATGCGGTATCTGCGAGTACCGCAAGGTCTGCGGCGGCTGCCGCGCACGGGCCTTCGCCATTTCCGGAGACTATCTGGCCGCCGAGCCGTTCTGCACCTACGAACCGGTGAAGGCGAGAAAATAATGTTATTGAACGCGCAATTCCACGAAGCTTGCTACAGGGTTGCGTTGCAGGTTCCTCCCCCTTGATGGGGGAGGTTAGGTAACCCATGTGCATGTTGCACAGGGTGATGAGCACGAACGCCGGATGCTTCACCTTCCCCTTTGTCCCCTCCCATCGAAGGGAGGGGCGAGTTAAATGCCAAGATGCCCCGCAGTTTGCTGCAGGGAACTTAAAAGGTTGCAGAAAGACTTGACCGCGCCTGTTAGAACACCTTTCAGAACTTCTTGACTGGCCTCGCCAACGAGCGTACCATACGCTTACTACCGGGAGCGAGGTCGGGAATGGGCCAGTCCTCATTGCTTAAGAACGTTCTGTTGATCGCCATCGGCGCGATCATCCTCTTCCCGCTCTACGCCATTTTCATCGAATATCCCGCCTTTGAAAAGGTCATCACCGAGAACACCTCCCGTGAGGCGGTCCGCATCGCCACCATTCTCTCGTCGGTCCTGATCGATGAGGCTGTCGAGCTCAGGGCCGACCGGCTGCCGAAGGCCTTCCTGCGGCACATCCAGCAGCTGCAGACCGATACGCGCATCATCAAGCTCAAGATATTCAATCCTTCCGGAACGATCGTCTATTCCACCAATCCCGGCGAGATCGGCCGCATCAATGAGGAAGATTATTTTCATCGCATCGTATCGACCGGCGACAGCAAGGTCCAGGAAATACCGAAGAACACGATGACCCTTGAAAATCAGATGCTGCCTGCCGATGTCGTCGAGACCTATGTGCCGATCATGAAGGACGGGAAGATGATCGGCATATTCGAGATCTACTACGATATTTCCACTGAAAAGAACGAGCTCCGGTCCCTGGCCAGACGTACGACGGGCGTGCTTGTTTTTCTGGCGGCGGTCCTGCTCATGGTCGTCATCTTAACGATACGGAAAGCCGGCGCCCTGGCGAAAGAACAGAAACGCATGGCGGACGTCCTGTCGGAGAGCGAGAACCGGTACCGGACGCTGTTCGAACATGCCGGCGACGCCATCTTCATCCTTGAGGGCGAAGGGGAGAAGGCGGGGCGGATCGTCAAGGCGAACAAGGCTGCCGCAGCGATGCATGGCTACACTGTGGCGGAGCTGACGGGCATGAAGATCACCGACCTCGATACCATCATCGCGGCCAAGAGCGCCCCCGACATGATGCGGCGCATCCTGATCGGGGAATGGATCAAGACGGAACTGCATCACCGCAGGAAGGACGGGACTGAGTTCCCCGTCGAGGTGAGCGCCGGGCTGCTGGAGTTCGGCGGCCATAGATTCATCCTGGCCTTCGACCGGGACATCACCGAGCGCCGCCAGATCGAGGAAGGACGGGAAAAGCTCATCCGGGAACTCCGGGAGGCACTCGAAAGCATAAAGACACTGAAAGGCCTGCTGCCGATATGCGCTTCCTGCAAGAAGATCCGGGACGATACAGGCTACTGGAACCAGATCGAGTCCTATGTCGCGACACACTCCGAGGCCGAGTTCAGCCACAGCCTCTGCCCCGCCTGCGCGGAAAGACTGTATCCGGGTTTCAATAAATAGGGAACATTCATATTAAAATTTAAAAAGCTAATGCGAACGGCTGTCTCTCGCAAAGTCGCCAAGCACGCAAAGAGAGACAACGACAAAGGCCGGGGAGTCGCAGTGCTTGGATGCGAAGACCTTCGATCAAGTTCTTTTATAATCTGTTATTCTAGCAAGTCGTTCTTTTGAGGGTTGTCCTTCTTTGCGCCTTTGCGTCTTTGCGAGAAAAAGGTCTTTGTTGAAAGATTGCTGTTCCTCCTCCATGCGTGGCGATAAAGTCATTACGACTTTAATACAAGAGAACCACAAATATTAAAGATCTTCGCTCCAGTATTTCCCCTATATCCTTTCTTGCGAAATTCAGACCTACCGTGTACAATGCATGCTTCCTTAAGGGAAAATCAATATGACAAAAGGACGTTGACGGGACACAGCATGCCTCTTATCAGTCTTCAGAATATCAGTGTCGGATTCGGAGGTCCTCTCCTGCTCGAAGGGATAGACCTCCAGATCGAGCCGGGAGAACGCGTCTGCCTCGTCGGCAGGAACGGGACCGGAAAATCCACGATCATGCGCGTCATCACGGGTGAAGTAAAGCCGGACCGCGGCATGGTCGTCGCCCAGCAGGGGCTGCGCACGACGATCCTGACCCAGGAGGTTCCGACGAACATCAGGGGCAGCGTGTTCGACGTTGTATCGGAAGCTTTCGGCGAACAGGGGAAATTGCTTGCCGCCTACCACCACGTGAGCGCCCGGCTGGCCCATGATCACAGCGATAAACTGATGGCGGAGCTTGAGGACGTCCAGCACAAGTTCGAGGCCGCCCACGGGTGGCAGATGCAGCAACGCGTTGAGACCATCCTGACGCGGCTGCAGCTTCCCGAGGACGCCGAGTTCTCCGAACTCTCCGGCGGCCTCAAGCGCAGGGTCCTTTTGGCCAAAGCCTTGGCCGGCGAGCCGGACCTGCTGCTCCTTGACGAGCCCACGAACCATCTGGACATCGAAGCCATCGCCTGGCTCGAGGAGTTCCTGCTTACCTTCGGAGGCACACGGCTGTTCGTTACCCACGACCGGGCGCTGCTCCAGAAGCTGGCCACCCGGATCGTCGATCTCGACCGCGGAAGGCTAACGAGCTGGCCGGGAAGCTATCATGCCTATCTCGAACTGAAGCAGGCCGCTCTGGACGGAGAGGCTGTGGAAAACGCGAAGTTCGACAAGAAGCTTGCCGCGGAAGAGGTCTGGATCCGGCAGGGTGTCAAGGCGCGCAGGACGAGGAACGAAGGCCGCGTGCGCGCGCTCAAGGAACTGCGCAGGACCAGGAGCGAACGGCGCGAGAAGATCGGCACGGCGAACATCCAGATGCAGGAAGCCGAGCGGACCGGCAAGCTCGTGGTCGAGGCGCAGGGTGTGAGCTTCGGGTACGCGGGCAGACCGATCATCAGCAACCTGTCCACCACCATCATCCGCGGGGACAAGATCGGCATTATCGGGCCGAACGGTTCGGGCAAGACCACGCTGCTGAAAGTACTGCTCGGCGACCTGAAGCCCCAGCAGGGTAAAATGAAGCAGGGGACGAATCTCGAGGTCGCGTACCTCGACCAGCACCGGGCCCAGCTCGATGATCAAAAGACCGTGCAGGACAACGTCGCCTACGGCAGCGATCACGTGACCATCAACGGCAACCGGCGCCATGTCATCGGCTATCTGCAGGATTTCCTGTTTGCGCCCGCGCGCGCGCGCAGCCCGGTGAAGGTCCTGTCCGGCGGAGAGCGGAACCGCCTGCTGCTCGCCAAGCTGTTCACACAGCCTTCGAACGTGCTGGTGCTCGACGAACCCACGAACGATCTGGACATCGAAACACTCGACCTGCTCGAGGAACTGCTGATGGACTATACCGGCACGGTGCTGCTCGTGAGCCACGACCGGGCCTTCATCAATAATGTGGTTACGAGCACGCTCGTGTTCGAGGGCGAAGGCAGGGTGAGCGAGTATGTCGGCGGTTATGACGACTGGCTGAGGCAGAGCCGGGCGAAAAGCGGCATGCTCGTGGTCCCGGTCAGAGCCGAAGAACCAAAGGCAGCGCCGGTCCCTCAGCGGGAAAAACAGCGGAAGTTGAGCTTCAAGGAGCAGAAGGAGCTTGACGAACTTCCGAAGCGCATCGAAGAACTTGACGCGGAACAGCAGCGGATCATAGCGACCATGGCCGACCCCGCCTTCTACCGCGAGAGCGGGAACAAGGTCGCCTCGACCAAAGCGCGGCTGGAGAATGTGGAGAAGGAACTGGCGGAGGCGTATAAACGCTGGAATGAGCTGGAGGCGATGAAGGGGTAAGGGAGGACGCCACCGTGAGGGGTGCGTTTTCAGCAATCCTCTCGACGGCGTTGTTGGAATCATTGTGTCAGGTTTCGGTCTGCTCTGTACTACCTGCGAGCTTTCTGCGTGTTATTCGCCCCATATCGCATTAAATTCTTTCCCCGTATTAAATATATAATCCTGCGCATGAATTACTTTACCACGCTTAAGAGTTATAACAGTTACTCCGCTGTTGTGAATAGTATTTCTGTCTTTGTTCACGAGAATAATGTCCCATATTGCCGTTAGGACGTTGGTGCCGATCATGTCGAATAGTCTTTCCGCGCAAATCCGCTTCACCTTAAAATGAATTTCAGGGAATTGGCTGCAGAAGTTGTGAAACCATGTTTCGATGGCTTTTTTGCCCTTTACAGACCCACTGGCTCTTATAGTGCCGGGAAAAACAAAAATGGCGTCATCGTCCCAAGCTGAAATAAACGAATGAACGTCTCGCTTATTTAGGAACTCATAAGCAGCATAGATCTTTTTCTTTGCGATAATTGTGCCTATCATCTCAGTAGATTAAAGCATTATACGCATTGATAAAGTATTGATGTCAATGCCCGGGATTCTGCCCTCGCGGAGCGAGGGGAGAACGCGCGCCTGACGCGCCGCCTTTGACGCGTCGCTGTAGGCGCAGGTTGGTTCCTACACTTCTTTGGCTTGTAGCCACTGCGTTAGAAAATCGGTTATGACCTTTCGATCATTATCGTATCGATTAAAAAGCAAACTCTGAACTCGCATTAACAAGTTTGGCTTTGAAAATGTCAGCTGGACCTGAGTTCCGTTTTTAACGTCAGCCAGTATACCCTTGGCTATAAGTGAAAAGCCCGGCCCCTGCCTATTTCTCATTTCGAATTCATTCGCCCCAATAGTTCCGCATACAGGTGATGAGCCTTTCCAATATCGGGCATTTAATGTAAGAACACTTTCGAGAAAGGTGGGATAAACATCAAGCTGTTCTCGTAAGATATGAACTACTTGATTTCGACTATGACTGGTTTGTAAAACGATATTATTTTCATTGTTCATTTGGTGATCCTTTTCGCCAAACCAGAAGAATAATTTCCTTCAAAACAACCAGTGTATGAAGGGACGGAAACCGCCCCGCCAAGCATTAAATTTCGGTGCTGTCGAGTTTAGCACTGAACGTGCCAAATCACTCACGGGATTATGAAAGACTATATGCCTGATCTAAAGCGATGTCAACGATGGCGGCAGGGTATTCTAAGGGCAGGCAATATCGCAGGCTAAAGCCTGCGGCTACCAAGGCAACCAAATCGATACGTATTGATTTCTCGAAAAGTAGCCGCACCCTTTAGGGTGCGTTGTTCGGGAAGTTCACGGTCAGGAACTATGGCTCCAATGCCTTCCGCACCCGTGCAAGCAGCTCCGCTAGTGTGCTGCAGCTGCGGGTATTTTGTACATTGGATCGAGTACGACGTGAAGATGTCGTCTATTTGTTCCACGTAACAACATTATGGTTGCCATACACATCGTTATATGCCATGAATATTTGTGTGACATTAGACCACAATAGATTCTGACATGCCAATACATGTTCTACTGTGGTTGCGGGCAGATTTTCAGCATTATATATTCTGGTGAGCCCTTGTTGATAGCTGGCACAGGGAGTTCCATTCCCTTCTATTTGCAGCATGACACTACTAATGACCGCCAGCGGGTCTAAGGTCGCCCCACCGCCACTGCCGGGCTTATAAACCCACGTGACCTTGTTTATGGTGGTCCCGTTTCCATTCAACGTTACTGTCGGCACAGCTAATATAATATTGGAAGGGGCTGAAGACTGGTCTGAAATGTCGAAGGTCAACGTGCTGGTCTTATAGGAGACCAGATATTGACCAGCCGGTGGGATCGCCGGGGCAGTTACGTAGGGAGAACCGTATGCAGTGCTGTCAGTATTCACCAGAGGAGGCTGAGCGGAGGCGGCGTTTGAGAGCCCGGAACCTCCCGGACCGGTGAAATATACAGTGCCAGGACGAGTAGCATCCTTAGCATGGAGACCAAATCTAAAACCGTCAATAGGCGCAGGTGTGGTGACCGTCGGAGTAAGGCTGGCCCCGAAAGTGCCTCCCGTTATGAAATAGGTGATGTACGGCCGGAAAAACTTACCATCAAGGAAGTCTATCGTTCCATTGCCATCTGCATCAGGGTTCTTTATAAGAGAGGCAAAGAAGTTGTCGCCTTGAGCGATAGCAATCTGCTCCGCGGAAGTTAACGGCAACTCAGAACCGAGGGGATTGTAAGAAGGCGTCACCATGGAGCTGGAAGAAGAAAGGGTCTGCAGATCAATAGTGTTAACATTTTGACCAAGCTTCGTGAGGGGTATCGAGTCTACGCCGTTCTGCAGAGTAAGGTAGCCCAAATAACTATTGTTAGCCCCCACAGAGATCAACCCTATGGGTGAACCCGTTTCTACCGCAATTGAAAAACTTCCATCGGTCACATTCGAAACAGAATATCCGCCATTACCGTGAAAAGCCATTATCTTTATAACAGCATTTTGGTTTAACGCATGCGCTGGTGGAATTATCCATGCAAGTAATCTGTTCAGCCACGGACTTTTTGCAACATGGGTTCCCCCTGCGAAGTTTCCTTTGATCGTGATGGTATTTCCTCCACCTCCGCCGTTACCACCGCTGGCGCCTCCACCACCGCATGAGGATAAAGATACTGCCGGCAACATGCCAAACAATACGACACACAGAATTCTTAGACTGCGTTTCATGCCGTTTTCCTCCGTTCTTGCCGTAGTTCACGCGAGCCGGCAATGAACAACTTGTTCCTGCTCCTGAAGAAGAGAGTGCGCCAGTTGAGAAGAAGACTATGCTATCTATAATATAATGTCAATACTAAATATATTAGTTATTCATAGTGAGGTCTACGATGGCGGAACGGTATTCTAAGGGTAGGCGTTGCGAATACAGATTGAAGTATTAACGGGCTTTTGAAAAACTAATTACGCCCCGCAAAGCGGGACGGTTACCAAATCGTAATGAATTGATACGCATCCTCGTCTGGAACTATGAGTCGATCGCCTTTCGCACCCGCGCCAGGAGCTCCATCGGCGCGATCGGTTTCTGCATCAGATCGTATCCCCGATCGACCAATCCCTGCCTGCTGATAATGTCCGCGGTATACCCGCTCATGAAAAGCGCCTTGACGTCGGGGTGGACGGCCTTGATGGCGCTGAGGGCCTGCTTTCCGTTCATCTTCGGCATGATGGTATCCAGGATGATGAGCTGGATACGGTCGCGGTTCTCGGAGAAGACGCGGACGGCCTGCTCGCCGTCCAGCGCCTCGAGTACCCGGTAGCCGTATTCCTCGAGGAGCGATCTCATCAGGGCAAGCACCATTTTGTCGTCCTCGGCGATGAGGATGGTCTCCGTGCCGCGCGCCGCCGACGTGTCGCTCCGGGGCAATTGCTCCTCCGCAGCCGGTCTTTGCAGCAGCGGCAGATAGATAATGAACGTGGTGCCTTTCCCGATCTCGCTGTAGACGGAGATCGTGCCGTTGTGCTGCCGGATGATGCCGTAGGCGATGGCCAGGCCGAGACCGGTGCCGCGGCCGACCTCCTTGGTGGTAAAGAAGGGCTCGAAGATCTTGAGGCGGGTCGCTTCGTCCATGCCGGAGCCCGTATCGGAGACAGAAAGGACCGCGAACGAGCCGGCGGCCGGGACCCCGTGAATGCGCGCCTGTTCGGCGTCGAACGTCGTTTGCCCGGTCCGGACGGTGAAGCAGCCGCCCTGCGGCATGGCGTCACGGGCGTTCGTGGCAAGGTTCATGAGCACCTGCTCAAGCTGTCCCGCGTCTGCCTGCACGATCAGATCGGCGTCGGACAGCTCCGACGCAAGCTCGACATCCTCCCCGATCAGGGGCAGCAGCAGTTTTTCGACGCGCCGGACGACCGAGTTCAGATCAACCGGCATGGGGGACAGCGCCTGTTTCCTGCCGAAGGTGAGGAGGCTCTTTGTCAGCCGGGCGGCGCGCTGTGCCGATTCGAGGATGTTCACGACGCTGGTCTTCAGGGGATCGGCGTCGTCCATCTTCCGCTGAAGGATGCTCCCGTACCCGATGATCGCCGTCAGGATGTTGTTGAAATCGTGCGCCACTCCCCCCGCGAGCGTTCCGATGGCCTCCATCTTCTGCGACTGGATGAGCTGGGCCTCGAGTTTCTGGCGGTCGGTGATGTCGAAGAAGGTCACGACCGCTCCCGCGACGGCGCCCTTGCTTGCGATGGGGTAGGACCAGTACTCAACCGGGAAGCGGGTGCCGTCTGCCCGCCAGAAGCTCTCGGAGTCGTCGTGGCTGCCCTGGTTTTTCCGATAGGCGTTGTTGATCCTGCAGTCCTGCTCCGGATAAGGAGAGCCGTCCGGTCTTTGGTGGTGGATCAGGCTGTGCATATTCCTGCCGATGATGTCCTCTTCCTTCCCATACCCCAGCATCTTGAGCCCCGAGGGATTGCAGAACGTGCAATTGCCGCTGGTGTCGACGCCGTAAATGCCTTCGGCCGTTGAATCGAGCAGCAGACGGATGTGCTCCTCGCGCCGGGCCAATTCGGCCGTCCTTTCGCGGACCAGGATCTCCAGACCGTCATGGGCATGCTGCAGCGCTGCCTCGGCGCGCTGACGGAGCTCGATCTCCTGCTCCAGGGGCGCCAGCGCCATTCTTCTCTGGGACCGCCAAAGGACGATGCCGAGGACGGCGGTGAAGAGAACGGAGCCGGCGATGAGTTGGTTCCGGAGCTTGGTGACGACCATATCGGCCTTGCTGAGGTCCGCGGTGAGCGACAGGGTCATCAGGAGCCTGCCGTCCAGCGTGATCGTTTTGTCCAATTCGATGGTCCTGGCGTTGCGACCCGGGGTCCGCTGGAACTCACCGACGACGAATCCGTTCGGCGCGGTGGCACGGATCAGCAGGAACTCCTGATGCACCGATCCCCAGCGTTCGATGAATGTCCGGATGGTCACATAGTCAGACTTGAGCAGCGACTCATAGAAGGCGTCCGCCATGAGGTCGAGCTCGGCGGACGTTTCGGCCTTTTGCAGTTCAATGAGCATTACACGCTGCTGCCAGGTGACCAGCAGGGTCCCGGTGATGAGAAAGGCGAGCAGGACGCTGGTGAGGGCGAGAATTGCGCCCGTGTACCGGAATTTCCTCACAATTCGACCCCCGCCTGCTTCAGCTCGTTCATGATCGCGCGGAGAGCGTCGAAGTCACGTTCGTCGGAAGGCACGAGAGCGATGACGTCGCTCCGCATGCCGCTGATGATCTGCCGGCCCCCGGCGCTGTCCGAGAGCTGCAGGAAGGCCTTTCGGAGGGCATGTACGGTCTCCTTCGGCAGGTTGTCTCGGGCAATGAAAACGTGGTCGGTGATGGGCGCGCTCCGGGCCAGGGACCGCAATCCCTGGGGCTCATATTGTAAGAAAACCTCTTCTTTCACGGCGCCGGCGTCAAAGGTGCCCGCCAGGATGCCGAGGGCGATGTTGTCGTGGTTCGCCACGTAGCTCACCTGGGAAAAGTCCTTCAGGTCGATGCCGGCCTTCTGCAGCATGTAGCGCGGGACAATATGGCTCAGGGTGGATGAGCGGTCGCCGAAAACGAACCGTTTGCCCTTGAGCTGGGCAAGAGCGGCGACGGGGCTGTCCTTCCTCACCATGATGTGGCCATGGAAGAACTTGCCTTCCTTCGTCTTGAAGGCGGCGAGAAGCGGTCGCTTGCCGTACTGGCTGGTAAGCTTCACGTAGGATGCGGGACCCATGAAGGCAATGTCCACGAGGCCGTTCGCGATCCTGTGGATGTGGGCGTCGTAGGAAGTCCCGATCTCGAGCATCACCGGCCGCCCCAGTTCCCTGCCGAGGTACTCGGCGAGGGGGGTGTACCGTTTGACGAGCTCGGACGCGGAGAGATAAGGATGCACGCAGAGCTTGAGCGGCTCCTTCTCCTGCGATTGCGCCGGACCTGAACAGAAGGACAGCAGGACCGCAAGCGTTACTGCAATGACAAAGGGGGTATTATTCCTAGTTATCATGGTCACGCTCCTGTTCCTGGTTCGATGGAAATGAGATGTTCCGGCGTCAAGGCGCCTTTTTCTTTAACAGATCACCGAGACCGGAGAAGGGCTGGTGGGTTACCGGCGAACCCTTCCCGGTGTCAGGTTCCATCGTCCCTTCGAGCTGATGCTTCTGGTGCTCGTTGTCGTGGCAATACATGCAAAGCAGTTCCCAGTTGCTGCCGTCGGTCGGGTTATCGTCATGGTTGTGGTTCTTGTGATGGACGGTAAGTTCGCGAAGCTTCTTCCCATCGAACTCGCGTCCACACCCTCCGCAGACCGGCGGGAACAGCTTCAGTGCCTGTTCGCGGTATCCCTGGTCGCGCAGTTCCCGGGTACGCCGTGCCTCGGCGATGATCCTGTCCTGTCCGTTCTCTCCCGGTCTCGATCTATCCTGCGACATGTTCTCCCCGGCCTGATCCTATATAATGACGGATAACGATTGGATCATTTCTGACCGTAGGGGCAACCCTGTGTGGTTGCCCTGATCTGGGCGGCCACGCAGGGCCGCCCCTACGAGATGATTCTGTATGTCCGCATGTGTCCGCGTCAGATGCTATTACCCGGTTGACGAGCAAGTTCGGTGCCGGTCCTCAAGCCCTGAAAATACTCGTTGATCTCCCGCTTCACGTTGCCCACGCCCCACATATGATTGATGCGCTCCCGGAATTCCGCGCCGCCCTGCAGACCTTTTGTGTACCACGAGAGATGTTTGCGCATTTCCAGGATGCCGATGTCCTCGCCCGCCAACCTGACCATATCGTTCAAATGCCGCAGCATGACCGCTCGCCGCTCTTCATGCGAGGGATGCGGCGGGACGACGCCGGTCTCGAGATACTGCTTTGCCTCGCGGAATATCCAGGGATTGCCTTCGATCGCCCTCCCGATCATCACGCCGTCGCAGCCTGTCTCGTCGATCATGCGTTTCGCGTCCAGGCCCGAGCGCACGTCGCCGTTGCCGATGACCGGGATGCCGACGGAGTCCTTTACGACCTTGATCGCGCTCCAGTCCGCGGAGCCGCCGAAGCCCTGGGCCTTGGTCCTTGCATGGACGGTCACGGCCACGATGCCGGTCCTTTCCGCGGCACGGGCGAAGTCCGTAGCGATGATGTTCTGCGCGTCCCAGCCGAGCCGGATCTTGACCGTCACCGGGACCCGTGACGCCTCAACGACCGCGGCCATGATCTCCTCGGCGAGGACGATATCGCGCAGGAGCGCCGAACCCGCGCCGGACCTCAGGACCTTCGGCACCGGGCAGCCCATATTGATGTCGATGAAATCCACTTCGCCGATGGAGACGATCTGGGCCGCCTCGGCCATGGTCTCCGGTGTGGAACCGAAGATCTGGAACACCACGGGCCGTTCGGCGGGGTCGGTGTGGAGCATGCCGAAGGTGCGCTTGTGCTCACGCACCAGGGCCTCGACGCTCAGCATTTCCGAGTAAACGAGTCCGGCGCCCATCTCCTTGCAGATCATGCGGAAGGGGAAATCGGTGATCCCGGCCATGGGCGCCAGGACCAGCGGATTCAGACGGAGGATCTCTCTGATGTCCATGGGGCTATTATAAGGGATTTCGGCCCGAGAACAAACAGAAAACAGGTCCTCGCCGTGCCCCCGCCGCTCGTGATAGTTGAGACAAAACCGGTCCACCGTTCCTTTTTGTCCCTCCCGGTGCTATAATCGCCCATGCGTTCCTTCTCCATTCTTATAGTCGCTTTCGCCATGACCATACCCGTACCTGTCTATGGTGAAGGCCTTGATCCGAAGATCATCGAACACGGCCCCCGTGATTCGCAGAAGGTGGCCCTGACCTTCGACGCGTGCCCGACGGGCCGCGGTGATGAGTATGATGAACGGGTCATCGAGGTGCTCATCAGGGAAAAGGTCCCTGCCACCCTGTTCATGAGCGGCCGATGGGTCGAGAAGAACCAGGACGTGGCGAAGTCGCTCGCCGCGAACCCGCAGTTCGAGATCGCGAACCATGCCTTCTGGCATCCCCACATGCTGGAAAAGGACGATGCGCGCATCGTGCGCGAGTTGAAGCGTACGCAGGCGATCATCAAGAAGGTGACCGGCAAGCGGCCGAAATATTTCAGGCCTCCTTTCGGAGAAGTGGATGAACGGCTGGCGACGCTTGCATCCCGGGCCGGACTGGTCACGATCCAGTATGATATCGCCTCGGGCGATCCCGACCCGGGGCTTTCGGCGAAACGGATCACCCGTGCCGTGGTGGAGGAGGCGAAAGGCGGCAGCATCGTGGTCCTGCACATGAACGAGAACGGCGTGCGGACCGCAGAGGCGCTGCCCGGGATCATCAAGGGATTGCGGGAGAGGGGATTCGAGCTGGTGACCGTGGGGGAGATGATGAAGGGACAGGCAAAGCTGAAGTTGAGAAGATGAGAAGTTGGGAAACACCTGAAGCTGGGAAAATAGGAAGATGAGAAGTTGCACAATTTCCCAACCTCCTACCTTCTCACCTTCGGCATTTCGTCCTACGCGTGCATGAACGTCGCCAGCCACATGATGTGGCTTTTCTCTTCGTTGATGACCTCGTCCATGATCTCTTTTTCCTTCACGATCTTCCTGAGCTCCATGAAGTACAACAGGGTCTCCTTCTCGAATCCCAGGGCGAACTTCACCGCGTCCTTCACGGACTTGATGTGCTCCATCGACGGAAGGGATTTGCCCTTGCCGAGGAAGAACTCGGACTCCACGAACGCCCGCATGTAGTTCGATACCTCTTCCCATTCCACGGGCTCCGGTCCGGACTTCGCGACCATGTCCTTCAGTTCGGAAAACGTCTTTTCGTGCATCTTTTCCTTTGAGGCAAGCTTGGTGAAGAGGTTCACCAGTTTTTCGTCCTTCGCGAACTTCCCGGCGATGGAGGTATAGAACTGGTAGCCAAGCTGCTCGGTTCGCACCGCCATCTCCATGCACTCGTTGATATTGTACTTGTTCATAGGTTCTCCCTTGCGAGTTAGATTATGATCTGAGCACGCACCTGCAACGGTTAAAATAATATCGTGTTAGCGGGCGGGTGTCAACCCCGAAAACAGCGAACGATGGATGGAACAGGGTCGCCATTCATATCCCTCATCTTGCTGGGGAAAGGTTAGCCCTGAAGTGTCGTTGCGAGGAGCGATTTTTGCGACGCGGCAATCGAGAAGTTCGAGATATCCCTGACTACGAGTTTGCTTCGCTTCGGTCGCAAAGACATCAATGGACTTTTTCAGCGGTTGCCTAGAAGCCCAGCGACCGCCTGAACTTCTGCATAGGCGTTTGCCTCGGCGTGAGCGCCCAGATCAGCAGGGCCGCGAGGGCGATCATCGCCGCGATGGTCGCGATCTGGACCGTTCGTGACCGCCGGACCTCGATCTGCCACCACGAAAATCCCCGCAGAGCGAGGTCCCCGGCCTTTTCCAAAAGGCCGCGCGCATGCTCTACGGCAGGCGCCAGCGCATCGGTGGAGAGGGGCGATCCGAGCCGGTCCCGGACGCGATCGAGGCCCCGGCCGCCGAAAGGAAGACCGCCGGATGCCGCTGGCGAATTATCGCCTCGCGGCAGTTCGCTTGTTCTCGGAACGCGATACAGGCGGACCTTGTCCGCGATGCCCTTGAGCTCCGTGTAGCCGACCTCTTCGCTCGGCACTTCACTGCGCGTCATGGACAGAAATACCGACTCGGAAAAGTATATTTCACCCGGCCCGGCCTTGCCCTCGATGCGCGAAGCGATATTGACCGCCTCACCGAAGATGTCGCTGCCCTCCATGCGAACATCGCCCGCGTTGACGGCGGCGCGGATGGAGAACCGCTCGCACGGGTCGGCCGCGGCGTCAGTCTCGGCGATGCGGTCATGAACGGCCATGGAGCACAGCAGCGCGTCGGTAGGGGAGCGGAAGGTCAGCAGATAGGCGTCACCGATGGTCTTGATCACCTGGCCGCGGTAGGCACGGACAAGGGGCCGGACGATCCCATCGAACCGTTTCAGCATGCGAAGGGTCTCATCGCGGGTCTGGGCGGACGTGCGCGGCGTGAAGCCGGCGATGTCGACAAAGACGATGGCGAGGTTCTCGGTTCTCATGGGTGGTAGTGGGTCAATTCAGATCGATTCAAAAACCTGCTATTCGTACCATGGAGAGGAACGGCTGTCAAGGCAATTTCTGTTTGTCAAACGCGCGGGTGAGACGCGCGTACTTTGCGCGTCGTTCTCGACCCGCAGGTTGATTAGCTCTTCACCTTATTGGTCTGAACAATTAAAAAACATTAAAGCCCTTCGCACCAAACAATGATTTGACTTCTGTTTTAGAAAAAAATATAAGTTGATACGCATAAAATAGCACTAACAGCATGCCTACGGGCTTAGCTATAATTTCCGCTATATCTTTTGCGGGCTCCATTGAATTGAAGAATACACTAAACAGATTATAAGCTGAGGAGATTAAAATCAATGGAATAAGCCAATGTGCTCGAACTTTTAGACCACGACATATGATGATAAAGATAGAAAATGTTAATCCCATCTCCAACATCTTACCGCGTGAAAGAGGGTCAATAACTTTGAAAATGTTAAAGACAAGGTATAGTCCAGTAAACCACACAAGCACCAAATAGACTTTTCGGATTCCAGAAATGACTGCATCTATTTTGTCTCGGGGCAATATTTTAGCGTTTGTTATTTCCATTTATTTGCTCCACGATGACACCTTAGAATTGAGAAGCCATTTGCGATCAACCAGTGATTATCTAGCCGTATCCGGCTAGTAAAACACGAAATCCCGTTCTTTACCAGCCTGCAAGAGCAATACCGCGGATAAAAGGTAGAAACTAATTTACAAGACGGACTATAGCACGGGAAGGATAGACTTTCAATAGTAGGGAAAACGGGCAGGGCTTGACCTTTTGGGTGGTTGTTAACTGCTACTCTTCCCGCACCATCTCCGCCACGCATTCGATGTGGTAGGTCCAGGGAAACATGTCGACGGGCTGGAGGCGGTCGAGGCGGAACCCGAAGAGGTGGAAGAACTTGAGGTCCCGCGCGAGCGTCGAGGGATTGCACGAGACGTAGACGATCTTCCGGGGGACGAACGCAAGAATGCGCTCGAGCGTCTTGAGGGTTGCGCCTGCGCGGGGAGGGTCCAGGACGATCACATCGGCTTTCAGCTTCCGTTCCAGCAGCGGCTTCAATCCTTTTTGCAGGTCGTCGGCGATAAATTCCACATTGGTGATCCCATTCAGCTGGGCGTTCTTCTTCGCATCTTCAATGGCCCCGTAGCCCGACTCGATGCCAACAACCTGCTTCGCCTGCTTCGCGAGAGGGAGCGAGAAGTTCCCTATGCCGCAGTACAGGTCCAGCACGGTCTCGCTGCCGGTGAGGCCCGCGAAATCCAGAACGGTCTTGACCATGTTCCGGTTCTGTTCCCAGTTCACCTGGAAGAAGTTCCCTTCCGTTGCATGGAGGGCAAGCCCCTCTACCTCGAGTGCCAGCGTGTTTCTGCCGAGGGACCCGATCTTTGTTCTCCGCGCGAAACCGGTCAATCCGATCACTTCAGGCACGGCTTTCTGCAATTTTGCAAAGAAGACGTCCAACGGCTTCAGGGTCTCTTCGGCCCCGAACACCAGGAGGTGAACTTCCCCCGCGGGGCTGGCATTGATGTGGATCTCCAGGAGAGGAGGGAGCAGGGCGATGAGGTTCCTTACTGCGACGAGCGTTCTGTTGATGAGGGGATGGATGAGAAACGCGTCCTCCACCTCGACCAGGCTGTAGGAGCCCTGGCGGAAGAACCCGATGCGCTGCGCACCCTTCTCGGTACGGACGTTGAATTGGGTCCGCAGGCGGTAGTGCTCGGTTGTGGGAGAGGGGATGATGGGAAGGGGCCGTACCGGCCTCATGCCGCCGGTGCGCTGCAGGGTGTCCAAGAGGATCTCCTGCTTCAGCCGCAGCTGCGCGGGATAGGCGATGAACGGCCACGTCGCGCCGGTGCACTGCTTCTCGCCGCCGCAGGGCGGGTCAATGCGGTCGGGGGAAGGCTCGATGATCGCTTCGGCGACCGCGTGGAAAATGCCCTTTCGTTTCCGGACGATCCCGGCGCGGACGAGCTCACCGGGCAGTACGCCCGACACGAACACGGTCTGGCCCGAGGCGAGACGGCCGAGGCCCTCCCCGCCGTAGACCAGCTTTTCGATGCGGACCTCGTGGGATTCCCTGGATCTTCCGGACGCCAATGGTTGTGAATCTTCAATATTCAAGGAAGTTGTCTATCCTCACCCGGACAAGCCGGAGCCAAAAGCAGAAGCAAAAGGCGTCTCTCGCAAAGCCGCAACCAACAGTAGGCGCTTTTAGGCGAGGACGCAAAGGAAATCTTGAACTTCTTGTTTCTAAAACAAAAAGACATGGCCTTTCTTTGCGAGCTTGGCGTCTCGCTTTGAAGCGCCTACTTCTGGTTGCGAGAAAAAGTCTTGCTCTTTTGAGATGAATTTGATTTTGTAACTGACGAATCGCCAGCTAACCGCGCGGAAAACCGCGGGGGGCGTGCTCGCTCCTGGGTTCATCCGAGGATCTTCTTGACGGTATCGCGGAGGGCGGCGGTGTCGGCGGACTTGACGATGTAGGCGTCCGATGCCCAGGAGCCGAAATCGTTCTTATATTCCTCGTATGCCGAAGAGATGATGACGGGCAGGCTCGCGTCACGTTCTTTCATCTTCCGGAGGGTCTCGATGCCGTCCATGCCCTTCATGCGCATGTCGAGCGTGACGAGATCGTAGCGGGCCTTCTCCAGGGCCGCGATGGCGCTGCCGCCGTCCAGGGCAGTCGTGACCTCGTAGCCCATTTCCTCGAGCTCTTCGCGGTAGAGCTTGCAGATGTTCTCTTCATCGTCCACAACAAGGATCTTCTTCATTCCGGCACCCTCCTGGTAAGTTCCAAAATGAGTATAGCATATCGGCAGCGCATGCATGGCCGGTGTTACTATTTTTCCTGCGGCACGGGGAGGCGGAGGGTGAATACGGCGCCTCCGGTTTCCTTGTTGCGAAACACGATGTTTCCCTTGTGCGCCTTGACGATGCGGTGGGTAATGGGGAGGCCGAGGCCCGTTCCGCGGACCTTTGTCGTATAGTAGGGATTGAAAAGGTTGTGCATGGACTCCGGTGAGATGCCGGGGCCTGTATCGCCGATCTCCATGACAGCGTCACGGCTGTCGGCGCTTGGATATGTCCTGACCGTGAGGGTCCCGCCGTTTTCCATGGCTTCCATCGCGTTGGCGACCAGGTTGACCACGGCCTGCTTGATCTGCTGCGGGTCCATATCGAGACTGCCGATCTCCGGTGACAGGTCCCGCTCGATGTTGATACCGCGCTGCCGGAGCTCATCCTCATAGACCGGGAGCACTTCCTCGACGATGTTGTTGAGGGATGTCCGGGAGAACTGCGGGCCGACGTTCTTGATATAGGCAAGATTGTCATGGATGATCCCCTCGAGGCGGCCTACTTCGCTCAGGATGATGTCGATGTACTTCTTCGCGTCAGGGTCGGTCACCTTGCGCGCAAGGCGCCGCGTGAATCCGCCGATGGAGACCAGGGGGTTCCTGATCTCGTGGGTGATCTCGGCCATCATGGTGCCGAGGGCGGCCATCTTCTCGGACTGCGCCAACTGCTCGTGGATGACGCGGATGTCGCGGTTCATGGTCTCCATGTTCGAGTGGATGACGGCATTGTCGATCGCCAGGGCCGCCTGGTGGGCGAACATGGTCAGGAACCGGATATCGTGGTCGGTGATCGGCCGCCGGGTGAACAGGTTGTCAACCAGGATGGCGCCGATGGCCCGGCCTTTGGCAACGAGGGGGACCGTCGCGAAGCTGTTAACCCTGAGGGTATCGCGGAGGTCCTTCGGCACCAGAGGATCTGACGCGGCGTCGAGAACATTGAAGGACCGTTTCTCCAGGACCGTTCTGGCCAGCACCCCTTCATCCGGATCCATGTGCATACGGATGCGCCTGGCGACCTCGTTGATCTCCGAATCCCTCGATTCAAAGAGCTCGCCGGTCTGGATCCACTCCATGAGGCTCTTGTGCTTCCGGGCGACCTCGGTCCAGGCCCGGCTCGCCTCGTCCCAGGACGTGGGACCTACGCCCATCATGCCCTGGAGGATGTTGGTGCGCTCGTTCGTGAGGAGCAGGATGGCGCGGTTGAAGCCGAGACCGGTGCCGCCCATGGTCGCCGCGGTCAGGATGATCCTGAGCAGGCGGTCAAGGTTCAGGGTTGCGCTCATGGCCGTACCGACGTCATAGAGGATCGAAAACTCCTGGGCACGGACACGCGCATCGCCGGCCATGCGCTCCTCGCGCTCGAACAGGGCTGCGTTCTCAACGGCCACGGCAGCGCCGCTGGCGATGGTGGTCAGGAACTGGAGGTCGTCATCGATGAAGGGCTGCCCCTGTTCCGTACTGTAGAGCGTGATGACGCCGGTCACCCGGTCATGAAAGATGAGCGGGACGCTGAGGATGGACACCCGGTGCTGGTTGGAAATATCCTGGACCCGTGCGTCCTGAGATGTGTCCGCGATAAGCAGGGGCCGCTTGTCCCGGATGGTATTGGTCTGCATCCTCTCGCCGAACACGGTGTCGATGTCCCGGACGGCATCGTCAATGAACGTAAGGCGGAGTTCGCGGTTTTCCCCGTCCCCTGCGGGCAGGTCCAGGAGATGGATCGTACAACCCTGGGCGCGCAGGGAAGAGGTGGTGTTCCTGGCAATGAGCGACAGGAGCTGGTTCAGATCGAGGGTCGAGGTGAGCGCCATGCTGATCTCGTAGATGGAGGCAAGCCTGGCCAGACGGTCCTCGATGTCCTGGAACAGCAGGGTGCTCCGGATGACACCGCTGATCTGGTTCGCCGTCGTCGTGAGGATGGTGACCTCCGACGACGTGGCGTTCCAGTTCTGACCGGAGAGCACGAAGATGACGCCGAAACAGCGGTCTTCGTCCATGATGGGCGCGGCCACGAGCGACTTGAAACGCTCGATGCCGGTCTCCGGGACATACTGGAAGCGCGGATCGGAGTAGGGGTCCGCGAGGGCGAGCGGGACCTTCTGCTCGGCAACCCATCCGGCGATGCCCTTGCCGAGGGGGAAGGTGAGCTTGCCGACGGCCTCCTGGTTCAGCCCCATGGCCGCTTCGAGGATCACGTTCTTTCCGGAGCGGTCCAGGAGGAATACCGACGCGCCGTCCTTGCCGATCCCCCGCATGACGACCTCGATGATGCGCTGGAGCTTGCGGTGGAGATCGTCGGCGGACGTGGATATCCGGCCGATCTCGCTCAGGATGCTCAGTTCTGTTCTTTCGACAGGTTCCATGGTCATGAGTACGGGGTCAGGGGTCAGGGGTCAGGGGTCAGGGGTCAGAAATAGTAGAACCGGTCTTCCATGACCCTGGACCCTTGCCCCATGACCCTATCGTTTTTTCATCGCCTTCCGGTACAGTTTCTCATATTCCTTCGCCGATCTGTCCCACGAAAAGTCCACCTTCATCCCGGCATTGACGATGCGCTTCCAAGCAGCGGGACGGCCGTATTCCTTCAGGGCCCGTTCAACGCAGGCGGCGAGCGCGTCCGGTGTGTACTCGTCGAACACAAAACCGGTGCCTTTGCCGGTCCGGGGGTTGAAGTTGATGACCGTGTCGGCGAGACCTCCGGTCCTCCGCACAACGGGGACCGTGCCGTAGCGAAGGGCGTGCATCTGGCCCAGGCCGCAGGGTTCGTACCGCGACGGCATCAGGAACAGGTCCGAGCCGGCATAGATCCTCCGGGCGAGGGTATCATCGTATTTGAGCAGGACGCGCATCCGGTCCGCGTTGCCTTCGCCCGCTTCGGTCAGCAGGCGGTGGTATCGTTCGTCGCCCGTGCCGAGGATGATGATCTGGCAGTTCCGCGCAAGGATCCGCGGCAATGCGTCCATGAGGATGTCCAGACCCTTCTGGTCGGAGAGGCGCGTCACCATGCCGAGGACCGGGCCGGGGACCCGGGGGAGCTTCAACTGCTTCCGGAGCGACTCCTTGCACGCCTGTTTTCCCGATGGCCTGCTGATGCTGTAGGTCTTCGGGAGGGCAGGGTCCTTCGCGGGGTCCCACTCATCATAGTTGAGGCCGTTCACGATGCCGTAGAGGTCGGATGTCCGCCTGCGCAGGACGCCGTCCAGTCCGTGGCCGTACTCGGGGGTCTGGATCTCCCTGCTGTACGTGGCGCTCACCGTGCTGATGACGTCGGCATATACGAGCCCGGCCTTGAGGAGGTTCATCTTTCCCCAGAACTCGATGCCCTCGGGCGTGAATACGTCCCAGCTCAGGCCGGTGAGGCGCATGTCCCAGTGCCAGAAGATCCCCTGGTAGCCGAGATTGTGGACGGTAAACACCGTCCGCGCGCTGCGCAGTTCCTCCACGTTCGCGGAGAGCGATTTCACGTAGAGCGGGACGAGGCCGGTCTGCCAGTCGTTGCAGTGGATGATATCCGGCCTGAAGTTCAGGACGCGGCAGAGCTCCGGGACGGCGCGCGAGAAATAGATAAAACGCTCCGCGTTGTCGGCATAATCACCACGGGGCGTCCCATAGAGCCCGGGCCGGTCAAAATAGATGTCCTTGTTGAGGAAATAGACGGTGACGTTCTTCCCGAGCGTTCCGGTGAGAATATCGCACCGCTCTTTCCAGGAGGCGAGGGGAACGTAGAACGTGGCGGTGTGCTTGAGACCGAACGTCGATGTGTCGACCTGACGGTACCGGGGCAGGACGACGCGAACATCGTGGCCCAGTGCCGCCAGGGCCTGAGGAAGGCTGCCCGCGACATCGGCGAGGCCGCCGGTCATCGCGAACGGGGCAACCTCAGAGGCCGCGAACAGGATTTTCATAGCTTCATTTCCCGCAGGAACTTCGCGGCTTCCTCCGGGGGGGTGGGATTGATGTAGAATCCGGACCCCCATTCGAACCCCGCCACGTTGGTGAGCTTGGGCATGAGCTCGATGTGCCAGTGATAGTAATCGTTGATCTCCTCCTTGAACGGGGAGGTGTGGATGACATAGTTGTAGGGCGGGAACGAGAGGGCCTTGTCGAGCCGCCGGAGCGTGTCCTGCAGGAGGAAGGCCAGGTCCTTGAAGTCGTCGTTGGTGGAGCAGGCGTAGCACGAGATGTGCCGCTTCGGCATGATCCACGTCTCGAAGGGGAAGCGGGGGGCGAACGGCGCCAGGGCGATGAAGGACTGCGTCTCCATCACGATGCGGTTCCGGGACTGCATCTCCTGCCGGATGATGTCGCAGAAGATGCACCGCTCTTTCAGGTCATAGTGCTTCCGGCAGCCGTCGATCTCCTCCTGCACCTGGATGGGCACGATGGGCAGGGCGATGAGCTGGGAGTGGCTGTGCTCCAGGGTCGCGCCCGCGATCAGGCCTTCGTTCTTGAAGATGAGGGTGTACTGGAAGCGCTTGTCCTTCTTGAGGTCCTCCATGCGGTCGCGGTACGCCCAGAGCACTTCCTCCATGGCCTTCCCCGGCAGGGTCGCCAGCGTGGCGTTGTGGTCCGGGCTTTCGATGATGACCTCGTGGGCGCCCAGGCCGTTCATCTTGTCGAAGATGCCCTCTCCCTGCTTGTTCAGGTCGCCCTCGATCTGGAGCGCCGGGAACTTGTTCGGCACGACGCGGAGGCGCCAGTCCGGCCCGTTGGGCACGCCGTTCTCGCGATAGGCAAGGACCTCATGAGGAGTGGTGCGCTCATTGCCGGCGCAGAAGGGGCAGAACCCTCCCCGCTTCTTGGTGCGCTGATCGGCGAACTCCGCCGGCCGCTTGCCGCGGTCCGATGAGATGATCACCCAGCGTCCGGTGATGGGGTCTTTCCGTAATTCAGGCATGTACGCTCCTCGGTACTTGTTCAGAAGTTCTCAGTTGTGCACGAACAGCCCTAATTATAACGTTCCGGCCGCTGCTTGTCAAAACAACTTACCGTCAGGAGGCTATAGATTTTTCCGTTTGCTTTTGCGCGGATTTGCTATAAGATTCCTCCATGCCGTCAAGAAGGGTCGAAAAGCTCTCCTCCACGATCGAGAAGATCCTGCGCGAGCGGGGATGGGGGGCAAAGCTCAAAGAGTACCGAATCTACGGTGTGTGGGAGAAGGCCGTGGGCAAGGGCATTGCCCGGCACGCCCGGCCCGCGGGCATGCGGGGGAAGAAGCTCACGGTCATCGTGGACAGCAGCGCCTGGATGCAGCAGCTTTCGATGTTGAAACCGGAGATCATGGGGAAGGTCAACCAGCACCTCCGCGAGGACGCCGTTGATAGCATCTCGCTCAAGCTCGGCGAGTTCGAACCATCGGCGGTCCCGCGCGATGAGTACCGGCCCGCGGACGGCACACTGGGACCGGAGGAGCAGGCGCGGATCGAAAAATGCGTCGCCGGCATTGCCGACCAGCAAACGCGGGAGTCGCTTCGGCATTTGATGGAAAGGGATCTTCTGAACAAGAAGATGAAACGGAAATAAACCTGCTAACTTCAGGAACGGCATTCTCTCGCAAAGCCGCCAAGCACGCAAAGAAAGACACGACAGAAGTTTGAAAAAGTCATTGTATCTGGATGCAATAACTATAGATGAGTGCTTTTTTGTTCTTTATTACGGCTTGCTGTTTTTGTGGGGTTTGTGCTTTCTTTGCGCCTTTGCGTCTTTGCGAGAAAAAGGTGTTCCGTTGATATTATCCTTCTGTTCCGTATATCTCCCGCATCTCTTTCGTATACCCTCCGCCCGGTTCATGGACGATCAAAGGCGGCAGGACTTCCAGGCTGCTTCCGCTTTCCTTTACCGATTCCAGCAGCACGAGTGATGCGGGTTTCTCCAGGAAAGGATGCACCAGGCGGAGCCGCTTGGGTTCCAGCTTCCGCCGCTTCATCAAGGCAACCAGCTCAGCCAGCCTCGCCGCAGGGAAGACGAGAAAGTATTTCCCTCTGTTCTCCAAATAGCAGTGCAAGTTCAGCCACGACTCGAGAGATGCTGCACGGTCATGCCGGGCGGTCTGCCGGGCCGCGTGGGGCGAGGTCCTGCCGGTTCCTTCTTTTATATAGGGTGGATTGGCGACAATTACACTGAGGGAGCCATGGTCGAGCGTTTTACTTAATTGCCGCAGGTCCCTTGCGATCACCGTGATCCGTCCTTCGAGAGAATTGTCAACGATGTTCTGTTCGCAGAGGTCCGCGAGCTGCGGTTGGACTTCCACCGCGGTGAAGACCGCACGGGGATGCTTCATCGCGAGGAGGAGGGAGATGATCCCGGTACCGGCGCCGGGTTCGAGGACGCGGTCCTTCGGCTTGATGCGGCAGAAGTCTGCAAGCAGGATGCTGTCGAGGGTGAAGCGGTGTCCCTTCGCCGGCTGGGCGATCTGTACAACGCCGGCACCGCGGAGGGAGATGGAGTCCCGGGTTACCCCTGTCACGGGAGCTTTTCTCCCATGTCCGCGGGGATCCGTTTGATCTTTCCCGAGGGATCCACGCAGACCAGACGGGCTTGGGCTTCGGCGATGAGACGCCCCGAGGCCTTGTCGGACATCGTGTGGCTGAAGAGGAGGGAGGTGCGGGTCTTCTCGGCGATCCAGGTCTTGACCACAATGGTCTCGCCCAATCTGCCTGAGGAGCGATAGTCGATCTCTGCGCGCACCACAACGAAGACCGTTCCCTGGGCGGCAAGTTCGCTCACATTGAAGCCATGGTCTGCCAGGAACTCCGTGCGGCCTCGCTCCATGTACTTCAGGTAGTTGGCGTAGTAGACCACGTTGCCGCAGTCCGTGTCCTCGTAGTAGATCTTTACCTCGATGGTGTTCATTGATCTGGCCGCTCCTGGTAATCAATTATTTTTCACTTCAGCGACTGAGAGCAAGTTTCATTCAACAAATATCCAGTAAAGCGCGAGAAGGCCGCCGATTATAACTGCGGCAATACATGATGAGCTTAATACACCCCGATTGCCCATGTCTAACTCATATGCTTCAACGCTTGTAAGATTCTCGCCTTCTTCGCCGTATAATTCAGAGTTCAATTGTTTGGCAATATCTTGAAGTTTTCGCAAAGCCTCGCCCGAAGGTGTCTCTACGGCTATTTCTGGAGACCAATAATGAAAGATTGATTTTTTCTTTGATTTAGGTGCTATCCATTGGAAAGAAGGTTCTGGTAGTTGTGCCGAGACTGGATCAGGAGAAAATGCAGGGTCTTTTAATGCAATCTCAACAAATTCTTGGTAGCTGATTGGCGGACCTGCTGTTCTCTTAATAGTAACAACATAGCTCATCTACCTTTCTCCTTGGACTAACTATTAGTTGTTGGCTCTATTCAGCGCTGCGGGGATAAATCCTTCATTGGCCAAGGCATGAACAACGCCTCGTATCAGATAATTATTGCTAAAGCCAATGGTGTATTGACGCGCCCCTTCCTTGATGGGCTGCAACATTTTTCGTTCCACCAGTTTTTTGATTTGATAGGTGCGCCGGGCGGAAGTCATGCCGGGCATGGCAGCTTCCAGATCGGCAGCCTTGGCCACGCCTTTATTGGCGGTTATCTGCAATACATTTTCTTCCATCGACGTGATCAGTTCTCTTTCCCTGGCATACGAAAGCGCAGGCGCAAGAATCCTGTTTCTCAAATAGTCGAAGTCAGTAAGGCGATCCACTTTACGCAATTCGTCCAGAATGCCTTGTAATACATAAATGCACCATGCCTCCAGCCCTTCCTGGGTGCCGGCATCAGCGCGTGCCAACATGGCGTAATACTGATCGCGGTCATTGCAGAATACCGCTGTCGGATTCAATACCCTGCCGCCGGCTTTTACATTAAAACCATACTTGATCATCAGGGCGTAGGTCAGGAGCCTCACTACGCGGCCATTGCCATTTCTGAACGGGTGTATCCAGCCAAAACGATGATGCGCCAACGCTACCTTGATGAGGTCATATTTGGGCGGTTGATTTTCATTGATGAATGCAACCAGCTCCTGCATGTAGTCTGGCACCTGGACAAACTCGGGCGGCAAGTGCTCGGACTGAGCAATGTTCACCTGCGTCTGCCGATAAGTGCCCGGCGTGGCATCACCCTCCCGTGCCAGCTCTTTTACCGTGATGGAGTGCAGCTCTCGGATGAAGTGCTCTGTTAGACCATCGCCGGGCTGAAAACTCTCCTCAATGTACGTCATGGGTGCTTCTATGTTCTCCATTTCCCGAAGTTGGTCAGATGGGGCCTGCCGGCTGCCTTCCAGCTTGCTTTCTACATAGTCCGCTAATGTAGTGTGATTACCCTCGATACGGGCTGATCCCAGACTTTCCAGCATGTGGAAAATGTGCTTGAGCTGGAAAAAGACCTGAGGCGGGGTCGTACCTTTCAGATGCAGGCGGCGCAGATGTTCCAACTCCGTCAATACATCTACCAATGGGGAGTCGAACGACGGGTTGAGCAGGGTCAGATTATGATGATTAAATGAAGGCATTGCGACACCTTTCTATAGTGAGTTATTAAATTATCTGTAATTGTACATAATTACAATAATAAAATCAATATATTATAGGTATACAACAGTGTATTTATCTATAATTTGGTCGAACGGTATGTTGACTTACCATTGATGAAGTGGGAAATGAACGGCAGCCCGCACATTAGTTCTTCAGACGAGAATCCTCCCAGTCAACAATTTCTGCATCAGGGTCAGGCTGTTAAAAAGAAAGCTAACCGATCGACAAGAATATATCATAAATACAGATTTCTTACACCATTCTTGCCGGCACGCTTTATCATCAATGTCGGAAAGAAAGAGGGTCTGAGGAAGGGAAGGGGATGATTGATGGTACGGGCGTTACTGTATCCGGTGGTCGGAAAGGATGCTTCGGTTCGGTGTGCGGTTGTCCTGCTACGCCTTGAGTATCTTCTCCGCCGCGATCTCCGCTTCATGCACGCAGTCTCCGATGCCGATGCCCTTGTAGGAACAGCCGATGAGGTGGAGGCCCGGATGCATGGCCACCCTGCGGTCGATGACCGTCATCCGGTCGAGATGGCCCACGGTGAACTTTGGCATGCCCTTGAACCACCGGTATACCTTGGCAAAGGCGGGGGCCGCCTTCAGGCCGAGGATGGTGTCCATCTCCTCGAGCACTGCTGTCGTCAGGGCAGCGTCGTCGAGCTCATGCACCAGCTCCTCATGGTGTCCGCCGCCCACGAACGCCCGGAGCATGATGGTGTCGTCGGGTGCGCGGTAGGACCACTTGATGGAGCTGTACGTCGAGGCGTTGATCCTGCGGTTCTCCACTTTCGGGACGATGAAGCCGAAACCCCGGAGCGGGACCTTCACATCCTCGCGTTTGAACGCCACGGTGACGGTCCCTGACGAGGACCACTGGATCGCGTTCATCTGGGTCGCAAGGTTCGCGTTGAAGCCCTTGATCATGTTCGCGGAGTCGTACGCGGCCGTGCCGAGGACCACGTGGTCCGCGCGAAGCTCTTCGCCCGTTGTCAGGAACACGGACCATTCCTTGCCGCGGGGCTCAACCGCCCGGACCGATGCGCCGATCCTGATGGAGTTCTTTCCGATGAATGCCTCGCAGGCCTTCGGAAGAGAGTCCATGCCGTGTTTGAAGCTCATGAAATAGGTCATGGCTGGTTGGCCCGGTCGGGGCGGAGGGCCGCTCAAGGTCGCTTGGGGGCGGTTCTTCAGGGCCGCGAGCATTCCGCGGATGAGGCTCCCGCTCTTCTGCTCCATCTGGACGAAGCGCGGGAAGGTGGCCAGGACGCTCATGTTGTCGGGGTTCGATGTGTGGATGCCGGCGACGAGGGGCTCGGCGATCTTGTCGAGGCACTCCCGGCCGAGCCTGCGGGTGACGAAGGAGGCGAGGCTTTCATCGCCCTGCTGCTTGCGGCGCGGCATGAAGACCTCCATGCCCATGCGCAGCTTCCCCGGCCAGGAGATGAGGTGCGACTTGGCCATGGGCCAGAACGAGGTCGGCACCATCAGCATCACGCCTTCCGGCAGGGAGTGCAGGCGTCTGCCGGAATAGATGAACGTTCCTTTGAATTCGTCGTTGGATGGCAGCATCTCCGATTCGAGACCCAGTTTCCTGGCCAGGTTCACCGTCCAGACCTTCTCGGGCAGGAAGCTGTCGGGCCCTGCTTCCACAAGATAATCGCCGATGCGCTCCGTCAGGATCTTGCCGCCGATGCGCTGGTTCTTCTCAAGCAGCAGGACGTCCATGGTCTTGCCGTGGGCCTTGGCGCCTGCCTTGAGGTGGACCGCAGCGGCAAGACCGGCGATCCCGCCGCCGATGACGATGACTTTAGACATTGTTCAAATTCCTTTTACCACGGAGGCACGGAGACACGGAGGGACGATAGGCGTCTATGATGAAGAAACGGGAAAAATCCGCAATCCGCAATCCGAAATCCGCAATGATGTGTGGTTATCCGTTCAGGTATTCCGTGATCTTGTCCCGCAGTGTCTTGAAGACCCATTCGAACTTCGCGTCGTCCGACTCGAGCAGGGTGACGCGGAAGCCCTGGAGGCCGCAGTTGAATCCCGTGAGTGGGACGACGCAGATGCCGGTCGCCGCCAGTAGGTAATAGACGAACCGTTTGTCGAGAGCGACGTTCTTCACGAGCCGCTCGACCTTTTCCTTCGCCTTTTCATTGGGGACCGTCAGCTTCTGGTTCGGCGTGAGCGCGTTCTCCCGGAACATCACGGTGAGGTAGAAGGCCCCGTTCGTCTGGTTCACCAGGACGCCTTTGATATCTTTCAAAAGCGTGTAGGCGAGGCGGGAGCGCTTTTCATAGATGGCGTTGCGGTTCGCGATATGCCCGCCATAGCGGCTGTCGCCCATGATCTCGGGGATGACCCGCTGGGGCAGCGTGGTGGAGCATACCTCGAGCATCTTGTCGTCCACAATGCTCTTGATGTACTTGGCGAAGACGGGGTCCTTGTCGGCGTTGTAGACCTCGATCCAGCCGCACCGCGCGCCAGGCCAGGGGAGCTCCTTGGAGATGCCCTTCATGGAGATGCCGCAGACGCCGTCGATCACGTCGGCGAGGGGTACCGACCTCTTGCCGTTGTACGTGAGGTTGATATAGATCTCGTCGCAGACGATAAAGAGGTCGTATTCCCTGGCGATGGCGACGATCTCAAGAAGGATCTCCTTCGGATAGACGGCGCCCGTGGGATTGTCCGGGTTGATGAGCAGGATGCCGGAAATTGAGGGATTGTACTTCACCTTCATCCGGAGGTCGCTCACGTCGGGGTACCAGAGGTTCGCCGGGTCAAGATTGTAAGAGATGTATTCCGAGCCTGCGTGCGATGCCTCCGCCGAGGAATGGGTGCTGTAGGCCGGGCTCGGCCCGATGACGCGGTATTCCTTCCGGAGCTGGCCGTAGATCTTGCTGATCGCGTCGCCGAGACCGTTAAAGAAGATGATGTCCTCTTTCGTGATCTGGACGCCCCCGTTCCGGTTCGCCCGTTGGGCGAGGAACTCCCGGGTGGCATCGAGGCCCTTGGTGGGGGAGTAGGCGTACGTCAGGTCCTCTTTCATCGCCTGCGTGATGATGTCCTTGATCCAGGCGGGCAATTTTTCACCTTTCTGCACCGGGTCGCCGATGTTCTCCCAGGTGATGTCGACACCCATCTGCTGGAAGTCCTTGGCGACGGCCACGATCTCCCTGATCTCGTACTTCAGTTCGTCTGCGCCTAATGATACGATGTTATTTCTCATGGTCTCTCCAGAAGTCTGCACGCTGAAAAGCAGTATTATTACAAACGCGCTTACTATCGTGTCATTGCGAGGAGCATAGCGACGAAGCAATCTTTAACTTAACAACGAGATTGCCGCGCTCCCTTCGGTCGATCGCAAAGACAGCGTAATAAAACTTTAGGCTTTTGTATTAACGTGCCTTCCGAACAACGTCCGCCAGCGCCTTGATGAAGATCGGCGAAGTGTTCAGCGATTCCGACCGCTCAAAGGTGAGGCCCAGCTTTTCCGCGTGCCGGCGGTGCACGATATCGATGTCGTAAAGCGTTTCCAGGTGATCGCAGGTGAAGCCAAGGGGGACCTCGAGCACGAACTCGCCCTTATTTTCCGACGCGATCATGTCGAGGATCGTCTCCACGTCAGGCTCAATCCAGGGCTAGGTGGCCCGGGCGCCCTT
>CAKKRC010000017.1 GCA_919902495.1 Nitrospiria bacterium
TCGTCAAACGTCTTTCGGGTAACGGTAATGCAAAAAGACCGAATGACGTAACCGCCGGACGAAACGGGCGTCGTCACCGTTACCGCAACTTTTTGGTTCCCCGCACCTTGTCAAAGAAATAGGACGCGGGGCTCTGCCGGCCTGCCCCGACTAGTCGGGGCTTGTCCGGATTAGGACGAGGAGTCGTCATGGTTGTGAAAAAAACGTTGATCTTGATGCTGGTGTTCGCGGCCGTGGCGATCGCCTCCGCGGGAGCCGCCGGAGAGCGCCAGGGGCCGCGGATCTATGTGAAGGACGCAACGTTCGATTTCGGGACGGTAAGCCCGGGATCGCAGCCGGAGCATATCTTCGAGATCAAGAACGTCGGTGATGAGGTCCTGGATATCCGGCGGGTGCAGCCTACCTGAGGGTGCACCGCGGGGCTGGTCAGTTCGAACCGGCTGGAACCAGGGGCAACGACCCAGCTTAAAATATCGGTGGATACGACGGGAAGGACCGGATCCATGGCGAAGCATGTGACGATCCATTCCAATGACCGGGTGATGCCGACGACATCGGTCACCGTGCTGCTGTCGATCGCGATGGGCGCTGCGGGACCGAAATAACGAGCGGATCGGAACGACCGCTTCCGGGATACGGGACCAGACAACGATAAGGCCGGCAGAAGATATTCTGCCGGCCTTTGGTGTTTCCGCGGATGCGTACGATGGATGTACGGAAACGGTCAGGGCGTCTCCTCGCTTGATTGGCTGTCCACTTCAGCATACACCAGGCTGGTGATGTCCCGGATGACCAGCGCGAGGTCCCGGAAATCGCCGCCCCGGGCGGTGACTCCCAGCAGGAAGGGACGTTCGGGATGATAGATGATGCCGAATTCATGGAGCTGAAGGACATCCGTCGGGGCGCCCTCGATGTCCACGGTCCTGATGACCCGCTCGCCGGTCTTGCTCGCGATGTTCATATCCGGGGGAATGCCTGAGGCCATCCCCTCACGAAACACGGACCGCGCAAGGTACCGGAGCGCTTTTTCCGACATTTCTTCGCTCAGGTACGAGGCGTTGAACAGGACCCGGAAGTACGAGGCGTATGCGCTCAGGGTCAGGGAGTCGCTGGTCACTTCGGGATCGTAGTTCACGTAAAGGTCCTTGGCTACCTTATGCAGATACGCGGGCGGAAGATTGGCCAGGAGCAGGGAATACGCATCGTTATCTCCGTAGGCGGTCATCCGTAAGAGCAGGTCATTTACCGCATATTCGCTGCCGACATCCAGCGGTTTCGGTGACCTGAGATATCGCGGCGCGAGCGGAACGCCGATGCCCCGGAAGAGGATCTTTTTTCTGAGGACCAGTGGATTGTCCTCCGACCACTTGAAATAGGCGATAAGGATCGGGAGTTTGAGCTGGATCTCGGGCGAAAATTTTTCGTCCTCCCGGATCCCGAACCAGTTTCCGTTGTCGAGGTCCCGGAAGTATACCGAAACTGACAATGCCGCTTCTTCGTCGATCTTTTTCTGAATAAGGGAGTCGACCTTATAGCGGAAAGGCTTCAACTCGCGGATCTTCCGCGTTTCGGCGTTCCCCTCCGTGATGGAGAGCCGGATATAAGCGAAATCCTCGACTGGCTGCCGGTACCCACTTCCGGTCCTGTCAGCCAGTCCGCCGCTGAAGAGCCAGGTGCCCCGGCCGACAAAGACCCCCAGCGCAAAGGTCCCCGCGATAAGGACCCACAAGAGCGACCGGGTTATCGTTATGTTCGTGACTTTTTTTACCTCGTTCATGTCAATCCAGGAGCGAGCGCATTCCCCGCAGGTTGCGGCGGGGTTAGCGAGCGATTAGCATAATAATGAACAACCCTGAGGATCGAAGCTCCATGCAGTTATCCACAGGGAGCTTAAATCCCCTTACCGCCGTATTGTAATGCAAAGCCGTTTCCTAAGCAAGTACCCTCTGTATTACCGCCGGTAACACACCGCCCCATCCATCATGGATCAGCATGCGATCGCCCCAGCATTTTATTTTCTTGACAATTTTCCGCTCCCCATGTTAGAGTCTTATGCCTTGAGCGGTCCAAATGGCGAGGAGAAAGGCCGAAATACCCGTGCAACAGCTCAGACATCCTACATATCCCAGCGACATGCCTACCCCGGGCATAGGTCCCGACTCGGGACTATAATCTTCTTCTTTATCAATACTGAATCCTTGCGCATCAACCACGTTCTATCGTAAGCCGTTACGTTCAACGACCAACTTAACTGGAGGATATACCCATGCAAAAAAAATATCTTTTGGCCCCCGGCCCGACGCCTGTACCGCCCGAGGCGCTCCTTGCCATGGCCATGCCGATCATCCATCACCGCGCTCCGGACTTCCTGCCCGTGCTCGATTCGGCCAAGAAGGGCCTGCAGTGGCTCTACCAGACAAAGAACGATGTGCTGATCCTGTGCTCCACCGGCACCGGCGGCATGGACGGTGCGGTGTCAAATTTCCTGAGCCCCGGCGACGACGTGCTCGTGATCAACGGCGGTAAGTTCGGCGAACGCTGGACCAAGATCTGCCAGGCCTACGGTATGAAGGTGGAAGAGGTCCTGGTGGAGTGGGGCTACGCCGCGAAGCCGGAAGCCGTCGAGGCGGCGCTCAAGAAGAACCCGAAGATCAAGGCCGTGTTCGTCCAGGCGAACGAGACCTCCACCGGCGTATATCACGACGTCAAGTCGATCGCCGCGGTCGTCAAGAAGACCGATGCGCTCTTTGTCGTCGACGCGATCTCGGCGCTCGTGGCCCACGATATCAGGACCGACGAATGGGGCATCGATGTCATGATCGGCGGCTCCCAGAAGGGCGTGATGCTGCCGCCGGGGCTTGCCTTCGTGTCCGTCAGCGACAAGGCCTGGAAGATGGCCGATACGGCAAAGACGCCGAAGTTCTATTTTAATTTCAAAAAAGAGCGCGAGAATCTTGCCAAGAACCAGACGCTCTTTACCTCTCCCGTGACGCTTATCATCGGTCTGAACGCCTGCATCAAGATGCTCCAGGACGAGGGCCTCGAGAACGTGTTCAAGCGGCACGACAAGCTTGCCCGGGCGACCCGCGCGGGAGCTCTCGCCCTGGGGCTCAAGCTCTTCCCCAAGGAAAGCCCGAGCAATGCGCTCACGGCCATTGAAGCGCCGGCTGGCGTCGACGGCCAGGCGATCTATAAGAACCTGCGCGAGAAATACGGCATCACCGGCGCGGGCGGACAGGACAAGCTCAAGGGCAAGATCTTCCGCATCGCGCACCTGGGCTATGCCGATACCTTTGACGCGATCACTGCCATTGCCGGCATCGAGATGGTGCTGAAGGGCCTGGGCCATCCGGTGAAGCTCGGCACGGGCGTGGGCGCGGCGCAAGAAATATTGATGAAGTAATTTCTTTACCACAGATGAACACAGATAACGGCGAAGATTACGTTTATGCTGTTCTTCCGTCGTCATTTTTCACATCTGTGTCCATCAGTGTTAATCTGTGGTTGCATAATCCATAGAAGGAGAATCCATGAAGGTCCTGATAAGCGACAACCTTTCCACCCGCGGGGTGGACATCCTGAAAAAGGCCGGGCTCGAGGTGGAGTTCCGGAGCAAGACCTCGGTCGAAGAGATCGAGATGATGATCGGCGACTACGACGCCCTGATCATCCGTTCAGCGACCAAGGTCACGGCGGGCCTGCTCGAGAAGGCGTCGAAGCTCAAGGTCATCGGACGTGCCGGCAGCGGGCTGGACAACGTGGACATCCCGGCGGCGACGAAGAAGGGCGTGGTGGTGATGAACACCCCGGGCGGGAACACCGTCACGACGGCGGAGCATACCATCGGCATGATCTTCGCGAGCGCCCGCATGATCCCTCAGGCCTACTCCTCGATGAAAGCGGGCAAGTGGGAAAAGAAGAAGTTCGAGGGCGTCGAGCTCTTCGACAAGACCCTGGGCATTATCGGCCTCGGCGCCATCGGCGGCGTGGTCGCGAACCGCTGCACGGCCCTGGGCATGAAGGTCCTGGCCTTCGACCCGTTCATCTCGACGGAGAAGGCCAAGCAGCTCGGCATCGAGCTCGCGGACCTGGAGACGATCTACAAACGGTCCGATTTCATCACGGTCCATACACCCAAGACCAAGGAAACGGCGGGCCTCATCAACAAGGACACCATCGCGAAGATGAAGGACGGTGTGCGCATCATCAACTGCGCCCGCGGCGGCATCGTGAACGAGGCGGACCTCTACGAAGCGCTCAAGAGCGGGAAGGTGGCCGGGGCGGCCTTTGACGTGTTCGAGAAGGAGCCGCCGGAGAACCATCCGCTCATGACGCTGGACAACTTCATCGCCACGCCGCATCTCGGCGCGTCCACGCTGGAGGCGCAGGAGAACGTGGCAACGGCCGTGGCCGAGCAGATCGTCGATTATCTCATCGCCGGGACCGTGCGGAACGCGGTGAACGTGCCGTCCGTGCCGGCGGACCAGCTGCCGAGCCTGAGCCCCTACATCAACCTGGCGGAGCGCATGGGCCTCTTCACCGCGCAGGTCATCGAGGGCGGTCTTACCCAGGTGACGGTGGAATACAGCGGCGACGTGTCGAACCTGAAGCTCGAGCCGGTCACCCTGGCGGCGATCAAGGGCCTGCTGACGCCGATGGTCCAGGAGAACGTGAACTATGTGAATGCGCCGCTCATCGCCAAGGACCGCGGCATCGAGGTGAAGGTGTCGAAGTCGAGCGATACGAGGGAATATACCAGCCTGATCACGATCAAGGTCAAGGCGGGTTCCAAAGAGGTGTCCGTTTCCGGAACATTGAACAGCAAGAAGGAGCCGCGCATCATCCAGGTGGACGACTTCCCCATGGAGACCGTGCCCGAAGGCGACATGCTGGTGCTCATGAACAACGA
>CAKKRC010000018.1 GCA_919902495.1 Nitrospiria bacterium
GGTATTTCGGATCAAAGCATTCTTTCTTCTTCATCAGCGTCCAGGCGATGACCAGTAGCTTCGCGGCCAGTTTGACCCGCATCTTTGTGACGATGCCTTTCTCCTTCGCCCGGCCCTTGAGCTTGTTCGTAAAGTAGGCGATGAAGTCCTTGTTCTTGAGCGAGGCGATAAATGCCGCCTGATACAGTCCGTAGCGGAGATCGGCCTTGCCTTGCTTGGAGATGACCGGTATCGCGCTGTTGGATCTCTTGCCGCTTCGATCCGCGCACAGGTCGAGGCCCGCCATTTTCAATACCTGCTTTGCGCTCGTAAACCGGTGGGGATCGCCGATTGCCCCAAGCACCTTTGAGGAGACATCCGGTCCGAACCCCGGAATACTCAGCAAGTAGGTGTACTCCGGAAATTCCATGCAGGCATCTTCGAGCTTTTCTTCCACCGCCTTGATGGTCTGCCTGATCTGCTTAAGGCTGTCCACCATGACCTGAGCTTCGAAAGAAGCCGCTTCTCCCATGGTGCATCCGATGGAATCAACCGCGGCCCTCCAGATCGTTCCCACCCTGCGGCCCTTCGCCAGCGTCATTTTGCCCGGTGCAACGGTGCGGCAGAAGGCATCATATTCCATGCCGGCGATCTCTGAGGGGTCGAGGCATTCTCTCACCACCGCCAGAGTTTCCGAAGGGCCGTAGTGTTGGTCCAGTTCCGGGAAATACTGCGCGATGATGTGATTGCGAATGCATACACTCATGCCGTGTTCCCGCCTCTTCAAGCGCCGTTTGAGAGCGATAAGGATGCGCACGTTCCGCAGCGTCATCAGCGGGTATTCGTAAAACAGGCACTTCCCCTGGGCTATGAGATCGGCGACATTTGCCGCGTCCTTGACGTCATGCTTGTCCCAGCGGCCGTCCAGGAGCTGCCGGTTGTTCTTGACCGCGACGCCTCCCACGAGAACGACCAGATGCCCGCACTTGACCAGATGCTCCGCCAGGGGCTTGTGGTAGTTTGCCGTCGGCTCGATGCCGAAAACGACCGCCGTCAGGCTGTATTGAACTTTGATACGCTCGACATAAGCGAGCAGCTTTTGAAAGCCTTCAAGCGTGTTGTCAAAGATCAGATTCTTAACCAGCGTTTTGCCGCGGGCTGTGCCAAAAAAGGCATTATGCTTTTCTTTGGCCGCGTCAATCCCGACTATCAAGTGTTTTTCAGAGCCGCGAATCCCTTTCTTCAGTTGAAGAAACTGCTCAAGTCTGATATCATTTACACAGTTCATAGGGACCTCCTGTTCATGAATTTAGTTCCGTCATAAACTAATTCTTAGCAGGAGGTTTCTATTTTGGATAGTCTTGAAGATACTTTTCCCTATACTTTAATGGGGAAATATAACTTCATGCTCTACCTATATATAACGTAGTTGCACCCGTTGCGTAGCGGGATTTTGAGTAATATTTGGACGTTCGTTCTCAGAATGCATTGCAGCGGGATGGATCAAAGGCCAGTTTCTTTGCACGCGACATCGAATTGATTCTGTGAGATGTGAAAAGGCGGCATTCAGATTGCGGATTGCAGATTTCACCCCGCACTCGCGCTATACACGCCCTGCATTCGCGTAAACACTCATAAGAGCTGTGTGCAGGCTCGTAAACGCCGGGCGCAGGCGGATTACGGAATGAAATGCGCAGTAAGAAAGGTTGGCATGTCGGATAAGTGCCGCCCACTTGGCGAGGATAAGTCAGGATTTTGTTTTAGCGGGTAAGTGTGCTATCATTTTTTTAGATATGGGCGTGTTGTGGAGGTTATGAACATGGGACTCAAGGAAACGGTAAAAAAAGATATTGATGAGTTGCGGGCCGACGAACTTGTGGTCCTCTCGGAGCAGATTCGGCTCCTGAAGCGGGCAAAGGCCCCACAGGGGAAGGCGTTGCCGGTGGAGGAGATACGGAAGATGACAGCCTCGTCGCAGTCAACCTGGTCGGAGGATGTTATCAGCGAGCGGCAGGAGCGCGGCTGATGCAGAGGAACCCGTTAAGGGTCAGACCTGATATGCCGCTATGTTGACATTCTCCTGAGACAGTTGCAGCGGTTTCATGATCGGTCGGGTTTGACCGGTTGCTCGTCCCGCCTTCCTTACACCTCTCCCGTACCCTACGTGTCAATACAAGAATTTCCCCGAATGAGCACATCCTCACCGTCCCTCTTGTTGCATAGCCCCTCCCTCCATGTTATAGTTCTCCCGGAATGAAACAACTTCAGGAAATACTCCGCCCGCTTCTCGACAAGCTCCGAGCAGGCGAAAAGACCATCGAGATCGCCGAGCTTTGGGGCGGGTCGAAGGCCCTTTTTCTCTTCGAGCTGTTCCGGTGCAGCAAACGTCCGCTCCTGATCGTGACCGCAAACGACGAAGAGGCCGGCACCCTTGCCGAGGACCTTCGGTTCTTTGCCGGTATCCTTTCCGGTTCCGTTGAAGCAGCGGCGAAGCCGGAGGTCCTGACCTTCCCTGCCTGGGGAGTCCTTCCTTTCGAGGCGGATTCGCCGGACAGCGGCACCGTCGGCGAGCGGATGCGTTTTCTCTATCACCTCACCACTCATAGCCGGGGCATCTATATCGCCTCCGTGAATTCCCTGATGCAGAAGCTCCCGCCCTGGGAGCTCTTTGCCGATGCGGTCAAGACGATCGCAACGGGCCAGCAGATGGACCCCGACGTCCTGAGCAACGCCCTTGCCGCGTGCGGTTATGAGCATGCCTCCCTGGTCACGCGCGTCGGCGAGTTCAGCAGGCGCGGCGGGATCGTCGATTTTTTCTCTCCCGCCCAGGAGCATCCCGTCCGCATGGAGTCCTTCGGAGACACGATCGAATCCCTGCGGTTGTTCGACCCTGAGACGCAGCGTTCACTCAATGAGATCGCGCAGGCGGTTGCGCTGCCGGTCCGGGAGCTGATCGTAGATCCAGTGCGGAGTGAAGTAGGGGCGGCCCTATGTGGCCGCCCTTCATCTGGGCAACCACACAGGGTTGCCCGTACAGGAGTGCGGAAAGAACAGCAGTTCTGCGAAGAAGTTCGTACGCAGATCGGCGAAGGATCGCTTCCCCCCGGCGCCGAATTTCTTGCGCCGTTCTTCTACGATATGGAAGACCTGTTCCGATATCTTCCCGACCAGACCCTGTGCGCGCTGGTCGAACCTGACGATTTAAAAAAGCAGTCTGAGGCATTTTCCGGCAGGATAGAACAGGGCAGAAGCGAGGAATCCGCGGAAGGCAGGACCCTGCCGGAGACAGCATCGTTCTATCTGGACCATGACGGCATCATGGCAGGTCTGTCGAAGTTTCCCACAATGAGCCTTGGACTGCTTGGCGCAGATCCGGCGGGCCGTCGCATGGACACGAAGTCATCTTCATGGCTCGGCGTCCGGCTCCGGCCTTCCCATGCCCTCGGCCATGGAGATGCGACTCCCGAGAACGCCGAGGGTACCGCGAGCGGACTCGCGGAAAAGCTGAAGGGTCTCCGGCTGACGAACCGGGTGCTGCTCGTCTGCGGCACCGACGAAGCAGCCGAACGGATGCAGCGCCTGTTCGGCGAGTACGGCGTGCCCCTCGGCCGCAAGGCAACGATCGACCTCGATGATGATGAGCCCCTTCCCGTCGTGGTCATGACCGGCAGGCTGTCCGCGGGATTCGCGTGGCGGGACCTTTCGCTCGTCGTGATCACCGACGAGGAGATCTTCGGCAGCAAGGTCCACCGTCCGCGGGCCGCGAGATCAAAGGCCGGCCCGTTCCTGTCCACCTTCAAGGAACTGAAGCCCGGCGACTTCGTGGTCCATGCGGATTACGGCGTCGGCGAGTACCAGGGCCTTTCCCACATCGCCGTTGACGGGTTCGAGACGGATTTCCTGACGCTCCGGTACGCGCCGGACGCGAAACTGCACGTCCCGCTCTCCGCCCTCGACAAGGTCCAGAAGTACATCGGCGCGGAAGGGGTGCAGCCCAAGGTCGACCGGCTCGGCGCGCCGACCTGGGCCCGGACCAAGGAGCGGGTGAAGAAGGACATCCTCCAGATGGCCCAGGAGCTGGTGAAGATCTACGCCGCCCGCGAGGCCATGCACCGCCCGCCGCTCGGCCCGCCGGACAACCTCTACCGGGAGTTCGAGTCGGCCTTTTCCTATGAGGAGACGCCGGACCAGGAGGCTGCGATCGAGGATGTGCTCGGCGACATGCAGAAGGAACGGCCCATGGACCGGCTGATCTGCGGCGACGTGGGTTTCGGCAAAACGGAAGTTGCGCTCCGGGCCGCCTTCAAGGCCGTCGAGGACGGGTTCCAGGCCGCGGTGATCGTGCCGACGACGCTGCTCGCGGACCAGCACTTCCGCACCTTTTCCGAGCGGGTCGGCCCGTTCTCCATCCGCGTGGATATGATGTCGCGGTTCCGCACGAAGGCGGAGCAGAAGGAAACGCTCAAGGGAATGAAGAGCGGGACCGTCGACATCGTGATCGGCACCCACCGGCTGCTCCAGAAGGACATAGCCTTCCGGAACCTCGGTCTCCTGGTGATCGACGAGGAGCACCGCTTCGGGGTGAAGCACAAGGAGCGCATCAAGGAGTTCAAGAAGCTCGTGGACGTGCTGACGCTCACGGCAACGCCCATCCCGCGGACGCTCCACATGTCCCTCGCGGGGATCCGCGATCTCTCGATCATCCAGACGCCGCCCCTGGACCGGCAGGCGATCCAGGTGATCCTGGCGCGGTTCGGCAAGCGCGTGATCCGTGAAGCGGTCGTGAAGGAGATCGGGCGAGGCGGGCAGGTCTTCTTCGTCCAGAACCGCGTTGCCGGCATCGAGCGCATGGCGGCCACGATCCAGAACCTCGTGCCCGAGGCCAGGATCGGTGTGGCCCACGGCCAGATGAAAGAGGGCGAGATCGAGGAGGTGATGGCGAAGTTCGTGGCAGGCAGCCTGAACGTGCTGGTCACGACCACGATCATCGAATCCGGCATCGACATTCCCAACGCCAACACCATCATCATCAATCGCGCCGACCGCTTCGGCCTGGCCGAACTGTACCAGATCAAGGGCAGGGTCGGCCGGAGCCGCCAGAAGGCCTATGCCTATCTCCTGACGCCGGCGGAAGAGGCGCTGTCGGACGTGGCGCGGACCCGGCTGCGCGCCATCCAGGAGCTGTCGGAGCTCGGCGCGGGATTCCGCATCGCCGCGCAGGACCTGGAGACGCGTGGCGCCGGCAATCTTCTGGGCAAACAGCAGTCGGGACACATTGCGGCCGTGGGCATCGATCTGTATACCCAGATGATGGAAGAGGCCATGGCCGAGCTCAAGGGAGAGGAATCCACAAGCGAGTTGGACACGCAGATCAACCTGCGGGCGTCGGCATTCATCCCCGAAGCCTATATCGGGGACACGAGCCTCCGCCTCGCAGCGTACAAGGAGATCTCGAGTGCCGGCGACGAGACGGAGCTTTCCCTGATCGCCGCAGACCTCCGGGACCGGTACGGCCCCCTGCCGGAGCCCGCGGAGAACCTCCTGACGATCATGGGCGTGAAGATCATCGCGCAGGCGGCCCGGGTCAGCCGCATCGACGGCGGGGCCCGGACGGTCACCCTCACCTTCAGCGAGGACGCCCCCGTCTCCCCGGACAGGATCATGGCCCTGCTGAAGCGGAACCAGGGCAGGATCAAGCTCGTCCAGGAGTTCACCCTTCAGCTCGCGGTCGCCGATGAAACGCTGCAAACAGCGGCGGCAGCGGTGAGAAAATGCTTGCAGGAGCTCGGGTAGTATGTTATATAATTACGGTATTTTCAGCGCCCACGAGGGCCCATGGAGGGATCACTGATGAACAGGAACATGCTGGTCTATGCGTCACTGGCGATCGTCGTCGCCTTGACGGGATGCACCAAGAACACCGACACAGCGGTCGTGGCCAAGGTGAACAGCGCCAAGATCACCGCCGCCGATTTCAAAAAGCAGCTTGATGATCTGCAGCCCCCGATGCAGCAGGCCGTGTCCGCCGATCCCAAGGCAAGGAAGGAGTTCCTTGAGGACCTGATCGGCATCGAGCTGGTGCTCCAGGAAGCGCGGCGGCTGAAGCTGGACAAGGACCCCGCGTTCATGAAGAAACAGGAAGAGCTCGAGAAGGAGATGAAGCAGCGGATCCAGGAGGCGGCAAAGAACGACCTGTTCAACGCGCTGCTCAAGAAAGAGCTCATGGACAAGATCAAGCAGCCGACCGACGAGGACGTCAAGGCATACTACACAAAGCACCGCGAAGAGATCCGGAAGGCCGCGGGCGGCAAGGACCTGTCATTCAAGCAGGCGGAGGCCCAGGGGCTGAAGCGGTATGTGTTCCAGGTAAATCAGCGCGAGGCCTATCTCGAATATTCCAAGGCGCTGAAGGCGAAAGCCAAGATCTCGGTCGATGACAAGGCGCTGGATGCCGTCGTCAGCAGCCTCTCCCAGCCATCGACCACGGGCACGCTGCAGCTCACCCAGCCTGCGGGGAAAGAAGCGACGAAGGGCGCAGAGACCAAGAAATAATACGCTAAGAAGAACAGAATGCCCAACAACCGAATCACACATGGTATGGCCCCGGTGCTCCTGCTGGGGCTTTTGTTTGTCAACTGCACCAGGAGGGAAGAGCCAAAGCAGTCGACACCCTCGCCGGCCGCCGCCCCGGCGATCAAGATCCTTGCCACGGTGAACGGCGACCCCATCACCCTGGCCGATCTCCAGGACCGCTTCGCCCGCGCGGGGCTCAAGCCCGAGAAAGAGGCGGAGTTCCAGGTGAAGGAGGAGTTCCTGAACCGCCTCATCGAGCGGAAGATGATGCTGCGTGAGGCCCAGCGCAGGCGGATCAAGGTCGGCCTGCCGGAGATCAACCAGCGCATCGAGGCCATGCGCACCGAGCCGGGCAAGGACGTGAAAGAGACGCTGGGCGGAATGGGGATCGACTATGAGAAGTGGAAGTCCGATATCTGGGAAGACATGATGATCGAGAAGCTCCTCGCGCGCGACGTGATCCGGAACGCGCACGTGTCGGCTGCGGAGGTGCGGCGGTACTACAACGAGAATCCCCAGGAGTTCGAACGGCCCGAGCAGGTCCGCGTCAGGCAGATCGTCACGGCCACCGAGGACGAGGCCCGGGTGGTCCTTGATCAGCTCCAGAACGAGAAGGCCGATTTCGCCACCCTTGCCCGTCAGAAATCAACGGCGCCCGAGGCCGAGGAAGGCGGGAGCCTGGGCTACTTCGCCATGGGAGAGATGCCGGGCGAGTTCAACGTGGTCTTCGGTCTGCCGAAGGGCGGCATCAGCGGCGTCGTGAAGAGCCCGTATGGATATCATATCTTCAAGCTGGAGGAAAAGCGGCGCGCCGGGAGGGCGGGGCTCGAGGAGGTCTCCCGGACAATCGCCGAAAAGCTCTCGCGCCAGAAGCAGGATGTCCGCTACAAGCAATGGCTGGGCGAGCTCCGGGGAAGGACCAAGTTCGTCGTCAATTACCAGGGGCTCCGGCAGTAAGGTCGATGAACCCGCGGCCGTTCCGGATGGTCAGCATCGTCTTGAATTTTGCCGACGCGGCATTGATCTCATCAAGCACGCTTTCCGCCTTTGTTCCCGCCAGGACCTTCGGCTGGTACGCCACCCGGTAGTTGTTCACGTCCAGGGGCACTGCCTCGATCCGCACAAGGGCCTTTCCTTTGAAGGTGCAAAGGAGTATCATGCTCGAGTTCGTTTTATCGCTTTCCGAGCCGAAGACGAAGTTCCCGAGGCTGTAGGCGATCAGCCGGCCCCGGTAGAGCTCCAGCTCCTGCAGGATATGGGGATGGTGGCCGAGGACGAGATCGGCGCCCCAATCGATGGAACGCCGGCCGAGCTCCCGCTGGTAGTCCTTGGCGGTGGTCATGAGCTCCGCGCCCCAGTGGAACGAGACCACCACGAGGTCGGCCCGGGGCCGCACCTTCTCGATGTCCCGTTTGACGAACTCCCGGTATCCGGGGGCGGTGCCGGGCCTTCCTGCCGCGGCGTAGAACTCGATCGGGAAGGTGAGGGAGTAGGACAGGAACGCCAGGGTCAGGTCGCCGACCTTGAGGAATGCCGGCGCCCGCGCGTCATCGAGATCCATGCCGGCGCCAGCGTAGAGGATATTGTTCTCGCCCAGGGCCTTCAGGGTGTCCTGGAGCGCCAGGGGCCCGAAGTCCATCGTATGGTTGTTGGCGAGGGACACGACACGGACCCCGGCCGCCTTCAGCGCTTCGACGGCCGCGGGGGCGGCGCGAAGCGTGAACTTCTTGTTCTCCACCGCGGTACCCCGCGAGGAGATCGGGCTTTCCAGGTTCCCGATGACGAGATGGGCCTGCTGCAGGACGGGCAATACGCCCGCAAAAGGATATCCGGGTCCTTCCCGGGCGAGATAGGGTTCGGCCCGGTGGCCCAGCATGATGTCGCCGACCGCGGCGATGGTGATCTCGTCAGGCGCCGGCAGCCGTTCCGACGCGGCAACCGCCGCGGCGAGCAGGACGAACACAAGGACCGGGAAAAAGGATCTTCGGAGCGCCATGACCGTATAGTAATCAGCGCACGGTGAAAAGGCAACAGAAAAGGACAAAGGACATGATCAGGACGAGAACAGCGGCTTTATTTCTTTTTGCAGCGTGCGCGTTCTGCGCGATCACCGGCAGTTCCGATGCCGCGACCGGGCCGGTCGTGGTGGACCGGGTCGTCGCCGTGGTGAACGACGATATCATCACCATGAGCGACCTGCAGCGGGAGCTGAAGAAACGCACGGAGATCATCGATCAACGGTTGATGCTCGAGAGCATGATCGACCGGAAGCTCCAGATGATAGCCGCGAAGCGGAGCGGCATCGAGGTTACGGACCGGGAGCTCACCGAGGGGATCGACGACATCATGAAACGGAATAATTTGGCCGCGGCGCAGTTCGAGCTGGCCCTGGCGAAGGACGGTCTGACGCTCGAGCAGTACCGTGCCGAGTTGAAGGAGCAGATGATGCTCTCGCGCCTTTTCAATAAATATGTCCGGACCGGGCTTTCCGTGAACGACGCAGAGGCCCGGGCATACTACGACCTGAACGCCAAACAATACTCCCTTCCTGAAGAGGTCAAGGTCCGCCACCTCGTGGCGGCAGTGCCGGAAAAGGCATCTTCCGCCCAGGTCAAGGCCGCCCAGGAGAAGGCCGCCGCCCTCATGGAGCGCATCCGAAAAGGGGAGGATTTCATCCGCCTTATCCGGGAGCATTCCGGCAGTCCAACGGCCAAGCAGGACGGCGACCTCGGCTTCCTGCAGCGCGGCCACGCCATACCGGAGCTGGAGGAAGCGGCAAAGAGCCTCAAGCCCGGCGAGTTCGCCGGCCCGGTCAGGTGCGACGACGGTTTCCATATCATTCGCGTGGAGGACATCCGCACGCCGGTCCAGCCCTTCGAAAAAGTGAAGGAAGACATCACCCGGATGCTCTTCGAGCAGAAGATGGAGAACACCTATCGGGCGTTTCTCCAGTCCCTTCGGACCGAATCGCACATCGAGAATCGGCTGTAGGACAGACAACAGAGCACAGACGGACAGACAGCAGACTGGAGCAAATACGACTTATACAAAATACTGCCAGGTCCGTCTGTTGTCTGAACGTCTGTAGTCTGACGTCTGCTTCCCTTCCCATGAGAACCATAAAACTGAAAAAGAAAGAAGAGCGCCGCGTCCAGCGCGGACACCCCTGGGTGTTCAGCAATGAGATCCAGGACCTGGCCGCAGACGCCGTTCCGGGCGAACTTGTCGAGGTCCGTGCGGCCTCCGGCGGGTTCATCGGCAGGGGCTATATTAATCCGCGCTCGCTCATCGCCGTGCGCATTCTGACCAGAGAACAGGAAGACCTCGATGCCGCGTTCTTCGCCGGGAGGATCGGCCGGGCGCGTACGCTCAGAACCTCGCTCGGGTTCGGCGATTCGTTCCGCGCTGTCTTCAGCGAAGGGGACGGGCTTCCCGGGCTCATCGTGGACAAATATGCCGATACGCTCGTGGTCCAGTCGCTCACCGCGGGGATCGACGGCATGCTGGACATCATCCTGAACGCGCTCCGTGAAGTGTATGATCCGAAGGCCATCGTCCTCAGGAATGACACCGCCTCCCGGGAGATCGAGGGCCTTGCGCTGGAAAAGCGGGTCGCCTTCGGCGAGACAACAGGCCTCGTGACCATCGAAGAGTCGGGGATCCGGTATCAGGTGGACGTGCTCGAAGGCCAGAAGACGGGATTTTTCTTCGACCAGCGCGAGAACCGTCTGGCGCTCCGTGATCTCGTACAAGGGCGGAGGACGCTGGACTGCTTCTGCTATGTGGGGGCGTGGGCGCTCTCAGCGGCGAAGTACGGCGCGACCGAGGTCGTCGGCATCGATTCCTCGGAGAGGGCGGTGAAGCTCGCGACCGCGAATGCCACACTGAACGGCCTTTCCGCGCGGTTCGTTGTCGGTGACGTGTTCGAACACTTGCGGGAGTTCGAAAAGAGGAAAGAACGATTCGGGTGCATCATCCTCGACCCGCCGGCGTTCGTGAAGAGCAGGGCCAAGGTGCGGGAGGCGCTCAAGGGATACAAGGAGATCAATCTCCGCGCCATGCGGATCCTCGAGCCGGGCGGGATCCTCGTCACCTGCTCCTGTTCGCACCACATTGACCAGGAATTGTTCCGGGAGATGCTGATCGACGCGGCCCATTCCGCCAACAGGCAGGCGCGGCTCCTGGAGATGCGCACCCAGTCCCGCGACCATCCCATGCTGCTTGCCGCGAAAGAGACCCAGTATCTCAAGTGCGCGATCCTGCAGGTCGATTGACGGGGCACGGTCTTTGACACTGAAGACATTGAGAGAGGCTATGAAAAGGCATGATCAGGCCACTTCGTATTTTTCATCCGCCAGTATCGGCGCAACAGTCTTCGGTTCCCGGCAGCCCCAATTTCTTCTTGACTATAACCAGACCGGCAGGTAATATAGCACCGTTTCCGGGCGCTTAGCTCAGCGGGAGAGCACTGCCTTCACACGGCAGGGGCCACTGGTTCAATCCCAGTAGCGCCCACCATGAATTACAAGGACTTAGCCTGCCAAGGCCAGGTCCTTTTCTTTTTTTATAATTATCGAATACACTAATTCTGTCCAGGGTGCCAACGCCGTCCCGCAGGTTTTTCTTGACATGTAGCCACGATATTATATAATGTATATACAGTCAGAGAGGAGAAAACCATGCAGACAACAACCAAGAAGACAGCCAAACATTTCAGGCTCGATGAAACCATGATCAAGAGCGCCCAGAAGATACTCGGCACCAAAACAGCGACAGAGGCGATCGAATCAGCGCTTGCCGAGGTCGTTTACCAGGATAAGATGAGAAAGCTTATTGAGCAGACGGCCGGGAAATTCAAGTTTGAGGGCCTTCGTTGAAACCAAAAGCCGTTCCTGACACGTCCTTTCTCATTGAGCATTTCAGAGGGGATACCGTTCAAGAAGCCTTTCTGAGCCTTACCCGTTATTATCATGTTGCATTCAGTTCCGTCGTGCTCATGGAACTGCTTGCTGGTGCCTTTGAACCAAAGGAGCAAAAACTTATCGACCAGATAGCGAGGAATTTCACCGTTCTATCCGTTACCGAGCGCCAATGGTTCCTCAGCGGCGAAATCATGATGAAGCTGCGAAGAGACAAAAGAATTGACCGCGAGCGGATCAAAGGACTCCTGGCTGATATCTTGATCGCGGTATCAGTCAGAGACACGGGCGCGGTTCTCATCACGAAAAATGAAAAAGACTTCAGGCTTATCCGTGAAGTGTACGATTTTAAGTATGTCGCGATTGCATGATGTCTTTGCATGATCATCGTGACGAAGGAAGGTGCTAATAAAGGAGCGCAAAACTGAAAAGCGGAGAGATGCCGTCAAACAATGATGCAGATTTTAAGGCGGCGGTACGTGTTCTTAAACGGCGGCCAAGCGAGCACAGGAAACTGCACATCGGTTCAAGACTCCGGTGGTAATATGGAACAATGGTCGTGTCAAGACCGTAACACCAAAGATGAGCGCAGAGAAATCAAGGTGAGAGCCGCTTGCTCCTGGATTCAATCCCAGTAGCGCCCACCATGAATTACAAGGAGTTGGCAGAAATCTGCTGACTCTTTTTTGGCCAATACAGGTACTTTCATGATATATTTATCACTGAAGGCAACAACCTACAAACGATATTCATTTCATGGCTAAATCGATACAAAAAACATTTCTCCTGTTGATTACCGCCAGCATGGTGTGTCTTGTCCCGGCGGGCTGCGTATTTCTCAAGACCCCCCCTCCTCCGAAATCACCTGCCCGGCAGCACGTGGATTCCAGGGCCCAGCAGCAGTATTACGACCTGGGCCTTCAGCAGTACACCAGGGAGAACTACGGGGAGGCCAAGGAGGCGTTCGAACAGGCCATCGAGCTTGGCCCGAACACGGCGCTGGGTCAGAAGGCGCAGGAAAATCTCAAAAAGATACAGCGGATACTGAAAACCCTTCAGGAAATAGAGTCTAAATGACTGACAGATCCGAAAAAAAGAATAACGGAACCGCGGAAGCTGTGACTGCAGAATCGCAGTCGGTGCCTGAAACAAAAAGCGCCGCCGTTCTTCCGCCGCCGGCGAAACCGGACAACGCTCCGCCATCGATTCCGGGTATCCTGTTGAACCGCCTCTCCTCGCTCAGCGTCCGCTACAAGATCGCCGGAACGCTCATCATGGTGCTGGGCCTGGCGGTTACGTCTCTCGGCATCGTGACCTTTGCCCAGCAAAGCATGTCCCTGAGACAGGAATTGAAGAACCGCGCCGAGATCCTGGTCCAGCAGCTCGCGAATGTGGGCAAGGAAGGCCTGCTGACGAAAGAGGAGCTGCCGGTCTATTCCACCATCACGGACATCCAGAAGCGGAATGACGTGGTCTATGCCATGGTCATGGACGATGAGGGAAAGGTATTTGCTCACAATGATATTACCCGGAAGGGAACCGTCCTGACCAGCTCGGTCGACCTGGCGGCGCTCCGGGCAGATGCCCTGTTGTTCCAGGAGACGGGCTCCGGGGACAGTTCCGTTCTGGATGCAACCATTCCCATCGTTCTGAAGGCGAAGGGTCTCAAGATCGGCGTAGCGCGGATCGGGCTGTCCGAACAGGCGTTGAACGAGTCGCTGAGCAGGCAGAAGAACCTCTACCTCTGGATCGCCCTGGGATTCGTCATCGGCGGACTTCTCGTTTCCTTCGCGCTCGCCCGCATGATCACGCAACCCCTTGATTCCCTGGCGGCGGGGATCCAGATCGTTGCGCGGGGCGATCTGCGCAGGCTGGTCGCCGTGAGCTCGAACGATGAGATCGGGAAACTGACGAATGTTTTCAACCAGATGATCCTGAGCCTCCGGGAAAAGCTCCTGATGGAAAAATACCTTTCCCAGCCGACGGTCCAGAGCATCAAGGAACATCGCGACGTGACGCAGCTTAAGCTAGGAGGCGAGCGGAAGTATGTTACAGCTCTTTTCTCCGACGCGCGCGGCTTTACGTCGCTGTCGGAAAAGATGAGTCCCGAGGACGTGGTCAGGCTGATGAACGTGTATCTGAACCTGCAGGCGAAGGTCATTCACCAGTTCGGCGGGACCATCGACAAGTTCGTTGGCGATGAGGTCATGGCCATCTTCGAAGGGCGGGGCAATGAGATCAACGCGGTGCGGGCCGCGGTGGAGATCCAGAGCTACTGCAAGGCATTGAACGCGGCACGGGTCGCGTCCGGGGACAAGGCGATCAGCATCGGCATTGGCCTGAACAACGGAGAGGTCGTTATGGGCAACATGGGTTCAGAAGATCATATGGATTATACGGTGATCGGCGACAACATCAATATTGCCGCACGGATGTGCGGGATCGCGCAGCCGGGAATGGTGCTGGCCAGCAAAGCGATCGCCGAGGCGATCGGCGACCAGGCGTCGCTGAAGGACCAGCATCCGGTCATGGTAAAAGGGAAGGACCAGCCGATCGGCATCGCCGAGGTGGTAAGCGTCAAAGGCGGCGCCAGGCAGTATATGAGAAAGACAACGGACGCGCCGGCGACCTATTCGCTCGCGGGTTTTTCCGATGAGACCTTCGCGGCCATCGTAAAGAACGTCAGTCCTGCCGGATGCCTGTTGGTCGTCGGTGCGCCCATCGGCATTGGTTCAAAATTGATCGTACATCTGGACCTGCTTGAGCTGGACGACGTCGCGATCCATGCTTCGGTCTACCATGCGCGTAAACAGGATACGACCTATTATGTCGGGCTCTGTTTCGAGGACCTGCCGGAGGACGTAACATACCGCGTTGTCCAGTGGGTGCACCAGGTGAACTCGGAGATCGCTGAAGGACTGATGCTCTGACGAGCCTCACGCCGCAGGAGCTTCGGTCCATGCATCCCGTGAAAGCACATCGCAACAAAAGGGCCTGAAACCATGCAGGCTCTTTTTTCATTGTTGCGCGGAACGGATGTGCGCGCTGTCTGGATACGGTCACCGGTTCGATCCTGTTCTCCAACCTCGCCGTTCCGGGAGTTCGGCACATCCCGTCCTTTCTCGATCCCGTTCTGCCCGTACCTGACGCCCCTGTGAAACAAAAAGGCCGACCGTTTCCGGTCAGCCTTATATTTATTAATGAAGTAACGTGCCCGCGCCGACACTATCCCGTCTGGCGCTTTTCGCTCTCTTCCTGCTCGGTCTTGCACTCGATGCAGAGGGTCGTGACCGGACGCGCTTCAAGACGCTTGAGGCTTATCTGTCCGCCGCAGGACTCACATACGCCGTAGGTCCCTTCGTCGATCCTGGCAATGGCCTCGTCGATCTTTTTCAGGAGCTTTTGCTCCCTTCCGCGGAGCCTGAGCAGGAAATTGTTGTCCAGCTCCGCGGCGGCCTGATCCGTGGGATCGGGGAAGCTCTGTTTCTCGGCGCCCAGTTTCGTGCTGATCGTATGTTCTGCTTCAGACAAGAGCTCATCCCGCTGGACCATGAGCCTCTTTCGGATGACATTGACCTTATTGTTCATGCTGACGACCTCTGCTCCCCCGGGATAATAATGAAAAGGCGAACGGAATGTTCGACCCGTTCGCAAGCAAGTGGTATACTATAACAAAAAAGCACACGTGAGTCAATTAAGAAAAGGCGACCTTGCCCTTCCTCGATTTGACAAAGCAGTGTTGCCGGGAGTATTATCAACCATATGTTGACCGAGAAACAGAAGTTTGGAAAGATCATCAACCTCGGTGTCGAGATCACCCAGGTGAAGGACCTCGACGTGCTCCTGGAGCGCATCCTGAAAGAGGCGAGGCTTCTGGTAAATGCCGATGCAGGGTCCATCTATGTCAAAGAAGAGGACAAGCTCAAGTTCAGCTACAGCCAGAACGACACGCTGCAGCTGCGCCAGCCGGGCAGGAAGCTGATCTATTCCACCTTCAAGATGCCCATCAACAACCAGTCCATCGCGGGCTACGTGGCGAACACCGGGGACCTGCTGAACCTGCAGGACGCCTACAAGCTCCCTTCGACCCTTCCCTTCTCGTTCAATCGCAAGTACGACGATCTCTCGGGGTATCGCACCCAGTCCATGCTCACGTTCCCGCTGAAGACCAACCGCGGCGACACGATCGGCGTGCTGCAGCTGATCAACGCGAAGAACGCCAAGGGAAAGCCGGTCGCTTTTTCGAAAAAGGACGAACCGCTCATATTGCACTTTGCCAATATGGCCGCCGTTGCCATCGAGCGCGCCCAGATGACCCGCGCCATGATCCTCCGGACCATTAAAATGGCGGAGCTGCGGGACCCCAAGGAGACCGGCGCCCACGTGAACCGCGTGGCCTCCTATTCTGTTGCGATCTACGAGCACTGGGCAGCGAAGCGCGGCGTCCCCCACGAGGTCCTCGAAAAGAACCGCGATATCCTGCGCATGGCGGCCATGCTCCACGATGTCGGCAAGGTGGCCATCGCGGACGCGATCCTCAAAAAGCCCGCGCGGCTCGATGATGCGGAGCGGGAGATCATGAAACAGCACACCTACATGGGCGCCCGGCTTTTTTCCGAACAGTATTCCGAGTTCGATGACGCGTCGGCCAGCGTGGCGCTGAACCACCACGAGAAATGGGACGGCACCGGCTATCCGGGCCATATCAATCCCTTCGATGCAAAGGTGCTCCCCGGCTACGAGAACAGCGACGGCACGCCCCGTCCCAAAAAAGGGGAGGAGATCCCGGTGTTCGGCCGGCTCGTTGCGCTGGCCGATGTGTACGACGCGCTGAGCTCCAAGCGGGCCTACAAGGAGAAGTGGGACGAGGTGCAGGTCCTGGAAGAGCTCAAGATCGGCTCCGGCACCCACTTCGATCCGGAAATGGTCGAGACCTTTTTTACCTGCATTGAGACGATCCGCAACATTGCCGAACGGTATCCCGATCATTAAGCACTGGAGTGCGACACCATACCCCGAAAACAGACTCTCCTGCATACAATGATTCCGCCCCGCTCACTAATTCCATGACCAGGAACAGCAGGAACAAAAAGCATGAACAGGGGACCGGCGCCTTTCAGAACACGCCGTTCAAGGCGCTGAAAGGCATTGCGCCGAAGGCATCCGTTCCCCCCGCCCCCCCCACTGCACCGAAGGCCTCATCGAGCGAAGAGCTGGTGGACGACGACGAGCTTTTTCTGCGCTCCATGAGCGGCACCAGGCGGATCGATCCCGCGGGCGAACAGGAGCCGGTGCCGCTGTCTCCGGTGAAAGCGGTACCGCAGCCGGGTGATGAGGAAGACAACCGGGAGCTCTTCCTGCGTGCCATGGGCGCGCTCACTACCGCGACGTTCCGGCCAGAGGCGCCGGAGCCGGACGAAACGGAACCAACCCGGTCGCCATCAAGCCGGATGCGCCAGCTCAAGCGGGGGACCATTCGCATCGGCGACGAACTCGACCTGCACGGATTCCTGAAGGATGAAGCGCTCAAGCGGCTCGAGCATTTTATTGCGGGCGCGTATGCCCGGGGATTGCAGGCGGTCCTCGTAATCACGGGAAAGGGGATCAATTCGCCCGAGGGACCGGTCCTCCCCGGAGCGGCGGCCGCATGGCTCCGGGAAAAGGGGAAGGCAATGATCGCCGAGTCCCATCCCGCCCCCCGCGACAAGGGCGGCAGCGGCGCAATCGTGATCTTCCTGCGGAAGCGGGAGGGAATTGATCTATACATACCGCAAATACATATGGACGGCGGTCGCAAGAAGAGGTAGCATGTAAATTGTCGTAACGAGTAACGTAATGACAGACATGACAACACCATCGGCCTTCCAGCCGATAAAGAACAGATTTCGCATTCTCTATCTCCTTTCCCTGGTATTTCTGCTCCAATCCCTGGCTGTACGGATAGTACTGTTCGTCAAGGCGTTGCCTGGCATGACGCACGACCCGCTCGTTCTGGTCGAAATGGTCAGCGTCGGTTTCCTGTATGACTGCATCACGTTCGCGTACTGTGCGATTCCCTTCACGCTGCTCCTGGCGCTGCTCCCTGAGAGGGCATATCTGCACCGCTCCTTCCGGTTCTTCATGCACGGGGTCTTTTTCGCCGTTCTGTTCATTCTCCTGTTCGATGCCGCGGCCGAATACCTCTTTTTCGACGAGTTCGAGACGCGCTTCAATTTCATCGCCATCGATTACCTGGTCTATACCCGGGAGGTCGTGGGCAATATCCGTGAATCCTATCCGCTGAACAAGATACTGCTCGGCATTGGTACGGCCGCTGCAGCGCTCTATCTCCTCCTCAGAAAACGGATTGATCGCGCTGTTGCCCCCGCTACGAGCACGTTCGTCATGCGGCTGCGCCAGGGGATCGTCTTTGCCGTGCTGCCGCTCTTCGCTCTGTTGTTCGTTGACCAGTCATGGACGAACATCTCACGGGACAACTACGCCAATGAGCTTGCCGGGAACGGCATTTACGACCTGTTCGCCGCTTTCCGGAACAACGAGCTCGATTTTCAGAAGCTCTACCTCACCATGGACGAAGACAAGGCGCTTCATCACCTTCAAGAGCTTGTGTCGGAAAAGAACGGACAGCGCGTCGGCGCCGATCGGCGGGATATCGAGCGGGTCGTTGCCAACGCCGGCCCTGAAAAAAAGCTGAACGTCATCGTTATCATCGAGGAAAGCCTCAGCGCCGAATATCTGGGATCGTTCGGAAACAGCGAGGGGGCCACGCCGAACCTCGACCGGCTTGCGAAAGAGTCCCTCTTCTTTACCCATGTGTTCGCCACGGGCACGAGGACCGTGCGCGGCCTCGAGGCCATCACGCTGTCCCTGCCGCCGCTGCCCGGGACCTCGGTTGTCAAGCGGCCTAGGAACGAGGACCTTTTTTCCTGGGGGACGCTCATGCGGTCCAAGGGATACGACACGCGGTTCATCTACGGCGGTCACGGATATTTCGACAATATGAACTACTTCTTCGGTCATAACGGCTTCGCCGTGACCGACCGGAGCGATCTTGCCCGTGACGAGATCACCTATGCCAATGTCTGGGGGGTATGCGACGAGGACCTGTTCCGGCGCGTTGTCCGGGAAGGGTCGCGGTCCCATGACGAGGGGAAGCCGTTTTTCTTCGAGGTGATGACCACCTCGAACCACCGGCCCTACACCTACCCCGAAGGCAAGATCGACATCCCTTCGGGAGCGGGGCGCGGCGGCGGGGTTAAATACGCTGATTACGCCATCGGACGGTTCATCGACGAAGTGAAACAGCAGCCCTGGTTCAAGGACACGGTCATCATCATCGTGGCGGACCACTGCGCGGCCAGCGGCGGCAAGGTCGACCTGCCGGTCAAGCGGTACGAGATACCCCTGCTTGTCTATGCGCCCGCCCACGTCAGCCCCGGGAGGGTCGACCGGATGATGAGCCAGATCGACATCGCGCCGACGGTTCTGGGCATCCTGAACATGAGCTACCGGTCCCGGTTCTTCGGTCGGGACGTTTTGAGGTCCTGCTCCGCCCCTGATCGGGCGTTTATCTCGACCTATCAGAAGCTGGGATATCTGACGGGCGACCGGCTCCTGGTCGCGGGACCGAAAAAGCGCCTGGACTCGTACGTCATCGCCCGGGCGGACGGGAGCGCGAGCGAGATCAAACCTCGCGAGCAGGACGTTGCCGATATGCTGAGCTATTTCCAGGGGGCGAGCACGATCTACAAGAACAGGCGGAACATGCTCCCTTGACGGGCGATCACCCTCCTCTTCCGCATCTTTCCGGCGGGGCATGCCCCGCCTTCTCTCCACAGCATGTCTCCTGTTGACAATTCATTCCGGCCGCTTTAAAATCATGCTTCACATGCATCATCAGTTGTTCGACGGAAGGAGCGCCCTGTCCATGGAAAGGACCTTTGCCATCATCAAGCCTGACGCCTGCAAGAGGAACCTTGCCGGCAAGATCCTGGCGAAGATCGAGGAAAAGGGCTTTCGCGTCATCGCCATGAAGAAGATCGCGATGACCAGGAAGCAGGCTGAAGGGTTCTACGCGGTGCACCGGGGAAAGCCGTTCTTCGACAGCCTTGCGGACTTCATGTCGTCCGGCCCCTGCATCGTGATGGTGCTGGAAAAAGAGAACGCCATTGCGGCATGGCGCACGCTCATGGGCGCGACCAACCCGGCCAATGCGGACCCGGGGACGATCAGAAAAGAATTCGCGCAGAGCGTGGAGGCGAATTCCGTCCACGGGTCGGACGCGCCGGAGACCGCTGAATACGAGATCAAGTATTTTTTCAGCGCTCTGGAGCTCACTGCCTGAGCTGCCGGAAGACGCACACAGAACACCGGCATTGCGCCCGGCGTGCAGATAGTGTTCAACACAAAGGTTCGATCGAAGCGTTATCGCATCGTCAATTGCAGCGAACGAGCATTTCCAAGGAGACGGCACCGTGCCTATTACCGTGAAGAACCCCATCGTCGAGATGGACGGCGATGAAATGACCCGGATCATCTGGAAGATGATCAAGGACAAGCTGATCCTGCCCCATCTCACGATCGACCTCAAATACTTTGATCTCGGTATGAAGCACCGCGACGACACGGACGACAAGGTCACGTTCGAAGCGACCGAGGCCATCAAGCAGTATGGTGTCGGGGTCAAGTGCGCCACGATCACGCCGAACGCGGCACGGGTGAAGGAATACAATCTCAAGAAGCAGTGGCCGAGCCCCAATGCCACGATCCGCTCGGGACTGGACGGCACGGTCTTCCGGAAGCCCATCATTGTCCGGAACATCCCACCGGCCGTACGGTCCTGGACGAAGCCGATCATGATCGGACGCCACGCCTACGGCGATATCTACAAGAACAGCGAACTTGTCGTGGACGGTCCGGGAAAGGCCGAGATCGTGTTCACGCCTGCCGGCGGCGGAACGCCGCGGACGGTCCCTATTCACGACTTCAAAGGCCCGGGCGTGGTCATGGGGATGCACAACACCGAGAGCTCCATCCGGAGCTTCGCGAAGGCCTGCATCCAGTACGCCCTTGCCGAAAAGACGGACATCTGGTTCGGCGCGAAGGACACGATCTCCAAGCAGTATCATGGCCGCTTCCGCGACATCTTCGCCGAGGAGATCGCGACGGCGAAGGCCGACCTCGAGCGGGCGGGGATCCAGTACCGGTACATGCTCATTGATGACGCCGTAGCGCAGATCATGAAGGCTTCCGGAGGCATGCTCTGGGCCTGCATGAACTATGACGGCGACGTGATGAGCGATATGGTCGCTTCGGGGTTCGGCAGCCTGGGTCTCATGACCTCGGTGCTCGTTTCGCCCGACGGCAAGTACGAGTTCGAGGCGGCGCACGGCACGGTCATGCGCCACTACTATGAACACCTGAAGGGAAATCCAACGTCCACGAACTCGGTAGCCTCGATCTTCGCCTGGACCGGCGCGATCGCCCGCAGGGGAACGCTCGACGGGACGCCGGAGGTGGTCGAGTTCTGCCGCCGGCTCGAATCCGTCGTGCTCAAGACCATCGAGGGCGGCGTCATGACCAAGGACCTCGCGGCCATTGCCGAGCCCCGTCCCGGCAGCCACGCGCTTACCGAGGAGTTCATCGATGCCGTTGCGAAAGGGCTGGCCGCGTCATGACCTGTCGGCACATTGCACACCCCGGAGCCATTCCATGAACGGTAAGTACCTGTCGGCACTTCTGTTCCTTGCGGTAAGCGCGCTGAGTACGCTCACGTTGCTCGTCGAGGCAGTGTTGCAGCTCTACGGGAAGAGCATCTGCGCGACCGAGGGATGCAAGGTCGTGGCGCAGGTCACGCGGTTCGGCGACCTCACGATGGTCCTGCTGGGCCTCGGCACGATCGCGCTGATCACCGTCCTCGCGGCGCAGGAGATGCGGTCGGTGAGCGCGCGCAGTGAACGGGTCATCAACTTCCTTCTGGTGGCGTCCCTGGCAGGTGAAGGCTTCTTCGTGGGATACCAGCTCTTTCGCCTCGACGCGGTCTGCGTGTTCTGCCTGGGAGTGTTCGGCATCTTTGTCGTGCTCGGTGGGCTCCGCATCCTTTCCGGCCAGCGGGAGGTCATCGCCGGGTTCGGCGCGCTCTTCGCGGTCCTGAGCCTCTTCTACCTTATCCTGCCCGCGGGCGGCACGGCGCTCCCCCGGGACGCGAAATACATCCTGTTCACCAGCGCAGACTGCAAGTACTGCTCCGAGATCCGCAAGGAACTTGACGAAAAGAAGATCGATGTGCGGTACGTTGCGATAAAGGAACATGCCGCGACGCTCAAAAACCTGGGGATCGAGCACGTACCGACCCTGATGGTGAACGGGCCCCAGGAAAAGATATTTCTAACCGGCACCGGCGCCATCCGACGCCATCTCCTCACCTGCGAACAAGCCCAGCCCGCTCCGCAGAAAAAACAAGCGTCTCCGGCCGCGCCCCGACCGGGAAAAACACGGGCGACCGCTGTTCCGGGAGCCGGCACGCTGGCGCCTTTGTCGCCCGGTGGCGCGTCGAACCTGATCTTCAGTCCTTTGCCGGACACCGGCATATGCAAGGAAGACATCAAGTGCGACTGATCGCCCTGCGTTTTTCCCGTCGTTCCCCGACAAATTCAGCTATCATGTACGAAAGAACAAGGCCAGCATACAACAACATGCGGGATGTGCCGCCAGGGGGCGGCGATCCTGTCAGCGGGATCCGATAGCGGCCGGCGCGGCAGGAAGGCCCCGGAGGAGGAAGCAATGGAAAAGATCGATGACGAGATGCTCCTAGAGGAGCTTAAAAAAAAGTTTGAGGAGAGCCGGATCGCCGTAGCCAATCTCCGGACCATGACGCAGAACCTGGAGGCGGTGAACGAGAAGCTCCGGCAGTCAGAATCGCTCAAAACCGATTTTTTGTCGAACATCCGGAACGAGATCAACAATCCCCTGACCTCCATCATGGGACTGACCAAGCAGGTCGTCGATAAAAAAGCCGACGGTGACCGGGCCCGCGAGATCGCCGGAATGATCTACCATGAGGCCTTCGATCTTGATTTCCAGCTCAGGAACATCTTCGCGGCCGCCGAACTCGAAGCGGGAGAGACGACCCCCAGTGTGGCCCTGGTGGACGTGGCCGCTCTTGTCCGGAATCAGCTCGCGGCGTTCGGTCATAAGGCCGCCGAGAAAAAGGTCTCCCTGGACTATCAGTGCGTCTGCCCGGACGGCGACGGGATCACGTTCAAGACGGACCCGGAGTGGCTCCAAAAGGTCACAGCCAACCTGCTCGCCAATGCCATCGAGTTCTGCCATGAGGGGAAGAGCGTGGCCCTCCGCGTGTGGCAGGAGGGGGGCCGCCTGAACATTTCTATTGCCGATGAAGGCCCCGGGATCCCCGAAGCGGACCGAAAGAAGGTGTTTGACCGGTTCGTCCAGCTGGACACCGGGGTGCGCAAGCGCCACAAGGGCCACGGGCTTGGCCTCAGTATCGCGAAAGCATTGGTGGAGATGCTGAATGGAAGCATTGTGCTGGCCGGCAATAAGGGCAACGGGTGCGTGTTCACCGTGTCCCTGGCCGAGATGGAGACAGGACAGCCGGTCGATGTAACATCGGGGGACGGGAACGAGTTCATATTCGGGGACGGAACGAAGTTCTAAGCGTGCTTTCGCCGTACTGTCTTTGTGATCGCGGCGCCGCAGGGAAATTCTGCAATGCTTTATAATCCAGACGAGAACAGCCACTACCTCCTTGCCGGCAGCCTCTTTGTACATGAGGAGCGGCATTTCGTCACGACCGTTCTCGGCTCCTGCGTATCGGTCTGCCTCTGGGACTGCGTGCGGAACCGGGGCGGCATCAATCATTACATGCTGCCTTTCTGGAACGGCGAGGGGCTGGCTTCGCCGAAATACGGGAACATTGCCATCGCGAAGCTGATCGAAAAGCTGCTGCAGCTTGGTTCGGACAAGCGCAATCTGCGCGCCAAGGTCTTCGGCGGGGGTGTCGTCCTGAACGTTACGAACCCGTTCATGAATATAGGCGAGCGCAATATCCAGCTTGCGGACGACATGCTCAAGAGCGAGAACATTCCGATCGTCGGCGCCGACACCGGCGGCAAGTTCGGGCGCAAGCTCATCTTCAACACCGAGACCGGATCGGTCTTTTTGAAGAAACTGACAAAACAGATCGATGATATCAGGCTTTGAACCCAGGAGCGAGCAATTAGCATTCGATACCATCCTTCTTTTCGCCCTCCTCAACGCTTTCCCGTCCCCCTTGGATACCGCCGTCCCCCTACCCGGGGTCCGCAGGGTATCAGTCGAGAAACCTGCTGTATTTCCTGGTTAATTTATTGACATTTCCTTTTCTGCCATGCTATTATCATTGCGTATCGAAGCACAGGGGTAACCAATGGCCGGGGAGAAAATCCTCAACATAGATGATAGCCCTACCGTTCAACGACTGATCGAGATGATCCTTTCGTCGCAGGGGTATCAGGTCGTGCTTGCGTCCGATGGGGAAGAGGGCATTCAGAAGGCGAAGTCCGAGAGGCCCGCGCTCATTCTGGTCGACTTCGTCATGCCGAAGATGAACGGCTACCAGGTCTGCAAGACCTTGAAAGAGGACCCGGAGTTCAGGGATACACCGATAATCCTGGTTACGTCAAAAGGCGATAAGGTCGGCAGCAAGTTCGTCGACGTTCTGGGTATCAGCGAATATTTCACCAAGCCATTCCAGCCGGAAGAGCTCCTTTCCAAGATACGCGAGGTCCTCGATAAAAAGGCCGAGGAGGCGGCGGCGGCAAAGGCAGCTGCTGCGAAGGCCAGGTCCGCGCCTGCTCCGGCCCGCGGCGCCGCGGCAGCAACGGCACCTGAAGGCCTCGAGGCCATGGTCACCACGATCGTGAAGCGCATCCTTGATGATTTCGTGCAGAACACCCTCCCTGCGCTCATCAGCAAGTTGCCGGGCGGCAAGGGTGGGGGCAGCGCCTCCATTCAGGGGAACCTGGCGGCCTTCCGTATCGTCGAACTCATGCAGATGCTTTCCCTTCAGCGTCAAAGCGGCAGACTTGTCATCACCCGCCGCGAGGGAGAGGCTGAGGTCTTCGTCAAGGATGGAGCGATCGTTTTTGCCGGCACCACCATGAACGGGAGCATCGGCGGCATCGAGGGCCTGCTCAAGAAGTCCTGCCGCGTCGCCGAGGACGGGCTGCAACACGCGCGCCGGATCGCCGAGATGACCGGCCAGCCGCTTGACGGCGTCCTTGCCCAGGAGAAGATCCTGGACCAGAAGACATTCGGGGCCTGCCTGAAGCGTCATACGGAATCCGTGGTCTTTAAAGCAATGGAGTGGAAGGACGGAGATTTCTTTTTTGACAGCACGCTCGCCCCTGTCTTCGCCAATCCCGTAGCGCTTAAAGTGGACGATCTGATCCTGGAAGGAACCCGAAGGTCTGACGAGTGGGTACTGATCCAGCAGAAAATCCCCAATTTTTCCATGGTATTCGAGCCCCTTATCGGAAACGCCGAGGAGCTCACCCGGCGGGGCCTGAGCGATATGGACCTGAAGGTGTTCGCGATGGTGGACGGCAGGAGCACGGTCCAGGAGGTCATCGAACGAGCCATGCTCTCTGATTTTGACGTCGCAAAAAGCATGTTCATCCTGCTCTCGGTGAATTTGATCAGGAAGAAAAGCAGTCCGAAGATGACCGCAACTCTGTGATAAAACGAAAGAAAACTTGACAATACCAACAAAATATGTTAACTTTGCACAGCATTGTGTGACATAAAAAGGAGATGACAATGGCCAAGATACTGGTAGCAGATGACAGCCTGGCGGAGTTGCAGATCATCCAGCAGACGTTGCAATCGACAGGTCATTCCATCGTGACCGTTATGGATGGCGAGGCGGCCGAGGCGAAAGCAAAGTCTGAGAAGTTCGATCTTATCATCCTTGATGTGATCATGCCGAAGAAGAACGGGTTCCAGGTATGCCGAGAGATCAAGACCTATGAACCCACCAAGAACGTCCCGATCATCATGGTGACCTCGAAGGACCAGGAGAGCGATAAGTTCTGGGGAATGAAGCAAGGCGCCGATGAATATCTTACCAAGCCCTTTAAGCCCGAAGACCTGCTCAAGACCGTGAAGAAATACATCTAACGACCATTCTGGAGGAGAGCCTGGTTGGCCGATATCAACACTGAAGTCACCGCCGAGGTGTTACAGCATGCGACCGCGGAAGAGGAAGTTCGTATATGCCTCTTCAGCATAAGCGGGGACACCTATGCCGTGACGGTCGATCTCCTGGCCGAGATCATCATTCCCCAGAAGGTCTTTCCCGTACCCACGACCCCGTCCCATGTTATCGGCATTATAAACCTGCGGGGCAATATTGTTCCGATCGTGGATATCCGCCCCGCGTTGTCCCTGCCTTCGTCCACCGTACTCAACCAGGTCGCCATTATCCGGCATGAACAGATGACCATCGGGATCGTTGTGGATGCTGTTGCCGATGTGATCTCGGTGCCCCTGAGCAGCGTATTGCCTCTTCCCGCGGAGATCGCGGTGCAGGAATCGGACACCAAGAGCCGGAGCCGGTATCTTAAGGCGATCGTGCAGCGGCCGAACGGCGTTGCGGCCTTGCTGAACATTGACCGTCTGCTGGAGACGATACGTCTGTCATAACGTGCGGTCCGCGCGGCCGCGTGAAGCTATTATCTGGGTAAAGGAGTTCCTCCATGAAAAGCGATGATGCCGTACAGAAAGCCCCTCTATTACGCCATATCAGCATCAGGACCAAGGTCGTGCTCATGATCGTGGCAATGTCCGCCGTGTTCGGGTCGGGCATCCTCGGTTTCATCTACTATCAGCTTCAGAATACGCTCCGCGACGAAGCGCTGAACAAGGCCCTGATCCTGGCAGACGGTCTGAGCGTCAAAGCAGCAGAGCCGGTCCAGGTCGAAGACCTGAACGCGCTCCAGTTCATCCTGGGCGAGGCCATTGGCCAGGCCGACGTGGCATACGCGTTCATACGCGATTCCCGCGGCCGGGTCCTCTCCTCGTCATTCGAGGGCAACGTGGTCCCGGCGGAGCTCCAGACCATCAACCAGTTGCAACCCAACGTTCCCTTCGGCACGGAGAACGCGAACTTACTGCTCAAGGACACGGTCATTGAGGTGACGGACATCGCTTCTCCTGTCGGCGGCGGCGCCCTCGGCAGTATTCATATCGGCCTCAACATCACCCAGATCAAGCTGAACATCCGGAATATCCTTCTGAACATCCTGTACGTCGGCGCGGGGGGCCTACTTGTCCTTGCCATACTGACGATCGTTATCGTTGCCATTATCATCGCACCGGTGAGAGACCTCATGGAGGTGTCCGAGGCCCTCGGGCGCGGCGATCTAACGAAGAAAGCGAACGTGAAATCCAGCGACGAGCTTGGCCAGCTGGGAACGACACTGAACACCACCATCGACCGTCTGCAGGGTCTGGTGCAGACCGAATCCGACCGGGACAAAATGCAGCACCAGGTCATGGACCTCCTGTCCATCGTGAGCGGCGCCGCGGAAGGCGATCTCACGGTCAAGGCGGAAGTGACCGCCGACGCACTGGGGTCGGTGGCGGACGCGTTCAACCTCATGATCAACGGTCTTACGGCGCTCGTCTCGCAGGCGAGCGATGTGGCAAGCGAGATCCAGCATTCCACCAGCGACATCCTGAAGGCGTCCGACCGCATGCGACGGGGAGCCGAGCAGCAGACGGCCCAGATCCAGGGAGCATCGGGCGCGGTGAACGAGATGTCCCATACGATCCAGCGCATGGCGGAGAACGCTGAGGCCGCCACCCAGGCATCCCTCCGTGCCACCCAGGCCGCCGTGAAGGGCGGCGCCTCCGTGGCAGAGACGATCAAAGGTATGCAGCGGATCCGTGCCGCGGTGCAGACCACCGGAAAGAAGATCAAGGGACTTGGCGAACGCTCCCTCGAGATCGGCGCTATCATTGAGGTGATCAACGAGATCGCCACCCAGACGAACCTGCTGGCCTTGAACGCCGCGATCGAAGCGGCCCGCGCCGGAGAACAGGGCAGGGGTTTTGCCGTGGTTGCCGACGAAGTCCGGAAGCTGGCAGAACGCGCAGCCCGTGCGACCAAGGACATCACGAGCCTCATCAAGGGCATTCAGGTGGAGACCAGCGAGGCCGTGACGGTCATGGAAGAGGGAACCCGCGAAGTGGAGGAAGGGACGAAGCTTGCCGACCAGGCGGGTGCCGCACTCCGCGAGATCGAACAGATCGTTAAGCAGACCTCCGGTCTGGTGACGGACATCACCAACTCCGCCGTGAACCAGGTGAAGGTTTCGGAGGGTATCGTGACCTCCATGGACAGCATTTCCAAACTGACGCAGGAAACCACGGTCGGCGTTCGCGATACCGTGGAGACCATCAGCAAACTGGCCGAACTTTCGACACGGCTCACCGTCGCGATCGGCCGGTTCAAACTGGGCAAGGAGCAGCAGCCAGCCGCTGAGGCGGGACTTCCCGTCATGGAAGGCAGCTATCCACAACTTGCCGAGGAAGTGACCACCAGTGATGAGGAGATCAAGCTGGGCTTCATTGAATAGAATCCTATGGCAGGCTCCCTCGATAAATCCGGCATAATTGAATTCTTCCTGATTGAGGCCAGCGAGCATATTCAGAACCTCAATACGGGACTGCTCGCCCTCGAAAAGGATCCGACGAACCGCGAGGTCATCGACGAGCTTTTCCGCGCGGCGCACACGCTCAAAGGGTCCGCCGCCATGATGGGCTTCCAGGGGATCAGCGATGTCGGGCATAAGTCCGAAGACATGCTCGGGCTGTTCCGCTCCGGGTCCATCCCGATCACCCGCGAAACGCTGAACTTCCTCTTTGACAGCGTTGATGCCGTGAAGCTCATGGTCGACGGGATCGCGTCCAAGAAGCCCGAAGATCCGCTTATCATCGAGAACATAAACCAGTCCTTCACGAGTCTTGTCGAGAACCTTCGCGGCAAAGCCGCCTTACCTCCATCGACGGGAGCCGCACCTGCAGAGAAGTCCGAACGTCTCGCCGCGCCGCCTGCGTCTCCCGTGCCCGTATCTGCTCCGCCCGCTGCAAAGGCGCCGGAGAAACCCGCGTCCCTTCCTTCAAAGGAAGAGCTTGACATGGCATGGGAGAAGGCGTTCGCTGAGGAAGCGGGGGAGTCACCCAGGCCCGATAAGACCGCCGCCCAAAAGGCGCCGGTGTCCGCTCCGAAAAATGCCGCGCCTTCGGCCCCGCAGAAACCGGCGAGCACGGTCCCGTCGCCGGCCGCACCGCAGCCTCCCGTGCCACCGAGGCCGTCGGCGGCACAAGCGGCCGCAGATGCCGCGGCTATGGAAGCTGCCGCGGAAGCATCGCTCCAGCAGGAGATCGAAGATGCAAAGCGGGCCGGTGTCGTGGAGAAGCGCGGCGTCGGCAGGCGGGCCGCGGACGCCCCCGATATCGAGAAACAGTTCATCCGGGTCAACATCGAGCGGCTCGATAATCTCATGAACCTCGTGGGCGAGATGGTCGTGAACCGCAACAAGCTCACCCGCCAGGTGGACCTCATCAAATCCCTTCGCGATGAGCTTTCGTTCAGTCAGAACCGCCTGCTGTATGAGATCCGGAAATTTGAAGAGAAGTATGAATACACCATGAATTACCAGGCCCCGACGCCTGCTGTCCCCGAGCAGCGTCCGGCAGAGCAGTCGGGAGATTTCTTCGAGCTGGAATTCGACCGGTATGACGATTTTAATCTGCTTTCGCGCAAGCTGACGGAGATCACGAACGACACCAACGAGATCATGATGGAGTTTTCCGGCTTCTTTGACTCCTTCGAGCTTGATACGGCCAGGATCTCCACCATCACCTCCAACCTCCAGAACGAGATCACCATGGCGCGCATGGTGGAGATGGACCGCCTGTTCCAGCTGTTCCAGCGGCCGGTGCGCGACATGGCCCAGTCAGAGAACAAGAAGATCAATATGGTGGTGACGGGCGGGGACACGAAGATCGACAAGACGATCTTCGAGATCATCTCCGATCCTTTAATGCACATGGTGCGGAACGCCATATCCCACGGGATCGAAGGACCTGAAGAGCGCACGCGGAACGGGAAGGACCCGAGCGGGGTGCTCATCCTTTCAGCACGGCATGACGGGAGCAGTATTGTTCTTCAGATCGAGGATGACGGCCGCGGCATGGACCCGGAGCATCTGCGGCGTTCAGCAGTGGAGAAGCGGTTCATCACGCAGGGTGAAGCGAAGGCGATGTCCGATGCCGATGCCCTGAACCTGATCTTCCGCGCGGGTTTTTCCACGGCCGCCACGGTCGGCAAGGTGTCCGGTCGGGGCGTGGGAATGGACGTCGTGACGACCCAGCTCGGGAAGATCAACGGACGCATCGAGATCAAGACGGAAAAAAATGTAGGCACCCGTTTCATCATACGGCTGCCGCTCACCCTGGCCATCGCCCAGGCGCTGATCGTCAAGGTGAAGGACCAGGAGGTTGCCATCCCCATGAACCTCGTGGAGGAGACCACGCGGTTCTCCGACAAGGACATCCAGCGGGCGGCCGGCGAGGAGATGGTGAACCTCCGCGGCTCTCTCATGCGCCTCATGCGCCTGAACACCCTTCTGGCGGCAGGAAAGCTTCCGAAGAAGGGAGAGGACTATCGCTATCCCACCCTGATCCTCGTCCTTGCAGAGAAGCGGGTCGCCCTCATGGTGGAGGACATTGCCGGCCGGGAAGAGATCGTGGTGAAGTCCCTCGGAGAGTACCTGAAGAACGTGCGGATGTTCTCCGGGGCAACGATCTCCGGCGAAGGCGATGTTCGTCTCATTTTGAACGTTGCGCACCTGTTCGGCGAGGAGACCATCAGCACCAAGACGAGCTACATCGGCGGGCGGGAAACGGCCGCCGCAGAAACGGCGCGGCGCAAGCCGCGCGTTCTGGTGGTGGACGACTCCATCAGCATACGAAAATATGTTCAGCGCTTCCTCGATCGAAGCGGCTATGAAGTGGAGACAGCGACCGACGGCATGAACGCGCTCGAGGTGCTGGGCAAGACGAAGGTTGATGCGGTGATCACGGACCTCGAGATGCCGGTCATGCATGGGTATGATCTCATGGCCGAAATGAAGCGCAACCCCGTGTTCATGAACATTCCTATTATTGTGCTTACCTCGCGAGCAGGCGAGAAGCACCGGCAGAAAGCTATCGACATGGGGGCCCAGGACTATCTCGTGAAACCCTTCGAAGAGCAGGAAATGATCGAAGCGCTGAAAAAGCTCCTGAGCAACGCCGCCCTGGCGTCACGCGCATAGTCACCGGGCATCCCTATGGACGATAAAACACGGTATCTCATCGTATCGATCGAAGGTGAAAGCTTTGCCATTCCGATCACCAGCCTCCTGGAGATCACCGTTCCGAGGAACATCCAGAAGGACCAGAAGCTATCGGAGATCTTCGAAGGGAAGCTCGATTACCGGGGCAAAATGATCCCGGTGGTCAATTTGAAAAAAGTCCTGAAACTGCCGGGGAATCCCGGCGGCGGTCTCATCGTCGTGAAAAGCAGCAAGGGTGTTCTGGGTCTGTTGGTTGACACGGCGAAAGAGCTTCTGGAGACATCGCAGAAGCCTGTGCCCATGCCGCGGGGTGTCCTGAATCCCAGTCTGAATTACTATGCTGGCATCCTGCGGAACCGGGAGGACCTGGTTGTTCTCCTGAACGAGGACGGGTTGCTGCCATGATGCACAACTACCTGTTGTTTCGGATCGCGGAACGGCTCCTCGGCGTCAAACTGCAGGGGGCCATCGAGATCCTGCCCTGGCGCCGTTCGCGCCCTGTTCCGCTGTCCTATTCGTATATCGAAGGCGTTATGGAATACCGGGGGGCCATCTATCCCGTGTTCCACCTTGCCCAGGTACTGGGTCTTTCCCGGACGGGGCCCATCGGATTCACCGCACCCGCACCGGGAGGCGACGACCTGCGCAAAGGACAAAGCATCATTCTGCTTGAAGAAGGCGGTAAACCGTTCGGCATAACCGTGGATAGCGTCGTGAAAATGGCGCGTTTTGAGGACCCGAAGGACCCGCCTTCCGAGATCAAAGGCATCGACATGAAGCTGGTCAAAGGGATCCAGTTCGACGACGACCAGGAAATCACACTGCTGAACTTCGAAAGGTTATTCCATGCCGGTTAAAATACTGCTTGCAGACAAAAGCATCACGATCCAAAAAGTGGTTGAGATGCTGTTCTCGGGTAAGGAATATGAGGTGGTGTGTGTCAGCGATGGTGACACGGCCCTGGGAGAGGCGTCCCGCATTGTGCCAGATGTCATCTTAGCCGATGTGGACCTGCCTCGCATCGACGGCTATCGTTTCGCAGGCCGCCTGAAGGAAACCCCTGCCCTCGCAAAGGTACCGGTCATCCTGATGCTTTCCCGTGACGACGTGTATGATGCCGGCAAGGGGAAGTTGGCGGGCATCGTGGACAACATCGCCAAGCCGTTCGAGTCCCAGGACCTTATCGGTAAGGTGAAGAAAGCGCTCACCGGCGCACCGGCCGGCACGCCGCCGTCTCCCGCACCTGCCGCCCATAAGGCGGCACCGGTTCCACCGGCTCCGCCGAAACCTGCTGTTGTGCCGTCTTCACCTCCGCCGCCCCCGAAACCGAAAACGCCGCAAGCGGTCCCTTCAGACATATTCGATATCATTCAGGAGGCGCCGGCGCAACCCGCGGTTCGCACAACCCAGACGCCACCCGCCCCTCTCAAGATGGAGAAGATCGAGGAGGAGACATTCGAGGTCGAGCCGGAGTTCGAGGTCGAACCCGAGGTAGAATCAGAGCAATCCGCTCCGCCGGAGCAGCCGAAGCCTGCCCCTGCCGTCGCAAAGACACCAGAGGAAGAGGACGCGGAATGGGCACGGTTGGCGGAAGAGACCGAAGTTGAAGCGAAATCGAAGCCTATGCCCGGACCCACAGAGGCGGTTCCTGATGCATTCGATACGGACCAGTTGTTCGGCCGCGAGCTGCCCCCTGCCGAAGAGAGCATAGAAAAAACCGAAGCCAGTGAGGTCCCGCCGGCGGGGCCGGTCGAGATGCCTTCGTTCGAGTTCGGGATGCCGCTGTCATCGGAAGAAGAGAAGGCCCTGCCTGTCGGTCAAAAAGCGATGGACGAAATGCGCGAGGGGCTCGGGCTGGCCGGGGAGGCGAAGGGCGCCGCCGCCAGGCATCCTGATATTGTGAGCTTTGAATCACTCGACATGGCATCGAGGGCCTCCCATGAAGATTACGCTTATACGCCGCCGGTGACCAAGGCACCGCCGGCTCCGGCAGCACAAATACCGTCCGCGCGCGAGCCCGAACAGCCCTTCAGTGCGCTGTCCCGTGCTCCCGGGGTATCCGACGAAATGCTCAAGGGTGTTGCCCGGGAAGCCATCGAGAAGGCCGTGCGAGAGGTCCTGGAGCGGGTGGCCTGGGATGTCATTCCTGACCTCGCCGAACGTCTGATCAGGGAAGAGATCGAGCGGCTCAAAGCGGAGAAATAAAGAGAAGCGCCAATATTCAAGAACCAAATCCCAAATACATCCCAAATATCAAGAACCAATGTTCAAACCGTTTTGAGTTTGAACATTGTGAATTGGGTATTATTTGGGATTTGTAATTTGTGATTTGGAATTTCAATGCAGGGAACACGCTCCCCTCTTTTTATTGTATCACCGGTCTCCGCTGCGGCCCAACCAGCGAAACAATCACAGCCGGGCCGGTGATCATTCTCTTCTGAAATTCCCATGCCCCTGATCGCGTTCTCATGATGTGCATATGAAGGAGTTGTCGGATGTCCGTGAATGAGCTTTCAAAATCCTACGAGCCAAAGTCGGTCGAAGAGACCTGGTACGCTTTCTGGCTTCAGAAGAAGTATTTTCATGCCGATGAGAACTCGCGCGCCCCGCATTATTCCATCGTGATCCCGCCGCCCAATGTTACCGGACAGCTCCACATCGGCCATGCGCTGAACTCCACGCTCCAGGACATCCTCGCTCGGTGGATGCGCATGTCCGGCAGGAATACGCTCTGGGTCCCCGGTACGGACCACGCGGGTATTGCGACGCAGAACGTAGTGGAGCGCATGCTTGCCAGGGAGAACATCGATCGTCACGCCATGGGACGGGAGGCGTTCATTGAAAAGGTCTGGGAGTGGAAGAAGGAATACGGGGGGCGGATCATCGGCCAGCTCAAGCGGCTTGGTGCCTCGTGCGACTGGGACCGCGAGCGGTTCACCATGGATGAAGGTCTTTCGAAGGCCGTCCGGGAGGTCTTTGTCCGGCTCCACGAGGAAGGGCTCATCTACCGCGGCGAGCGGCTCATCAACTGGTGCCCCCGCTGCCACACGGCGCTTTCCGACATAGAAGTGGAGCATGAGGACGAAAAGGGCAAGCTCTACCATATTTCCTATCCCCTGAGCAACGACCATTCGATACGCCTCACCGTAGCCACAACGCGGCCCGAGACCATGCTGGGAGATACGGCGGTGGCTGTGCATCCGCTGGATCCCCGCTATAAGGCACTGATCGGCAAGACCGTCGACCTTCCGCTCACGAACAGAAAGATCCCCATTGTGGGCGATTCCATCCTCGTTGACCTCGAGTTCGGCACCGGCGCCGTGAAGGTCACCCCTGCCCACGACTTCAACGACTATGAAGCGGGCTTGCGACAGGACCCCGAGCTCCTTCGGATAAAAATGCTGAACGACAAGGCCGAGATCCTGACCGACATCCCGGACGTGCTTCCCGAGGTGCTCCGCCAGATAGCGGGGAAGCCCGCCAAAAAGGCGCGGGGCATGGTCGTGGAACTGCTCAAGGAGCAGGGGTACCTGGGCAAGACGGATGATCACAGCCATTCCATCGGCAAATGCTATCGTTGCAGGACCGTTGTGGAGCCGTATCTGTCTCCCCAGTGGTTCGTCAAGACGAAGCCCCTGGCGGAACCCGCGATCAAGGCCGTCGAGGACGGCACGATCACCTTCTATCCCAAAGGCTGGGAGAACACCTACTTTGACTGGATGCGGAACATCAAGGACTGGTGCATCTCGCGCCAGATCTGGTGGGGCCACCGCATACCGGCATGGTACTGCGATCAGTGCGACGTCATTACCGTCAGCCGGACCGACGCCGTCTCGTGCTCGGCGTGCGGGAGCACAAACATCCGGCAGGAGACCGATGTGCTCGATACGTGGTTCTCGTCCGCGCTCTGGCCCTTTTCCACGCTCGGCTGGCCGGAGAGGACAAAGGACCTCGCGACCTACTATCCCACGTCCGTGCTCGTTACGAGCTTTGACATCATCTTTTTCTGGGTGGCGCGCATGATCATGATGGGTCTCCACTTCATGAAGGAGGCCCCGTTCAAGGACGTCTATATCCACGCGCTGGTCCGCGACGCCGAAGGTCAGAAGATGAGCAAGTCCAAGGGGAACGTCATCGACCCTCTGGAGATGACCGAACAGTTCGGCACCGACGCGTTCCGGTTCACGTTGACGGCCTTTGCCGCCCAGGGCCGCGACATCAAGATGTCCGCGGAGCGTATCGAGGGCTATCGGAACTTCGCGAACAAGATCTGGAACGCAAGCCGGTTCGTGATGATGAACCTCGAAGAAGTGTTCGTCCCGAACAGCGATATCGTGGTGAAGGAGTCGTCGCTGGCGGACCGCTGGATCGCATCGCGCCTGAACTCGGTCATCCAGGAGGTCCAGGCAGCTCTGCAGGAATACCGTTTCAACGACGCGGCGTCGACGCTCTACCAGTTCATCTGGCACGAGTACTGCGATTGGTACGTCGAACTTTCCAAACCGGCGTTGAAGGATGAACATCCGGGCAGGAAAAAGGCTGCGCAGACAACGCTCGTCATGACGCTGGAAACGTCATTACGCCTGCTCCATCCGATCATGCCTTTTATTACAGAAGAGATCTGGCAGAAGCTTCCCCGCGAGATCAAAGGGCCGGAAGAATCGATCATGGTATCATCCTTCCCAACATCGGACGGCACGTATATCGACGAGCCAGTTGAGCGGTCGATGCGGTTGCCTATGGATGCGATCCTTTCCATAAGGAACATCCGTGGCGAGATGAATATATCGCCTCGCGAGAAGGTCAGGGCGGACATCCGAGCCGAGAACGAGGATGTCGTTAAGAACTTCGAACAAACAGCCGGATATGTGACGTCATTATCCGGATTGTCGCACCTGGCGATCGCCCTCGACACCGCAAAGCCGGAGGGATCGGCTACCGGTACGATCCGCGGCGCAGAGATCTATGTCACTTCGGACCAGACCATTGATAAAGGCGCCGAGCGCGATCGGCTGATGAAAGAGATAGCAAAGACGTCCAAGGATGTTGAAATGTTCTCCAGAAAACTGTCGAACAAGAGCTTCGTGGATAAGGCGCCGAAAGCCGTTGTTGAGAAGGACTCTGCGCGGCTCGAGGAGCTGAAGGCAATGCGCGAGAAGCTGGAGCAGAGCCTCGCGACGCTGGGTACGTGATCCGCCTGCGGTATGACGCCGACTGCAGGCATTCAGTCAAAAATCACCCTGTGAGGAATGAGCGAGGATGGAACATCTCATAGAAAAATTGATCGAAGAGGCGCTTTTTGAGGATATCGGTCCTGGAGATATCACGTCGGAAGCGGTGATCCCGGATGAGGTCTCGTCAACGGCGGAGATCATCGCTAAGCAGGACCTGGTCCTTGCCGGCGTGCTGATCGCACGAGAAGTGTTCCGCAAGCTCGATCCGTGGGTCCAGTTCACGCCGCTCGCCCACGACGGCAGCCGGGTGCAGTCCGGCTCCATCATCGCGCAGGTCCAGGGCAGGACCCGCATGCTCCTTGCCGGTGAGCGCGTAGCGCTGAACCTGATGCAGCACCTTTCGGGCATCGCCACCCTGACCTCCAGATTCGTTGATGCCCTCAAGGGATCCCGCGCCGAGATCCTGGACACCCGCAAGACACTGCCGGGACTGCGGGCGCTCGAAAAATACGCGGTACGCATGGGCGGCGGCCGTAACCATCGTTTCGGTCTGTACGACGGGATCCTGATCAAGGACAATCACATCAAAGCGGCCGGCGGTATCATCAAGGCCATGGCCGGCATCCGGAAAAAGGTCCATCCGCTGCTCAAGATCGAGGTAGAGGTGAAGACGCTGGACGAGGTGCGAGAGGCGATGGCCGCCGGCGCAACGATGATCCTGCTCGACAATATGCAGCCGGCACTCATGAAACAGGCCGTCGGCATCGTCGGCGAGCGCGTTCTGGTTGAGGCCTCGGGCAACGTGACCCTCGACAACGTCAAGGCGATCGCAGAGACCGGCGTTGACTTCATTTCCTCGGGGAGCCTGACGCATTCTGCCCCCGCCGCTGACATCAGCATGAAAATAAAATAAATCCAGGAGCGAGCGCAATCCCCGTAACCCATTGCGGGGATTGCGAGCGATTAGAATATATATTATTTCTTGAGGATCGAAGACTCCCTGTCCCGCCACGGCGGGACTGTAGGGATCTTCAATGGTCGTGGGGCAGGGGACCGGGGTCCGGGAAGTCATCACCCCGCTGTCGCATCCTGAGCCCTTTCTGTCGAGAAACATGAAAAAGTTCGATGTGTTGACGCACCTGCGGTCCTCCCGTTCCGGCCACGTGTCGGGGGCCGCGCTTGCCGCTGCTATGGGCGTGTCCCGAACAGCCGTGTGGAAGCATATCAAGACGCTGGAGCGCGAAGGATACGCGATCGAGGCCGTACCGTCAAAAGGGTACCGTCTCACCGCGTCCCCTGATGTTATCGTCGCCGGCGAGGTGATGCAGGGGCTGGGAACGAGGACCATCGGCAAAGAGGTCCTGCATTTTGCGGAGGTTGCGTCGACCAACACCGTTGCCATGGACCTCGCCCAGAAAGGCGCCGTAGACGGCACCGTGGTGATCGCCGAGACCCAGACCGGCGGCAAGGGAAGGCTGGGCAGGTCCTGGTCATCGCCAGCCGGCAACCTGTACGTGAGCGTGATCCTCCGGCCGTCCGTGCCGATCTCCAAAGCCCCGCTCATCACGCTCGTGGGAGCCGTCGCTGTCGCCTCCGGCCTCAGGAGGCAATGCGGGGTCCCGGCCGGGATCAAGTGGCCGAACGATATCCTTCTGTCCGGAAAAAAGGTGTCCGGTCTTCTCACCGAGATGAGCGCGGAGCCTGACCGGATCAGACATATCGTGCTCGGGATCGGCGTGAACGTGAACATGGACGGCAGGGCGCTTCCGCCCGATATCCGGAGGATGGCCACGACGCTTGCTGCCGCGACGGGAAAACCGATGGACAGGACCGCCCTCTTGAGGACCCTGCTGGTCGAGCTCGATCTCTGGTATCACCGCTTTCTTACGGGTGACACAGAGGTTGTTGCCGCGTGGAAAGAGTTGAACGTGACGCTGGGGCATCGCGTGGCGGTGGACGGGGGCAGTGTAAAGCTGGAAGGGCTTGCCCGTGGCGTGGATGCTGAAGGCAGGCTTATTCTCAAATTGGACGACGGAACGCTCCGGCAGGTCGCGGCCGGGGACGTGACGATCATGAAAGGAAAAACCTGACGCGGGGCCAAAAGTAGACGCTTCTAAGCGACGCGGCGACACGGAGACGCGGGGAAAGGGCGGTAGAATCGGTCTTTCTTCGCAGGGTCTCCTTGTCCCCCTGTCACCGTGTCGGACTCTTTTTCGGAGGGCATATGCTTCTTGCCATCGACATCGGCAATACCAATGTGGTGCTCGGCGTGTTCGAGGGAGAACGCCTGCGCGAGAGCTGGCGCATCGGTACCAAGGCATCGATCACCGCCGATGAATACGCCGTGATCATGAAGGACCTCTTTGCCTTTTCGGGCATCGACTTCAAACAGATCGACGGGATCATCATCTCCACGGTCGTTCCGCCGCTGCTCTCGATCATGGCCGAGATGTCCCGCAAGTACTTCAAGATCGAGCCCCTGGTCGTGACCAGCGAGCTCAAGACGGGGATCACGCTGAGCTATGAAAATCCCCGCGAGATCGGCGCCGACCGCATCGTGAACGCCGCTGCCGCATTCAGGCTCTACGGAGGGCCGCTCATCATCATCGACTTCGGAACGGCAACAACCTTCTGCGCGGTCACCGCAAAGGGCGAGTACCTGGGCGGCGCTATCACGCCGGGCGTGAAGATCTCGGCCGAGGCCCTGTACCAGCGCGCGGCGAAACTGCCCCGGGTCGAGCTTACGCGGCCGCGGACGATCATCGGCCGGGACACGGTCAGCGCCATGCAGGCAGGCATTCTCTTCGGGTACGCCGGCCTCGTTGACGGGATCGTAGAACGGATGAAGAAGGAGCTTTCCCCCGACGCCAGGGTGATCGCCACGGGCGGGCTTGCCGAGCTCGTTGCCCCCGAGACCAGAAGCGCGATCGAGGTCAGGCCGAACCTGACGCTCGAAGGCCTTCGGCTGATCTATGATGCAAACCGTTGATATTTAAATGGAATAAGCTGCTGCCAGACTATCGGCCGGATCGCAATACCGAAAAACAGATGGGTCTCTACCTTGACGATTCAGGGTTTTTATGATATCTATTGCATTATCATTGCTTTGCGGGAGAATTGATGAAAATCCTTGTCGTTGACGATGAAGAGGGCGCGCGGGAGCTCTTTAATACCATATTGACCGATGAAGGCTACGAGGTCACCCTCGCCGTAAACGGGGAGGACGGCATCTCGCAGTTCAAGAAGGCGCTGTTCGACCTTGTGGTCACGGACATCAAGATGCCGGGTATGGACGGCCTCCAGTTGCTGCAGGAGATCCGGAAGACGGGTTCCAAGGCAGACGTGATCATGGTGACCGCCTACGGCGAAGTTGAATCCTACCTCAAGGCCATGAGCCTTGGAGCCGCCGAATATATCAACAAGCCCATCCGGATCAAGGAACTCAAACGGATCGTCCACAAGGTCCTCTCCGAGCGGAAGGCAAGACCGGGAGTCTGATGTCACGACTGCGCAAGGACCCCATCGTCGGCCGCTGGATCATTATCTCCACCGAACGGCCCAAACAACCCCAAGACTACCATACCGAAGAACCCGAAGACGATGTGGCGCCGGCGGAATGCCCGTTCTGTGCCGGTAACGAGTCCAAGACCCCTCCCGAGATAGCATCCTTCCGCGCCGAGAAGACCCTCCCGAACAAAGAGGGGTGGTGGGTCCGCGTCATCCCCAGCAAGTTTCCCGTTCTCCATGTCGAAGGCAGCCTGGAGCGCGAGGGCAGCGGCATCTATGACTGGATGAACGGGATCGGCGCTCATGAGATCATCATCGAGACCCCGGAGCATGCCCTGCGCCTCGAAGAACTGCCGGAAAGCCAGGTGGAGAAGATCTTGTGGTCCTACCGCGACCGGATCCTTGACCTTGAGCGCGACGACCGGCTGCGGTACGTGCTGATCCTCAAGAACCAGGGCTGGTCCGCGGGATCGGCCCTGAACCACACCCACTCCCAGATCATCGCCACCCCTGTCATCCCCAAGCTCGTTAAAGAAAAACTGGACGGCGCCAAGTCCTATTATGACTACAAGGAGCGCTGCATCTTCTGCGACATGATCCGGCAGGAACTTGCGGACGCCGCCCGGGTTGTTGAGGAGACCCGGCATTTCATCGTGTTCACTCCCTTCGCGCCACGGTTCCCCTTCGAGGTCTGGATCTACCCAAAAAAACATTCCTGCGCCTATGCCGACATCTCCAAGGAAGAGATGATGGATCTTTCCCGCTCGCTCCGGAATACGCTCCAGCGGCTCGGAAAGACCCTGGACAACGCCCCCTATAACTACATCCTGTACACCGCGCCGAACCGCGTTCCACGCCACGGCCACTGGCACACCCTGAACGATGATTTTCACTGGCATCTGGAGATCATGCCGCGCCTCACCCGGGTAGCGGGCTTCGAATGGGGATCGGGTTTCTATATCAATCCGACGCCGCCGGAAGACGCGGCGAAGCACCTCAGGGACGTGAAGCTCTGATCCGCCTCGCTGCGACCTCTCCGTCCTGACGCGACCCGAGCTCCAATTGATAAGGAGGAAAACATGAACACGTTGTTCTGGGCTCTTGCGGTGTGTATGACCTTGGAAGGTACGGCGATTGCGCAGGACAAGATGATCATTACGACGAAGGACGGCAAGATACAGTCCTTTGATACCAATGCCATCCAAAAAATCGAGTTTCAATCCGGTCTGCCCTCCGGGGCCGCGATTGCACCATCCCTTCCTGCGCAGACGCGGACCGCTGTGCTGCAATCCTACAATTATCCGACGCACTTTATACGTCATGCCAATTTTTCCGGAGAGATCTCGCCGCTCGTGAACGATCTTGACCGGAGGGACGGCACATTCCGGATCGTACCGGGCCTGGCGGACAGCAGGTATGTGTCCTTCGAATCAACGAACTATCCCGGGTATTATCTGCGGCACCAGAACTTCCGCGTGCAGCTGCACAAGCCGGATGGATCACAGCTCTTTCGGGAGGACGCTACGTTCAAGATGAAGCCGGGACTGGCTGACGCTTCGTGGTCGTCCTTCGAATCGGCCAATTATGCGGGACACTATCTTCGTCACAGGAACTTCCACCTGTATATTGAGCAGGGAGCGGATGACCTATTTCGCAAGGACGCGACCTTCAAGCTTGTCGCTCCGCCCTGGTAGGCGTTGGCATGATCAGGCACGCCGTCAGGATAGCGCCCAGCTCGATCGAAGGGCGCGGGGTGTTCGCTCAAGCTCCGATCCCGGGCCGGCGAAAGATAGGCGAAGTTACCGGCGAGATCATATCCATCAGAACTGCGCGGAAGCGCGCGAAAGGCAAGTGCAGGATCTGCCTCATTGACCTGAGCCACACGCACGCGCTCGACTGCACCGGGGGAAATGCCCTGCGGCTCCTGAACCACTCCTGCCGGTCGAACGCCTTTCTGCGAATAGTTCGAGACCGGGTAGAGGTGTACGCGAAGCGTGCCATAAGGAAGGGTGAAGAGATAACGGTTGACTACGTCGAGTCAGCGCACAGCGGCGGCATGAAATGCGGATGTGGACAGAATGGATGCAGAGACACGATCTGAACCGATACTATAAATAGAGATCAGCAGGTCGCGCAGTTCTTTCAGAAGTAAAACACGATGAACTCGTAAGGACTCATTTTTCACACGGAGGCACAACCAAAAGTAGGCGCTTCTAAGCGAGGGCACGCAGAAAGACAAATTGAAAAGATTTAGTTCTTTCTTGGTGGCCTCCGTGATGTTTGTAGGAGAATGACTTATTACGAAAGTATCAAACTTGCGTCATTAATAAATGAAAGCCGCATTCCAAAGGGAGTGCGGCTTTTTGATTTATTATGAGGGCTACGATCAGCGATCGGTGCTTACTTCGCCTTCATTTTTGTGTAGTTCAGCATCCCTCCCGCCAGTAGGATCTCCCGCTGCCTGCCGCTCAGCGAGTACTTCAGGACAATCTGTTTTCTTGCAGTTATGTCCATAAGCGAAAGGTCGGTGCCACTCGTCAGGGCTGCAACGATCCCGGCGATCTCAAGCTCGTTTCCTGCTTCGACGATGTCGTAGTCCGCATCACGAGAGAACGTGAGGGGAAGGATGCCGAAGTTGATGAGGTTCGCGGCGTGGATACGCTCGAATGATTTGGCGATCACGGCCTTGACGCCCAGGAACATGGGGCAGATGGCCGCGTGTTCCCTGCTTGAGCCCTGGCCGTAGCTCGTTCCTGCCACGACGATATTGTGAACTCCAGCCAATTTGTTCTCCAACGACTTTTTTGAGAACAGGGGATCGGTTCCTTCGAACACGAACTCGGCGTATTTCGGGATGTTTGACCGGTATTTCAGCCGGGACCCCGCCGGCATGATGTGGTCGGTCGTTATCTTGTCGCCGACCTTGATAGTGATCCTTCCTTTGATCATATCGGGCAGCGGCTCGCCCTTGGGCGGGTCGCCGATGTTCGGTCCGCGGGTGATGACGACGGAGTCGGGCCGGTCCGACGGAGGCAGCACCATGCTGTCGTCGATCCAGAACCAGTCAGGCATCCCGATCACGGGATAGTTCGAGCCCAGGTCGCGCGGGTCGGTGATAACACCGGTCAAGGCCGCAGCGGTCGCGCTTTCCGGGCTTGCGAGGAAGACCTTCGCGCTCTTGGTGCTGGAGCGGCCTTCGAAGTTCCGGTTGTTCGTGCGGATGGAGACCGCGTCGGTCCTGGGCGCCTGGCCCGCGCCGATGCAGAACCCGCAGGTGGATTCCAGTATCCGGCCGCCGGCCGCGATAATCTCGGCAAGGGCGCCGTTCGACGCGATCATCGCCAGCACTTGGCGCGAACCGGGTGCCACGCCGAAGCTCACGTCGGGATGCACCCGCTTTCCCTTCAGCATGGCGGCGACGATCATGAGGTCGCGATAGGACGAATTGGTGCAGGAACCGACCATCACCTGGTCAACCTTCGTTCCCGCCAGCTCCCTCACCGTTGCGATGTTGTCCGGCGAGTGGGGCTTCGCCATGCGCGGAACAAGCCCTGCCAGATCGATGTCGATGGTCCGGTCGTAGGTCGCGTCGGGATCGGCTGCAAACGCCGTCCAGTGGTCCTCGCGCCCCTGAGCCTTGAGAAAGGCGCGGGTATTGTCGTCGCTCGGGAAGAGCGAGGTGGTGACGCCTAGCTCGGCGCCCATGTTCGTGATGGTCGCGCGCTCGGGCACGGAAAGCGTGCCGACGCCGTCGCCGCCATATTCAATGACCATTCCCACGTTTCCCTTCGTCGTAAGGACCTCAAGGATCGCGAGAATAACATCCTTTGCCGAAACCCAGGGCGGAAGTTTTCCCGTGAGGTTGATCTTGACGACCTTTGGACAGGTGAGATAGAATGGCCCGCCGCCCATGGCAACGGCTACATCGAGCCCGCCCGCGCCGATGGCAAGCATGCCCACACCACCGCCTGTTGGCGTATGGGAGTCGGAGCCCAGAAGGGTCCTGCCCGGCCTGCCGAAACGCTCAAGATGGACCTGGTGGCAAATGCCGTTCCCCGCTTTGGAATAATGAATGCCGTGCTTTGCCGCCACGGTCTGCAGGTACCGGTGGTCATCGGCGTTCTCGTAGCCGTCCTGCAGGGTGTTGTGGTCGACGTAGCTCACCGAAAGTTCCGTCTTTACCCGCGGCACGCCCATGGCTTCAAACTGGAGATATGCCATGGTACCGGTGGCGTCCTGGGTCAGGGTCTGGTCGATCCTGATGGCGATCTCCGTGCCGGGTTCGAGCTTGCCCTCGACGAGGTGTGCATCAAGGATCTTGGTGATGATGTTCTTGCCCATTCAATACGCTCCTCTTAGAAATATAGAAATAAGTGAACAGCATTATATTTCATACCGGAAGATAAAGGCAACAGGAAATAGCGGTGCTCCGGTTGAAAAGCCGGATGTTCTATGCTATGCTTTAACCATTCGCGCAGATATCATCGCATAACTGAGGAGGATACAATGGTACAGAAGGCAAGTCCGAAACTTACGGAAATGATGAACCAGGCGATCGCCGGGGAGCTCCAGGCAATCGTGCAGTACATGTGGCACCACATCATGGTGAAGGGTCTCAACTCCGCGTCCCTCATGGACGTGTTCGAGGATATCGCCATTGAGGAGATGAAGCACGCCGAGAAGATCGCCGAGCGGCTCTTCTACTTCGACGTCGCTCCCACCACCAAGCCGAATCCCATCGCCAAGGGCGGCACGCCGGAGCAGATGCTCAAGGCCGATGTGCAGGCCGAGGAAGAGGCGATCACCCTCTACAAGGACATCATCAAGCAGGCTATCGCCGAGAAGGACGAAACCACGCGGCTCCTGTTCGAGCAGATCCTCTCCGACGAAGAGCGCCACCACGATACGTTTACCACGCTGCTGGGACAGTAGTTTTACCGCTGACACGATCTTCCGCTTGTGCATAGTGTCCCCATCAATGCGCAGGCCGCGATCAGCAACTTACAATATAAAGGCAGGCGCATGCGCCTGCCTTTTGCTTTACCGTGTCTCCCTGTCCCCGCGTCCCCGTGTCTGATATTCCTACGGCATCTTGAACTCCCTTCCCGCCATCCGCACGGTGAGCACCGGGCAGGGCGACTTGCGAACGACCTTTTCCGCCGTGCTCCCGAAGAGCATGTGGTCGATGCCCGTCCTGCCATGGGTCCCGATGACGATCATGTCAGCGTTCTTTTCCTTTGCCGTCCTGATGATCTCCACAAAGGGCACGCCCCGGACGACATCCTTCTCCACATCCTTTACCTTGAAGGCCACCTCTGCGCCCCATTTTTCCATCTCCCGTGAAGCGCTTTTCTGCATGTCTTCCACGAGGTCCGCGGCCGATATGGATGACGGAATGTACCATTCGGCGATGCTGATGTCCTGGATCACATACAATAGGATAAGCTTTGCCTTGTAATCCCGGGCCAGGGCGATTGCATACTCCATGGCCGCCCGGGCACCCTGAGAAAAATCCGTCGGGAAAAGGATCGTCTTGATCTGCATCGCTGCCTCCTTGGCCTTGTGTCCCTGGCAATTTAATTGTAGCGCTCCTCTCCCGGTCTGTCAAACAATAATAGTCTTATAAACCAATAGGTTTTGCTTTAAGAGCAGCGATTTGTCATTTTATGTAAAAACTGATAGACTAACAAATAATATACTTCTCTAGGTTGCCTATACTATAGAAGGGACACCGTCACCACGGTGCCCGAAAAGAGGAGAATGCGTGAAGGAGAGGTCGTTATGATAAAACGTATGGTTCTGCTTATGGCATTGCTGGCTGCGATGAGCGCGGGAGACGCAGGCGCCGTGGAAAAATACGGCGTACCTGTTTACCCCGGCGCAGAATACGACGAAGGCACGACCCGCTATCTTGATGATGTGCAGTATATCGAGGGTGCTGCCTATCGGACAACCGACGACCCTTCCGCGGTCGCCGAGTTCTATGTGAAGCTGGGCTTGACCCCCGTCAAAGGAAAGGCCAAGGCAACTGCCACCTTCAAGAAAGATGATGTCGAGGTAGCCATTCAGGGCCCGCCGCGGAAGGAAATTGCCAGCGGGAAGAAAGTGGAGGATACGCTCATCACCATTACGAAGGAAAATTAGCGGTACTCCGCTGCTCCCTTCCATAGCATATGTCTGCCTCGCGATGAGAACCGATGTTTTGTTTCCCTAGACCCGGAAACTGCCGAAAACTCCCAAAAAAATCGTTGACAATCGCTGCACAGACTGTTATAAAATACGCTCTATGCTTCAGGCCACTGAAAAAATCTGGTTGAGCGGGAAGTTCGTTCCCTGGAACGACGCCAAGGTCCATGTGCTGACACATACACTGCACTACGGCACAGGCGTGTTCGAGGGCATCCGCTGCTACAAGACGGATACGGGCTCCGCTGTGTTCCGACTGAGGGAGCATGTGGACCGGCTCTTCTCGTCGATGCACATCTGCCAGCTGGAGAGTCCCTTCACCCGCGAGCAGGTGTACGAGGCGATCCTCGAGACCATCCGGGTGAACAAGATCGACGCCTGCTACATCAGGCCGATCGCCTATATCGGCTACGGCGCCATGGGGATATTCCCCAAGGAGAACCCCATCGACATTGCCATTGCGGTCTGGCCCTGGGGCAGCTACCTCGGCGAAGAAGGGCTGAAGAACGGCATCCGTGTGAAGATCTCGTCATTCTGCCGGCCTCATATCAACGCGACCATGGTACGCTCCAAGACCACGGCCAACTACGCGAATTCCCTCCTTGCCAAGCGCGAGGCGCTCAAGGACGGGTATGACGAGGCCATGCTGCTTGACACCGACGGTTACGTCGCCGAGGGAAGCGGGGAGAACGTATTCATGGTGCGGAACGGCAAGATCAAGACACCGCCGCTCACCGCGATCCTGGACGGGATCACGCGGGACACAATCATCCAGCTGGCGCAGGAGCACGGCATCCCTCTCGTGGAGGAACGGTTCACCCGGGACGAGCTCTATATCGCCGATGAGGCCTTCTTTACCGGCACGGCTGCCGAGATCACGCCGATCCGCGAAGTGGACAACCGGAAGATCGGGACCGGCAAGCCGGGGCCCGTCACCCAGAAGCTGCAGGCGGCGTTCTTCGATATCGTCCACGGCAGGGACAAAAAGCACACGGCATGGCTGGCGCCGGTGAAAAAACAATAGCAAGCCCCGTACATGGCCGCGATCTTCGTACCGGTCGCGGCGATCTTCAGCAAGTGCCGAAGTGGTGGAATTGGTAGACACGCACGTTTGAGGGGCGTGTGGGGCAACCCATGGGGGTTCGAGTCCCCCCTTCGGCACCATTTTTTATCATACCGGAAAGCAGAACGAGAGGGGTGCTTCCCGCCCCGGCCTTCCACCGCGTCAGGCGAACTCTGCCTGACTTCTTTTTTTTCGGCGACTCCGCGTCCTGCTCTCCCGGGAACGTTGCTCCTTCGGAACCCTATGCTGATACGAACGTTCATGCTCCTTCTTGCCGTTGTCCTGCTGCCGGTCGCGGCAGCCGCCCAGGAACCGCAGGCCAACGGCGGCAGCCTCGGCATCATCTCCGTCCCCCTTGCCAACGTCCGCGAAGAGCCTCTGCCCAAGTCTCCGATCGTCACCCAGGTCCTGCTTGCCGACGAGGTGCGGATACTGGAGAAACAGGAGTACCGGTACCGCATCGCCATCCCGGGCCAGGGGAACCGCGAGGGTTGGATCCAGCAGGAGGCGGTGCAGGTACCCCGCGACAAGGGGCGGTCATATCTCAAGACCGACCGGCAATGGATCGTTATCACGGTCCCGAAGACCCCGGCCCTGATCCTCGACAAGCTCGGCAATCACAACGTTTCGCTCTATGCGGGCACGCGGCTTCCGATGCTCGAACGGGACGCAGACAGATACAAAGTGCAGTTTCCCGACCGGACCGCAGCCGTCATTGCCTCGGCAGACGCCATGCCGGTCAAACCCCGCAATCCCGTACTGGGCGGCGTGGCGCCCGCGGAGATCGCGAAGACGGCCCGCAAGTTCCAGGGCGCCCGCTACTTCAGCGGAGGGATCACGGCCCAGGGCATGGACACCCGCGGTCTCATCTACACGGTCTACCGGATCCATGGTATCGACCTCGACACGGAGCGGGATGTCCTGAAGGCAAAGGCGGTGAAGGTCCCGAAGAAGGACCTGGCGCCCGGCGACATCCTCGTGTTCAACGGTGAAGGGCTCGGGCTCTACGTGAGCAACGGCCAGTTCCTGCACGCCGTCAGAAAGACCACCGTCCAGCTCGGCGGCATCCATGACCGCCGGTTCGCCAACGCCTTTCTGTATGGGCTCCGCGTCGCGGGCCCGGAGCCCGACCAGAAGAAGCTCCCGGTGGAGATGAACGCGGACGAGATCATGATCGCCCAGGGCCAGGCAGCGGAGCTGCCGCTGGGCAGGCGGATCGTGTATTGGGCCGGAAGGTTCATCGGAACGCCGTATGACACCGATCCCCTGGGACAATACGTTCGCACGAACCGTATCGTTGCCGATGAGACAGCCGACTGCATGTATCTCACGTTCCGCGCCGCAGAGCTCGCGTTGTCCGCGACGCCGGGCCAGGCGATCGAGCAGGCGCTTTCCCTCCGTTTCACGACCCGGGGCAGGCTTGCCGACGGGCTGGTGCAGAACTACGGCGAACGCTTCGAATACGGCGAGGACATGGTGTATAGCGGCAAGTGGGGCAGGGACATCACCGGCGACATGGGCGCAACAAAGACCATCTCGGGCTCACGGGGCCGCGATGAGGTTGTCATCCTTCCCAAGCAGGCGCTTCTGTCCAAGAAGCTCCAGAAGCAGCTTCAGGACGGTGACATCATCTACTGGGTCAAGGACCCGAAGAAACGCGTGGTGGAGGAGATCGTTGCCCACCTGTCCTTTGTCCATATAAAAAATGGTAAGGCATACCTCATTCATGCCTCGGGCACCAAGGATAGCGTCACAAAGACCGGCGGCGGCATGGTGAAGGAGGTCCCTTTCGCCGACTACGTACGCGATACGAAGTTCATCGGCGCGTTCGTGACCCGGTTCGAGCAGTAGCAACTTTCTGACAAATATTTTTTGACAACCCCTCCCGCCTTTGCTATCCTCTTCTTGAGTACCGGTCAACACCGAAGGAGCCGAGCGTCAGGAGACGTTCTTCTTATCCTGATCCTTTCCTTACCCACTCCACACTCCGAAATCCGCACTCCGCACTAAAGAAGGAGTCCCCATGCTTGCCAAGGTCATGAGCGCTGCCGTCCTGGGCATCGACGCCTATCCTGTCGAGGTGGAGGTCGACATCGCGAGCCGCGGCCTTCCGTTCTTCTCCACCGTGGGCCTGCCCGACGCGGCGGTGAAGGAGAGCAAGGAACGCGTCCGCGCTGCGCTCAAGAACACGGGGTTCGACTTTCCCCTGAAGCAGGTGGTCGTGAACCTCGCGCCCGCGGACATCAAGAAGGAAGGGTCGGCCTTCGACCTGCCCATTGCCGTCGGCATGCTGATCGCCGAGGGTGTCCTCACGCAGGAGATGGTGGCGGGCTACCTCATCGTGGGCGAGCTTGCGCTCGACGGCAGGGTGAAGCCGGTGCGGGGCGCTCTCTCCATGGCGGTGTTTGCAAAGAAGGCGGGCTGCCGCGGCATGATCATCCCTGGCGATAACGCGCCGGAGGCGGCGGTCGTTGAGCCGGTCCCTGTCTTCGGCGTCCGCACTTTGCCGCAGGTCGTGGAGTTCCTGACCGGCGCGGCGACCATGGAACCCGAACGCGTGAACGTCCGGAGCACGTTCGAGACATACTCAGTATATCAGGAGGACTTCGCCGAGGTCCGCGGCCAGGAGCACGCCAAGCGCGCCATCGAGATCGCAGCTGCCGGCGGTCATAATATCATTATGATCGGCCCTCCCGGCTCCGGCAAGACCATGCTTGCCCGGCGCCTGCCGTCCATCCTGCCGCAGATGAGCTTCGACGAATCCATCGAGACCACCAAGATCCACAGCATCATGGGCCTTCTCCGGCAGGGCCAGCCGCTCATCGCGACGCGGCCCTACCGTTCGCCGCACCACACCATCTCCGACGCGGGGCTCATCGGCGGCGGCCAGGTCCCCAAGCCCGGCGAGGTGAGCCTGTCGCACAACGGCGTGCTGTTCCTGGACGAGCTTCCGGAGTTCAAGCGCAACGTGCTTGAAGCGCTCCGCCAGCCGCTCGAGGATGGCCACGTCACCATATCGCGCGCCATTACGTCGCTCACCTATCCGGCCTCGCTCATGCTCGTCGCCGCGATGAATCCCTGCAAGTGCGGCTTCCATGGCGATCACCAGCACCCGTGCCAGTGCACACCCCACCAGGTACAGACCTACCGCTCCCGCGTGTCCGGCCCGCTCATGGACCGCATCGATATCCACATCGAGGTCCCGGCCATCAAGTTCAAGGAGATCACCTCCGACGTTCCCGGAGAGCCGTCGGTCGCGATCCGCGACCGCGTTACCTTCGCCCGTTCGGTCCAGCAGGAGCGGTTCAAGACCGACGGCATTTACGCCAACGCCCACATGAAACCCCGCCACATCCGCAAGTATTGCAGGATCGACGCCGGCTCCCAGCAGCTCATGGAGGCGGCCATGAACCGCCTCGGCCTGTCCGCCCGGGCCTACAACCGCGTCCTCAAGGTCGCCCGCACTATAGCTGATATCGAAGGCAGCGGCCCCATAGCGACGGAGCACATCTCCGAGGCCATACAATATCGGAGCCTGGACAGAAGGATAAGCTGAGCATATCCACCTCGCGTTTCTTATGTAATTCTCCGCGAAAACCCTACCTACCCGTTCGGGTAGTCGCATCCCCTTAAAATACCCCGACCAAGAACACATAAATAGTTGACACTCACAATAAAGCTGTATATTATCGATTGCACATCACGTAACTACTCACCGCGAAAATTCTTTTCAGCATTAATCAATATCACAGGCATCATCTTAAGATCCATATTGCCAGCTAATGACGGCGAATTGCAATCACGCATTGTTACCCGGGGGGGAGACATGAAGAAGCAAGGCTATGCGTCCGCAGTACTATTGTTCATTCTGTGCATATCTCAAATGTATGCAATACCTGCCATGGCGAAAGACGGCTACCGCACTGTTGTCATCGATCAGGCCGGCGATCGCGTATTTGCAGTGAACAACGACACAGAAGGCATCGACGTCATTGATGCAAAGACAGGGGCGCTTGTTTCCTCTATTCTCTCACGTGCCGATATCGAGGTGTTGGCTCTCGATGAACAGCGCAAATTGCTCGCAGCGGGAGGAGAGCACGGCGTCAGCATCATTTCAACAGAAACACTTGCTGTCCTGTCGACCATCCGGGTCTCCGGCGAGCCCACTGCCATCGCCATTGATCCGACCCTCGGCTATCTTCTGATCGCCGCTGAACATGGAAAACTTTCGATCGTTGATCTCATGGCATTGCGAGTTATTACGGAGATCGAACTGCTGGACAAGCCGGTGTCCATCGCTGTTGATCCGACGCTTCATCGCGCAATTGTAGCTCACCACACTTGGGGCAAAGGTTCGGATAGGAAAAAGAGTGAAGAGGAAAAGATACGCGACAATATATCGATCATTGATCTCTCTACCCTGTCCGTAGTGGCTACTCTTCTTGCCGGAAAAGAACCTGTCGATGTCGACGTTAATCCCATCACGCACGAAGCCGCAGTCGCGAACGAAAAGAGCGATGATGTCACGCTCATTGATCTTGGGACCGTGAGCGTTAAGGGCACGATCCCCGTTGATAAGCACCCTTCAGCGCTTTACTACAACAGCTGTCTGAACACGCTCGCCGTAGTCGGCGGAGAAGACAGGTCATGGCTCAGGGTCATCGATCCGGCGACACAGGACGTCCAGGTTGTCTCTCGATATCATGATAAGCTTTATGACATAGGGATCCATAACTCGTTGAACAAGGCTGTCCTGGCCGGCAAGTCGAGAATCCAATTCGTTGCTCTCCCGAATCCCATACCTCATCTTGACGCTATCTTCCCTAATAAGGCGCTCCGGGGCGGCGGACCATTCGAGATAACGTTAAGCGGAACAGGGCTTTTGGCTTCAACCGAGGTTTACCTGAACGGCATAAAGGCCGAATCTTCGTTCAAGGCCTGCGGCACGATCACTATTTCGATTTCTGCCACCCTTCTTGATAATGCCGGAACCATAGAGATCAAAGCGACAAACCCCGCTCCCCAAGGCGGAACGTCGAATATCCTGCTCCTCGCTGTTGAAAATCCTGTTCCCTCGATCCTGGCGCTCCAACCGACCCAGGCCGCCGCCGGTTCCCTGGATTTAACGCTCACTATCATCGGGAGCGGATTTTTCCCGAATACGCAATTCTTCATAAACAGCACACCTCGTGCGTTCACGTATCTCAGCGCAACAACGATCCAGACGCAACTGACCGCCGTTGAGCTCGAGACGGGACGCTATATCACCATTTCCGCGGTCAACCCCCAGCCAGGCGGCGGATCGTCTCTACCGTCCACCTTTACCGTGTTGAATCCCGTTCCAGCGATCTCGTCACTCTCTCCCGCTGAATTGACCGCCGGCAGCTCAGACACGACAGTTACGATCACCGGCGACAATTTTGTTATGGGTTCGTCCGTGCTGTTGAACGGACAGCCGATCGCTACCAAATACGTCGGAAAAACCAGCATCGAAACCACCCTCGCCGCTGCCCAGCTGGCAAACCCGGGCAGCTTTGCTGTCGAAGTTAGCAATCCCGTGCCCGGAGGCGGATCGTCTCCGGCGGTGTCCCTCCTGGTTAAACCGGCAGGCAACAAACCTGACCCGTTGCCCGACGGCAGTTTCGGAAAACAGTACGAGGACCTTGTTCCGACGAACGCAACGATCAAAGCCTATGATCCGAAGCGTTTCTCCATCGTGACCGGCCTGATCACCGACAGGACCGGGAATCCCGTTTCCGGTATCCAGGTCTCGATCCACGGTCACGCCGAATATGGCTCCGCCACGACCGACAATAACGGCAGATATTCGCTTCCCCTCGACGGCGGAACAACATTCACGATGGTCTATCAGATGACGGGCCTCATTACGAGCCACCGGCAGGTCTATGTGCCCTGGAACGATATTGCCATCAGCGAGACAGTCACCCTGATCGCCGCGGATTCGAAAGCAACCACGGTCACCTTCGACGGTAATCCGACTACGGTGGTGACGCACCGGAGCACACCGGTCACTGATTCCTTCGGCAGCCGGTCCATGACCATGGTATTTACCGGCGACAACCACGCGTATGTGACCGACGAGAACGGTTTAGAAACGATCGCAACAACGATTACCACCCGCGCCACGGAGTTCGACACGCCCGAGAGCATGCCAGCGGTGCTCCCGCCGACCTCGGCTTACACTTACTGCGCCGAACTGTCAGCCGACGGTGCTAAGCATGTTCGCTTCGAGAAACCCGTCGTCACTTATGTGGAAAACTTCCTGGGCTTTCCCGTCGGCTCGATCGTTCCAGTGGGCTACTACGATCGGGCGAAGGGAACGTGGGTCGCCTCCGACAACGGTGTAGTCGTGAGGCTGCTTGATACGAACGGCGATGGTATCGTGGATGCCCTGGACAGTACGGGGGACAGCCTGCCGGACGACCTGAACAATGATGGATCGTTCATCGATGAGGTAAAGGGCCTCTCCGATGCTGGTATATTCAATCCGGGCGGTACGTACTGGCGCGTTAGCGTCAATCATTTCACCCCGTACGACCACAACTGGCCCTATGGACCGCCTGAAGATGCAATTGATCCAAATCCTGAGAGAGATCCGGTCCAAGACAAACAACAACCATGCGATGCCGTTGATTATACCAGCTCCTATTGCGAGAGAAAGAGCAGAGTGTTTCATGAAGATGTGTCCCTAGCTGGAACAGACATGACGCTGCATTATGCAAGTAACAGAGTACAAGGCTATAAAACGGTTATTTCGATACCCGCAAGCGGACCAACGCTTCCAGGAAGCCTCAAAAGTATTATCGTTCGCATGGAGCTAAGCGGGCGCGTTTTCCAGAGAGTTCTTTCACCACGACCGAATCAATCGGTTGAGTTCATTTGGGATGGCCTTGATCATCTTGGGAGACGAGTAATCGGTCCTAAACACGCAAATATAAGCATCGGTTATGGCTATACATTGGTCTACTATTCTGCGCGGAGTGACGTTCTGTCCTCATGGGCAAGAGTGGGCGATTGGTCACTCGCTATCCCGGGTCGCCAGGACATTATCGTATGGAAACACAGCAAAATATATGTCCATCGCGATGAGTATCGTTCGGTCGTCAAGGGCTGGACATTGTCTAAGCATCATCATATGACGCCATGGGCCCCGAATTTGTTGATCAAGGGCGATGGCACAACGATTGACAACCGAGTGCGAACTATTTCGACTATCGCGGGGAATTTCCAACAAGGATACAGCGGCGATGGTGTTCCTGCCACTCAAGCGAGCTTATATCAGCCTGCGGGTGTAATCGCGGATAAGGCGGGCAACATTTTATTTGCTGATCATTTTAATGATCGGATCCGCATGGTGGATACATCCGGAATCATATCGACTGTCGCCGGAAATGGGCGGACGGGATTCAGCGGAGACGGCGGACTTGCAGTAGAGGCGAGCCTGATGTATCCGACCGGCGTTGCACTGGATAATTACGGCAACCTTTATATTGCAGATGGCGGAAACTCACGAATACGAAAAGTCGACTCTGCGGGAATTATCACAACGATAGCCGGCATTGGCCAATATGGATATGGCGGCGACGGAGGCCCAGCTGTGCAGGCGGCGCTCTTTTATCCGAGCGGCGTAGCCGTCGACCGGGAGGGTAATGTCTATATTGCCGACTTGGGAAACAGCAGAGTAAGAATAATGGATGCCAGCGGAATAATCCGCACGTTCGCCGGCAATGGAGAGATGTTTTCCTTCAGCGGCGACGGCGGCCGCGCTGAGGAGGCTGGATTAAGCTATCCCAGCGGTGTAGCGGTTGACGGCAGCGGGAACGTATATATTGCCGATCGATATAACGGACGGATCAGGAAAGTTGATGTCCGGGGGATAATCACAACCATTGCAGGATCGGGCGACTGGTGGTCCTATAATGGAAATAGCGGAGATGGCGGACCGGCAGTTGAGGCCTTCATGGTTCCCGAGGCGGTAGCGTTGGATAGCGTGGGGAATATTTATGTTGCTGATCAGGGTCTAAATACAATAAGAAAGATCAATACGAGTGGAATTATCACAACGATTGCTGGTAATGGAGAATATGGGTATGGTGGGGATGGCGGTCTATCGACGAAAGCTCAGCTCTATTATCCTACAGGAGTGGCCGTTGATCCGGCGTCAAATGTGTATATCGCGGATTCGTATAGTAATAAAATCCGCAAGATTTCGGAGCTTAACGTCTTCGCGTTACATGTGGTCGAAGGCGATATACCGTTCGCCGATGAAAACGGTTTGGGATACATCATGGGCAGCACCGGTCTGCACAAGAAAACAATCGATCTCGCATCGGGAATTACCCTGCTCGATTTCGGTTATAATACCAGGGGCGAATTAATATCAATAACAGATCGCTTCGGGAGTCAAACATCGATCCAATGGAATGCAGCAGGAACGATATCGTCCATTACGTCGCCTGATGGTATTGTTACCAGCCTGACCGTAGATGGCAACACTCATCTGACAAACATCTCTTATCAGGACGGTTCCTCATATGCTTTCGGCTATACCGCCGATGGTTTAATGACCGATGAGTATGATCGCAGAAACAACCACTTCATCCACCAATACGCTCCAGCGAGCGGCAGAATCACCTCGATTATCGACCCGGAGTCCGGCCGCTGGGATTACGAGCACTACACCGATGCAACAGGCACGGTTTTTTCATCAATGCGAACGGCAGAGGGCAATATAATATCCTATCGCGATAAAGAGGACCTCGCAGGCGCGTACACTTCAGCGCAGACGGACGCTCGGGGTGAAACCACTACGACAACCCTGATGTTGGATGGATTTAGCGCGACGCAAACTGACGCCTGCGGCGTGAAGAAAGAGACGACCTTTGATATAGATTCGGCTTTTTTCAGCCGATATGAGACCGCATCAGTGGTAACTACGCCAGCAGGGCTTTCGCGGTCAAGGAACATCAGCAAGTCGTATGCTGATACCAATGCTGACAATATTCCCGATATCAGCATCAAAACGGTTTCCTTGAATGATAAAATATGGCTGGATGAAATCAATGTCATAGCAGGGACTCGTCGAACGACAACACCACAGGGAAGAAACAGAACGACGATTCATAATCCTTCTAATCTTTTAATTACATCAATTGAAACAACGGGTCTCTATTCGGCGATGTTCGGTTACGATTTCCGCGGTCGGCTGACGTCAGCTACCACTGGCAGCAGAACAAGTATTATTGCCTACGATGCTTTTGGGCACTACGATTACATCATAACGCCCGATAACCGGAAGTTCGATTATTCTTATGACAGGATGGGGAATCTGCGCTCCCTGCAGCAGCCAGACGGTTCCGTGATCAGGTATGATTACGACTTGAGCGGCAATATGACCGTGCTCACGAACGCCAAGAGCGTCACGAATACCTTCAATTACACCGCCAACGACCAACGGAAGACCTGGACCACGCCGTTGTCAGGCAGTTATACCTACACGTTCGACAAAGAGCGGAAGCTCAAGACGGTTACCTATCCCTCGGGAAGGGTGCTCAGCAACACCTATACGAATGGTCTCTTGGCTGGTATGACGACTCCGGAAGGCTCGACTACGTACAGCTATGGATGTTCGGGTCAGCTTTCCGGCGCCGTGCGCGGTTCTGAGTCGATAGCGTTTACCTATGACGGCTCGCTCATCAAAACCGACTCGCGAGTCGGGACCGTGGGCCAGGCGATCAGCTATACATACAACAACGATTTCAATTTGTCGTCGATTACCTATGCCGGAGTTACGCAGAGCCTCGGCTATGACAACGACGGCCTTTTAATCTCAGCTGCTCCTTACGCCATCACCCGGAACGCCCAGAACGGCCTGCCCGAGATGGTTGGAGACGGCAATCTGACACTTTCGAGAACCTTTAGTGGCTACGGCGAGCTTGACCAGAGCGTTTATGCCGTGAGCGGAACCCCGCTCTACAGTTGGACCCTTTCACGCGACAACGCAGGCCGGATTACTCAGAAAATAGATGTCATGCCGCTGGGAGGTGTTGTCTGGGATTACGCTTACGATACCTTGGGCCGGCTGAAGGAAGTGAAGCAGAGCGGCAGTATCGTCGAAAGCTATGAGTACGACGCAAACGGCAACAGGACCTTCGAAACGAACACTTTCCGGGGAACGAGCAACAGGGCCTATGCCTACTCGCTCGAAGACCATGTCCTGACCGCCGGGCAGGACACCTACCAGTTTGATGCAGACGGCTTCCTGACGAGAAGAACAACCTCAGCAGGAACGGCTACCTTCACCTATTCATCACGAGGTGAGCTTCTAAGCGCTGCATTGCCTGACGGCAGGGTGCTCACCTACGACCACGACCCCATGGGCAGGAGAATCGCGAAGCGGGTGAATGGCACGATCATCGAGAAATATCTCTGGCAGGGCGCGACCCGTCTCCTGGCGGTATACGACAACAGCAACAACCTCGTCATGCGGTTTACCTATGCCGACGGACGGATGCCGGTGTCCATGACAAAGGGTGGTATCACGTACTATCTCTTCTACGACCAGATCGGCTCGCTCAGGGCGGTTGTGGACGGCAGTGGACAGATCGTAAAGGAAATGGTGTATGATTCCTTCGGGTATATGTATAATGAAAGCAATCCGGCGTTTACGGTGCCGTTTGGATTTGCTGGGGGGCTCTATGACCGTGATACAGGACTCGTTCGTTTCGGAGCCAGGGATTACGATCTAGCCATCGGCAGGTGGACTGCCAAGGACCCCATAGATTTTGCGGGCGGAGACACAAATCTATTTGAGTATGTCTTTTCAAGTCCGATTAATTATACCGATAGTCTTGGACTAGTGGCTAGATGGCTGGTTCCCGATTCCATAATTAACAACTCACAACAAGTCGTAAATAGGGTAACAAACAATGCTTTTAGCAAAGAGGAATTAGCGAAATTAACCAATTTGGTCATAAAAAATATTGGGTATCTTGATGCTATACAATTTCAAAAAGTATGGTTTGATACCCAAGGAAATGTTCCGCTCACAAATAAGCAAAAAAATATTCTTGACAACTTGTTTAACGAGCTTCTGAATGATGCTGATAATCAGGATTTAATTATGAAAGCCTACGAAGAATATCTTAAAGCGTTTGAGGAGAAAAAATGCTATCTAAAATGAAGAATACAGCAAAAGGATGGCTAGTAACTTTATTGCTAGGCATTTCTTGTGGGACTATATTCTTTTATTTACTCAAAACACTCCCGTCGAAGTATGCAGATATGTTGTTTTATTTATTTGGCCTCCAATATTTAGTAGCGGCATTAGTTGTCGACAATAGTTCGATTTATTACTTATTATTTTCCATATTGCATTTCATTATAATATTTCGATTGTGTTTCTGGTTAGTACGCAAAGAGCTTTCCGTGCGACAGTGGGCATTGGCTATATTTGGTTATTTAATTTTTAGCATTTCTATCTTTATTGGATCGGCGTACATTTTTTTCCATTATGTTATGCGAATAGGTGAAACCATTTCGCAATAATTATCAAGTATATTTTCTATTCAGAACAGCAAAATCGGATTGATAGGTGCGTATGGGGTCCGGTGCGTATGGGGTCCGACTTGAATCTGTAGTTATTGCTTCACACCCGATCATTTCGAGTAAGGAATGACTGTATCCTCTCGATGTTCTTCCTGCTCGGCCGCATCCTTCCGCTCATCCAGTCTGTCAGTTGCTCCGGATCCCGACCCATCACAGCTCCCAGCCGCTCATAGGACAGACCGTTTACGCGTTTATAGTACTTGAGCCTGCCAATGGTATCCTCCGGGCAGGGGAAGGGGACATACCCCAAGAATTGGATCACCGCGGGCATATACTTTAGCTCCGGCTCGGTTCCACGCTCCCAGTTATAAACCGAAGCCTCTGAAACGCCTACCTGTTTTGCAACCTGCCGTTGGAATAATCCCAAATCAATTCGACGCTTGCGGATATGGTCTCCGATGGTTCGGGGATTGCCAGTATAACCCCGGGGTGCTATAATCGGCCGTGGTAATGAAAACCTATATATCGGCCACTCGAAAAAGGTGCCTGAACCCCTGCAAGTGCGGCTTCCATGGCGATCACCAGCACCCGTGCCAGTGCACACCCCACCAGGTACAGACCTACCGCTCCCGCGTGTCCGGCCCGCTCATGGACCGCATCGATATCCACATCGAGGTCCCGGCCATCAAGTTCAAGGAGATCACCTCCGACGTTCCCGGAGAGCCGTCGGTCGCGATCCGCGACCGCGTTACCTTCGCCCGTTCGGTCCAGCAGGAGCGGTTCAAGACCGACGGCATTTACGCCAACGCCCACATGAAACCCCGCCACATCCGCAAGTATTGCAGGATCGACGCCGGCTCCCAGCAGCTCATGGAGGCGGCCATGAACCGCCTCGGCCTGTCCGCCCGGGCCTACAACCGCGTCCTCAAGGTCGCCCGCACTATAGCTGATATCGAAGGCAGCGGCCCCATAGCGACGGAGCACATCTCCGAGGCAATTCAGTACCGGAGCCTCGACAGAAGGATAAGCTGAAGCTGCTGTCAATTGCCTTGAAAAAAGAAGATCGATAGCCTATACTTCACGCATGAAAACAAGTGGACTGTCGGAGCATGAAAAGGCCGCCCTTGCGAAGCTGAAGAAGACGCTTGAAGAGCGGTTTAATCTTATTGATTTCCGCGTGTTCGGGTCAAAAGCGCGCGGCGAGGCTGTTCCCGAATCCGATATCGATGTGATGATTGAGATCGAAGAGTACAACCCGCTGACGGAGTCAGAAATAGACGAATTGGTGTTTAAGATCAACCTAGAATATGACTGCTTTATATCGGTAGTCATTTTCGGCAGGCGCGAACTTGAAGAGGGGCCCCTGGGAGAATCTCCCCTGTACCGCGTGATCGAAAGAGAGGGGATCAAGGTTTGACTGTCGATGAAAAAAGACACGAGCTTGCGCAATATCGCCTCAAGCAGGCTGCGGAAAGCCTGGAAGAAGCTGAGTTCCTCATGTCCGGAAAAATGAGTCCCCGCTCCATCATCAACAGAGCGTACTATGCCATGTTCTACGCCGTGTTGGCCCTTCTTGTCAATGAGCCGTATGCTTCCTCAAAGCATACCGGTGTTCTTGCCTACTTCAACAAAAACTTCATTAAAAGCGGCCTTCTCCCTGAAGCGCTCGGGCGATCCCTTAACAAGGCTTTTGAGTTAAGACAACGCGGCGACTACAGGGAATATATCGAGATGACGCACGAGCAGGTCGCGCCGTTTATCGGCGAGGCCCGGAGCTTTATAGCTGCGGTACGGGCTCACCTCGATAAATAGATAAATAGCTTGCGATCCCAACGAGATACTATAGTAGGCCCCTGATGAACGATCCCGATCCAATCAACCAAGAAGCGCCGGAAGCAGCTCCTACTCTTTCCATCATCCCCCTGGGCGGTATCGGCGAGATCGGCATGAACTGCACGGTGCTCGAGTGCGGCGACGACATCATCGTGATCGATGCCGGGCTCATGTTCCCCGACCCCGAGATGCTCGGCGTGGACATCGTGATCCCGGACTTCACCTACCTCTACGAGAACCGCCACAAGGTCCGCGCCATCCTTCTGACCCACGGCCACGAGGACCACATCGGCGCGCTCCCTTTCCTGCTCCGCGAACTGAACGTTCCCGTCTACGGCACCCGCCTCACCCTCGGTTTCGTGAAGGACAAGCTCAAGGAACATGGGCTGGACGAGAAGGCCGAGCTGGTCACGGTCAAGCCCCGCGAGGTGGTCGAGATCGGCTGCTTCCGCGTCGAGTTCATCCGCGTGACCCACAGCATCGTCGACGGCGTGGGGCTGGGCATAACGACGCCTGCGGGATGCGTGGTGCACACGGGAGATTTCAAGATCGATCCCACGCCCGTGGACAACGAGGTGATGGACCTGGGGACCTTCAGCGCGTACGGCGACCGGGGGACCCTGGCGTTCCTTTCCGACAGCACCAATGCGCTCCAGGGCGGCTACACCTTCTCGGAGAAGGAGGTCAGGCGGGGGCTCGAGGAGATCTTCCAGAAGGCGAAGGGAAGGATCGTCGTGGCCACCTTCGCCTCGAACATCCATCGCGTCCAGCAGATCATGGACGTGGCCGTGATGCACGGGAGAAAGGTGATCCTGAACGGCAGGAGCATGATCAGCAACGCCCTGATCGCGCTGGACCTGGGGTATCTCACCATGCCGCCGGAGACGTGGCTCAAGATCGACGCTCTCAAGAAACTTCCCGACGACCAGGTCGTGCTGATAACCACGGGGAGCCAGGGAGAGCCCATGAGCGCCCTCACCCTCATGGCGGCGAACGAACACAAGCATTTCCAGATCAGGAAGGGCGACACCATCGTGCTCTCGTCCAAGATGATCCCGGGGAACGAGCGCGCCATCACGCGGATCATCAACCATCTTTTCAAGCTTGGCGCGGAGGTTTTCTACGAGAAGGTCTCGGAGGTCCACGTGTCCGGCCACGCGTCCAAGGAGGAGCTGAAGCTCCTGCTGAATATTGTGCGGCCGAAGTTCTTTATCCCGGTCCATGGCGAATACCGCCATCTCGTGCACCACGCCAAGCTCGCGCAGAAGGTGAACATCCCCGAGGAGAACATCTTTATCCTCGAGGACGGCGAGGTGATGGAATTCACGGCCAGCACGGCCAGAAGGGCGGGGCGCGTCCCCGCCGGCCGCGTGCTCATCGACGGGAAGGTGCCCGGCGGCGTCGATACCGTGGTGCTTCGCGACCGGATGAAGCTCGCCCATGACGGCGTGGTCATCGTCATCCTCGCCATCGAGCAGGCCACGGGCAGGGTGGTCTCGGGCCCGGACATTGTGTCCCGCGGGTTCCTCTTCGAGGACGCGTCGCAGGAGCTCCTGGCCGAGGTGAAGCAGGTCGTGCTGGACACGCTCCAGGTCATGATCCCCGAGGCCAAGGGCGACTGGTCGCTTGTCTCCGCGCGCGTCCGGAGCAGCCTCAAGAAGTTCATCAACAAACGGCTGGAGCGGAGGCCCATGATATTGCCGGTGATCATGGAGGTGTGAGAAGAACATGAAAGCCCTCTATTACGACGAGCTCAAGGGGTATCAAGGCATCAAGGTCGGCGAGTTCCCCATGCCCGAGATCACGGACAACGAGGTGCTGGTCCGGGTCAAGGCATTTTCCCTGAACCACCTCGATGTATGGGTCATGAACGGCACCTATCCCGGAAAGATACCCCTGCCGCATATTTTCGGCTCCGACGCGTCAGGCGTTGTGGAGAAGGCAGGAAAGCATGTGAGCCACGTTGTCCCCGGCGCCGAGGTGATCGTCTTTCCCGGCCTGTCCTGCGGTCATTGCGGCCGGTGCCTTGCCGGCCGTGACAACGAATGCAGCGAATTCAATGTTCTCGGTGTGGTCACCCCCGGCGTCTCGGCCGAGTACGTAAAGGTCCCGTCTGCGAATGTCTTCATAAAGCCCGCGGGGATATCCTTCGAGGAGGCGGCAGGCATCGGCATTACCTACACGACGGCGTGGAACTCACTGGTGCTGCGCGCCAATATTCAGTACGGCGATACGGTCCTGGTCCATGGTGCGGGGAGCGGGGCCGGCACGGCGGTGATCCAGGTGGCAAAGCTCTTCAGTGCCACGATCATCACTACGGTCGGCGATGACGGGAAGATGCAAAAGGCGCGGGACCTCGGCGCCGATCTCGTCATCAATCATCGGAGCGAGGATTTCGTCGCGGCGGTGAAGCGGTTCACCGCGGGCGAACTCGCCGACATCGCCGTGGACCATGTCGGCGCCGACACCTTCAGCCGATCGCTTGCCGCGGTGAAGCGCGGCGGAAGGGTCGTCACCTTCGGCGCCACGAGCGGCGACGAGGCGCCCATCTCCCTCCGGCAGGTGTTCGGCAAGAACCTCACTATCCACGGCGTGTACGTGGGCCCCAAGGCCGCGGTTGTTCAGTATCTCCGGCTCTTTCCCCGGAAGCTCAGGACCGTCGTGGACTCGGTGTTCTCTTTCGAGGACGCCCCCAAGGCCTACGAAAAACTCCTGTCCCGCCAGTTCTTCGGCAAGATCATCGTGCGCGTCTGATAAGCGACGGAAAACGCCTTGCCGGTCCCGCCCGGATATGCAATACTATGTCTGCGGTTGAAGGGAAACCATGACAAGGATCGTTGACCACATAAAGACCTCGCTCCGCCTCCGCATGACCCTCGGCATGGGCGTCATGCTGCTGCCGCTCATCATCCTTGGCGTCGGTAGTTTCGTCGCATCGCAAAGCATGATCAACGCGCTGGAACAGGTGGTCCGGACGGAAGCCGAAGAGCTGCGGCCCGTCACCGAGCTGCAGAAGTTGATCCTGCAGGCGGGGATGCCGCCCAACGACTACATCATCCTGGGCGACCGCTCCGAGCGGGTGCTGTTCGGCTATCTCGTGCGCGAGATCGACGCGCGGTTCAAGTCCCTGAGCGCACCCGCGGCCTTCGGAGAAGAGAAGGAACGCAAGTTTATCGAGGCGGCGGGCGCGGAATGGGAAAAGGCAAGGATTATGGGCATGGGGATCCTTGCCATTCCCCATCCCGGGGGAAACGCGACCGCGGCGTCGCGCATGAAGGTCTTCGACGCCCACATCGGCCACGCCAGCGACATCCTGAACCTGCTGTACGACGAGGTGCTGCATGAGATCGACAAGCAGCGGGCCCACGCGCGGTCGGTGCAATGGAATGAGACGGTGTTCCTCATCGCCGTTTTCACCGGCGCCCTGGTCGTCGCCCTGGTCGCCGGGTTCCTCCTGTCCCGCTCCATCATCCTTCCCATCCGGGCGCTGCAGGACGGCGTGTTCCGTTTCGGCCAGGGCGATAACTCCTTCCGGGTGGTCTTGGATCGGAATGACGAGTTCGGTCGGCTGGCCAAGACCCTGAACTCCATGGCGGAGCGGCTGGAATACGACGGCCTCACGGGCGTGTACAACCGGCAGGAGTTCCACCGCAAGCTCAAGAACGAGCTCGACCGCTCGCTCCGCTATGGCCACACCTGCACCCTCCTCATGGTTGATCTCGACCACTTCAAACAGGTGAACGACACCTACGGCCATCTATGCGGCGACGATGCCCTGCGTGCCGTGACCATGCGGCTGCTCAAGGACGTCCGCAACTTCGACAGCGTGGCCCGGTACGGCGGCGAAGAGCTCGTGATCATCATGCCGGAGACCGGCACCGCCGGGGCGCGGGCGGTCGCCGAGCGGATCCGCGAGTCCGTATCAACGCGGCCGATCACGACAACCCGCGGCGCTATTCTGGACCTCACGATCAGCATCGGCATGGCGGCTTTTCCCGCGGACGCGCGGTCCGAGGACGACCTCATCGCTGCCGCGGACCAGGCCCTCTACACCGCCAAGCAGCAGGGGCGCAACCGGGTGGTCGCCTTCGAGCCCGGCATGGATGCCGTGCGGCGAAAGGGCGAACCGTAACCGGCCCTTTCTGCTATGCCTGCCCGCTACCTGAACCGTCAATAGGATCTTCCTGCTAATTACCTTGCAGACCCGGCATGTTTATGAAATAATTTGACCATACGGTCTGACGCAGCTGTCCGACATCTCCGCACGGAGGTCCTCATGAAGGAATCGGATCTGAGCAAATATCGCTATCGGCACCACGGCCTGGACAAGGAGTCCTTCAAAAAGTCCATCGTCAACCTCCTGGTCTATTCCATGGGGAAGGACCATATCACCTCCACGAACCGCGACTGGTTCCATACCGCTGCAGCCGCCGTTCGGGCGCGGCTCATCGAGCGCTGGATGGAGACCATGCGGAGCTACTACAAGGCCGACGCCAAGCGGGTCTATTACCTGTCCCTTGAGTTCCTGACCGGTAGGCTCTTTACCAACAGCCTTCTGAACCTCGAGTTCTACGATGCCTGCCGCGATGCCCTGGCCGAACTGGACCTGGACATCAACCGGCTGAAGGAGCTGGAGAACGATGCCGCCCTCGGGAACGGCGGGCTGGGCAGGCTTGCCGCCTGCTTCCTCGACTCTATGGCCACGCTGGACCTCCCCGGCTACGGATACGGCATCCGGTACGAATACGGCATGTTCACCCAGCGCATCGAGAACGGCTGCCAGGTGGAACACCCCGACAACTGGCTGCGGTACGGCAATCCCTGGGAGTTCCCGAGGCCCGAGGTGCTGTATCCCGTGAAGTTCGGCGGCCGCGTCGTGGAGTACAAGTCCGACAAGGGAGAGTTGCGGCACCACTGGGTGGACACCGAGGACGTGATGGCCATGGCCTTCGATACGCCGGTGCCGGGCTTCGGAACGGACACGGTGAACAACATGCGGCTGTGGTCCGCCAAGGCGTCGCGCGATTTCAACCTCAAGTATTTCAACGAGGGAAACTACATCCAGGCGGTCGCCGAGAAGAACGAGTCGGAGAACCTTTCGAAGGTCCTGTACCCCGACGATACGACCATCATGGGCAGGGAGCTGCGGCTGAAACAGCAGTACTTCTTTGTCTGCGCGACGCTCCAGGACATCCTGCGGCGGTTCACCAAGTACCATCCGAACCTCGACGAGCTGCCGGACGAGGTCGCCATCCAGCTGAACGACACCCATCCCTCCATCGCCATCCCGGAGCTCATGCGCATCCTCGTGGACATCCATCACCTGGACTGGGACCGCGCGTGGACCATTACGCGAAAGACGTTCTCCTACACCAATCACACACTCATGCCCGAGGCCCTCGAGACCTGGCCGGTGCAGTTGTTCGGCGAGATTCTGCCGCGCCATCTTCAGATCATCTACGAGATCAACCAGCGATTTCTCGATGAAGTGCGCCACCAGTTCCCAGGCGATGCCGAACTCGTGAAGCGCGTATCGCTCATCGACGAGACCGGGGGGAGGCGGGTGCGCATGGCGAACCTCGCCACCGTGGGCAGCCACGCCGTGAACGGCGTGTCCCGCATCCACACCGAGCTCATGAAGGAGACCATCTTCGCAGACTTCGAACGCTTCTCCCCCGGCAAGATCATCAACATCACGAACGGCATAACGCCCCGCCGCTGGCTGCACCAGGCCAATCCGGACCTGTCGAAGCTCATCACGTCGCAGCTCGGTCCGTGCTGGCTCCGGGACCTTGATTGTCTACGTGACCTCCGGCCCCTGGCGGAGGTTGCCGCGTTCCGGAAGGAGTTCCGGGCGGTGAAACAGGAGAACAAGAAGCGCCTTGCCGAGAACATCGAGGCCCGGACCAGAACGAAGGTGAATCCGGACTCGTTGTTCGACGTTCAGGCCAAGCGCATCCACGAGTATAAACGGCAGCTCCTGAACGTGCTCCATGTCATAACGAGGTATAACCGGATCCGCGAGGGACTCGTGGCGGGCCTTGTGCCGCGCACGGTCATTATCGGCGGCAAGGCCGCGCCGGGGTATTATATGGCCAAGCTGGTCATCAGGCTCATCCACGGCGTGGCCGACGTGGTGAACCACGATCCCGCGGTTGGCGACCTCCTGAAGCTGGTGTTCCTGCCGAACTACAATGTCTCGAACGCCGAGAAGATCATCCCCGCCTGCGACCTGTCGGAACAGATCTCCACGGCCGGCACCGAGGCCTCCGGCACGGGCAATATGAAGTTCGCCCTGAACGGCGGCCTCACCATCGGCACCCTCGACGGCGCGAACATCGAGATGCGGGAGGAAGTGGGGCCGGAGAATTTCTTCATTTTTGGCCTCACGTCGGACGGCGTCGCGGAGATCCGGCAGGAAGGATACGACCCGTGGCATTACTACAATACGAATGAGGAGCTCAGAAGGGCGCTGGACATGATCGCTCTGGGCTTCTTCTCGCCCGATGACCCGCACCGCTTCCGGCCCATCTTCGAATCCCTCACGGGAGGAGGGGACCATTATCTGCTGCTTGCCGACTATGAGTCGTACATCAAGGCCCAGGAGCAGGTCGATGCCCTCTACCTCGACCAGGAGGCATGGTCGCGCCGCGCGATCCTGAACGTCGCGGGCATGGGGAAGTTCTCGAGCGACCGGAGCATTCACGAGTACGCCGAAAAGATTTGGAACGTGAAGCCGGTTACGCGGGGGTGATCAGCGTATCGCTGCGTTCGCCGGCGTCTGACCCCAGAGGGTATAGGCGACAGATCCTTCCTGTTGATGTGATAGCAGCAGGCGGGTCTAAATCTGTAATTTACAACCTGATGTAGTGAGCGTGAGATTCAATTGAAGGGTTAGGGCATAATTCTTGCTAAACTGGTAAAGACCGCAAATTCGTTCTTTCCTATCCATATATGGATAGATATACACTGGTTATCCTATTACGTCAGCGTGCTAGTGTATTAGTGTTGAGATCAGAGAGAAGCCTATGTCGATAAGGAAGATAATAAAGGAATTTCTAATTGCGAATTTAATAATGGGACCACCAATTGGCATCGTTCTAGCCATAAAACATCCGGCAAGAGCAAACAATGCCTTTGTCCAAGGGATTGCAGTAGGCTTTTGCTTGTCCCTTTTTGGTTCGCTCTGGGTTTTAATTAGATTTCTTCTATTTCAAAAGAGATGGCTTCATTTCAGCAATATGAGCCGTGACTTGCGCCATCTTAAAGTGGAGAACATAACGCGTGAGAGTCTTGCTGTAGATGCATCATTTAGACATTTCGTTGTTGGTGGCCTATTCTTAGGAACTGACAGTCTTGTATTTATACCACACCGCTTCGCCTTCGGAAGGGCTCCACTGTCGATACCGCTATCAAATATCGCAAGCGCTGAAATTGAAGACGTCAATATACTTAAATTCGCTTCTGGGGGATTACGAAAGCGCCTTGCTGTTTCGACCAGAGAAGGCTCGACACATGAACTCACTGTTTGGGACCCTGAGGGTTGGCGTGATCAAATCAATTCGAGTGTTAAGGGCAGTCGAAGTCAAATTATAAATAAGCAATAATAATATAACCACGCCGTCGAGAGGGTCGAGAAAGCCTGCCCCTCACGGCGGCGTTCGTGTGCAAGTTAACCAGTATTTTGCACCTCTTGCACAGGGACTATGATTGCACTCTTGCAGGTGAATCAACAGTTCTCCATGAGGTTTTAATATGAATTTTGCACCGTTCAGCCGATGCCTTTAATTCCACGCTCTTCCTATCAGGCTCCGCTTCTCTTCAGCAACGGATGCCTGCAGACCGTATATCCTTCCATTGCACGAAGGCTCGAAGCCGGATTATATCAGCGAGAGCGCATTGATACGCCTGACGATGACTTCCTCGACCTTGACTGGTCACGCATAGGAAGCAGGAAGCTCGTCGTCCTTTCCCACGGCCTTGAAGGCGATACGCATCGACCGTACATGGTCGGCATGGCGAGGAGGATGAACCGGACCAACTGGGACGTCCTCGCCTGGAACTACCGCGCCTGCTCCGGGGAGACCAACCGGCAGCTGCGCATGTACCATAACGGCTGCATCGACGACCTGGACTGCGTCGTTCAGCACGCGCTGAAGAGCGGGGCCTATGATGCGGTCGTCCTGATCGGTTTCAGCCTCGGCGGAAACCTGACCCTTATGTATCTGGGAAGCAGGGGAAGCGATCTGGACAAGCGAATACAGCGGTCGGTGGTCTTTTCCGTGCCCTGCGATTTGAAGGCGGGCGCGCAGGAATTGGCAAAGCCGAAGAACCGCCTGTACATGAAGCAGTTCCTGGTGTCTCTCCACGAAAAGATCAAAAAGAAAAAGCAACAGATGCCTGACAGGATAAACGACGACAACTACGACCGCATAATGAACTTCAGGGAATTCGACGACCGGTACACCGCGCCGATCAACGGCTTCAAGGACGCCGAGGACTACTGGGCCAAATGCAGCAGCGACCAGTTCATCCCGCAGATAAGGATCCCCGCCCTGCTCGTCAACGCGCAGGACGATCCTTTTCTCGCAGGCGGCTGCTATCCGGTCCAAGAGGCGGAGAATAGCAGATACGTTCATCTGGAAATGCCGCGGTCGGGCGGCCATGTGGGGTTCATTCAGTTCAATGAGGACGGGAGCTACTGGTCGGAGAACCGGGCGGTTGAATTTCTCGGACAGGAGTGGTAGAGTGTCCGCGAAAAAAAAGTAGTCCTGCCACTAAGGCACTAAGTCACGAAGAAGAGCAAGTCACTAAGCGAATCCGAAGAAGAGGTTGAACCTGTTTTCTTAGTGACTTCGTGTCTTCGTGGCAATAGATTCTATTTGTTCATGTTGGATAAAAGGAGGTTAAAGGAACACAAGCAACGCTCCCGTGAGCTGTAGCTGAAGATCAGGAAGCCAGGGAAGAGGAGTGAGATTCTCCCGCTGCCCCGCAGCCGTGAAGGGAACGAAAGCCCGATATCAAGCCACTGTCATGCGCCAGAGCATGATGGGAAGGCGGGCGAGTAGGTTGGTGCCCTAAGCCGGAAGACCTATCCAAGACCACGAAATAAATTCCCGAGGGAGGAGTTGTTAAGATGAACTACAAGTATTTTATCCACCAGAACTGCGCTTTTTATCCCTGCCACGATCTCGAAGAATGGAAATCCTGCCTGTTCTGCTGGTGTCCGCTCTATCTGCTCGAATGCGATGGTTCGTTCGAGCTCAGGAACGGCATCAAGGACTGCTCGAATTGCGTCATTCCGCATATGGAAGAAGGATACGATTATATTCTCAGCGTTATTCAGAGCAAAGTATATGGGGCGGAGAGAATAGCAGCCGGTTAGGGGACGCACGGCTTCTTTGCCCTTGCAAGATCGTTCCGCATTTCCTTTATGCGTCCCTCGATGTTCAGGTAACGTTCGACCAGTTCACTGACGAGCGCGTCCTCCTGCGAAACATCACCGGATCCGCATCCAGAGGTCGCGATCGATGTCAGCAAGAATCGGATCTTTGCGAGCGGGACCACGATCCGGTGAATATCGCTTTCGGTGAGCCTTCTGTCGTTCATCATGGACGCGGTCTCCCGTGAAAGTATAATGACCAAGGGGAGCAGTTCATGAAGGCCCTTTGCCTGGTTAATCGCTTTCCTCAAATGGACCGTATCGACCCGAGCACGGGTACCGGTTCGTTGTAAGCGTTCGATATGCATGGAAGCCCTCTTAGGGAGCTCTGAATGAGCATTCCGGGAGGTCCTCACCAGAACCGGCTGGTCTTCTTCGCAGGCATCACCGGACATGGTTCTGCATGAACGCGGTCATGTCCGCGGCAGGCAGCGGCCTGCTGAACAGATAGCCCTGCACCTCATCACACCCCAGTCCGCGCAGGAACTCCAGCTGATCGGTCGTTTCCACGCCCTCGGCAGTGACGCGCAGATCCAGGTTATGCGACAGCGCGATGATGGCCCGGGATATCGCCGCGTTGCTCCGGTCCCGGGTGATGGCGTTCACGAATGACTGGTCCAGCTTCAGGGTGCTCAACGGGAGGTCCTTGAGACGGCTGAGCGATGAATATCCGGTCCCGAAGTCATCGAGGGAGAGATGGACGCCGATGGACTTCAGTTCACGGAGCGACGCGATCGTCGATTCGGCATTGTTCATGACCATGCTTTCCGTGAGCTCGAGTTCGAGCAGCCCGGGATGGATCTGCGCCATGTTAATGGCCCTGAGCACCGTGTCCGTAATCGCGTTATGGGTGAATTGCCGCATTGACAGGTTCACCGATATGCGGAGCGGTGGAAAGTCTGATTCACGCCATTGACGCGCCTGCATGCAGGCCTTCTGCAGTATCCACTCTCCCAGGGGGATGATAAGTCCGGTCTCTTCGGCCAGGGGGATGAACTCCATGGGAAAAAGCAGGCCCAGCTCGGGATGCTGCCAGCGCACCAGCGCCTCGGCGCCTGTGGTCCTGCCGGTAACAAGGTCTATCAGCGGCTGGTAGTGGATCGTGAATTCCTCGCGATCGAGCGCTTTCCGCAGGTTGTGCTCGAGGAAAAGCTTTTTGTGCGCATCGGCATGCATTGCCGGGGCGTAGAATTGGAAATTGTTCCTGCCCTCGGCCTTTGCCCGGTACATGGCCGCGTCGGCGTTCTTGATGAGCGTGTCCTCGTCTGCGCCATGGGCCGGGAACAGGCTTATGCCGATGCTGGTGGTGAGGAAGAATTCCTGGCCGGCGATCTGAAAGCCCTTGAGCAGCGACTCCTGGATCTTGCGAGCAACGAACGAGGCATCCTGCTCCCCGGCAAGGTCGGCGAAGAGGATGATGAACTCGTCTCCGCCGGGACGGGCCACGGTATCATCCTCCCGGACGCATCTAACGAGCCGCTCTGAAACGGCCCTGATGAGCTGGTTCCCCACGGTGTGCCCCAGGGTCTCGTTAATGTTCTTGAATCGGTCGAGGTCCAGGACCATGACCGCGAGCGCTCTTCCATGACGGAGCGCGCGGACCAAGGCCTGTCGAATGCGGTCGCACAGCAGCTCACGGTTGGGCAGGTCGGTCAGCCCGTCATAATGGGCGGCGTGCCGCACCTTCTGTTCCGCCTGCTTCCGGGCGGTGATCTCAGAGACCAGGCCGTCATACGCGACGACATTTCCGTCCCGGTCGCATTGAGGGACCGCCGTGTTCTTGATCCAGCGGATGCCCCCGTCCCGGTGGATGATGCGGTGTTCAAGCGGCGGCGGGGTCCTGCCCGCGATGATCTGTGACGACATCTCCAGGACCGCCGGACGGTCCGCCTCATGGACCATGCGGAACCACAGATACGGGTCTGCGGCGTACTCTTCGGTCGTGTAGCCGGTCACCGCGGCGCAACCAGGCCCGTGCCAGGAGGATACGACCTTGCCGTTCTGAATGATGACCGAGTAGGCATAGTCCGTGATGGAATCGAGCAATCGCTTGAACCGATCCTCGCTGAGGGCAACAGCGGACGCCAGGCACCGGCATTCGGTAAGATGACGGATGGTCCGCGAGATCAGTGCGGGTTCGAAGCGTCCCCTGACCAGATAGTCCTGCGCACCCTCCCGCACCAGGGCGGCTCCTGCAACGTCGCTGTCCACACCGGTCACGACCACTCCCGGCGCCTCTACGCCCTGATGCCGAATGCGGGCCATGAGGTCCCGGAATCCGCCGTTCGTGTGGGCCGCGTCCACGAAGAACAGGTCGTATCGTTCCGCATCGATCCGCGCAAGCGCTTCATCCAGGTCGGGACTGCGCGTTATCGTTGCATGCGGAGCGCCGATCCGCAGAGCCTCCTCAAGTAACGGGAGGGCAGTAGACGGCTTGCCGGAGATCAGAATATGCTGTCCCGCTCTGTTCATAGATCCCACCGCTATCGATCCGGGATTTCGGCGGCGCCGCCCCGGAGCAGCAATGCCGGATCGGTGATCGACTGACGGTTCTGGGCATCACGCATAGGCGGAACGGTCCATGGACCGGCCAGAGCAATGCTGGCTATACGGACCAGCTCCTTCGGAGGCACCGGCTTGTTGAGATACTCGTAAACGCCGAGATTCACCGCGTGCAGATAGCTTTCAATGGAACCACAGCTCGTGACGACGATGATCGGCACGCCCGGCGCGATGGCTCTGAGGTTGATCAGGAAATGGAGGCCATCCATGTCGGGAAACTGCATTTCCGTGACGACCAGGGCGATCGACGGGTCCTTCCGTATGATGGCCAGGGCTTCGAGGGCGTTCGACGCGGCGATCCCGCGAAAACCACGGCGTTGCAGGACTTCCTCGATGCCGGATGATCCTGAATCGGCATCAACAATCAGTACGGTCTTCATCTCATGCTCCTCCTGTTGCTGACACATAGGCGTGCCGCCTAGCTGACCCCGGCAGTTGCCAAAGCAGCAACCCTCGGTGGTTCTGTCGTCTGGACAAGGGAGAGATCGTCCTGGGAGAATATCCTGTCGATATCCAGGATGATGACGAACCGGTCGTCCCGCTTCCCCATCCCCTTGATGAACTCCGTTCGGAGCTTCGTCCCGATCCTGGGCGCGGGCGCGATGCTTCCCGGGTCCAGGTCGAGCACTTCCTGCACCGAGTCCGCCAGGGCCCCCAGGACCGTCGTGTCGCCGTCCAGCGTTACTTCGGTGATGATGATGCAGGTGTTCACGCTGTTCTCGGTCCGCGTCATCCCGAACTTCAGCCGCAGGTCCACCACGGGAACCACACTTCCACGGAGGTTGATCACGCCCCGCATGAAGTCCGGCGTGCGCGGCACCCCGGTCACGGTAGTAAAGTCCAGCACTTCCCGGACCTTGGAGATGTCGAGCGCGAACACCTCATCTCCCAGTTTGAAGGTCAGGTACTGCATCGTTTCGGTCATATTCGCTACTGTCATGGCAACCTCCTTGAAGAAGTTCGGAGTGCCGAGTGAGAACCGTGTAGACAGCACACCTCGGTTCCTGTACTTCTCACTCCGCATTCGCCACTCCGCGTTGAAAAAGCCCCCTCTCCCTTTTTCCCTCTCCCTCCAGGGGAGAGGGGCAGGGGTGAGGGTCATGTCTACCCGCACTCGTTAGAATTTCTCGAACTCGCTGTCCCTGCCGTCGCCCCGGACCGCTCCGGGGTCTTGTGACAGGTCCAGCTGTACGCCGGTCAATGATTTCTTCGCCGCATGGTCTTTTCCATTCCCCCGGGACCGGCCAGCGGTGCCTGCGTACTGGACTGTACCGATCGTCTTTCTGTTCATGCTGTTCAGCGCGGCGCGGTCGAGGCCGTCGACCTTGAAGTAGGAGATGGTCGATTGGAGCTGGTCGGCCTGCGAGGCGAGCTCTTCGGCGGTGGACGACAGCTCTTCGGCCGCACCGGCGTTCTGCTGCACCACCTGGTTCATCTGCTGGATCGAGGCGTTGATCTGGTCCGCGCCTCCCGACTGCTCGCGGGAAGACGCCGTTATCTCCTGCACCAGCTCGGCCGTCTTCTGGATGTCCGGCACCAGCTTCGCCAGCATCTTGCCCGCTAGCTCTGCCACGTCCACGCTGGACACGGACAGCTTGCTGATCTCGCCGGCTGCCGCCTGGCTCCGCTCGGCGAGCTTCCGGACCTCCGCGGCCACCACCGCGAAGCCCCTGCCGTGGTCGCCGGCGCGGGCGGCCTCGATGGCGGCGTTCAGGGCCAGGAGGTTCGTCTGGCGGGCGATCTCCTCGATGATCGATATTTTCTGTGCGATGTCCTTCATGGCGGACACGGCCTGGGAAACGGCCTTGCCGCTTTCCTGGGCGTCGTTCGCTGACTTGAGGGCGATCTTCTCGGTCTGCATGGCGTTGTCCGCGTTCTGTTTGATCGTTGCGTTCATCTGTTCGATGGACGATGAGGCCTCTTCCGTGGATGCCGCCTGCTCCGTCGTGCCCTGGGACATCTGCTGGGCGCCGGCGGAGAGCTGCTGGCTGCCCGCCGCCACGTTGTCCGACGCGGTCCTGACGTCGGCAACGACGCTCTTGAGCTTCTCCACCATGTTCTTCATGCCGGAAAGCAACTCTCCGATCTCATCCTTGCTCGTCGCCTTGATGGCGACCGTGAGGTCGCCCGCAGAGAGGTCCTTCAGCACGTCCGCGATAATGCTAAAGCCCCGTTTGATCGGCCGGGCCAGGAACAGGAGCGCACCCGCTGTTAATGCCGCCACAACCCCCATATACACGATCAGCGATGTGATCCCCATCCGCTCCTGGTGATGTCTAAGTGCCGCCGTCTTGCCGCCTACGAGGTCCTTGAACTCGTTCCGCAGAAGGATCAACCCTTCCTGCGTGGTGGTCAGATTCGCGGTTGTTTCCTCCTGATAGATCTTTTTCGCGAGGTCGTGGTCTCCCGCCTTCAGCGCAGCCAGGATCTTGGGAGCCGTCGCGTGCAGGCGTTTATGGGGTTCTTCGAGCCTGGCAAAGGTCGCCTCGAGCGCTTTCGGCGGCTTATAGGAATAATACCATTCGCCGAACTTGCATTTCGTATGGTCGATCTGGCCGGTGAACTCCTTGCCGAGGAGCATGGTGCCCACGGCGAGCGCCTCCGCCCATTTCATGTGGTCGATGATGCGAGGCGCGATCGTGGACTGGAGCTCGCGATAATGGTCGATGTCCTCGATCTCCGACTTGGTGTTCCTGATGTTCACCTGGGAATAGACCGTCAATGCAGCCAGAACAAACGCCAAAATACCGATACCGATGTACATCTTGTTCGAGATCGTCATACGCATGGAGCACCTCCTTGAAAGTAATGTATTACCTTCCCGGCCGGATGATCGGCAGGTCACCGGTACGGCAAGGAAACATAGATAAATTCATAGCAGGGGATATGATCGCTGTCTATCAGTAGCATTACGTAACCATAAAATACCCCGGTCGCCGGCGACCGTTCCGGGTTGCATGCCGAATGCGTCGCATAAGCTGGAGTGTGCTGTCTATGACGGCAAGAGCGCTTTCTTGCGAAATAGTGCGTTCGCTTCGTAAATAGTAGATAATAGTGAAAAATCGTCCTGAAGGCGGTTCTGCGCGCGATCTTTATGACAGGGAGGAGAGGAAGGAGCTCAAATCAGGCAGCAACATGTTGCGGAGAATTACACAAATTACAATAGTGGAGAGCTCGTGATCAGGGAACGTTGGTGATGTTCCAGCGCATCGCATAATAGATGAGGGCGGCGTGACTACGGAGGCCGAGCTTGCGCATGATCTTTGCGCGGTGGGTTTCCACCGTTCTGACGCTGATGGCTAGCTGTTCTGCGATCTCCTTGTTTGCCTTGCCCAGGGCGATCAAAGAGAGGATCTCCCGCTCGCGCGAGGTCAACGCATGCTGGCGCTCGGTATCCTCAAGCAGGGCAGGGTTTCCGGCATCACCCGGAACATATATTTTGGATCGGCCATTCATACAGTTATTCATGCGTATATTGCCGCGCATATTCTAGCAATAAATAGCATAAACACACACGCTCCTTTCTCGCCATGATGAGCTCCGCTATGCAGCTAGTTTAATAATAGCATAGAATCGCGGAAGCCAAGTTTTCACCGAGGTATTTTGCGGGCAGATAATTTTGCTGTATGCTGGAAAAAAAGTAACGTGATGCCGAAGCTCTCCCGTGGCCGAACCATGGAGGTCTTTCGGCGCACGCAATTCTGCATGACCATCTTGTGTGGCGTCACGGTCAGCGGGCGGTGTTAAAGAGCTTGAAATCCTGCGCATAGTGTGAAATAATGCATCGTTCCTGAACGTTCTGTCGGCAGCGAGGCCCCATGTTCCCGACCATTCTGCTCATCATCCATGTTGTCGGCGTGATCATCTGGATCGGCGGCGTCGCCTTCGTGACCATGGTGATATTTCCGATGATGTACCGGACCGAGGGGTCGCTCGAGAAGGCGCTCCTGTTCCAGGGCGTGGAGCACCGCTTCTCCGCCATCGTGCGGTGGCTCATCGCCGTCGTGGGCGGGACGGGATTTTATCTGCTCTCCGCGAAGCACGGGCTCTCGATCCTGTCCGCTCAGCGCGGCCTCGGCATCGTCAGCATGCTCTTTGTTTGGACGTTCTATACGGCGGTGCTCCTTTTGGAGAAGAAGATCTTCGGGAAGCTCTTCGCGGACCCCGAGAAGACCGATATGGACAGGGCGCTCAAGATGATCAATGCAATGCACTGGGTGCTGCTGACGTTGAGCTTCACCGCCGTGGCAGGGGGCATATGGTTCGCACACCGGTAATACGCGTCCCAGGAGATCAATGACAACGATCATCGAAGCGATCATCCTCGGCGTCATCCAGGGACTGACGGAGTTCCTTCCGATCAGCAGTTCAGGCCATCTCATCCTTGCCCAGTGGGCCACGGGCTGGGAAGGCGAGCTTATCAACAACCTCACCTTCGACGTGGCGCTCCACGTCGGGACGCTCACGGCGGTGCTGTGGTATTTCTGGAGGGACTGGCTGAAGATCGGCAAGGCGACGCTCCGGGTCGTGCAGGGCAAAGCGATGGAATACGAGGCGAAGCTCGTCTGGTTCATCGCGCTCGGCACCATACCCGCCGTCGTCGTGGGCCTTACGCTCGAGCACGCCGTCGAAACGGCCTTTCGCAATCCGCTCCTGGTCGCAGGCGCGCTGGTCTTCGGCTCGCTCCTTATGTGGCTGGCGGACCGGTACTCATCCAGGCAGCGCCACCTCGGGAACATGACCCTGGGTCACGCGCTCTTTGTCGGCTGCGCCCAGGCCGTGGCGCTCATTCCCGGCATTTCGCGCTCCGGCATCACGATCTCCGCGGGCCTTGCCGCGGGATACCGGCGCGAGGATTCCGCGCGATTTTCGTTCCTGCTCTCGACTCCGGTGATCGCGGGCGCCGCGCTGCACAAGGTAAACCACATCACGTTCCAGGGGCACGCGGCATGGGGATGCATCCTGGGAACGCTCAGCTCGGCGGTGGTGGGATATCTCGCGATCCGTTTTCTGATCCGCTATCTCGAGCGTCATTCGCTCAACATCTTCGTCTGGTACCGCCTGGCGCTCGCGGCCGTGGTGGTGCTTTACGCGTTGGTGAAATAACAGGGGTCTATGGCGGTCACCAAGGTAAAACAAAAGCACGGACACGCGGTCGTCGCCCTCATTCTTTTTGCGGCAGGGCTTCTGGTCCTCATGGGCCTGGTCACCTACAGCGCGTCCGATCCCTGCTTCAGCGTGGCCGGAAAAGGCGTCGAGGTCAAGAACGCCATCGGGATCATCGGCTCCTACCTGTCCGACGCGCTCCTGAAGCTCTTCGGGCTCTGCGCCTACCTCATCCCGGCATTCCTGTTCGCGTATGCGGCGTTCTTCTCGCTTCGTAGCGAGGCCGCGCATCCCCTCCTGAAGAAGGTCGGCGGCGTCCTGCTCTTCGTCTCGCTCGCAACGCTCCTGGGGCTTCAGAGCGAGACCCTGACGATCTTCAGCGAAGAGGTCCCGTCGGGCGGCATGCTGGGCCAGCTGTTCGTCATCCTCATGGTGAAGAGCATCTCGGTCACCGGCGCATACATCATCACGGTGACCAGCCTGGTGATCTCACTGGTCCTGCTTGCCCCCGTTTCGCTCCTGAACGCTTTTGCCCTGGTCCGGCAGTTCTACGTCGGTCTCTCGGAGAAGGTCCTGCTCCTCGTTGCAATTCAGAAGGCGCGGGCCGAGAAGGCCCGCGAGGCCAGGGCGCGGCCGATCCAGCCGAAAGAACCGCCCAGGATCGTCGCATCACCGCCGCCGAGAGAGCCTGGCCGGGAACGGGAGCCGAAGGAGAAGAAGGAAAAACCGCCCAAAGCAACGCAGGCCGCGTTCGAGTTCATGGACGACGGCAAGGGCGCGTATAAGCTCCCGTCCACGGAGCTTCTTGACCCGGTGCCGTCCACGGTGAAGAAGATCTCCGAAAAGGAGATGATCGCCCAATCCGAGCTTCTTGCGCAGAAACTGCTGGACTTCGACATTCAGGGCCGCATAACCCAGGTCCATCCCGGACCGGTCGTGACTATGTTCGAGTTCGAGCCCGCGCCGGGCGTGAAGGTGAGCAGGATCGTGGGCCTGTCGGACGATCTCGCGCTCTCGATGAAAGCGGCGTCGGTGCGCATCCAGTCGCCGCTGCCCGGCAAGGCCGCCGTGGGCATCGAAGTGCCGAACAACACCCGCGAGACCGTGTATTTCCGGCAGATCATCGAGTCCGGCGAATATCAGTCCCAAAGGTCCCGGCTCAAGGTGCCCATGGGCAAGGACATCTTCGGAGCGGCCGTCGTATCGAGCATCGAGAAGATGCCGCACCTCCTGGTCGCCGGTGCCACGGGGTCCGGCAAGAGCGTCGCCATCAACTCCATCATCCTGGCGCTCCTGTTCAATGCCCGTCCCAACGAGGTGAAGCTCGTCCTGGTGGACCCGAAGATGCTCGAGCTGTCGCTCTATAACGACATCCCGCACCTGCTGACGCCGGTCGTCACCCAGCCAAAACGCGCTGCCGAGACGCTCCGGGCGCTCGTGGCGGAGATGGAGCGGCGCTACCGGACCCTTGCGGAAAAGGGCTCCAAGAACATCGATTCCTACAACAAGGCCGTGTCCGAGGCCGAACGGCTTCCCTTCATCGTGGTGATCATCGACGAACTGGCGGACCTCATGATGACCGTGCAGCGCGAGGTGGAAGACTCCATCATGCGGCTCGCCCAGATGGCCCGGGCGGCGGGGATCCACCTCATCGTGGCGACGCAGCGGCCGAGCGTGGACGTGATCACCGGCCTCATCAAGGCCAACCTCCCGACGCGGGTCTCCTTCCAGGTCTCGTCCAAGACCGATTCGCGCACCATCCTCGACGCCAACGGCGCCGAGAACCTCCTCGGCATGGGAGACATGCTGTTCCAGCCGCCCGGCACGGCGCACCTGATCCGTGTGCACGGGTGCTTCGTGTCCGAGGCGGAGATCAAGCGGGTCGTCGAATTCGTGAAGAAGCAGGGCAAGCCCAACTACGAGTTCCTGGCACAGCGCGTCAAAGAGGTCGCCGAGGCCGAGGTCGCCGCCGTGGAGGACAGCGAGCGCGACGAATTCTATCAGCGTGCCGTGGAGCTGGTCCAGATGAACGGCCAGGCGTCCACGTCGTTCCTCCAGCGACGGCTCCGGGTGGGCTATAACCGCGCCGCGCGCATGATCGAGATGATGGAGGAGGACGGCATCGTGGGCCCGGCCGACGGCTCGAAGCCCCGGCAGGTGCTCGTCCGGAAGAACATGGACGGGACCGTGAGGGACCTCGATGACATCTAAGATAAGACAGTGCGGAGTGCGGGTAGACATGACCCTCACCCCTGCCCCTCTCCCCTGGAGGGAGAGGGAAAAAGGGAGAGGGGGCTTTTTCAACGCGGAGTGCGGATTGGAAAAAACTCGTCGAACCGTTGTTGCAATCGGTATCTTGCTGACCTTTACCGCGGCAACTGCCTCATACGCCCTCGATACCGCACCCGTCGTTACTGCGCCGGTAGTTGCAACCCCACCCGATGCTCTCGGTGCCATCGAGGCGCATTATCGCGATCTTGTCGACCTGACCGCGAAGGTCGTCCAGAAGAACTTCCTCAAGTCCGTGGACAAGACCCAGACGTTCGATGGGTCCCTGTCCATCAAAAGACCCGGCAGGCTTCGTCTTGAATACACGAACGGCCAGACCATCGTGATCGACGGCAGGGAAGCGTGGTTCTATTCTCAAAAGAGCGCCCAGGCGATCCGCCGCACGTTCAAGGACTTCGAGCAGGCCAATATTCCTGTCGCATTCCTGCTCGGCGCCGGCGCCATCCGGCAGGACTTCGAGGTATCCCTGCCCGAGGCGGGCGAGCCTCTGACGCTGGACCTGGTCCCGAAGCGGAAGGGGGCGGCCATGAAAAAACTGCGGCTCCTGTCTGACAAGTCCGGCAGGATACTCCAGATGATCATCTTCGACCGGTCGGGCAACACGTCGGACATCCGGTTCTCCGACGTAAAAGAAGGCGCGGGCATCGACGACCAGCAGTTCCGCTTCAAGGTCCCGAAGGGGACGGAAGTGATCGAGCAGTAGCTCAAACTCAGAGGACAGATGACAGACGGTCAGAGCACAGACTGGATCCAAGTCTTCGGTCTGTTGTCTGATAGTCTGATGTCTGTAATCTGCATTTCTGGAGGTTTCCATGGCCGCTGAAAACTCATTCGACGTTGTGTCCAAGATAGACATGGCAGAGGTTACGAACGCGGTCACCCAGACGATGAAGGAGATCTCCCAGCGGTTCGACTTCAAGGGGAGCAAATCCGCCATCACCCAGGAAAAGGACGCGCTCGTCATCGTCTCCGACGACGACTACAAGCTGAAAAGCGTGATCGACATCCTCCAGGGAAAGCTGGTGAAGCGCGGCGTGCCGACGAGGAACCTGGACTACGGCAAGGTAGAGCCGGCCCTGGGCGGCACGGTCCGCCAGAAGGTGACGATCCAGCAGGGGATTCCCACGGAAAAGGCCAAGGAGGTCGTCAAGGCCATCAAGGACGCGAAGATGAAGGTCCAGGCATCCATTCAGGCCGACCAGGTCCGGGTTTCGGGGAAGAACCGCGACGACCTCCAGGCGGTCATTCAGCTCCTGAAAGGGAAGGATTTCGGCATTGAGCTCCAGTTCACGAACTACCGGAACACCTGATCGCATAGTCACGGACCGCCCTTCTCATAAGCCCCTCCACCCATCCTAACTGATGAATTAACCTTGCGTTTCTTGTCTAAACTGCTATAATTTGCCAATGTTCCGTAGTATGCCTATACAGGAGCACGCATGAGCCTTGTCGGCAGGTTGGAAGACCTCGCGTTGCCTGATATCTTCCAGATCATCAGCCTCAGCAAGAAAACGGGCACCCTCGTTGTTCGGAGCCGCAAGGGGACGGGGATGGTCGTCTTCAAAAGCGGCCAGGTGATCCAGGCCGGCAGCGACAGCATCCGCGATTCGCTCGGGAACATCCTCGTTTCGCAGGGGATGGTCGAGCAGGAGGACCTTGCCGCGGCCCTTGCCAAACAGAAGTCGGCGCCCGACAAGCCACTCGGCATGATCCTTGTGGAAACGGGGGCGACGACCTCCAAGATCATCGAGGATGTCGTGCGCCAGCAGATCGAGGAGATCATCTACGACCTCCTTGCCTGGGAGGAAGGGTTCTTCAATTTCGAACTTGGCGAGATCGCGCCGAAGGACAAGATCGAGATCGACACGCATGACCTGCTGTTGAAGTCCGGTCTAAGCGCCGAATACCTGCTGATGGAGGGGACGCGGATCCTTGACGAACGGCGCAAGGGCCAGACGAAGAAAGCGCCTTCCGCCCAACCGTTTCCCAAGGCATCCTCTGCCCCCAAGGCCGCCCCGGCCGCAAAACGCGCAGCTCCCGAAGCTCCCCCGGCGCCGCAGCCCGCGCCGGTCCAGCCTCCCCGCCCCGCCCCGGTCGTGCGCACGAGCTACGAGCCTGCCAAGGAAGAGTTCCGCGCCAGGATCGAGACGGAAGATTCGTCGAAGCAGCTCATGACCCTCAAGTCGATGTTCGACGAACTGCGGTTCCCCACGGCCACGGCCGAAGTTACGCTTCTCATCCTCCGGTATGCAAGTGAAGTGGTGAACCGCGCCATTCTTTTCATGGCGAAAAAGGACGAGGTGCGCGGCCTCGGCCAGTTCGGGATCGAATTGGCGAGCGGCGTGTCGCCCGACAAGGTCGTCAGGAACATCCGGATCCCGCTGAGCGAACCATCGCTCTTCCGGAACGTCATCGAGAGCAAACGCACGTACCTGGGGCCCCTCGAGGCAAGCCAGCAGAACAACTACTTTATGAACGAGGCGGGAGGCCTGAAGCCCGACGCGGTGCTCGCCATCCCGTTGATCGTGGACGGAAAGATCGCCCTCATCGTGTACGGGGACAATCTCCCCGACCAGAAGCCCATCAGGGGTGTGGAGACCCTCGAGATCTTCATGAACCAGGCCGGCATGGCCCTGGAAAAGGCTCTGCTCGAACGGAAGCTGGCAGAGCTCCAGAAGGAGCGCAAATGAAGAACGTGCTGATCGTTGAGGATTCCAAGGCTATCCGCTCGCTGATCCGCATAGCCCTGGAAGAGGCGGGCGGGTTCTTGACCTCCGAAGCGAACAACGGGTTCGAGGCGCTCAAGACGCTTCCGAGCAGAAAATTCGACCTCATCATCACGGACATCAACATGCCGGACATCAACGGACTGGAGCTCATCGGGTTCGTAAAGGCCAATCAGTCGTACCGGGACATCCCGCTCATCATCGTCAGCACCGAGAAGAGCGAGGAGGACAAGAAGCGCGGCATGGCGCTGGGGGCCATGGGCTATATCGTGAAACCGTTCCGGAAGGAAGATCTCATGGCGCTGGTAACGAAGGCGCTAGAGCGGAAAAAATAGTGCGGAGTGCGGAGTGTGGAGTGCGGATAAGATCCAATGCACATCTGAATAGCCTGCTGTTCAGTTCTTCACTCCGAATTCCGCACTCCGCACTCCGCACTCAAAACATATGAAGACCGATCGTCCCATACAGGAGTTCCTCGCGGAAGCGGAAGACATTCTGGAGTCCGCAAGCAGGAGCCTCCTTACCCTGGAAGACCAGCAGGCGGCCGGGCAGGTCAATCCCGACCTTGTCAACGGCCTCTTCCGGGCGATCCACTCGTTCAAGGGCCTCGCCGGGATGTTCGGGCTCAAGGCGCCTGCCGACCTGTCGCACAAGCTCGAGTTCCTTCTGGACGAGATACGGCTCGGCAAGGTGGGTCTGGGCAGCGAGACCCTGAGCGCCCTGTCGGATGTGCTGGGGCTTCTGGCGCGGCTCGTGCAGCAGAGCGGCACGGGGCAGCCCTTCGAGGACATTACCGGTGCGACAGACCTCATTGACCGCATCCTTGCCGCGAAGTCTTCAGACGAAGGACCGTCGCTTCTCTCGCGGGTCAACATCGACCTGTCCGTGCTCCAGGTGCTCACGGAGTACGAGGAACACCGGTTGAAAGAGAACATCCGGGAGCGGAAGAACCTCTTCCTGGTCAAGGTGTCGTTCTCCTTCGCCGAGTTCGAGAGCGGCATCCGGGCGCTCACGGAGACCCTGAAACACCACGGCGAGATCATCTGCACCCTGCCGACGGCGTCCACCGGCGGAGAGGGTATCGGCTTTACCATTATGGTCGGTACCGCCAAGGGGCTTGATGTCCTGTCGTCATCGATCACCGTGCCGAACGTCACCCTCGAGCTGGTGCCGCGCACCGACGAGGCCGGCGTCCCGGAGGCGCGAGCGGAGATAACCACCCTCAAGAGCGTCAGCAACACGGTGCGCGTGGACATACACAAGCTGGACAACCTCATGAGCACCGTGGGCGAACTGCATATCATCAAGGGTGAGATCGGCCGCATCGCCGCCGATCTGCGCGGCCTGCAGGGCTTCACCGGCGACGCGGTCAACCTGTACAAGGCCCACAAGAACCTGGAGCGGCGGCTCAATGAGATCCAGGAGGGCATCCTCGACGTCCGGATGGTCCCGATCGGCCAGATCTTCACGCGCCTTGCCCAGGTGGTCCGGAACTACGCGCGGGAGGCGGGCAAGGAGATCGACCTCGAGATCCAGGGAGAAGAGACCGAGCTCGACAAGCTCATGGTGGAGGACATTGCCGATCCGCTCATGCACCTCATCCGGAACGCCATTGACCATGGGATCGACCTGCCGGAGGTGCGGAAGGCGAAGGGCAAATCCGAACGCGGTCTCGTGCGGCTCACCGCCTTCCCCAAGGGGAACCATGTGATGATCACCGTGGAGGACGACGGCCGGGGGATCGATCTGCCGGCCGTCCTGTCCAAGGCCCGGGAAAAAGGCCTGGTGGAAGGCGAGCTCGACATCGAACACAACCGGAAGGAGATCCTGGACCTCATCTTCCTGCCGGGGTTCACCACCAGCGAGACGGTGACGGAGATCTCGGGCCGCGGCGTCGGCATGGACGTGGTGAAGAGGAATGTGTCCCGGCTTTCAGGCATGATCGACATCGAGACCGAAGCAGGCGCGGGCACGCTCTTCACCCTCACGCTTCCCATCACGCTGGCCATATTCAAGGCGCTGATCATCGAGACCAGCGGGCGACGGTTCGCGGTGCCGCTGGGTTCGGTCCTCGAGATCCTGCGGGTGACCCCGGACCAGATCGAGACCATCGAGACGCGCGAGGTGATGGCCATTCGCGACGATACGGTGCCGCTCCTCAGGCTCACCGACGCCTTCGATCTGCCGAAGGGGGAGCAGCAGGAAAAGCTGTTCGTCATTCTCGTGGGGCTCGCCGAACGGAGGCTCGGCCTCATCGTGGACAGGCTTCGCGGCCAGCAGGAGATCGTCATCAAACCGCTCGGCAGCCGTCTTGCCGATACGCCGGGGATCTCCGGCGCGACGGAGCTGGGCGATAAGATCGTCGTGCTCGTGCTGGATGTGGAGTCGCTCATAGAAGGGGCGATGAGGAAAACAATTACCAGATGAAAGAGGACAGACAACAGACATCAGACAAAGGCTGCTGCTTCAGTCTGACTCCTGACCGTCTGTCATCTGCGGTCCGATCCTATGTATGAGGAATTCTACGGGCTGAGGGAAAAGCCGTTCACCAAGACGCCGGACCCGCGGTTCCTGTATCAGGGCCGGAAGCATGCCGAGGCGCTTGCGCGGCTCCAGCTCGCGGTGGAGGAGCAGGACATCGTGCTCCTGACCGGGGATATCGGCTGCGGGAAGACGACGCTGTCCCGCGCGCTGATCGACGGGTTCGACGGCCGGTACCACCCGGCGCTGATCATCAACCCGAGGCTGTCGCCGATCCAGCTGCTCCAGACCGTGGCGCTCCGCCTCGGCATCGATGAGGAGCATACCCGGCACGGGATCCTCGAGGGGATCAACAAGAAGCTCTACGAGCTGTACGAGGAAGGCAAGCGGACGGTGCTCATCATCGACGAGGCCCAGCTGATCCCGGGCAAGGAGACCTTTGAGGAGATCCGGCTGCTTACGAACTTCCAGCTCGACGACCGGAACCTCCTGGCCGTCGTGCTGATCGGCCAGACCGAGCTGAAGGCACGCCTGGCGAAGCGGCCCTATCGCGCGCTCAGGCAGCGCATCGGGATGCAGTACCATCTCGGCCCGCTGGACGAGCAGGAGACGGCCGAGTATGTGGCGCACCGGCTGGCCGTGGCAGGGAGGGAAGCGCCGCTGTTCGACGATGAGGCACACGCTGCCCTCTATTATTACAGCGACGGCATTCCGCGGCTCATCAATGTGCTGGCCGGCAATGCCCTCCTCGAGGGCTTCGGACGGGGCGCGGCGACCATCACCGGCGAGATCGTCGAGAACGTGGCGGAAGAATTCAGATAGACAACGTTCCCTGAACGTTGGATTGGAAATTGGAAGTTGTAAATTTGAAATTTACAATCTGCAATTTTCAATGGAGCGTAGCGACGTGGACATCCTGGCGGCACGAAAAAAAGCGGCAGAGCGGGCCAAGGCGGCAAAGCAGGAACAACCGGTTCCTGTCGAGCAGACCCCGGCGGAGTCGGTACCGGCCGGGCCGGCAGCGGATTTTCCTCCGATCCCGGACACCAGCTTCGTGCCCGACGAGCCGGTGCCTGCTCCGCTGCAGGCGTCTGAAGCGGTCCATGAGGCCGGACCACGGTCGGCGCAGCCCCTTGTTCCGAGCGTGGCCGCCGCCGATGCTCCGCCTGCGGGGGAACAGCGGAAAGAACCGGCACCGGAATCCGGGTCCGAACCTGGAGCCGAGACGGCGCAGGAGCAGGACCTCGAGATGCTTTCGTTCCTTCTCGGCAGTGAAGAATATGTCGTGGCGGTGGACCGGGTCCGGGAGGTATTGACGCCCCGGGAGATCACCCCGGTGCCGAACACGCCGAATTACCTCCTGGGCGTCTGTTCGCTCCGGGGGACCGTGATGCCGATCATCGACCTGAACCTTCGCCTGGGCCTCTCCGCGAGCGTCCGGGACGAAAAGTCCCGCATCATCGTGGTGAGCCTGGACAAGGACGACCAGGTGGGGCTGTTCGTTGACCGCGTCCGGGGGGTCGTGCGGTTCGCGCCGTCCTCGGTCCAGCCCGCGCCGGAGAACATTGAGCAGGGCGCCGGAGCGGAATTCCTGAAGGGCATCGCCCGGAAGAACGACCGGCTCTATATCCTGCTGGACGTGGAAAAAGCGGCCGGCGCCTGACAGGGCCCGGCAGATAAGCTACAATGAACGATAGTATGCACAGCGCGGCCTCCGCCGCAACCAAAGGTTGCGTCAAATGGTTACGATGCCTGTATCGTCAATCGTCGAACGGTAACGTAAAGGATTCGGCCGAACGACGTAACCTGTATGGACGAAACGGGCCTCGTGACCGTAACCGAACGAAGAGGAACGCTGACATTCCCGCGGCCATGTCATGATAAAGAAATAACATAGGGGCATGCGGAATCATAGATAACGAGCGATCACGAACAGAATTCGAATTGACAGGAGGTAGAGCATGAAAGCGCAGAAGATGAGACAGTGGATAACCATGGTGATGGCACTCCTCGTGCTGGGTGCCGTGCTCGGCGCCTGCGGAGCCGAGCAGCCGACGGGGAAGACGGCGAACACCGTGAGCAGCGTGCTCACCGTGGGGACACCGACCGCAGGGCTGAACACCTGCATGACGTGCCATCCGGTTACGACGGCAGACTGGTTGACAACCAGACACGCGAATCTGGACAGCAATCCGTCCGTCACGACGAACTCGGCCTGCACGGCGTGCCACGACAAGCTCGGTGACAGCCAGTTCCTCTCACCAGCGCGCATGGTGGTGAGCTGCGAGGCCTGCCACGGCGGCGGCAGTCTCCATGTGGCAGCCGGAGGCGCCGGTCCGATCGGCTTCGCATATTATACGGCCGGCACGATAAGCACGGTGCAGGTCTCGGCACAGTTCGCCACCTGCACCGGGTGTCACGAGCTTTTGAGCCCCACGAATCCTGCCACCGCAGCCACGACCACGGCGGTGCATGACTCGGGCGGGAGCGATCCCCGGGTGGTTGCACAGGGGGCCAACACCAATATCAACAGCATCACGGATTCGCATTTTGGGGTGCCCAACTCCTGGAGCAACTCGAACGGCAATAATACCGGCACCGGCACTTTCGCTATCAAAGGTTATTCCCTAGATTATGCGAGTGAATCGGTCTGTACCGATTGCCATAATCCCCATGGAGTCAACAATATAAATCAGGAATGGGCAGTTTCTGCTCATGCCGCTCGCACCAACGTCGGCAAGGATCCGCAAGGATACTTCAGTGATGCCTGGTCCCATTACAACTGGAGTTGTGATAAGACCTCTACCGTGGGTTGCGGCTCCTTCGGTGTCCCCAGCGATCGAAGAACCTGTCAGCGTTGCCATACGACATCGGGATTCAAGGCCTATGCCGTTGCCCTCGGAACTGGGAACAGCAGCTTTGCGTCCCAGATCCGCAATGGCGAACTGTCGACCATCGTGACCTATACGGCCGGATGGAAGCCCGAAATGCTCAAGTGTAATGGTTGTCACACGGATTTCAACGGAACGCTCCGGAATCCCGGACCCATCACGGCAGTGTACAGCTATACCGCAACAACGAACAATGTTGCATACCAGGTGTCCGATGCCTCATTCGCTTACCCTGATGTGAACAAATCGAACGTCTGCTTGGCGTGCCATACCGGGATCGAAAGCGGCGAGACGATCAGGAACCTTTCGCTGTCAACAGCACCATCGATCACGTCCATGGATAATGTGGGCTTTATAAACTCCCACTACCTGACCGGCGGCGGCACTGTCTTCACCGCTACAGGGTACGAGTTCGATGAGCGGTCCTATGTTAACCCGACGAGCTATCAGCATAGCCAGATCGGTATGAGCGATTTCCGTTCGACGGGAACGGCCGGTCCTTGCGTCGGGTGCCATATGTCGCGGCCGAACGGGAACGGCGATCATCTCTATCTGCCGGTGAGCAGATTCAACCGGGTACGGTATAACGACGGGACGGTCAGCGTCACGCAGAACATCGCGGTGGTGACCGGCGCTACGACAACGTGGACCACGGCTGGCATCGATACTGCCACTGATCAGTTCCTGGGTCCTGATGGCCGGACCTATCTCATTGCGTCTGTGGACAGCGATGCGCAGATCACGCTTACGTCACTCTATCGCGGCAGCACCACGGTCGGACAGGTTTACGTGGTCGCCCGGGAGGGCGAGCGCATCACCGGCATCGCGAGCGAAGCTTGCTTCAACTGCCACGCAGGAGGGACGAGCGCCCTGATGGAGCAGCTCAACGTGGAACGCGAGCAGTTCGAAGCTTCTCTCACCGCGCTTGAACGGCTGCTTGACACTCGCGGCATCTGCTTTGTCGAGGCCTATCCGTATTTCCATAAGGCACGGACCAGTGCGGGAACGGTCAGTGTGAACGTGGGCGGCACGGTTGTCACCGGCACGCTCACTACCTTCCAGACCGCGTCCGTTACCGCGTCGGCAGACCAGATACGGACTGCTGACGGACATAATTATGAGATCCAGAGCGTGGACAGCGAAACGCAGATCACGCTCAAGACACCCTATCTGGGGCCGACTGTATCCGGCGCTCCCTACACGATCATGCTGACCGGAAGCGCGAATGCCGTGAAGGACTGGGATGTCACAAACATGGGTGAAACGTACGGAAAGCACTTCATGGGTTCGGCGTTCAATTTCAACCTGTTCGAGCATGATCCAGGCGCCTATGTCCACAACCGCACCTACGTAAAACGCCTGATTTACGATTCGATCGACTGGCTTGACGATACCATGATGAACAATTCGGTCGGTACGACGCTCAATGCGATGAGCGGGACGGTTTATGCTTGGAAAGCAAATGCCATGACCTATCTGCTGCCGAATGGCATCTTGAACGGCATCCCGGCCGAGCGCCCCTAACCCACACTCAGAACGAAGGAGGATTTACCTATCATGGAACGAATGACGAAATGGAAAACCTGGATCCTGGCCGGCATGCTCGGCGCCTTCTTTCTCGCTGGGTGCGCGGCGCTGAAGGAGGCCAAGCCCATCATCCTGAACAAGGAGTTCGAGAAGATGATCGCCGGCCGACTCGACGCGGACTACGTGGGAACGGACAACTGCCTGCGGTCGTGCCACTTCCACGACACGCGGCGGCGCGATTTCGACCTGTCCACCATGGGCAGCCAGCTGTCGCGCGAATCGGGCATGCCCATTGTGAACTGCGAGTCCTGCCACGGGCCGGGGAGCCTGGCCATCGACGGCATCACCCCGGAGAAGGTGGCCAAGGACGCCAAGGCCGGGAAGCAGACGGTCTGCGACTACAAGACGCTGGTGGACATGAAAAAGATCCCGGCGCAGGCCAAGTCGCTCATCTGCCTCAAGTGCCACACGGCGAACGCGACCTTCAACCTGCATAACTGGAACGTCAGCTCGCACAACATGTCCGACGTCTCCTGTTCGGACTGCCACAACATCCACGCCGGCCACAACCTGAAGGTGAAGCCCCGCGAGATGACGGAGCTGTGCTACAAGTGCCACCAGGACGTGAAGGCGGCCTTCAGCCTCCCGAACCACCACCCGGTGCCGGAGAAGAAGATCTTCTGCACGGACTGCCACGACACCCATGGCGGCATGTCGGCGAAGAACCTCCGGAAGGACACGGTGAAGGAGACCTGCACCCAGTGTCACCCTGAGAAGGAAGGGCCCTTCCTCTTTGAGCACGCGGACATGAACGAGGACTGCCGGGCCTGCCATACGCCCCACGGATCGGTGAACCAGCACCTGCTGCCGGTGCGTCAGCCGTTCCTCTGCCTGCAGTGCCATCCGACCCATCCTCTTTCCGGTTCCACCACGGCGGAGTCGAAGCAGGCTGTCTATACACGGTGCACCGACTGCCATTCGCAGATCCACGGCACCGATCTCCCCTCGCCCAGCGGCAAGGGCACGTTCGTCCGATAGGAGGCTGACATGAAGAAGATCATATACCTGATCGCAATGATAGTGCTCCTGGCGCCGCCGCTCCGGGCACAGGAAAAGACCCCCGCAGGCGGGCAGTACCAGCTCGGCACGCCCTTCGAGGGCGACGTCAATCTGGGATACCGGTTGAACATGACCAGCGGGAACCCGATGGCGGGAGAGTATGAATACCAGCATTCGTCCGTGGCCGGCTCGGCCGTCATCGAGTATGATCCGCTGCCGCACCGCATGCTTTTCGAGACGCATATCCAGAACTCGAGGGACTACTTTGGTGAACTCGACTACTCCTACAAGGACATCGTCATGCTGAACATGGCGTCGCGGTCGCTGTTCCATAACCTGGACCACTATTCCATCGGCCGGAACGATCCGGCCCCCGGCGGGAGGACCGTAACGGACCTGGACCCCGGGGACATCTATGGAACGTCGAACGCCATGAACCGGTTCCAGGTCCGCGTCAAGGCCCCGGACTTCCCCTTTCATATCTTCCTCGAGGCCAGGAACCAGGAGAAGCACGGGACGATCCAGCAGCGGTTCATGAGCTCCTTCACCGCGGGGGACAAACTGTCCCGCTCCCGCGACATCGATTACGAGACCCAGGAGGCGAAGGCCACCGTCAACAGCCACCTGGGACCCGTGGAGGTCGAGTACAGCCATGCTGCGAAGAAATTCTCGGATACCCATGGCAAGGTCATGACCGACACGAGCCTGGCCGTCGGGACGTACACGCACAACCTGGTGCCTGATCTCGAGTCCTCGGTCGACACGGTCAAGATCCATACGTCCCATACCGGCCGCATCTCTGCCGCCGCCACCTATTCCTCGGGCGACCGGAAGAACACGGACAGCAACGTGAAAGCTGCGTTCGTGAACGCCGCCGGCGACTTCGGCTGGATCCCGACCAAGGACCTCACCGTTGCGGTAAAGTATCGTCATCACAGCGTGGACCAGGACAACCCCGACACGATCTCTTCGCTTATCACCCTGACCACCGCGACGACCGTCCGGAAGGCCATCAACTACCAGAGGGACATCATGAGCGGCATGGTCCGGTACCGCGCCACGGAAAGGCTCACCGTGCGCGCCGAGTATGCCTTTGAATCTCTTAACCGCGACGTATGGACGGGAGACGCTGCCGGAAGCTGGAAGCTCGACGACAAGGTCACGCGGAACACCGCACGGCTGGGCGCCACGTACCGGTTCACGAACAAGCTCATGCTGCGCGGCGACGTCAGCCATCGGACCGCCGCGGTGCCGGCGAACAGCGTGGACACCACCTATCCCGCGACAAGCGACGAAGCGCGCGGCGTGCTCACCTGGACGCCGAAGTCGTGGTTCAACTGGCTGCTTTCGGGCGGGACCGTGCGGGAAGAGCGCAGCGACCTGCAGGCGCCGTTCACGGACAAGTGGACAGCGGAACGGAACCGGGTCTTGAGCTCGATCACCTTCATCCTGGGAAAGAAGACCTCGATCACGCCGAGCTATGCGTTCTTCCAGAACAAGCAGAACGGGCCCGTCGCCTATAGCGACAGCCTCGGCGGTATTACGACGGAGAGCGGCGTGCCCTACGCCGACACGGCCCATGTGGCCTCGCTTTCCGCGAGCTATGCCCTGGCCGACGCCATGCTGTTCACCGCGGAAGCCGGCAGGAGCTGGTCGCGGGGCAACTGGCAGAACGCCGGCGCGCTGGCCGGGAGCACCGGGATCGCAGAGCTGACCAGCATCAAGCTGGTCGAGACCACGGCAGGGGCAAACCTTGATGTTCGTTATTCGAAGAGCCTCGGCACCGAGTTCCGCTATCAGGTCCGCAAGCTTGACGATATTCTTGACAGCGCACAGGATGGCACGAACCAGATCGCTCTTGCCACCCTGTCGTACCGATGGTAAGGGGAGGGAGTATGAGAACGACAACCTGGCTGCTTTGTGCCGCACTCCTTATCTGCGCGGCGCCCGCTCGGGCGGGCGACAAGACCATCGGCGTGGTGATGGCCGGGAACATAGGTTATTACCAGGACCTGCACCGCGCCTTCGCCAACGGCCTCGTGAAGGAGGGTTTCGACCGCCGCAAGGTGGACACCCTGCTCCAGATGCCGGCGCCGGACCCCCTCTCCTGGACCAACGCGGTCCGGAAGCTGGTCGTTGCCGACGTGAACGTGCTTATCACGTACGGCGGCGCCCCGTCGCTTCTGGCCATCAGGGAAACAAAGTCCATTCCCATCGTCTACGCCGGCGTGTATGACCCTGCGGGCATCGGGGTGGTGGCCCGCAACATGACCGGCATCAGTTCCAAGGTGCCGCTCACGAGTCTCCTGAAGTATGCAAAAAAGCTGGTTTCCTTCACCAAGCTGGCGGTGGTCTACAACGAGCTGGAGCCCGACTCGGTGCAGCAGGTCGAGGAGCTTACGGCCCTTGAGGGCCAGTACGGCTTCAAGACCGTGAAGATGGCCGTCAGGCGTGTCGATGACGCCCGGGCGCTCACCTTCGCCGGCAAGGCCGATATCGTGCTCATCTCGGTGAGCGCGACGATCAATGAAGCGCTGGCCGATATCGTGAAGAACGCCCACGGCAGCAAGGTCCCGACCCTGAGCCAGATGGGCGGCTCGGGCGACAAGGGGGTCATCCTGACCCTTGCCCCGAGCGCCGTGGAACAGGGCGAGGCAGCGGCGCGCATCACGGCAAAACTGCTGAACGGCGAGAGCCCCGCCAGCATCGCGCCGGAAATGCCCAAGCTGATCGAACTGGTCCTTAATCTGAAGGAGGCCGCGAACCTGGGGCTGAAGCCGTCCATGGACCTGATCTCTGATGCGACGAAGGTGATAAAATGAAGCTGTGGGATGGAATGACGCTGAAAACAAGAGCGGTCGTCGCCACCGGCGGCATCCTGCTCGCGGCCCTGGCCCTGAACACGGGCCTCACTATCTATAGCGCGGCGGGGAAATACCGGGACGCGGTGATCGGGCAGACCACGGCGCTGGCCGAAGGCGTCAGAAAGGACATTGAGAAGGTCACCGGGTTCGGTCTGCCGCTGAGCGCGCTGGACGGCATGAGCGACAAGCTCCGCGGGCTCATGGAAAGCGACCGCGAGATCTCCCGCGCCCTTATCGTCGACAGGGACGGCAAGATCCTCTACGCGACCGACAAGGCCCGCGAGGGCACGCAGGCGACCGATCCCGGCAGCCGCAAGGCCATGGACGCCACAGAGACGCTACAGCATGAATACTCCGACGAAACGGGGGACCAGTATGAGAGGGCCATCCCCCTCATGGGCCCTGACGGCAAGAAAATGGGGGTGTTCCGTATTGCGCTCAATGCAAGCGCGGTGAACCGCCCGATCCGGGGCCTGCTCGTCTGGTCGCTCGTGGTGAGTTTTGTGACGTTCGTGCTGGCCACCTATCTGGTGACCCTTTTTATGAAACGCATGATCACCGACCCCCTGGGTCACATGGCCAGGAACGCGACCCTGATGGCGGGGGGCGACCTCGTCCGCCAGGTCGAGGTGAGCGGAAAGACCGAGATCACCGAGCTGGGCATCGCGATCAATACCCTCTCCTCAAGCCTCCGGGAGATGCTCGGCCGGATCAACCAGATGACCGGCGGGCTGGGCGAGGCCATGAAGATCATGAACACGGCGACACAGAAGATGAGCCAGGGCGCCCGTGTCCAGCATGAGGCCGGAGAGCAGACGGCCATGACGGTCGGCGAGATGATCGCCTCGATCAAGGGCGTCGCCGAGAACGCGGCGGAGATGTCCCAGGCCGCTACGAACGCCTCGTCGTCGGTTGCGGAGATGGCGGCTTCCATCGAGGAGGCGGCCGAGAATGCCGGCGGGCTGTCCTCGGCGGCCGAGGACACCGCGTCCTCCATCGTGCAGACCCTGGCATCGATCCGCCAGGTGACCGAGAATACCGAGGCCCTTTCCTCCGCGGCCGAGCAGACGTCCTCCTCCATTACGGAGATGAGCGCCACCGTGAAAGCGGTGGAGCAGAAGGCGCAGGAATCGGCGCGGCTTGCCGAGCGGGTCGCGAAGAGCGCATCAGAGCAGGGGATGGCGGCGGCCCGGGAAGCGATGACCGGCATGCAGAACATCCGCTCGACGGTGGAGTCCACGGCGGAGGTGATCAACCGGCTCGGGAAGCGGTCGCAGGAGATCGGGCAGATCCTGAAGGTGATCGACGAGGTGACGGACCAGACCAGCCTGCTCGCCCTGAACGCGGCCATTCTTGCGGCGCAGGCGGGAGAGCACGGGAAGGGATTCTCCGTTGTTGCCGAGGAGATCCGCGAACTGGCGGAGCGCACGGCGGCCTCCACCAAGGAGATCGCCAATGTCATCGCCGCCGTCCAGCAGGAGACCGCGGCCAGCGTGCAGGCCATGGGTAAAGGCCTGAAGGCCGTGGAGAGCGGCGCGGAGCTCGTGAAAATGACGAGTGACGTCTTTCAGGATGTGGCGGAGAGCTCCAAACAGTCGGCGGAAATGGCGCGTGCCATCGAACTGACCACGGCCGAGCAGGCCAAAGGGGTGGCGCAGATCACCGATGCGTCCGTGAACATCGCGGAACAGATCGAGCAGATCGCCCATGCCATGCAGGAGCAGCAAAAGGGCAGCGAGCGCATCGCCCAGGCGGCGGAGAAGATGCGTGACATCACCCGGCAGATGAAGACGGCGACGCAGGAGCAGACGGTCGGGAGCAAGCAGATCGCCCGGGCCATGGAGGCGGTCACTGTCCAGGCCGCCCAGGTGGCAAGGTCCACGTCGGAGCAGGGCCTCGGCGCGCAGCACATCAGCGAGGCCATCACCCGCATCCAGAAGATCACGGAAGAGAACGTGAACGTGTCCGTGGAGATGGACATGGCGGAGATGGCCCTCCGGGAAAAGGGAGCAGCCCTCCAATCGGAACTGCAGAAGTTCAAACTCTAGCCGGCGCACAGGAACGACATGGAAAAAACATTCAACGAACGGCTCAAGGATGCGATCAGGTCGAGCATGGGGCTCAAGCTCGTGATCACCCTGTCCGGATGGATCACCGTCCTGATGCTGCTGGGCTCGCTCTTTGTGGGCCGCATGCTGCTCGATTCTCAATACCGCACCATGGAACAACGGGGGCGGGACATCGGCATCGTGCTCGGAAAGGCCTCCGTCGACCGGCTGATAGCCAAGGACCTGATAGGTCTGAACATGCTCGTTGAGGACGTGGTAAAGTCCCAGGACATCATCGCCGTCGTCTTTACGAACATCGACGGGACGCCGCTCACCAGCGCACGGGCCAGTTTCAACGTACGGAACGAAGACGTGAAGGCGGTGAGGGATGCGGAAAATACCGATGACGTCGCCAAACTGTCCGCGGCCATCCGCCGGGAACTATCGCCGGTCGAGGTGTCGGTCGACGTCATGCTCGCGGGGGCCAAGCTGGCAGAGGTCAGGATGGGCTTCTCCCGCGCCGAAGCGCGGACGAACACCGCGAAGGTGGTGGCGCTGCTGCTGGCGACAAGTCTGGTGATCGTCCTGTCGATCGCGGTCATTGTGTATTTCATGACGCGCCGGATGATCGCTGCGCCGACCAGCGCGGCGGAGGCCGTGGCGTCGGCCATTGCGGCCGGCGACCTGACGCAGAACGTGCGGGTGAGCACGATCGACGAGATCGGCAACCTCGGACGGGGGCTTAACCGCATGGTCATCGGCCTCAAGGGGATGATCGGGAACATACGGGGGTCCTCCGAACAGCTGGTGCTGGTGTCGGGAGAGGTCACGGACGTCGCGGTGAACGTCTCGGCCGCGAGCAAGGTGCAGAACGAGGCCCTGGAAGAGGCCGCATCGTCGGTGAACGAGATGCATTTCTCCCTGAAGGAGATCAGCGGGAGCATGGATGATCTCAGCGAGACCGCGGAACAGACATCGTCGGCCGTGATCGAGACCGCGGCCTCCATTGACGAGGTCGCCCGCCTCATGACCGACCTTTCCTCCTCCATCGAAGAGACCTCTTCGGCCATTACCCAGATGTCGGCCTCGATCCGTCAGAACGCCGAGAGCGTCGGGGTCCTTTCGGTGCTGGCCGGCGAGACCGCGTCAACGACCACCGAGATCAGCGCGGCGGTCCGGGAAGTGGAGTCCGGCGCGAAGCAGTCGGTCGCCCTCGCCGAGGCGGTCACCGCGGACGCCCAGAACCTCGGGATGCGGTCCATCGAGAAGACGATCGAGGGGATGCGCCGCATCGAGGAAGAGTCGCAGCGGACCGCCGATGTCATCAATCGGCTCGGTGAGCGCGCCGAGAACATCGGCGGCATCCTGACGGTCATCGAGGACGTCACGGACCAGACCAGCCTGCTTGCCCTGAACGCCGCCATTCTGGCTGCCCAGGCCGGTGAGCACGGAAAGGGATTCGCCGTGGTCGCCGCCGAGATCCGGGAGCTGGCAAACCGCACCGCATCGTCGACCTCGGAGATCGGGAAGCTCATCGTGTCCGTGCAGGAGGAGTCCCGGGAGGCGGTGGAGGTCATGCGGAAGGGGGTCCAGCTCGCGGCGGAGGGAACGCTCCTTGCGCGGGAGGCCGGGGACGCCCTCCGGAAGATCCTGGAACGCGCCGACCAGTCGCGCGAGATGAGCCGAAACATCAGCAGGGCCACAGCCGAACAGGTCACGGGCATCCGTCAGGTGAGCGAGGCCGTGGACGGTATCAATAATATGGCCCACCAGATCGAACGGGCCACATCGGAGCAGAAGACCGGCAGCGAACAGATCATGCGCGCGTCCGAGCGGATGCGGGAGATCACCCATTTCGTCAAGTCGGCGACGGCCGAGCAGGTAAAGGCCAGCCGGAACATCACGAATGTCATGGAGACCATGGGCTCCAAGGTGAACATGGTGAAACGGGCGTCGGGAGAGGTACGGACGGGCAGCGACCTCATCGTGAAGGCCATTGAACGGATCAAGATGACGGCCCGGGAGAACGCCGAACTGGCCGACAATCTGAACAGTGCCGTGGAAGTGCTGACGGTCCAGACGGGCACACTGAAGAAAGAGCTCGGCCGGTTCACGATATAAACGCGGGACAATACAAGCGCATAAAGTTTTGTTGCGTTGTCTTTGCGAGCGACTGAAGGGAGCGCGGCAATCTCGTTGTAAAGTATAAGATTGCTTTGTCGCTTCGCTCCTCGCAATGACACCATAGTGACAAAGTCGTAAAAAGCCCTTTTCACACAAAGATCACGAAGTCCACAGAGAAAAACCTGAATGATTTCAATTTATCTTTCTTCGTGTCTTTGTGCCTTCGTGTGAAAATTTTACTTCTTACGAGTTCATCAATAATAAGTGCGTTTGTATTAGTTACGAGCAACGAGAGGATGTGACGGGCCACTCCGGAATTATCATGCTACGGGACACCAACAAAAAGAAGACTGCCGTTGCCGAGGAAATAGCGCAGATCGTCACCTTTCATGTGGGGCAGGAAGAGTTCGGCCTCGACATCGGGGTGATCACGGAGGCCATCCGGCCGCTGCCGATCACGCCGCTTCCCCGCATGCCGCAGTTCGTCGAAGGGGTGATCAATCTGCGCGGCATCATCATCCCGGTCGTTGACCTTCGCAAGCGGTTCGGTCTCACGGAGGTACGGAACAATCCGCGGAAGATGCGCATGATCATCATCCGGGGCGCTCTGGTGGGGACGGGCGGCGCGCAGAAGCTGCTCGCGCTGGTGGTGGATTCCGTGCGCGAGGTACTGCACGTCCCCCTTCGCCAGATCGAGCCCGCGCCCGCGGCGGCGACCGGTGAGCAGGCCGGATTCATCGGGGGCGTTGCCAAGGCCATGGACCGGCTCATCATCATTATCGATATCACCCGGATCCTGAGCGGCGAAGAACGGACGGCATTGGCGGAGGCGGGCAATGTCCACCCTTGAGCATTTGAGCAGAAAGCTCGGTAGCAGCGATGCCGAGGAGCGTCGTGAAGCCGTGATCGATCTCGGGCGCACCGGCAAGGGGGCGGCCCCGCTGCTGCTCCGCGCTTTGGGAGACGCGGACTGGCGGGTGAGGAAGACGGCGGTGGAAGGGCTGGTCTCCTTCGCTGACGATGAGGTCACCAACGGTCTGGTCCAGCGCCTGAGCGCCGAGGACAACGCCGGCGCCCGGAACTCCGCCATCGAGGCGCTGGTCCAGATCGGGGCCGCCGCGGTGGGTCCGATCCTGCCGCTCCTGGAGACCCGCGATCCTGATGTGCGGAAGTTCGCCATCGATGTCCTGGGAGACATCCGGGATGCCCGCGCGGTCCCGGGGCTCATGGAAAAGCTGAAAGATCCGGATGAGAACGTCCGGGTGGCGGCAGCGGAGGCCCTGGGAAAGATCCGGGACCGCCGAGCCGTTGACGTCCTCATCGGCTGCCTGACCGCGAACGATCAGAGCTGGCTGGACTACGCCGCCGCCGAGGCCCTGGGCGAGATCGGCGACGAGCGCGCCCTTGGCCCGCTGCTGGCCGCGTTGGGGCGGAGCAGTCTCCGGGAACCGGTCCTGGAGTCCCTCGGCAAGATCGGCAACGTGCAGACGCTTCCGCCGCTTGTCAAGGGACTGGTCGACCCGCTTCGCATCGTGCGCGAAGTGTCCGTTGTCGCCCTAGCCGCCGTTTACCGAAAGAGCCTGCCTGCCGACCACAATAAGATCAGCGATGCGGTCCGTTCCGGGATCGCGGCCCAGGCGTTCCCGCTGCTCGAGGAGCTTATCGATTCGAGCGGCGGCGAACTGCAAAAAGCGGCTATTGCCGTCCTCGGATGGACCGGCAGGCCGTCCGCGGTCCCGAAGCTTCTTTCTTTGCTGCGCGACGAAGAGATGGAAGACGTCGTGGTCCAGGCGCTTCGTCACCTGGGAACGGAGGGGGTTTCGCTGTTGCTCGGCCGCCTCGGGGACGACAACGTTCTGGTCCGCCGCGTCGTTGCCATGGTGCTGGGAGAGCTCGGAAGGAGTGAAGCCGAGGACGCGCTCCTCTCCCTGCTCGACGATGAGAACGGACACGTTCGCGGCGCGGCGGCGGAGTCCCTCGGACGGATCAGGAGCGCGAAAGCGGTCCCGTCCCTGCTGCGGCTTCTGGAAGATGAGTACGAGAACGTACAGGAATGTTCGATCCGCGCCCTCGCCGCCATCGGGAACGAGTCGGTCCTGGACGGCCTGCTGAGGGATTTTACGGCGCAGGAAGCCGGCATGCGCAGGAACATCGTCCGTCTCCTGGGGCGGTTCGGCACGGAACGGGCCATGGACGCGCTGGCCTTTGCCCTGAAAGACGAGGAGCCGGCAGTGCGGAAGGCCGTCGTCATCGCCCTGGACACCATCCGCAGCAGCCAGGCTTCGCGTCCCCTTCTGCTGGCCATCACCGACGATGATCCGGAAGTCCGGATGCTGGCGGCCGAGGCCATGGGAAAGTCCGGCATACCAGAGGCCGCCGAAGCGCTTATTCCGCTGCTGGACGACGAGGACCTCTGGGTCCGTGCCGCGGCGGCACGGGCACTGGGGAGGATCGGCGCGGACCGGTTCGGCGCGGTCCTGGCCGGCCACCTGACCGGGGCCAGCGACATCTTCCTGCTTGCGCTCGTTGATGTGGTGGGCAGCGCGGCTGTCCGCGAGGCGCTGGACCCCCTCCTTGCCCTGGAAGGCCATCCCGACCCCGAAGTACGCAAGACCGTCCTGCATGCCCTTTCGTCCTATGACTGGGTCCGCGTCCGCCCCGTTGTCCTGTCGCGCCTTTCCGATCCCCACTGGAGCGTTCGGAAATCGGCAACGGAGATCCTGAAGCAGCGGAGAGACCCGGCCACCGACCTCCTGCTCGAGCAGCTGGCCGCGGCGGATCCGGATCTGACCGTCCGGCAGGCGGCCCGTGACGCCCTGGGGAGATAAATGTTCAACGACCAGCTCATCCCGCTTCCTGAGGACGTCTTCCGGCTTCTGCGGGACTTCATCCACGACTATTGCGGCATCTTCTTTGATGACGGCTCCAAGTTCCTGCTGGAGCGGCGGCTCAACCGGAGGCTCGAGCAGCATCAACTGAAGAGCTTTGAGGAGTACTATCACTTTCTCCGGTATGACCGGAGACGCGAGGATGAGATCGTCGTCCTCGTGGACAATCTCACGACCAATGAGACCTATTTTTTCCGGGAAGTCGCCCAGCTCAAGGCGTTCTCCGACGAGATCCTCCCCGAGCTTCGCAGCAGGAACTCCGGGAAAAAGAGCCTGCGCATCTGGAGCGCCGGGTGCTCGACCGGCGAGGAAGCGTATACGATCGCGATCCTCCTGCTGGAGTCCGGCAACTGGTGGCGCGACTGGCAGGTGGAGATCATGGGGAGCGACATCAACCAGCGCGTACTGCACACGGCGCGCAAGGGGATGTACAAGAAAGGTTCCCACCGGGCGACGCCGCCCGACATGCTGAAAAAGTATTTTGTCGAAGAAGGCAAAGGCGACTATCGGATCATCGATGCCGTTCGGCAGCTCGTTTCCTTCAGTTACGTCAATCTTCTGGACCCCTATAAGACCAGCCTGATCCGGGACCTGGACATCATCTTCTGCAGGAATGTCATCATCTATTTCGATCGCAATGCCAAGAAGAAGGTGATCGAGACCTTCTACGACAAACTGCAGGAGGGCGGCTACCTCCTGCTCGGACACTCGGAATCCCTCATCAACATTTCCACCGCGTTCACCCTGCGCACCTTGCAGCATGACATGGTCTATCAAAAGCCGGTCCGCGTGAGGACCGGGTGAACCCCCACGGGAACCCAGCAGCGAGCGCATTCCCCGTAACCGGGGTTAGCGAGCGATTAGAACAATCAGTTCAACCTTGAGGATCGAAGCTCCATGCAATTTGTTTTTGGGAGCTTAAATCCAGGAGCGAGCGCATTCCCCGTAACCGGGGTTAGCGAGCGATTAGAACAATCAGTTCAACCTTGAGGATCGAAGCTCCATGCAGTTTGCAGTAGGGAGCTTCAACGACATCCCTATGAACAGTGCAAAAAAAATAAAGGCCCTGGTCGTCGACGATTCTGCATTCAACCGGGGGGCCCTGTCGCAGATGCTGGCAGGAGACAGCGGCATCGAAGTGGTCGGGACCGCCACCGACGGCGTGGATGCCATCGGGAAGACGCTACGGCTGACGCCGGATGTGATCACCCTGGACCTCGAAATGCCGAACATGGACGGCTTTACGTTCCTGCGGTGGCTGATGAAGGAGCGGCCGACGCCTGTCCTGGTCATCTCCTCCCGTTCCGACAGCAGGAGCGTGATACGCGCCCTTGAGCTGGGTGCGGTGGATTTTCTTGCCAAGCCCGAGGCGCGGATATCCAAGAGCATCGAGGGCATACAAGAAGAGCTCCTTGCCAAGGTGCGCTCCATCCTTTCCCTTGAGATGGGAAAAGTGAAGTCAACCATCGCCCTGCTTGCGCGGGAGCGGGACGCCCCGGTCGTCCACAAGGACATGGAAGCGGTCCCGCGGAAGAGCGATATCGAGATCGTGGCGATCGCTTCCTCCACGGGAGGCCCTCCCGCCATCCAGGCGATCCTCACCGGGCTTCCCGGCGATTTTGGAGCGAGCATCGTGATCTCCCAGCACATGCCGCCGGGATTCACCCGGAGCTTTGCCGAACGGCTGAACAAGATCTCCCCGCTCGTCGTGAGCGAAGCAACCGCGGGGGACCGCATCAAGGCGGGCATGGCGTTTGTCGCGCCCGGCGGTTACCACCTCCTGGTCAGGCGTGACCGGGATGGCCTGTTCGCGGAGCTCATTCCCCGGGCCCCTGCCGATAAATATGTGCCGTCCGCAGACCGGATGATGAGCTCTGTTGCCGATGCCTGCGGGGCTGCCGCCCTGGGGGTGGTGCTTACGGGGATGGGAAACGACGGCGCGCAGGGCGCGCTGGCCATAAAGAACCAGAAGGGACAATGCCTTGCCGAGAGCGAGGAGAGCGCTGTGATCTTCGGGATGCCCCAGGAAGCGATCCGCGCCGGTGCTGTCGATAAGGTCCTGCCCCTGGTGAAAATGGCCGAAGAGATCTCGACCCGTTGCACAGGAAAGGGCGGCCGCTCGTAGGCTGTGCCCGGTAACAGGAAATACGCTTGATAATTTACGACATCTCGTCTATAATTACGTACGATTTGCCACGGCAAATACCGTGCAGATCAGCCGCGGGAACGGGACCACGCCCCGCTTTTTTGCCGTACTGCCGCTGGATGTGCAGCCGGGATAAAGGGCTGCTCCGAGGAGGACTGGATGGATAAGGACGCCGGCTCCCTGAACAAGAAGGTTGAGGATTTTCTCCAGGTCTTCAGAAAAGGGGAAGAATTCACCCAGGAACTGCTCAGAGAGAACGAGAAGCTCAGATACCGTCTTGCCCAGCATGAAGAGGTGTCGAAATTCTCTGGTCGCGAGGGTGATTTCAAGCTGCACACCATGGAAGAACGGCTCCGGTTTCTGGAGGATGAGAACAAGAACCTTCTTGACCGGTACCGACAGGTAGAGGAGGAGAACAAGGATTTTGCCAGCCGCTATATTGAAGTGGAGGCGGAGAACAATAATCTGGCGAACCTCTACGTGGCGAGCTACCAGCTGCATTCTACCCTGGACTTCAACGAGTCCCTGAAGATCATCCTCGAGATCGTCATGAACCTGATCGGCGCCGAGGAATTTTCCATCATGATGCTCGATGAGAGCACGAACGAGCTGTCGATCGTCGCCCAGGAGGGCATGGGTCCGGAAGCGCATGAGAACATCAAGATCGGAGAAGGGGTCATCGGGGACGTGGTGAAGAACGGCGAAGCCTTTTACCGCGAAGGGGACCCCACGGACCTCAGCGGCGTCGATTACAGCCACCCGCTGGTCTGCATCCCGCTCAAGATCAAGGAGCACGTGATCGGCGCCATTGTCATCTACAAGCTCCTCATACAGAAGACACAGTTCTCCAACATGGACTTCGAGCTGTTCTCCATGCTGGCCGGCCATGCCGCGACGGCGCTCTTTTCTTCGAAGCTCTATTCTCAATCGGAGCGCAAGCTCTCCACGATCCAGAGCTTCCTCGATCTGCTGAAAGAGAAATAACGGAGGTTTTACATGCCGGAATATAATTTTCTGGTCGTTGAAGACTCCCCTACCATGCGGCAGCTCATTACCTTTGCCCTGAAGCGCATTCCCGGGAGCAAGGTCATCGAAGCGAATGACGGCATTGATGCGCTAAAGAAACTATCGACCCAGAAGTTCGATATTATCCTTACCGACATCAATATGCCCATCATGGATGGCCTCAAGCTCGTCTCCATGGTCCGCAATGACCCCGTACACAAGGCAATCCCCATCATCATCATCACCACCGAGGGCGCCGATGAGGACCGGAAGCGCGGCCTTGCCTTGGGTGCCAATGCCTACATCGCCAAACCCATCCAGACAGCCGACCTCCTGAGCGTCGTGAACCAGATCATCAGCGGTAGGAGCGCGTAGCAGTATACTCCGCATGACGTACATCCACGAGGCCGCAGCAGCAGCGGTTTTCCCTTCCCTCCCGAGACGCCGCCCGGATCAAAATCATCCACGACAGCTTTTGCGCCGCCTAGTCCCAGGCCCCGTTTGGTATCTCAACGGCCAGAAACGATCATTGGGTCCCGAAGGCCGCTGCCGCTTCTGCAGTGCCCGGGACACTTGGTTCGAAAAAAACAGGCTTGCATTTCCCGAAAAAAACAGTAATATCCAGCTTGTCAATAATATGCGGAGCGCCCATCACCTTGTGCTGATCGGGCGCTTCGTTACCTACGAACAAGGAGACCGATGATGAAATTGTCCAATCTGGTAGTTGCAGCAGCTGTTGTGGTGTTGATCGGCGCAGCCGGTTGTAAATCAGCCAAGCAGGAAGCCCCGGCACCTGTGTCCCAGTCGCAGCCCGCGGGACATGCGGTTCCGGCCGGCGATTCCCTTTCGGGGAAAGTGGTGGAAACGATGAATTCCGGCGGGTATACCTATGTTTCTATAGAGAATGGCGGGAAGAGGACGTGGGTTGCCTTGCCGGACACGAAGGTCAAGGTCGGACAGCAGATCACCTGTCAGCCCGGCATGCCGATGCAGAATTTCACGAGCAAGACATTGAATCGCACGTTCGACAGCATCATCTTCTCCGGCGGCATCCTGTAATACCGAGGTATCGTGATGTTTCATGCAAAGGCCGCTGGGTCTGAGCTCAGCGGCCTTTTCTTTCTAACTGCCCCGATTTTTTCTGCTGATCCTTTCTGGCTACTGGCTACTTGTTCTTCCCTGCCGGCTTCCATGGTTTACGGCAGTTCCCTTTTAAAAATCCAGGCCGGCGACTGCGTCAGAGGGTGAAGTATTTCTGATGTCTGAGCCCGAAGGGCGAGTTTCCGGTCATGACTGCCCCTCACCCCCGCCCGTTGATGAAAACTCACCCTCTCCTTCCTTCCTCTCCCCTCTGAGGGAGAGGATGCGAGGTGAGGGGGCCTTAATCTTCGGAGAGGGAAAAAGGGAGAGAGTGCTTAGCTATCGACGACCGAGCATGCCGTAACGGATTTTCGCCGGATGCCCTTAGAACGAAGTAAGGCCGGCAGAGTCGCTTCTGCCGGCCTTGCTATTTCTGAGCAGCTGTCGTGAGGAGAGCGAACTTCTTACGGCTCGAGCACGTGGATCTTGTCAAATCCGAATACGCCACTGCCTTGTGGCATACCGCGCAACTTTCAACCCCTGTACCTGTCGTGTTCACCTGGGCATGGGCGGCGCTTTAAGGTAAGTATTCCGACCTGCCTGCCCGTCGCTGCCTGTGCAGGAGAAGAGGAGCGCTGCTGTACAGAGGACCACGACGAAGGATGCGAACATTTTTTCATTTTTTTCATAACCGATTCCCCCATTCTCTGGAATTCACAATGGTGAACGAGAGAGTTCTCCCGTACAACAAAAGTACGCATTAGGCAAGCAACTTCCCGGGGGGTCGGGGCCGCGCATTGCCGAGGCCGCTCGCAGGCTGGCCCAATTCCTCCATCCGCCTGCGAAGCCCCAGGCCGACCTGAACACAAAGTTCCTGTAGCAACATCCTCCATTTTTTGGTAAAGTCCTGTCTCGGAACTTCGCATCTTTCATCCCGTTCAGAAATGAGCACTATGCCGAATACATACCGGTCCAAGAGCATCGTCTTTATCGCCGGTGTCGCGGTCATCGCCTTGGCAGTTCTGCTGTTCGTGAACGCCATGACCATCAACGACTTCAGCCGGCCTGACCAGGGCGTCCTGTCCGGCAGGTCGAACATGCGGCTGAGCCTCGCTTTCCTGCTGGTGACCGTGCTTGCCTTTGTCCTGCTTGTTGCCCTGTTCAGGACAGGCAGGCCGCACAGCGTAAGCCGTGCACCGGTGAGGACGGTCATGGCCGGGAAGGCTGAAGTAATGATCGGCCAGAGCCTGGAAGATGCCGGCGGGCCTGGCACGCACACGTCCGGCGCGATCCTGTCCGAAACAGCCGGAGAGCTCAGGATGTCCGTTGAGGTCATCGAGGAGGAGCTGGAGGATATCCTGGAGGACGAAGCGCCTGCGGACAAGGAGCGCCTGCATGTGCTCTATGAGGAGACTGACAGGCTCAAGAAGATCATTGCCGGCCTGGAGCAGCTGTCCCAGGCCAAAGAGATCGCCCGTGCCTCCAGGAAGGAACTCCTGCAGATAGAGCCGCTGCTTGAGGGCATCATCGAGGAGACGCGGCAGGCAGTGCGTGACAAGGACATCACGTATGCCATCGAATGCGAACCAGGGCTTAGTATGCAGGCCGACCGCGAGTGCCTCGGCCGCATCATCGGGAACATCACGGACAACGCAGCCCGTTTCATCAGGGATTCCGGCAGCGTGACGCTGACCGCAGGCCGCAGGGAGGGGTTGGTGGTCTTCTCGGTCAAAGACACCGGAACCGGCATCCGGCGCGCCCATCTCTCGCACATCTACGAGCACTTTTTCCGCGGAGCCGGCTCGGGCATCGGCATGGGTCTTTCGATCGTGAAGGAACTGGTCGATGCCTTCGGGGGGAAGATCAACGTGCAGACTACGGCGGGCAAGGGCACGACCGTTACCGTTGAACTGCCGGTTAACAGCTGACACGGGGACGCGGCGACGGGGAGACACGGGGACAAGAGAACGGCTCACGACTAAGCCTCTGACTTACCCCAGCGCCGGGCTGCTCTGATGCGATAGCCGCGATAAAGCATGCACTTGAAATGGCTCGTACAAGGGAAAAAGCAGGCCTGCACGTGCGCAGCGAAAGTGCGCTTGGAAAGCTGAATATCGTTATAAGACCACGTCGCTTGCCGGCATGCTGTGCGGCAGAGCGATGAGCTGCCCAAAAAATGATTTTACCGAGAGGTTTTTGCCATGGACCACGCGCGAATCGTATTTACCCGTTTCAACGGGGACGGCAAGGAGATGTTCAACGACCTCTTTGCCATCGACCGGGACGGGAAGAACGAGACCCGGCTCACGATGAATCCGGGGACCGACGGGAAATACGCCGACCATGCAGCGCCCCGATATAACAGGGACAGGACCCTGATCGCCTTCGTGAGCACGAAGAACCACGAGAGGAGATTGTACAATATCTTCCTCATGGACCTTGCAACCCGGAAAACGGCCCAGGTCACGACCGGAGACCTCAACATCAGCAGCGTTGACTGGTCCGCCGACGACAGTCGGCTGGTGTTCGCCGGCGCCGACGAGAAGGGGCTCCAGCAGGTCCACGTGGTCAAGATGGACGGGACGGGATTCACCCGGCTTACCACCGGGCCTTCGGAGCACATGAACCCGATGTGGTCGCCCCGGGGCGATCTGATCGCTTTTGTCCGGTTCGCGCCGGGATCCAAGTCCTCCCATATCCTGGTCATGGACCCGGGAGGCAGGGAACAGCGGCAGCTCACCACGGACGATACGCTCCATGCGAACCCTTCCTGGTCTCCCGACGGGTCCTGGCTCATCTTTCGCTGCGACCTGGATACGCCCCACCTCCGCAGGCTGCATGTGGACACCGGGGAGATCGTTCTGTACGAACCTCCTGCGCGCGGAGCTGATTCGTCCCCTGTCTGGTCGGGTCATGAGGTCGTTTTTTCCAGCAGCTGCGACCGGGACGAGGCTGAGGCTGACGCGCTTGCAAACCTCTACCGGATGTCCGACACCGGGGAAAATATACAAAGGCTCACCAACGTGCAGGCGTTCGATTATTGCGGGGATTGGTGAGGAAGCGGGTATCTGGAATTCACGAATGATACCTAATCGCTTCCCGCTGCCGCCGCGCGCTCCCTGAGTTGGCCGCAGGCGGCGGAGATGTCCCGGCCGCGTGATTCGCGCACCAGGGCCGTGTAGTGGTGGTCCTGCAGGATCTTCTGAAAACGTTTTACGGCGGCGTCATCGGGCCGTTTGAACTCGCTCCCGGGAAATGGATTGAACGGGATGAGGTTCACCTTGCACTTGATGCCCTTGAGCAGCCGGGCGAGCCGGAGCGCGTCGTCCCCGGAATCGTTCACCCCCCGGAGCAGAACATATTCGAAGGTGATGCGCCGCCTCGGCTCGAGCGGGAACCTCCTGCAGGCGGCCAGCAATTCCTTGAGAGGATAGCGCCGGTTCACGGGCATGATCCGGTCACGCGTTTCGTCGGTCGTGGCATTGAGCGAGACGGCGAGATTCACCTTTGCTCCCGCGCGTCCCAAGGCATCCATTTCAGGAACGAGGCCATCGGTCGACAGGGTCAGCCGGCGGCCGGAAATACCCAGCGCCCGGTCAGAAGTAATGATCCGGATCGCCTTGAGCACTTCTTCGAAATTCGCCAGCGGCTCCCCCATTCCCATGAGCACGATATTGGTGATCCCCCGCGACCCTTCGTTCTTCAGAATGCGCGATACCTCCAGGACCTGGCCGGCTATCTCGAAAAAAGCCAGGTTCCTCGTGAACCCCCCCTGTCCGGTCAGACAGAAGCGGCAGGCCTGCTGACACCCGACCTGAGAAGATATGCAGAGCGTCTGCCGGTCGTCATCCGGGATGAGAACGCTTTCGATGGTGTGGCCGTCCTCGAGGCCGAACAGAAATTTGCGTGTGCCGTCCGATGATCGTTCCGTTTGCAGCAGCGAGGGAACGGTCAGGGAGAACACCGCTGCAAGCCGGTCGCGCTCGACCTTTGCGATGTTCGTCATCTCCTCGAACGAGACCGCATACTGCTGATAGATCCACGAGATGATCTGGCCGGCCCGGTATCCCTTGAGGCCCATGGTGTCCAGTTTTGCCTTGAGCTCATCAAGGGTCAGGTGCTTTATGGAGATTCTTTCGCTTGTCATGATTTTCCCAGCAGGCCAGACTATCATTATTCCTTTTCAAAATCAAGGCTGACGATTCCCGGCAGGATTACCGCGTTCGCTGTCGTATTATCGGTCACTTAAAGGGCCTGTAATTAATGCAATTAATTGTTTTTATGGTATAATTCAAAAAGCATGAATGTTGCACTATGTTCCCTGTTCCGATCGAAATAACCGTTGGAGATGCTATAATACACATGAACGAAGCAACGGCACTGAAGCGGATACTCATCGTAGATGATGAACCGACCATCCTTCTGACTCTTTCCTACGCGTTGCGGACGAAGAATGTGGAAGTTATCACGGCAAGCCGTCTTGAGCCGGCCGAAGAGGCTTTGAAGCGCTATAACTTTGACCTCGTGATCGCCGATATCCGGATGTCAGGGATGTTGGGTGTGGAGGGATTGGAACTTCTCACGTATATAAAGCGGTACTGGCCCGGGACCAAGGTCATCATCATGACCGCCCACGGCTCCGAGGAGATCCAGCAGGACGCCTACGAGCGGGGTGCCACCTATTATTACCAGAAGCCGGTCGATATTCGGGAGCTGATGCGAAAGATCGAGGAATTGGGGATACCGCTCAAGACATAGGCCGACGGTCGGAAGACCTGGACATTCAGATACGCAGGAGGGAGAAACAATGCTCAAGAAAGTACTGGTGGTTGATGATTCAGCCTTGATACACCAGATGTATAAAATGGTGCTCATGCGCTACCGGTGCGAGATCGTCCAGGCGCTGAACGGTCAGGACGGCCTTGACAAGCTGGATAAGAACCCTGATGTGGGAATGATGCTGGTGGACATCAATATGCCATTGATGAACGGACTTGAATTCATCCAGAAAGTGAAGGCGCTCGAAAAGTACAACACTATCCCCATCATCATAGTGAGCACCGAAGGCAAGGAGGAGGACACCAAGCGGGGGCTCGCCTTGGGGGCGCAGGGATATGTGAAAAAGCCTTTCCAGCCCAGTGATCTCCACTCGCTGATAGGCAAGCTGTTCGATGCCGCACCCGCTTAGCCTGCCGATGAGGCGCTGATCGTTCGGTCGCAGGGAGTTTATTACATCAGACGGTAATCTGCGTCAAGATCACATAGGCAGTACGCGATGAACTTATGGCCTTTCGGTATACCGGAAGGCCTTTTTGTTGGTGATGGAGTTTCTAACTTCCGTTACCATTTGTAACCATCGGTAACAAAAAATCCTTGACACACCCTCTTACGTGATGCTATTTTGTTGAGTCGTTCTTCAGGAGATTATCACGTGAAAATTGCGATCACCGGCAAGGGCGGTGTTGGAAAGACCACGCTTTCCGGTCTGCTTGCAAGGCTCTATGCATCTGAGGGACGGAAGGTCCTTGCTGTTGATGCTGATCCCGATGCTAACCTCGCTTCCGCGCTCGGCATCTCACCGGAGGCCGCGAAAAAGGCGGTACCGCTGGCCGAACAGGCGGACATGATCGAGGAGCGCACCGGCGCGCGGCCGGGCTCATCGGCCAAGGTGTTCAGCATCAATCCCAAGGTCGACGATATTCCCGAAACCTACAGTGTGCAGCATGAGGGCGTCAGGCTCCTCGTGGTCGGGAAGTCCCGCGAGGCGGGCTCGGGGTGCTTCTGTCCGGAGAACACGCTGCTCCGGAGACTCATCAGTCATCTCATCCTCCGCCGCGACGAAGTGGTGATCCTTGACATGGAGGCGGGAATCGAGCACCTGACGCGCGGTACTGCCGGGAGCGTCGATGCCTTCATCGTGGTAGTGGAGCCGGGGCAGCGGAGCCTGCAGACTGCGCGGCAGATCGAGTCCCTGGCAAAGGGGCTCGGCGTGAAGCAGGTCTTCGTCGTGGGCAACAAGATCCAGCGCGAGACGGACAAGGATTTCGTGCGGAAGAACCTCCCGGGGATGAAGGTCCTGGGTTTCATGAACTATACGCCCGACACGGTCAGGTCCGACCTCGACGGCAGGTCTCCCTTTGACGCGTCTCCCGGGGCCGTGGAAGAAGCAAGGAAGATCAAGGACGCGCTGGATCAGTTGATACAGAAATAAATACAGGTCATCGTTGGATGATAGCCTCTCTCGATCTGCATGGCCTCGTTCACCATTGAAAGACAAACTCAGAAAACAGGTCCTGAATACGCGGTTCAACCTTACGCCGGAACAACGGCGGAACGCCAGCGCCGAGATCGAAGCGAGGTTGTTCGGCCTCCCTGAGTTCCGCGCCGCGTCCACGGTGATGTTCTACGCGTCCTTTCAGAGCGAGGTCGAGACGCACCATATGATCCGCCGGGCCCTTGCCGAAGGCAAGCGGGTCGTGCTTCCCCGGGTAAAGGGGAAGGAACTGGAACTCCTGGAGATCGGGATCTTCGACCGGGACGTTGCACCCGGAGCGTGGGGCATCCTGGAACCTGAGAGCGGCAGGCCCGCGCAGCTCAAGGACATCGAACTTATTGTCCTGCCGGGCGCGGTCTTCGACGAACAGGGAAACCGGATCGGATACGGGGCGGGTTTTTATGACAAACTGCTTCCTCTCTATAAAGGAAGGACCGTGGCACTCGCGTTCGAACTCCAGCTTGTGTCGACAGTTCCCGCCGCATCCCATGATATCCCGGTCCATAAGATCGTAACGGAAAAAAGAGTCATAGACGCAAAGACCCATAAGAGTTAAAAATAAGGTTGGGATGGATACAAAAAAAATAGAAAAAGGCGTGCGGCTCATCATCGAGGGCATCGGGGAAGACCCCGAGCGTCCGGGGCTCAGGAACACGCCCCAGCGCGTGGCCGAGATGTACCAGGAGATCTTTTCCGGCATCGCTGCCGATATGAGCGAGCTGCTCAGGCCCATGGCGGGAGAGACCCACGACGAGATGGTGATGATCCGCGACATCCCGTTCTACTCGGTCTGCGAGCACCATCTTCAGCCTTTCTTCGGGAAGGCGCACATCGCCTACATTCCGGGCGCCGGAAAGATCGTGGGCATCAGCGCCCTTGCCCGGGCGCTCGAGGTATTCGCCAAGCGGCCGCAGGTGCAGGAGCGGCTCACGACGCAGTTCGCAGATTTTATCGTGAGCAGCCTGAAACCCAAAGGCGCCATGGTCGTGATCGACGCCGAGCATCTCTGCATGAGCATGCGCGGCGTAAAGAAGCCCGGCTCCCGCGTGGTGACCTCGGCGGTGCGGGGGATCTTCCGCACCAAGGAGTCCACCCGCATGGAAATGCTGGAGCTCCTGAAGGAACGTTCCTAGCGAAATAGTCCGACCAAGGGAGAGAACATGCCATCGCCGGTTTTAAAATACGAGCCAGCAACCTCGACGCTCCTGGCCGAGGTCACCAAACGCTCGGGTCAGAACCTTCAGGCCTGCTATCAGTGCCGCCGCTGCGCGGCCGGTTGTCCTGTCGGCGAAGAAACGGGCGTCACGCCGGACCGGCTGATCCGGATGATCGTGGTCGGCGATCGCGAGGAAGCCCTCAACAACCTTCTGGTCTGGAAGTGCGTGGCCTGCTACACCTGCGGCACGCGCTGCCCGAACAACATCCAGACCGCGCGGATCACCGAGACGCTGAAGCAGATGGCCAAGAAGGCCCACGCCAGGCCGCTCACCCCCCGCATCGCCGACTTCCATAGCGCGTTCATGACCTCGACCAGGCATCTGGGCCGGTTCAACGAGATCGAGGCACTGACCATCTACGAGACAAAGACGGCGATCAAGGAACTGTCCCAGGGGAAGGTGAAGGCGGTCATCGACGAAATGATCGGCCAGGCCCGTCTCGCCCTGTCCATGATGAGGAAGAAGCGGCTGCATATCGGCGTGGACAGGGTGAAGGCGCGATCGGAAGTACAAGCCCTCTTTGAAAAAGCAAAGGGCCGCTAAGGGTCCCCGGAGAATTTCATGACACAACTTGCGTATTATCCCGGCTGTTCGCTGCACTCCTCGTCAGAGCTCTATGACGTCCAGTGCAAGATGGTGTTCAAGAACCTGGGCATCGAGCTCAAGGAGATCGACGATTGGAACTGCTGCGGCGCTACCGCCGCGAGCAAGACCGACGAGTTCCTCGCCGTGGCCCTGCCCGCGCGGAACCTCGGCCTTGCAACCGCCACCGGCCTGTCCGAGATCGTGATCCCCTGCTCGTCGTGCTACAGCAGGACGCTGGTCTCGCAGAAGACCCTGGCCGCGGACCCTGGCCTCAAGGACTCCATCAACGCGGAACTCTCCCAGAAGATCAAGGGCGACATCAAGGTATCGAGCATCCTCGAAGTGCTCGTACCCAGGGCGCGATCTGGCGAACTCGCCGCAAAGGCGGTGAAGAAGCTCGAAGGGCTTAAGCCGGCCTGCTACTACGGCTGCCTGCTCACGCGCTTCCCCATCGATGTGAACGTGCCCGACGACGTGGAGAACCCCCAGGGCATGGAGACGGTGTTGAAGGCGTTGGGTGCCACGCCGGTGGACTGGGGCTACAAGACGGACTGCTGCGGGGCCTCGGCCTCGGTGAACGACGCGGACCAGTCGCAGCTCCTCATGTCCCGCATCTTCACAGATGCGGTCGGGCGCGGAGCGAACTGCCTCGTCACCACCTGCCCGCTTTGCCAGTTCAATGTAGACGCCTATCAGGACGCGGTAGGGAAAAAGTACGGCATCGAAAAGCGGCTTCCGGTCTATTTCATCACCGAGCTCATCGGCATGTCCATGGGGTTTGATCCCATCGAGATGCAGGTGGACCGGCATTTCGTGGACGCCATGGGACTGTTAAAGGAGTTGAACCTGTTATGAGCGCATCGAAGACCAGCAAAAGCGGCTCGGTCCTGATCGTCGGCGGCGGCATTGGCGGCATGCAGGCGGCGCTCGACCTTGCGGACAGCGGATTCAAGGTGCACATGGTCCAGCGGGACACGTCGGTCGGCGGCACCATGGTGATGCTCGACAAGACCTTCCCCACGGGCGACTGCGCCATGTGCATGATCTCGCCCAAGATGGTCGAGGTCGGGCGTCATCTCAACATCGACATCCATACGCTGTCCGCGGTCACATCGGTCTCGGGCCGGGCCGGCGATTTCACGGTCAAGGTCAAGAAGGCCGCGCGGTACGTGGATCCGTCGAAATGCACGGGCTGCGGCGACTGCGAAGCGAAATGCCCCAAGAAGGTGCCGAGCGAGTTCGACCAGAAGCTGGGCCCGCGCAAGGCGGTCTTCTCGCTCTTTCCGCAGGCCGTTCCGAACACCCGCGCGATCGACGCGAGCATCTGCCTCTGCCTCACCGACCCCCAGCGGAAACGCTGCCGCCTCTGCGAGAAGGTCTGCAAGGCAAATGCGATAAAATTCGATGATACCGAATTAGAGATCGAGCTGAAGGTCGGCTCCATCATCCTCGGCCCCGGCCTTTCCCTCTACGATGCCCGGGTGCGGCCGGAGCTGGGCCTCGGCCGCTGGCCGAACGTGGTGTCGTCCATCCAGTTCGAACGCATCCTCTCCGCATCGGGCCCGTATAAAGGAGTTGTCCAGCGCCCCTCGGACCAGAAGCACCCTGTCAAGGTCGCTTGGATCCAGTGCGTCGGCTCCCGCGATAACCACAACGCCAATCCCTGGTGCTCGTCGGTCTGCTGCATGTACGCCACGAAGCAGTCGATCATCGCCAAGGAGCATGACAAGAACATCGAGCCCACGGTCTTCTACATGGAGATGCGGGCCTTCGGCAAGGACTTCGACAAGTACGTGGAGCGCGCCAAGAACGATTACGGCGTGAAGTACCGCCGCGCCATGGTCTCCGCTGTCCGTGAGGAGCCGGGGACGGGCAACCTCATCCTTCGCACAGCCGGTGAGGACGGCAAGCTCACGAACGAGACCTTTGACATGGTCGTCCTGTCGGTGGGCTTCGAGCCCCACAAGGACGCCGCCGAGTTCGCCAAGACCTTCGGCATCGAGATGAACGATTACCGTTTCGCGAAGACGTCGCATTTCACTCCGGTCAAGACATCGCGTGAGGGTGTGTTCGTCACGGGCATCTATCAGGGCCCCAAGGACATTCCCGACACGGTCATGCAGGGGAGCGGTGTGGCCGGAAGCGTCATGGCACTGCTGTCCGAGGCGCGCGGCACCGAAACGGTCAAGAAGGAGCTGCCGCCCGAGAAGGACGTGACCGGCGAGGCGCCGCGCATCGGCGTGTTCGTCTGCCACTGCGGCACGAACATCTCCTCCACCGTCGAGATCGACCAGGTCGTGGATTCCATCAAAAAAGAAAAGGGTGTCACCTACGTCACGAACACCATTTATGCCTGCGCGCAGGACAACCAGGACATGATCAAGCAGACGATCAAGGACCAGAACCTGAACCGCGTTGTGATCGCGTCCTGCACGCCCCGGACCCATGAGAAGCTGTTCCAGGAGACCATCCGCGAGGCCGGTCTGAACAAGTATCTCTTCGACCTTGCCGACATCCGCGAGCAGTGCTCGTGGTGCCACAAGGGCCAGAACGAGGTGGCCACGAAGAAGGCCATCAAGATCGTCAAGATGGCGGTCGCCAAGTCCCGCCTCCAGGAGCCGCTCAAGAGCGAGACCGTGGGCGTGACCCCGGCCGCTCTCATTATCGGCGGCGGCGTCGCCGGCATGACCTCGGCGCTTGCGCTCGCGGACCAGGGCTATCCCGTTCATATCATCGAGAAGGACCCGGAGCTGGGCGGACTGGCGAAGAACCTCTACCGGAGCCTCGACGGCTCCGATGTCCAGCAATTCCTTGCCGCGAAGATCGCCGAAGTAAAGGCCCATCCGAAGATCACGGTCCACACCGGCGCCGAAGTGAAGAAGACCGACGGGTTCGTGGGCAATTTCGATACTATCTTAACCACGGGCAGCACCATCAAGCACGGAGCGATCGTTCTCGCGACGGGCGGCGTGGAATACCAGCCGACGGAATATCTTGCCGGTACGAGCTCGAATGTCATCACCCAGCGCGACCTCGAAAAGAAGCTTTTCGGCGAGAAGCTCGTCCCGGGGTCCGGCGAGAGGTATGTGATGATCCAGTGCGTGGGTTCGCGCGAAGAACCGGCCCAGTACTGCTCCCGCGTCTGCTGCCAGGACGCCATCAAGAACGCCATTGCCATCAAAGAGAAGAATCCAGCCGCCGAGGTGGTGATCATCTACCGGGATATCCGGACCTACGGACTTCGCGAAGACTATTACAAGAAGGCCCGCGACCTGGGCGTGCTCTTCGTCCGGTACGATGTTGACAGGAAACCGGTCGTCGAGCAGGCGGGCAGCAAGGTCCAGGTCAAGGCCTGGGACTTCATGCTGGACCGGGAGCTCCAGTTCGACGCGGACTGGCTCGTGTTGTCCGTCGGTCTCCGGCCGCATCCCACGACCGACAGCGTCGGCGCCATGTACAAGGTGACGCGGAATCCCGACGGCTATTATCTGGAAGCGCACGTCAAGCTCCGGCCGGTCGATTTTCCGAGCGAAGGGCTCTTCGTGGCGGGGCTCGGCCACGCACCCAAGAACCTCGATGAGACCATCACCCAGGCGCTGGCTGCCGCAGGCCGCGCGGGTGTGATCCTGTCCCATGAGAAGCTCGCGGTCTCGGGCATCATCGCCAAGCATAAGCGGGAGCTTTGCATGTCCTGCCTCTCCTGCCTCCGGGTCTGCCCCTTCGGGTCGCCCTTCATCGATAAGGACGGCAAGATATCACACAACGAGGTCAAGTGCATGGGCTGCGGCATCTGCGCCGGCATTTGCCCTGCCAAGGCCTTCCAGGTGAACAACTTCCGCGACGACCAGATCGTGGCCATGATCGACGCGGCGTGTGAGTCCGAAGAGGCGGGGGTCATCGGTTCGTAACAGACAATACCAAAACCGTCGTAACCACGGATCCCGACTTCGTCGGGACACACAGATAACGGCGGAGTGAAATTCTCAAGCTTGTTTTGTTGTTAACCGTGTGCGGCGAAGCCGCCAGTGGTTCATAAGCTGTTGCCGTTCGGATTTGCAAGTTGTTTTTCTCCGTGTCTCCATGTCTCCGTGGTAGATTATGTTTATAGTTCTTTTGAGAGGAGCGTATCCATGGCTGTAGCAGCAGAAACTCCAGCACAGGCCGCGGCACCGTCCATCGAGAAGCCGCACGAGACGCCTGCCGGATGGGAGCCGAACGTCCTGGCCTTCGCATGCCACTACTGCGCCTTCGCGGCGGCGGACCTTGCCGGCGTGATGCGGCTGTCCTATCCGCCGAACGTAAAGATCATCCGCCTGCCCTGCACCGGCAAGCTCGACCACATCCACATCCTCCGGGCCTTCGAGCGGGGCGTGGACGGCATCTTCGTGGCCGGCTGACTGAAAGGCCAATGCCATTACCTGGAAGGTAATAAGTTCGCAGCACGAAGGATCGAATACGCACAGAAACTACTGACGAGCGTCGGCATCGACCCCGCGCGCCTGGAGATGTTCAATCTCTCGGCAGCCATGGGGCCGCGGTGGGCCGAGATCTGCACCGAGTTCACCGAGAAAGTCCGGAAGCTCGGGCCCTCTCCGGTGGCGGCGGCCCTCAAGAATCAGAAGAGTTGAATGGTAAACAGCGACGATACTATGCTCGAGAACATCCAGCGATGTTTTGCAGCAGAAAAAGTTCTCTACTCAAAACATGCGCGCGATGAAATGGAGCATGATGAGTTCGGCGAAATACGGCAGCAAGAAGTAGAACATGCAATAGCCGGTGGAAAGGTCATTGAGTCCTATCCGGACGATGCACCGTATCCGAGCTGTCTCATATACGGGAGAACATCAAACAATAGGCCATTGCATGTTGTTTGCGCCTATGCCGGGGATAGTGATGTTACCGTGATCGTAACCGTATATCAGCCCGACCCGGAAAAGTGGCTGGATTTCCAGCGGAGGAAACCATGAAGTGCATTATTTGCAAAGGGACCGATATTCGAATAAAGCCTGTTGAGGAAGAGATCAAGGTGGAACACGACATCGTGCTTATCCCAATGGATGTGATGGTCTGCCAGAGTTGCGGGGAGCGCTATTACGACACGAAGGCCATGCGAAAACTTGAGGATACAAGGGAACAGCTAAAAAGAAGAGATTTAGCCGTCGAGAATGTCGGGAAAGTGCTTCGAGCAAAGGTTGCATGAACAAATCAACGACTATTACTTCGTGTCTGAAGAAACATTACATGATATGCGTCGAAAATTGCAGTTACGAGGCGTCATTAGAATTAATGAATGTGTACGAGGTGTTGACTGATCGGGATGCGGAAAAGCATTGTCAGGTTCGGGTCATCGATGAATCAGGTGAGGATTATCTGTATCCGGAAAAATATTTTGCCCCGGTGAGGTTGCCGGCGGAGACGAAAGAGAAGCTGGAGCTGATAACGGCATAATATCTTTGTCCATGCAACGTGGAACAAACTTTATCCTCAGTAAGTGCCCTGCCAGGGAACGTTAAGATTAAATGACCCTGAGAGATTGCTGAGAGGTTGTGCCTCACCAGGGAAGGCTAAGATTTAAGGCCGGACTCTAAGGGATGATTATAAGGCGGTTGACGTGTCGAGAATAACGATCATATTGTTTGCCCTTGCGATGGTAGTGACGGCATCTATTTCGCACGGACAAACAAAAATGAAAAAAGCGGTTCGCCGCGGTGAAACAACATCGACATCTATAGCAATCTATGATGCTTATAAAATCAACCGCGTAGATAAAGGGTTTGGAGAGGGACCTTTCATTACAATTAATGAATTGGAGCCGGTTGGGGAACAAAAGATTGTTTCTAAGCTAAAATCAACTGCTGCCGCTATAGAGTGTAAAGCTCATTGGGCAGATGAAATCATGAGCAAGATAAAAAGCGGATTTAAACCCGCCGACAATTTCGAAGCCGATTTTTGGAAGAGCATAAAACAAATTAGCAATTTACAATCGCTTTCCTGCGCCACAGTGGATTATAGTAATTTTTCCATTGGTATCGTATATGCCAGCATTGAAGCAGAGCCAACGGATAAAAAGAGCGTACCCAATAAATTACTTTGGCTTTCTAAAATCAGCAAGAATGATGGTAGGCTAGAAGATCCACTCTATGCCGGTGTTTCAATAGAAAGCAATTACAGTACAATAAGAAGCCTATCAGTAAAGGCTATCGCTGATACCAATGGTGATGGACTTCATGAGGTCATTCTGAAAGATACGAGATGGGCAGGATTCTCATACGAGATCCTTGGATTCACTGATACGGGTTTGTTGGAAAAGAAAGCAATAGAAGGGACAAGCTGGGACTAATTTTCGAACACCGAATGTTATCGCTACGCGGCCCATCACGAAACGAACTCGATGCAAAGGAGCAATGAATCATGATCGTCGGTCAACAGAAACCATTTGATGAGATCTGGGGCATGGTCAAGGGCTTCAAGAAGGTCCTGGTCTTCGGCTGCAACACCTGCGTGGCCATCAGCCATGCCGGCGGCAGCAAGGAGGCCGAGATCCTCGCGTCCTTGATCCGCATGAAGGCGACACAGGAAGGCATTGACATGCTGGTGGACAACGCAGCCATCGAGCGTCACTGTGAGCCCGAGTTCTTCGAGCCGCTCATGGAGAAGGTCAGGACCTATGACCTGGTGCTCTCCACAGCCTGCGGCGTGGGGGTCAACTTCCTGTCCGACAGAATCGGCAACATCCCGGTCTATCCCGGCGTGAACACCTCCTTCTACGGCGCCGTGCCCAAGGCGGGCTTCTTCGTGGAGCTTTGCGGCGGATGCGGCAACTGCATCCTCCACCTGACCGGCGGCATCTGCCCGGTGGTGCGCTGCTCCAAGTCCCTCATGAACGGGCCCTGCGGCGGCACCGACAAGGGCAAGTGCGAAGTGGGCAAGGACATCGACTGCGCCTGGTACCTGATCGTGGAGCGGATGAAGCAGCTCGGCAAGCTCGAGGAGCTGTTTGCCATCCAGCCGCCGCGCAACTGGGCGACGGGCACGCATGGCGGTCCGCGCAGACTTGTGTACGAGCATATCATGGACCTGGAAGAAGAGAAGAAGACGGCAAAGTCATAACAGCAACCACAGAGACACAGAGGCACAGAGGAAGTCTTTTTTCAGTGAATCTCTCTGTGTTCTCTGTGCCTCTGTGGTGATATCTGTCTTGGACGTTATCTTTTGGAGGTTTCGATGAAGAGCGGAAGCAATCTGGAAAAGGTCATCGCAAGCGGCAAGCCCGCGGTAACGGCGGAGCTCGGGCCGCCCATGAGCGCCGATCCCCATGAGGTCGTCGAGAAGGCCCACAAGCTGAAAGGGTTCTGCGACGCGGCGAACATCACGGACTGCCAGACCGCCGTGGTGCGCATCTCGAGCATCGCCGCGGCATACATTGCCCTGCGGGAAGGGCTTGAACCGGTCATGCAGATGACCTGCCGGGACCGGAACCGCATCGCCATGCAGGCGGACCTTCTGGGCGCCGCTGCCCTGGGCCTCAAGAACTGCCTCTGCATCGCCGGCGACCACCAGAAGTTCAGTGCGGCGGGCAAGCTCAAGGGACACCCGGGCGCGAAGAACGTCTACGATGTGGACACGACCCAGCTTGTCGGGATCATGAAGAAGATGCGCGATGAAAGCCTGCAGGAGGGCGGCGACAAGATCGACGTGCCGCCGAAGTTCTTCATCGGCGCTTCCTGGACGCCGATGGGAGACCCCATGGATTTCCGCCCCTACAACCTCAAGAAAAAGGTGGACGCAGGTGCAGACTTCATCCAGACCCAGGGGATCTATGATGTTGAGCTTTTTAGATCTCAGATGGAAAAGGCCCGGAACCTGGGGCTGCACGAACGGACGGCGATCCTCGGCGGCATCATCGTGCCCAGGAGCGCCATGATGCTCAAATACATGGATGCTTCGGTTGCCGGCGTCACGGTCCCGAAGGCGTTGATCGACCGCATGAACAAGGCGAAGGAAGCCGCGGGCGACGACAAGAAGAAGATGCGCGAGCTGCAGGAGGCGGAGGGCCTCAAGATCACCGTGGAGCTCATCCACCAGATCCTCGAGATCCCGGGCGTCAAGGGCGTGCATATCCAGGCGATCGAGTGGGAGAGCGCCATGGAGGGCATCGTCAAGGCTGCCGGTCTGTATCCGCGGCCGCAGGTCTGAGAATCCGTTAGGCGTAAGGGGTAAGGGGTAAGGCGCAAGGGGGCGATCGAAATGCCGAGGAGTAGAGGAATCATTCGTAACGTTGTATCGACGCTTCTGCTCAGCATCGTGCTGAGCTGGTCGTTGGTTGCCGTTGCCGCGCCGCGCGGGGCGATCGCGGGTGAGCCGAAGCGGTCGTACGGCTCCATCGACGTCATCATGTACCAGACCAGCTGGTGACCATACTGCAACAAGGCGCGGGAGTTCCTGCGCGGGATGGGAGTCAGTCTGGTAGAACACGATATCGAGAAGGACCGCCAGAAGGGCGAGGAAATGATGGCGAAGAGCGGCTCACGGGGCGTGCCGGTCGTCGACATCGAGGGTGTCATCATCCGGGGCTTTTCTCCCGACGCGATGCGTGACGCGATCGAGCGGAAAAGACGGGAATAGCGGCCGCGGGCCCGGGAAGTGCGGAGTGCCGAGTTCGGTGTGCGGAGTGAAGTCCGCAACACCGTAAACCGAAGGTTAGCGGAAATACATCATGCCGAAGATCACCATACCTGATATCTCTACGAAGAAGGCCGAAGGCAGGAAGATCACCGTCCTCACGGCCTACGACTTTCCCACGGCTCAGATCGTGGATGAGGCGGGGATCGACATCGTGCTCGTCGGCGATTCCCTCGGCATGGTGGTGCAGGGCATCGACAGCACCCTGCCCGTGACCATGGACGAGATGATCTACCACACGCGGATGGTCTCACGCGCCGTAAAGACCAGCCTTGTTGTGGGAGATATGCCGTTCCTGTCCTATCAGGCTGACAGAGCTGAAGCGGTGCGGAACGCGGGCAGGTTCCTGAAAGAGGCCGGTGCCGAGGCGGTGAAGCTCGAAGGCGGCGTTGCCGTGGTGGAGACCATCAGGGCGATCGTCGCCGCGGGCATCCCGGTGATGGGACATGTCGGGCTTACCCCCCAGCATGTTCACGCGCTCGGCGGCTATAAAGTGCAGGGCAGGGACGAGGCCGCACGGGAGAAGATCCTCGCAGACGCGCGGGCCGTCCAGGAGGCCGGGGTCTTTGCGGTCGTGCTCGAAGCGATCCCCTCAGCACTTGCCAGGGAGATCGGCGGCATGCTCTCCATACCTACCATCGGCATCGGCGCAGGGCCTCACTGCGACGGACAGGTGCTCGTGCTCCATGATCTGCTCGGACTGTTTGACCGGTTCACTCCAAAATTCGTAAAACGGTATGCCAGCCTCAAGGACGAGGCGCTCCGCGCGGTGAAAGAATATAAGAAGGAAGTGGAGAGCGGAGCGTTCCCAACGGACGAGCAGAGTTTCAAATGATCCGAACCGCTATATATAGTAGCAATTTCATGTTAAATTTACTTGACGGAGTAAAACGGCTCTCTATATAATAGACCTTCCCGTCGCTGGCAAATCGTTCTTTTCGTTCTTTCATTTACCGTGAGAAGAGCAGAGCGTCAAAGGATAATGGCTTTTCGGACCTTCGTCGGGGAGCCCATAGGAGGTCGTGCCGGTGCCTGAAGCAGCATTGAACGTTGTGCTCCTCCGGCACACGCCGGAACCGGAAGAGGTCGTGGCCATGGCCGCGAAGCTCTGCTACAGCCCGTCGAGCGTGGAGGAGTTAAAGGAAAAGATCGAGGCCAAGGACCAGGCGGCCTTTGTGGAGAAGCTGGCCTCCATCGGCCATCTATCCCCGATCGAGCATATCTCGTTCACCTTCGGTATCGAAGGGATATCGCGGGCCTGCTCACACCAGCTCGTCAGGCACCGACTCGCGTCCTATTCGCAGCAAAGCCAGCGGTACGTAAAGGCGGAGCAGTTCGATTACGTCATACCGCCCAGCATCAAGAAGGACCCCGCGCTCGTCCGTGAGTTCGAGCAGTGCATGGCCGAGGCCCAGGCGAACTATACCAAGGTGCTGAAGCGGCTTGAGGAACTGGGCTACAAGGGCGAAGCAGGACAGCAGGACGCCCGGTATCTGCTGCCGAACGCGGCGGAGACCAGGATCGTCATGACCATGAATGCCCGTGAGCTTCTGCATTTTTTCCGGGTGCGCTGCTGCAACCGGGCGCAGTGGGAGATCCGGGAGATGGCGGAACGGATGCTCGACCTCGTCAAAGGCATCGCTCCGACGATCTTCGGAAAGGCCGGGCCCGGGTGCCTTTACACCGCGTGCCCGGAAGGCAAGATGACCTGCGGCAAGATCGAAGACGTCCGGAAGAAGTACGGGATCAAGAAATAAGATCATTTACCGCAGAGGACGCGGAGAAGGTTCCTCGATAAGCAGTCTTTCTCAGCGCTCTCTGCGATCTCCGCGGTGAGACGGTTTTGAGGTAGTAATGGGTTTTTCCATCGCAGTAGCAGGCAAGGGCGGCACCGGCAAGACCAGCCTTTGTGGTCTCACGATCCGGTATCTGACCGAAAAGAAGAGCGGTGCCGTACTCGCTGTTGATGCCGACGCTAACTCGAATCTGAACGATGTGCTGGGCGTGAAGGTCCATGCCACCGTGGGGAAGCTGCGGGAGACCTCGCTCGAAGCGGTCAAGTCCACGGCCCCGCGGCCGGGCGGCATGAGCATGGAGCAGCTCTTTGACTACCAGATCCAGCAGGCGCTCATCGAGGCAAAGGGATTCGATCTCCTGGTGATGGGAAGGCCCGAAGGGGCCGGCTGTTATTGCGCGGCGAACAACATCATCCGCAAGTACATGGACAAACTGGCCGACAACTATCCCTACACGGTCATGGACAACGAGGCCGGCCTCGAGCATCTTTCCCGCCGGACCACGCAGGACACGGACCTTCTGCTTATCATCAGCGACTCGTCGGTGCGGGGCGTGATGACCGCGGGCCGCATCGGCGATCTGGTCGAGGAGTTGAAACTGAATGTGAAGCGCGTTGTGCTGATCGTGAACCGGGTGCAGAACGGGACGAGCCAGGACCCGTCGCTCCTCCATGCCATCGAACAGCAGGGCGTCGAGTTCGCGGGCTTTGTTCCCGCCGATGAGCTGATCTTTGAATATGACCTGAACGGCAAGCCGCTTGTCCAGCTTCCGGCAGATTCAAAGGCGCTGACGAGTTATTACTCGATCCTGGACAAGCTGATCATATGAAGTGAAAAGCATCACCCTCCCTTAATCCCTCCCATCAAGGGAGGGAAAACGCCCTCGCCCCTTGCGGGAGAGGGTCGGGGTGAGGGGGCAAGGTGAACAAGAGAACCGTTGCCATTATCGGTGCGGGCAGGGTCGGCGGCGCGGTGGGCCGCCTTCTTGCGCAGGCCGGTTATGCCGTGACCGCGGTCGCTACCCGGAACAAGGAGACCGCGGAACAGGCGAGGGCCTTCATCGGGGCGGGTGATCCTCTGACCGACGTGGTCAAGGCAGCCGCTTCAGCGGACATCGTTCTTCTCACAACGCCGGACGGTGCTATTAAGAGCGTCTGCGATTCGATCGCGGCAGGGAAGGGCTTCAGGCCGGGCGCGGTCGTCGTGCATATGTCCGGCGCGCAGACGCTGGACCCGCTGGATGCAGCAAAAGGCTCCGGGGCATACCGGGCGGTGATCCACCCGCTCCAATCGGTCCCGAGCATGGAGCTGGGCGAGCGGAACATCGCCGGCTCGTATTTCCGGATCGAAGCCGACCCGGAGGCCGCGCAAACGGCACGCGAACTGGTACATACCCTGGGCGGCATCGAACTGGTAATGCCGAAGTGGGGTTCCGACAAGGGTTCGGCCGCGCTGTACCACGCCGGCGCCGTCGTCGTATCCAATTTCTTCGTTGCCCTGGTGGACTTCGGGCTCCGGTACTATCAGGCCCTGGGCGCGAACAAAGAGGACGCGCTCAAGGCGGTGCTTCCGCTCATCAAGGGGACGCTGGCGAACATCGAGAGCGCCGGCATTCCCGCCGCCCTCACGGGCCCGATCATGCGGGGAGATGTCGAGACGGTAAAAGGCCACCTGCAGGCCATGGCGGTGCGCGCACCGGAACTGCTTCCCCTATACCGGGAACTTGCCCGGCATACGGTCATGGTGGCTCGAGACAAGAACAGCATTGACCCGCAGACGGCTGCGGATATCCAAAAACTGATGGAACTTTAGAGTGATCGTCAGATCGACGTGAAAGGAGATTTGAGAGAATGATAGTTATCGGAGAGAAGATCAGTGTAATGGCGAAGAAGGTGCGCGAGGCGCTCATGAACCGTGATGCCAAGCCGATCCAGGAGCTTGCCGTGGCGCAGGCCAACGCGGGCGCGCATTATATCGACGTGTCCATCGGCCCCGCCGAGGATGACGGCCCCCAGCTCATGGACTGGGCCGTAAAGATCGTGCACGAAGTGGTGCAGAAGCCCATCTGCCTTGACACGACCAACGTGAAGGCCATGGAGGCGGGGATCAAGGCGCATAACAACGCCTGGGGTCTTCCGATCATAAACTCCACATCGAACGAGCCTGAGCGGTTTCCCATGATGGAGCTGGCCGGCAAGTACGGCACGAAGGTCGTTGCGCTCACCCTGGGCAAGGGCGGCCTTCCGGCCGACGCAGAGGACCGCTGTGTCATCGCTTCTGAGATCATGGCGCGCGGCATGGAGTTCGGCGTCCCCATGGAGAACATCCTGCTCGATCCCCTGATCCTGCAGATCGCCACCATGCAGAACCAGGCACTCCAGTCCGCCCGGGCCATCAGGATGTTCAAGGACCTGAACGATCCGCCGATGCAGACGGTCGTCGGTCTCTCGAACATATCGAACGGCGCCCCCAAGCTTGTGCGCCACATCATCAACCGGAACTACATGACCATGCTCCTGATGGAAGGGCTGACGCACGCAATCATTGATCCGCTCGACAAGGACATGATGGATACGGTCAAGACCGCCGAGATGATCATGGGCAAGACCATGTACGCCCATTCCTATCTTGAGATGTAGTTTTTTCGGAGCGGAGCCATTTGCAAGGCAGAACTATACATAAGCTCAAACTGCAGATTTATGCAATTCCTTGACAATGTTACAAATTGTGATATTTCTCTGTTGTTCTTGACCGTCAAATCTGTTAGTATATGCGAAATTTTTCGAGGAGGCTTTCATGGCACTGGTGATTCCGAAAGAGTCTTACAGCGGAAAGATCTATAATGTGACGCTCGGGACCGGCGCAAAGGCCGTGACCATCGGCGGTGCGAGCGCGCTCCCTTATCTGACCTTCGAAGGCACGTTTCCGAATAGACCCGCCGTTGCGCTCGAAGTGACGGATATTGCTCCCGATGACTGGCCTGAAACGGTAAAGAAGGCTGTCAGCGGCGCGGCATCGAACCCCGTCCAGTGGGCCAAGTTCTGTCAGCAGAGCGGCGCCGACGTGGTGGCGCTCCGGCTCATCGGGACCCATCCCGACCAGCAGAACAAGAGCGCCGACGAGGCTGCCAAGATCGCGGCGGAGGTAGCGGCGGCCATCGACATCCCGCTCATCATCCTCGGCAGCGGACATGTGGAAAAGGACACCCAGGTGCTTCAGGCCGCGGCCGCAGCCACGCGCGGGAAGAACTGCACGATCGGCAAGGCTGTGGAGGAGAACTACAAGACCATCGCGGCGGCGGCCATGGCGAACGATCACAAGCTCATCGCCATGAGTCAGCTCGACGTGAACCTGGCGAAGCAGCTCAACATCCTGCTCAGTCAGATGGGCTTCGACAAGGAACGGATCATCATGGACCCCATGTCGTCGGCCCTGGGCTATGGTCTCGAATATACCTACAGCGTCATGGAGCGCATCCGTCAGGCAGCGCTCCTCCAGAACGACCCCATGATGCAGACGCCGGTCGTATGCGACATCGGCGCGAACGTCTGGAAGGTCAAGGAGACCATGGCGGCTGATGCAGAAGTGCCCGAGTGGGGCGGCCTGGAGGACCGGGCCCTTGCCTGGGAGGCCATCACCGCTTCGGCCATGATCACGGCGGGCGCGGACATGCTGATCATGCGGCACCCCGGCGCCGCGGCAAAGACGAAAGAGCTCATCGCCGAACTGATGGGGTAAAATAACAAATAACGAAGTTAAGAAGGTGGGAAGGTGGGAAGGTAGGCAAAGGGCGGCAAACCAACCGTTCTCGTATTTTCCCAACCTCTCAACTTCCCAACCTCCGATGTGATTGAAAGGAGTTCAGAAATGGCACTTTCCGGTGTTGAAATATTCAAGCATCTGCCGAAGACCAATTGCAAGAAATGCGGCCATCCGACCTGTCTTGCCTTTGCCATGAAGCTGGCGGCGAAGCAGGCGAGCCTTGACGCCTGTCCGGACGCGTCGGAGGACGCCAAGAAGATCCTGGGCGAGTCCGCGGCGCCGCCGATCCGCGGCATCACGCTCGGGTTGGGCGACAAGGCCGTGAAGGTTGGAGAAGAGATCTGCCTCTTCCGCCACGATAAAAAGTTCTTCAATCCTAACGTCTTCGCGGTCGCGATCAAGGCCTCCGAGGCGGGCGACGCCGCGGCCAAGAAGATCGACGCCGTGAAGCATTCCGAGATCGACCGCGTGGGACAAAAGCTTCGCGTCGACGCCATTGCCGTGACCGATGAGGGCGGCGATGCCGCGAAGTTCGCCTCCGTGGTGAAGCAGGTCGTGGACGGCGCCCCGGGCGTTCCGATCATTCTGGTCAGCAAGATCCCCGCGACGATCGAGGCCGGAATCGCGCACTGCGCCGACAAGCGGCCGCTCATCTACGCCGCGACCGCCGAAAATGCCGAGGCCATGGCGAAGATCGCCAAGGAAAAGAAAGCCTCCCTGGCCATCGCGGCCGACGGGCTCGATGCGCTTACCGCGCTCTCCGAGAAGGTGAAGGCGCTGGGCGTGGACGATCTGGTCCTCGATTCCGGCGCTCGCAAGGTCAAGGACATGATCGAGCACTATACCATCATCCGCCGCGCCGCCATCAAGAAGAACTTCAAGCCGCTCGGCTACCCCATCATCGCCTTTGCGGGACGCGACAATGCTGTCTCCGAGACCATGGCAGCTGCCATCGGGACCATGAAGTACGCGTCCATCATCATTCTGAACAACGTGGAAAAGTGGAAAATGCTGGCGCTCCTGTCGCTGCGCCAGAACATCTACACCGACCCGCAGGTGCCGATGCAGGTGGCACAGAACGTATACAAGGTCGGCGATGCCAAGGACACCTCGCCGCTCATGATCACGACCAACTTCTCGCTCTCCTACTTCATCGTACGGGGCGAGGTCGAGAACAGCAAGGTCCCCGCGTGGCTCGCGGTCATGGACAACGAAGGGCTTTCCGTGCTCACGGCCTGGGCCGCCGGCAAGTTCACGGCCGGCAAGATCGCCGCGTTCATCACCGAAAGCGGCGTGGAAAAGACCATCAAGCACAAGGAGCTCATCATCCCCGGATATGTCGCCATTCTCTCAGGCGCGCTGGAAGAGAAGCTTCCGGGCTGGAAGATCACCGTGGGGCCGCGCGAGGCGAACGGCCTGCCGAGCTTCCTGAAGGGCCGGGCGTAAGCATACGAACATCCACCACGGAGACACAGAGACACTAGAGAAGGACAAAAAATTGATCTCTCTGTGACCTCAGTGCCTCTGTGGTAAAACAATGCTTTTCAAAGGAGCGGAACAATGTCAAAAGTCATTGCCACTGGTGCCATTCTGGGTTCACATTATTATGTGAAACAGGCAGAAGCGCTCGTCGAGAAGGCCATTTCCGAAAAGGGCGCGGATTTCAAGTTCGAGTTCCCCGACACGGGATACTTCCTGCCGCAGATGTTTGCCATGACGGGTTTCGAGGTCAAGACCGTCGGCGACATGAAGACCGCCCTCGAGAAGCATGTGAGGCCGCTCGTCACCGCCGCTCCGGTGGAAAAGCTTTACGTGCCCTATCTCGGCGAAGCGCTGGATGCCGGCATGGCGGCCTTGTTTGCCCAGGAAATGATCATGGCCGTCCGGTACATTTACGGCCAGGAGCCGGTGAAGGATGACTCCATCGGCCTGACCTACAACGGGTTCATCTCCGACACGATCCTCCGGAACCTGGGCGTGCAGCTGGTGGACGGATCCATGCCGGGATACGTCTGCATCATCGGCGCGGCGAATGACGATGACCACGCGTTCGAGATCGCCCGGGACCTCCAGCAGAAGAACATCCTTACCCTCATGTGCGGCAATGTGAACGGCGACAGCATGACCAAGCAGCTCCTCCGCAAGGGCGTGCAGCTCGGCTGGGACACCCGCCTTGTTCCCCTTGGCCCCGAGGTCGAGCATGCCATCTACGCCCTGAACTGGGCGGCGCGGGCCGGCATCACCTTCGGAGGCATGAAAGGCGGCGACTATAAGAAGATCCTCAAGTACTCGAAGGACAAGGTGTTCGCTTTTGCCATGGTGCTCGGCCCGCTGAACGACCGGATCTGGACCACGGGCGCCGGCGCCATCAACATGGGCTTCCCCGCCATCGCGAACACGGACATCCCGACCATCCATCCCACCGGCGTTACGATCTACGAGGAGGTCGAGAAGGAACTCGATCCCAAGAAGATCGTGGAGCGGTGCATCGAGGTCCGCGGACTGAAGATCACGGTCTCGAAACCCCCGATCCCGGTCGCCTTCGGCCCGGCCTTCGAGGGAGAGCGCATCCGCAAGGAAGACATGCACATCGAGATGGGCGGTCAGCGCACGCCGGCCTTCGAGTGGCTTCGCACGGTGGACCTGGACAAGGTGGAGGACGGCAAGGTAACGATCGTCGGCACCGACGCCGAGGCGCGCTACAAGAAGGGCGGTCAGATGCCCCTCGGCGTCGTCATCGAGGTCGCCGGCCGCAAGATGCAGAAGGACTTCGAGCCGGTGCTGGAACGCAAGATCCACCACTTCGTCAATGAGGCGCAGGGCATCTGGCATATGGGGCAGCGCGACCAGAACTGGTTCCGCGTCAGCAAGGCGGCCCTGAATGAGGGCTACGAACTGCGCCATTTCGGCGACATCCTGACCACCCAGCTCAAGCACAAGTTCAACAACATCGTGGACAAGGCCCAGGTGACGCTGTATGTGGACGAAGCCGATGTCAAGAAGATGCATGCCGAGGCGCTGAAGGCGTATCATGAGCGCGACGTGCGGCTGGCATCCATGACCGACGAGTCCGTGGACACATTCTATTCCTGCATCCTGTGCCAGAGCTTCGCGCCGAACCATGTGTGCGTCGTGTCGCCGGAGCGGCTGGGCCTCTGCGGCGCGTACAACTGGCTTGACGCCAAGGCCGCATTCGAGATCGATCCCAACGGCGCGAACCAGCCCATCCTGAAGGGCGACGTGCTGGACGCGGTCAAGGGCCGCTGGAAAGGCGTGGACGAATATGTGTACACCAACTCGCACCAGTCGCTGGAGTATTTCAACGCGTACAGCATCATGGACGCGCCCATGACATCGTGCGGCTGCTTCGAGTGCATCATGGCCATCGTGCCCGAAGCGAACGGTGTGATGATCGTGAACCGGGGCTTTACCGGCATGACCCCGATCGGCATGAAGTTCTCGACGCTCGCGGGCACGGTCGGCGGCGGCGCCCAGACCCCGGGCTTCATGGGCATCGGACGGTTCTTCCTGACGAGCAAGAAATTCCTCTTCGCTGAAGGAGGGTTCAAGCGCGTTGTGTGGATGACGAAAAATCTCAAAGAGGCCTTTGCCGAGGATTTCAAGAAGCGGGCGATAGAAGAGGGCATTCCCGATCTGATCGACCGGATCGCCGACGAGACCGTCGCCGAGGATTCCGAGAAGCTGGTCGCGTTCCTCACGGAGAAACAGCATCCGGCGCTCACCATGGAATCGATGTTCTAACGCAGGAGAAGAGGCCCTGACTCTTCACTGAGCCTGCAGGCCGAACCCACGAGCCGCCGAATTATTTTCCGGCGGCTCTTTTTTTCATTGCCTGACGGCTCCCGGAGCAGGTTTTGCCGGGAGCACGAGCGGTTCAACGATCATGGAAAAAGTCCTCACGAAAATACTGGATCAGCACCGGAAGGAGAAGGGCAGCCTCATTGCCCTGCTTCAGCGCATCCAGGAGACCTTCGGCCACATCTCGGAAGAGAACGTGGCCTGGTTCTCCCGGATGCTGGACATTCCCGAAAGCAGGTTCTTCGGCGTCATCACGTTCTATCCGAAGTTCCGCACCTCGCCGGTGGGGAAGAACACGATCACGGTCTGCTGCGGCGCCGCCTGCCATATCAAGGGCGCGGATAAGCTGCTCGATACGGCCCGCGAGGCGCTCGGGCTTTCGGATGACGAGGACACGACCGCAGACCTCAGCTTTACGCTCCAGAAGGCGACCTGCATCGGCGCCTGCAATATTGCGCCGGTGGTGATCCTGAACAAACAAGTGCACGCAGGCATGGATCCGGTCAAGGTCACCAAGCTGATCAAAGGCTACGAACGAGAGGAATTTCTCGGCTACCTCTAATGAGATGCCAACCACACGAATGAGCAGCCAGCCCATTGAAATAAAGGTCTGTCTTGGCACGTCGGGAAGCGCCGCCGGCGGAGAAGAGGTGCTCAGGATGTTCCAGCATCGCATCTCCGAGCAGGGCATCGAGGCGCAGATCGGGCGGCGTTGTACGCCCAAGAAGGTCGGGTGCCGGGGCTTCTGCTCCCGGGACGTGCTCGTGGATATCATCCGGGACGGCAACAAGACCACCTACCAGTCGGTGACGCCGATCATGGTCGAACGCATCGTACAGGACCACATTGTCGGCGGCACCGCCATCGCCGAGTGGACGGTCACGGACGAATACGCGTCGTTCCATGAGAAGCAGCACAAGATCGTCCTTGGCCCCTGCGGCGAGATCGATCCGGAGAGCATCGACGAGTACATTGCCATGCAGGGTTACCTCGCCGCCCGAAAGGCGATGACACGGATGACGCCCGATGATGTCATCGACGAGGTCGTCCGCTCCGGTCTGCGCGGCAGGGGCGGCAGCGGTTTCCTCACCGGCGAGAAGTGGAAGGTCTGCCGGCGTGAGGAGCAGCACCCGAAATACATCATCTGCAACGTGGGCGAGGTCAACCGCCCGCTGGCGGAGGGTAATCCCCACGCCATCATCGAAGGCCTGCTGATCGGCGGGTATGCCATCTGCGCGTCCAAGGGCTATCTGTATATCCGAGAACGATATCATCGTTCCGTCGAACGGCTCAGGATCGCGATCGAGCAGGCGCGGGAAAAGGGCTTCATCGGCCCCAACGTCTTCGGGACAGGATTCGATTTTGAGATCGAGTTCAGCTTCGGGACCGAGGCGTTCATATGCGGAGAAGAGACCGCGCTTATGGAATCCATCGAGGGAAAGCGCGCCATGCCGCGCGTGCGGCCGCCCTTTCCCGCCGTCCAGGGACTGTGGGGAAAACCGACGGTCATCAACAATGCCGAGACATTCTCGAACATCCCCATCATCATCGGCAGGGGCGGGGAGTGGTTCTCGTCCATCGGGACGAAGGAGAGCAAAGGCACCAAGGTGTTCACCCTCTCAGGCAAGGTCAGGAACAACGGCCTGGTGGAGATCCCGATGGGCATGTCCTTTCGCGACATCGTGTACGGCATCGGCGGAGGGATCGAGGGGGACAAGGCGCTCAAGGCGATCCAGGTGGGCGGCCCCTCGGGCGGGATCATCCCGACGTCCATGCTCGACCTCGGCCTGGATTACGAGAACCTGGCGAAGGTCGGCAGCATCGTGGGTTCGGGCGGCATGGTCGTCTTCGACGAGGATGATTGCATCGTTTCCGTGACGAAATTCTACATGGAATTCCTGCAGCGTGAGTCCTGCGGCAAGTGCACTCCCTGCCGGGTGGGCACCAGGCGGATGCTGGAGCTCCTCACGAAGATCACGGAAGGCACCGGCGGGGACGAGGACCTGAGGACGCTTGAGCGCCTCAGCGGCGTCATGGCGGCTACCTCGCTCTGCGGCCTCGGGAGGAGCGCACCGAACCCCTTCCTCACGAGCTTTAGTCATTTCAAGGACGAATACCTCGCTCACATCCGTGACCGGAAATGCCCGGCCGGCGTCTGTACGGCACTCATCATCTTCTCCGTGAACGAGGAACAGTGCAAGGGCTGCGGGCTCTGCAAGCGGGTCTGTCCCGCAAAGGCGATCGCCGGCGAGGTGAAAAAGATCCACCTGATCGACCCTGACCGCTGCATCAAATGCGGCGCATGCTTCCGGGCGTGCAAGTTCAAGGCGATCAAGAAACAGTGACGAAAACCATGGAAAAGCTGAAGAACATCATATCTCTTACTATCGATGGACAGCGGATCACGGTTCAATCGGGAACGACGATCCTCGCCGCCGCCCGGAAGCTCGACATCAGCATCCCCGTGCTGTGCCATCATCCCAAACTTACCGCGACCGGCGCGTGCCGTGTCTGCATCGTGGAAGTGAACGGCATACCGGTAACGTCGTGCACGACGGCCGCGGAAGAGGGCATGGAGGTCATTACCGCCTCTCCCTATATCGAGAACCTCCGCCGGGACATCATCGACCTGATCCTTTCCGACCACCCCTACGACTGTATGGTCTGCGAACGGGCCGGCTCGTGCGAGCTCCAGGAGCTCGCCTACAAGTACCAGATCCGGACGCCGGTGTTCCGGGGCGAGCGCCGCATCTACCCCAAGCGGGACGGGAACCCGTTCATCGAGCGGGACATGGAGAAGTGCATCCTGTGCGGCCGCTGCGTGAAGGTCTGCGACGAGGTGCAGGGCGTGGGCGCCATCGACTACGCCTACAAGGGATTCCAGACAAAGATCTGTCCGCCGTTCGAGCGGGACCTTTCGTGCGAGTTCTGCGGGCAGTGCATCACGGTCTGTCCGACGGGCGCTCTGGTCAGCAAGCCGTCCCTGGGCAAGGGAAGGCAGCAGGACATTCGGAAAGTAGCGACGATCTGTCCCTACTGCGGCTGCGGCTGCAACCTGACCCTGCACGCGCACAAGAACGAGGTGATCAGGACGTCGTCACCGAAGGATTCGATAAACGAAGGCTGGCTGTGTGTGAAGGGGAAGTTCGGCCTTTCGTTCATCAACAGTCCCGACCGCCTCAAGACCCCGCTGGTCAGAAAGAACGGCGTTCTCGTCGAGGCGTCCTGGGAAGAGGCATTTACGTACACGGCTGACCGCTTGAAACAGATCAGGGACACCCGGGGACCTGATGCCATCGGAGGGCTTTCCTCGGCCCGGTGCACCAACGAGGAGAATTACCTCTTCCAGAAGTTCCTGCGCGCGGCGGTCGGCACCAACAATGTCGATCACTGCGCGCGCTATTGACACAGCGCAACGGTGGCCGGTCTGGCCACAGTGTTCGGTTCGGGCGCGATGACGAATTCCCTCGCCGAGATCGAGAACAATGACGCGCTCTTCGTCATCGGCTCCAATACCAAGGAGAACCATCCCATCGTCGCCCTTCGCATGATCAAGGCCGTGCGGAAGGGGGCAAAGCTGATCATCGCGGACCCGAGGCGGGTGCCGCTTGTCCGGTTCGCCCATCTCTGGCTGCAGCAGCGGCCGGGTACGGACGTGGCGCTCCTGAACGGCATGATGCACGTGATACTGAATGACGGTCTCACGGACAGCGCGTTCATCGCGGAACGGACCGAGGGCTTCGACGAGAACTTCCGGAAGAACATCGGGGAGTGTACTCCCGAGTCCGCTGAGAAGATCACCGGGGTCCCGAAAGAGAAGATCGTCGAGGCGGCGAGGATCTATGCCCGGGCCGAGCGGGCGGGCATCTATTACACCATGGGCATCACCCAGCATTCCCACGGCACGGACAATGTCCTCTCCATCGCCAACCTGGCCCTCATGACCGGAAATCTGGGGAAGGAATCTTCGGGGGTCAATCCGCTTCGCGGTCAGAACAATGTGCAGGGAGCCACGGACATGGGCTGCCTCCCGAACCTGTTTCCCGGCTACCAGCGCGTCACCGTACCGGCAGTGCGCAGGAAGTTCGAGGAGCTGTGGGGCGTGAAGCTGCCGGAACACGAGGGCTTGATGGCGAACGGGATGCTCGATGCCGCTCTTGAGGGAAAGCTCAAGGCCCTCTACATCATGGGAGAGAACCCGGTCCTGAGCGACCCTGATATGTCCCATACGAAAAAGGCGCTGTCCTCGCTGGACTTCCTGGTCGTACAGGACATCTTTATGACCGAGACGGCGGCGCTTGCTCATGTAGTGCTGCCGGCCACGTCCTTTGCAGAGAAGGTCGGCACGTTCACGAACACCGAGCGGCGCGTCCAGCGCGTGCGGAGGGTGGTGGATGCCCCCGGGCTTGCCATGAAGGATTCACACATCATCATGGAGCTGAGCGGACGGATGGGGTATTCCATGCCGTATCACCACACGGAGGAGGTCTTCCAGGAGATCGGCAAGGCGTGGCCGGCCATGGCGGGCATTTCCTATTCACGGCTCGACGAGGAAGGAGGCCTGCAATGGCCCTGCCCGACGGCGGATCACCCGGGTACGCCCTTCCTGTTCAAGAACGGCTTCCCCCGTGGCAAAGCCGCATTTTCCATGGTACAATACACCCCTTCGATCGAACAGCCCGATGCGGAGTATCCGTTCACGCTCACCACGGGCCGGATGCTCTTCCAGTATCATGGGGGGAGCATGACAAGACGCGTGGCTCCCATCGAGCAGGTGGCCGGTGAGCCTTATATAGAGATCAATCCCGAGGATGCCCGGGACCTGGCCGTCACGAACGGGACTGTTGTAACGGTCGCATCGCGCCAGGGTTCGCTCACGGTTAAGGCGCAGGTGTCCGCCCGGCCGGGACGGGGCGTCGTGTTCATTCCCTTCCATTTCCGCGAAGCGGCGGCCAACGTGCTGACCAGCAGCAAAGGACTTGACCCTATATGTCGTATTCCTTCGCTCAAGGTAACCGCCGTGAGGATAGAAAAAACCTGATTGAAGGAGAACGGGATGGTAACAGTATCGGACATTAAGACGCAGAAGCTCCTTAGCGAACTGGACGATTCTGAGCTATCGGTTGTTGCGAAGAAGATCAGCGTCGAGCCGTATCCAAAAGGAGCGGTGATCTTCCGCGAGGGCGAGCCGACCCGGGGGATCTGCCTGGTCAATAAGGGGAAGGTGGAGATCTCGAAGACAACGGCGGACGGCTGGAAGCAGACGCTTGCCGTTTTCACAGAACACCAGTTCTTCGGCGAGATGTCCGTGATCGAGGACCGCAAGCATCACAGCACGAACGCGACGGCCCTCGACGCGACGGAGTTGTACCGCATTACGACGGAGGACTTCAGGCAGTTCGAGCAAAGCGAGCCCATGATGATGTACAAGATCATGAGGACCATCGCGCGGATGGCGAGCAGGAACGTCCACACGATGAATGAAAAGCTGATGAAGGCTCTCATCAGCTATTAGCGGCTGATGAACAGTACGCAAGCATTTGTCTCGCAAAGCCGCAAAGGACGCAAAGAAAATCCGTAATTCCTGGTTTTAAAATCAAAAGACTAGTCTTTCTTTGCGAGCTTGGCGTCTTTGCGAGAGATGCCTTTTGCATCTGCCTTTGGTTCTGGCTTCTCCGGGTTAGGTGACAAATCATGGTCCGGCCTCAGATCTATCCGCCTCTATCAGGGTTCTGATCGGCCATGATCTGTGTCAAGGGTTATAGTCTTTTTCTTCAGACATTTCAAGATTCAATATTTGAATCTATTTTCTATCCAAGGAGGCAGAGTATGGCACTTGATCCAACGAAGCACCAGGACTGGGAGATCGCGGAAGATTCGGAAACACGGATGCGGCCCATAGCGGAGATCGCGGAGAAGATGGGCCTCACGAAGGAAGAGCTGCTGCCTTATGGCCACTACATCGCCAAGGTGGACTTCAAGAAAGTGCTGAAGCGGCTGGAAAGCAGGCCCGACGGCAAGTACATCGACGTGACGGCCATCACGCCCACGCCGCTGGGCGAGGGCAAATCGACCTCGACCATCGGGCTTACGCAGGGGCTGGGCAAGCGCGGCAAGAACGTGATCGCCGCGATCCGCCAGCCTTCGGGCGGTCCGACCATGAACATCAAGGGCTCGGCGGCCGGCGGCGGCCTTTCGCAGGTCATCCCGCTCACCCCGTTCTCCCTCGGCCTCACCGGCGATATCAACGCCATCATGAACGCCCACAATCTGGCCATGGTGGCGCTCACGTCGCGCATGCAGCATGAGTTCAACTACAACGACGAACAGATGGCCAAGCGGAAGCTGAAGCGGCTGAACATCGATCCCCACAACGTCGAGATGAAGTGGATCATGGACTTCTGCGCCCAGTCCATGCGCGAGATCATCATCGGCATGGGCGGCAAGTCGAACGGCTTCATGATGAAGTCCGGCTTCGCTATCGCCGTGTCGTCGGAAGTGATGGCAATCCTGGCCGTCGCGAAGGACCTGAAGGACATGCGCGAGCGCATGGGCCGGATCGTCGTCGCCACGAGCAAGGACGGTGCGCCGGTCACCACCGAGGACCTCGGCGTTGCCGGCGCCATGACCGCCTGGATGGTCGAGGCCCTGAACCCGAACCTGCTCCAGACCATCGAAGGCCAGCCGGTGTTCGTCCATGCCGGACCCTTCGCGAACATCGCCATCGGCCAGTCGTCCATCATCGCGGACCGCGTGGCGCTCAAGCTCGGCGACTACGTGGTGACCGAGTCCGGGTTCGCCGCGGACATCGGTTTCGAGAAGTTCTGGAACCTGAAGTGCCGCATGTCGGGCCTGAAGCCCCACGCCGCGGTGATCGTCGCCACCATCCGGGCGCTCAAGTGCCACGGCGGCGCGCCGATCCCGGTTCCCGGCAAGCCGATGCCTGCGGAGTATAAGGGCGAGAACGTGGGCTGGGTGGAGAAGGGCTGCGACAATCTTATCCACCACATCAAGGTAGCGAAGAAGTCCGGCATGAACCCGGTGGTCTGCATCAACGCTTTCTACACCGACACGGACAACGAGATCAAGGCAGTGCGCAGGCTGGCCGAGGCGGCCGGAGCACGCGTTGCGCTGTCCCGTCATTGGGAAAAAGGCGGCGACGGAGCGCTCGAGTTCGCCGACGCGGTCATCGACGCCTGCAACGAGAAGAACGACTTCAAGTTCCTCTACGAGCTCTCGGCGCCGCTCAAGAAGCGCATCGAGCTGATCGCGACCGAGGTCTACGGCGCGGACGGTGTGGACTATACGCCCGAGGCGGAGGCCAAGGCCAAGAAGCTGGAGGCCGATCCGGACCTCGCCAAGATGGGCGTATGCATGGTGAAGACCCATCTCTCGCTCACGGACAACCCGAACCTCAAGGGCGTGCCCAAGGGCTGGAGGCTCCGCATCCGCGACATCCTGACCTTCAAGGGCGCGGGCTTCGTCGTGCCGGTGGCAGGCTCCATCACGCTCATGCCCGGAACAGCGTCCGACCCGGCCTATCGCCGCGTGGACGTGGACGTGGAGACGGGCAAGGTCAAGGGCGTGTTCTAAAAATAGATTCAACATGCAGATCCAATATTCAAAAAGGCCTGTGCCGGTGATCCGGTACGGGCCTTTGTTTTCAGTCGATATTGTGAAGCAATGGTTTCCATGATATAGTTGCGTTTATCGGGAGGCGAGTGATGAGGGCGACGATTGATCGATGTGGAAGGATTGCTGTGCCAAAGAAGATTAGGGAACGACTTGGTATAAAGCCGGGAGTGGTATTGAAGATACATGAGTACCAGGACCATATAGTTATGAGGCCTGAACAGGACGAGTTGCCGTTAAAGCGGAAGGAAGGGCTGCTCGTTTATGTCGGCACCGCGACCGGGGAGATGAGCGCTGCGGTGAAGAAATCCAGGCTGGGTCGATTACGAAATGTTTTCAAAAACTAAATGTTTGTGATAGAGTTGTCCGGGGTGAAGCTTGTCCCAACGTCAGCGGCTCAGGAGGCGGCATGAACATGACCGCGAAGTTCAAAAACGCATTCTCCAGGGTCAGGAGCAACCTGACCAGTCTCGACAGCCAGCCGCTCAGCAAGGCCGCGCTGGTCATCATCCTGTTCCTCGACATCTTCATCCTCACCGCGATCTTCAACGGCCTCGACGACCATACCCGGCAGCTGACCTCTCCCGATGACCGCATTCCCCATACTTGCCGGGAGATCGTGATCAACAGCCGCTGGAACGCCACGAACCGGATAGACAAGCTCTCGCAGATCGTTGTCTCGCACAGTACGCGGTATTATCCGGTCGAGGAGAAAAAGAAGGACCGGCATCCGGTTTGCGCGCCCTGTCTGGACCTTGTGGACCAGATAAAGAATGACAAGGCGCTGACCGCGTCCTTCGAGGATCGGGTAAAATTTGTCCAGGAAGCCCGGGACCTGCAACGGGAGATCGGCAACCTCAAGGGCGCCTACGACACATCGCTGCTCGAGACCATCGCCAAGCAAAAGCAGGGTCAGGCGCACGTCCAGGCACTGCAGAAGGATATACGGAAGAAAACAGAGACGCTCAACACCCTGCAGGGGCAGGTCGTCGCCCTGGACCAGAGAATCAATGGAAACGGGAAGATCAAACTGCTCTGGGAGCGGCTCCAGGGCCTTTCGGACAAGGACCGGGATACGCTGAAAGCCGACCTTCGCACGATGTACTTCTGGCACCCGGTCAAGCGACTGGGTATGCAGATGATCTTCCTGCTCCCGCTCTTCGCGGTCTTCTACGTCTGGAACAACGCGAGCATCAAGCTGAACCGAGGCATCCAGACGCTCGTCTCCTCTCACCTCCTCGTCGTCTCGTTCATTCCCATCTTCTTCAAGATCATCGAGACTGTCTATGACATCATCCCGAAGAAACTGCTGAAGAAGCTTATGGACCTGCTGGAATCCCTCAAACTGGTAGCTGTCTGGCACTACCTCGTTATTGCCGTTGCCGTGGCAGCCGCGCTCTTTCTTATCTACATTTTCCAGAAGAAACTGTTCTCCCGGGAGAAGCTGATCGAGCGGAGGATCACGAAGGGACAGTGCCAGGAATGCGGCAAGCAACTTCCTGCCGGCGCGGCAGCCTGCCTGTTCTGCGGATTTGCGCAGCTCAGGTCATGCAACAGCTGCGGCAGGCCGACGCAGGTGTACGGGAAGTATTGCCGGGAATGTGGGAAAGGGCAGTAGCTTGTGTGAAGTTTTCTTCCTGAAGTCTGCAAATGTAAAAACGTGATTGGCAGTGCAATCTCCGCCTTGAATCTTTCAACCTTTGCCAATAGACTCAATTGAATAAAGAGAATGAATGCGGGTCAGTGCCACACCAAGGACATGCTTCATCCGGTGACCTTTTCAATTGACTATTCCACTTTGGAGCATTAATTTCTTTTCCTGGATATTCCGCAAAATGAATATTAGTCATTTCATCAGATTCTAATGATATCAGCTGTCTACATCATATTCCTATGTCAAATTCATTGACCAAGCCTTCAATCTATGCTACCGTTTTCCGTACTGATAAACATTGGTTCATAATGAAATACTCACACTACATAAATATCGCTCTCTTCGGATTCACACTGCTGAGTTCGGCATGCGCAACGCAAGGCGTAAACGCCATGACTCGAGAAGATGAAGGATTAAGGCGTGAATTGTCGGTGAAAGGCACCGCAGATCCGGAATATGTTCGAGGGCAGAAAATCAAAGTTACAGGACAATATTATGGAGTCAGGACTCTTGAAGATGAGAAATACTATGCCGTAAAGCTAAGTGATATGCGAAATAATTGCGGTCGAAATCATGATGTTATTTTATATCTCCCCGCCGTCGCAGGCATTTTTCCCCTTATCAAAGAAGACCTTGGATTTGAGGGTCCGAAGCTTCAAAATGTAGATGTGATATTAATTGATGATAGAGATACACATGTACCTGCTTGGCCAGACAAAAAATATGAAGAGCCGTTTATGTGGAATGGATATCCGGATAAGGTACTCATATATTATTCCAACACGGAACCTGGTATGACGGTTCACTATCGATTTGGTGCCGCAGATCGTGATATCGATCTCTTGTACATAAAGAATGAACTGGAGTGGCAATGCCGTAGCAAATCATCATACTATGCTACACATGTTCTATATCCATTTGCCGTGGTCTATGATGTCGTTACGTTCCCGCTGCAATGGATTGCGTGGCAAATTTGGCATTAATAGGAACCAACCAGCCGGTCCACATCGACTCGCCTCGCGGCGAGTGACCGGCGGCGTTATCTGCAAAAGAACTCTCTGACACTTAGAAGGAGCCCCAATGGCCTATAAATCCAAGATCGACCAAATCATTAAAAAGTACAACCTTGATACAGATGTGGAAAAGAAAAGGGCTTATCAAGACTGTATAAAATATGCGGACGATCACTATTCGAGCACTTATGACATCAATCCATTTCTCAGGGAAGCAGCAGACTGCCTCGGTCAGCAATACATAATTAAGAATTCAATCTATGGGATGGTCAAGTCAAACGGATCTGAATTGGCTACTCTGACGTATTCAGAAAGCAATGGGCCAACCTTAACGGTCAACAAAAGTGGCTTAAGATTCCTCTCGAAGCTCTTTCTTGCACTATCTAAATGCAAAATGAATGGCGAGCATGTTCATCTTTGGAATAACAAACTACCAATGACTGGAAAAACATTCCCCCTCATCATATATTGCGAAAAGGATGATTGGTTTTCAGCGCAGCACGATGAAATGAAGCCTAAGAAAGATAAAGGTAAGAAAGATATAACGAAACGAAATATAAAACCGAAATCTATCGTTGGAATTGTTTTTACTAAGCCGAGCCCTCCTACGCTTAGTTTGACACCCATGCGGTTCTACAAGGTCGTTACCTGCACGAAATATACTGGGCAAAAAGTTTGGCGTTACATGATACGAAAAAGTGTAGATCGAATGATGGTTTTTACTCTTATAGATGATGCAAAAGAAAAACTCGATATTGCTCTCGACCTTGATGATCAAGATGTGTTGTTATTGATTTAAAACGATAAAGGTCGATAACAAGTCGTTCGCGTCCCGCGCTCTATAGCGCTGGACTCAACTCGTCGTTCAGGTGCAATTTACAAACTGTATTTGATGATTGTTTCGCTTGAACGAAATTGCGGACTAGTAGGTGAAGGTCGCAGTCCAGCATTCATTTAGAAGGCCCGTGCCGAACCTCAGGCGCGGGCCTTTGCTCTTGTCTAAGGTCGCGCGATGTTATATAGTAGAGGCTGATATGAAGGTCTGCCACGCATGCAGGAAGGAATTGTCCCTGGGCGGCAAGGTCGGGCGAAAGGATGAATGCCCTCACTGCCATGCCGACCTGGCCTGCTGCCTGAACTGCAAATTCCATGACCGGTCAGCGCCGAAGCAGTGCCGCGAACCGATCGCCGAACTGGTCCGGGAGAAGGACAAGGCCAACTATTGCGATCACTTCCTGTTCAAGGAAACAGCAGCTACAGACGTGCCAGTGAAGGACGGGGAAACCTCCAGCCGGAAGGCCCTGGATGACCTTTTTAAGAAGTGACGTAAACCCGCATTCGCATGTTCAAACTTGACCGCAAATCCATCCTGCAGCTCCTGCTCATTGCAACGTTCCTCACGGTGGGGACGTACCTGATGTACTACTTCGGCCTGATAGATCTTTTCCTGGACCGGCAGCGGATGCTGAAGTTCATCCGGGAGCACCGCGCCTACGCGTCGTTCATTTTCATTGGCCTGCAGGCGCTCCAGGTCGTTGCCGCGCCGGTGCCGGGCGAGGTGACGGGTTTCGTGGGCGGGTATTTCTTCGGGACCTTCTGGGGGATCGTCTATTCGACCATCGGGCTCACCATCGGCTCATGGGCCGCGTTCATGATCGCCCGGCTGCTCGGAAGGCACATCGTCGAGGTCGTGGTGAACGCCGAGGTCATCAAGCGCTATGACTATGTGATGAAGCACAAGGGGCTCTTTCTCGCGTTTGTCATGTTCCTCATCCCGGGGTTCCCCAAGGACATCCTGTGCTACCTGCTCGGCCTGGGCCATATGGGCCAGCGGGATTTCCTCCTGGTGTCAACCAGCGGACGGGTCCTCGGGACAACGCTCCTGACCGTCGGCGGTACGCTGTTCCGCGATGCGCGCTACGGGGCGTTCTTCACTGTCGTGGGGATCGGCATCGGAATGATCCTGCTGGTCATGATCTATCGCGAGAACATCGAGAATTGGTTCCGCATGCTCCGTGCGAAGCACCATCGGAAGAGCCGCTCGGAAAAACGGAGGGAAAGGGAGCGGTTTCGAGAGCCGTAGCGGACCGTTCCTGCAGTTACACGCCCCTTCGATGGCCCGCCCGCTTGTCGCTCGGGAAGGAGGCCGTGCGGTCCTTGTAATGTTTTGCGATGATATCGCACACTTCGTCGGGTTCCTCGACCACGTGAAAGAGGTCCAGGTCCTCGGCGTCGATGTTGCCCTGCGCAAGCACGGTCGCCCGCATCCAATCGATCATTCCCGCCCAGTACTGCCTGCCGACGAGGATCACCGGAAAGCGCCTGATCTTCTTGGTCTGGATCAGCGTGAGGGCCTCGAACAGCTCGTCCATGGTGCCGAACCCGCCGGGGAAGATGACGTAGCCTACCGCGTATTTCACGAACATCAACTTCCGTACGAAGAAGTAGCGGAACTCCACCCGTATATCCTGAAAAGAATTTGCCGACTGTTCCATGGGAAGGGCGATGTTCAATCCCACCGAGGTCCCGTTGCCGTTCTGGGCGCCCTTGTTCGCCGCCTCCATGATGCCGGGCCCCCCGCCGGAAATGACGGTGAAGCCTCCCTTCGCCAGGCTTTCCGCGACCGTCAGGCATTTGTCATAGTAGGGAGAACCGGGCTTGAGCCGCGCGCTGCCGAAGATGGTGACGGCCGGCCCGACGCCGCTCAGTGCTTCGAACCCTTCGACCAGTTCCGCCATGATGCGGAACACCCGCCACGTATCGGATTTCGCGAGATCTTCCATAAAACGATTACCCCCCCGAGACACGCTTAAATTCATGCGACCACAGATGACCAGACGTAGGCGTCTTTAGTCGACACGGATACTACGAAAAGCAAGTCAGGCACTGGCCACCGAGGTCACCGAGTGCACCGAGAAAAACCAATGATCCTATCTAGTGGCAGTACTCTGTGAACTCTGCGTTCTCGGTGGCAAAATGACGTTGACTATAATGCATTTTTTCAGGTTCCTCCGTGGTTTCGACGGCCTTAGCGCTTTTCCATGAACTCCTCACGGTAGATCTGGACGAACGCGGTGAGCAGCGTGACCACCAGGGGGCCGGCAAGGATGCCCAGGAACCCGTAGACCTTGAGGCCGCCCAGGATCCCGATGAAGAGCAGGAAGGTCGGGATCTTCGCCTTTTTCCCGATGATCAGAGGCTTCAGAAAATTATCAGGGAGGCTCACGAAGACCGTTCCCCAGACCGCGAGCACTATGCCGCTGAGGCCGGAGCCGGTCGCATACAGGTAGATCGATCCGGGGATCCACACAAGGGCCGCGCCGCCGATGGGCAGCAGCGCGAGGATGGCGGCGAGAAAGCCCCAGAACACCGGAAAGGGGACCCTGAACAGGGCGAAGCCCACCCCGGTCATGATCCCCTGGAGGAGGGCGATCAGGAACACTCCGTTGATGACCGCGCTGAACGTGTCCTGAAATTTTCGGGCGATGGCCTTTTGCTGCTCCGGCGTAAACGGCAGAAGGTTGGTCACTGTCGTGTAGTACGACTCGCCGTCCCGGAAGAAGAAGAACAGCGACAGGATCATGATCAGCAGGTTGACCACCAGGAGGAAGGTGTCCCTGAGCACGGCCCCAAGCTGGGAGGCCATCCCCGATGACAGTTCACTGACGCCTTTGATCAGCATCCCTTTTATATCGATCCCCTGCAGGAGCGGCAGACCGGCGAGGCGGTTGAGGAACGGGATCGCCAGCCGGTCCCAGGCTTCCGCCAGCTTCCCGGACCGGATGAGCTCCGAAGCCCACTGGTAGATGTCCACGGCCTGGCCTGCAAGCACGACAAGAAGTGAGACCGCCGGTCCGATGACAATGAGGAGCGTTCCTAACGTCATGATGCCGGCGGCCAGGCCTTTTCTCCCTTTGACCGCCTGTACCACGCGCCGGTAGAGCGGCGCAAGGGCCATCGCGAGGATCGCCGCCCAGAGGAGAGCGGAGGAAAAGGGCGCAATGATCGTGGCCATCTGGTAGAGGAGAAAGATAAAGATGACGAAAAAGAACGCGGCGAACAAATGGGGGCGGGTAAAAAGCGATGCCGGCTGCTCGTTCACGATGCCACCTCCTCCGTTCGACCCTTATGGGTCGCCATCTGTGCTGCAAGTTTCAGCGCCGCGAGCAGGCTTGCCGGGTCGGCGCAGCCCTTTCCAGCGATGTCATAGGCGGTGCCATGATCGACCGAGGTGCGGATGATGGGAAGACCGACCGTGACGTTCACCGTCTGGCCGAAGGCGAGCATCTTCAGCGGCGCCAGGCCCTGGTCATGGTACATGGCGACGACGATATCGAACCTGCCGTTCCGGGCCTTGTGGAAGATCGTGTCCGCGGGCAGCGGATCGCTGGCGTCGATCCCCTCCCCCCGCGCCATGATGACCGCGGGAAGGATCTCGTTCCTGTCCTCGCCGCCGAAGAGGCCGCCTTCGCCCGCGTGGGGGTTCAGCGCCGCCACGCCGATGCGGGGCCGGTCGATGCCGAGCGACCGCATGGCTGCGTGAGCGAGACGGATGGTCCGGAGGACGCGCCGCTTTTTGATCAGGCGGGGGACGTCCTTCAGGGCGTGATGGATGGTCGCCAGGATCAGGTGCATCCCGCCGCCAACGAACATCATGCCGAAGTCCCTGGTACCGGTGAGCGCCGCCAGCAGCTCGGTATGGCCGGCGTATCGGTATCCCGCCGCGTTCATCATTTCCTTGTTGATCGGCGCGGTGACGATGGCCGCGACCTCCTGCTTCAGCGCGAGCGCCGTCGCCTGCTTGATGTAGTCCACCACGGCCCTGCCGGACGCGGCGTTCGGCCGTCCCCAGGCATGCATCGCGATGTCGATGTTCTCGGTGTTCAGCACGTCCATGTGTCCGCGGCGGGGGTCCGCCGACCGGAGGGAGGGGATGCTTTTGACCGTGAGTTCGAGCCCCAGTTCCTTGACGATCTTCCGCATGACCCGCGTGTTGCCGACGACCACGGGCCTGCAGAAGGAACGGATCGCGCCCGCGGCGAAGACCTTGGCGATGATCTCCGGACCGATGCCGGCCGGGTCTCCCATGGTTATGGCGATGAAGGGTTTCTTGTTCATAGGTACGAAAAAAGAACAGTAAAACTATGTAACCACGGGTCCCGAACTTGTCGGGACACACAGATGACCAGAAGTAGGCGCCTCTAGGCGACACGGAAGGGTCCAACAGATCACTCATCTTCCCGCGGGATCCGGTGGTCCGACGTTACCCGAAACAGTTCCTCAGGGAGACATTTGACGTTATTCGATGAGGCCGGAACCTTCAGCACCTCGATCTCGATAATGCGCGTCGAGTAGGAAATACGCAGGGCGTCGCCCGGTCCGACCTCTTTCGCGGGCTTTGCCTCCTGGCCGTTCACCAGCACCCTGCCGGCACCGCACATCTCCTGCGCCACGGTCCTGCGCTTTACGAGCCTGCTCGTCTTCAGGAAAAGATCAACGCGCACGAAAGGATTGTAGCGTAAATAGAGGTGTTTGACAATGACAAACAGGTTGTCGAGCGCGGGAGGAGCCGGAGGACTTACCTTGGGAACACCAGATCATAATTATGAATATAAAACAAAGCTAAAGGGCATCTCTCGCAAAGCCGCTAAGCCGCAAAGAAAGGCCATATCTTTTAGTTTTAAAACCAGGATTTAAAGATATCCTTTGCGTCCTTTGCGGCTTTGCGAGAGACAGCCGTTCGTCGTAGCTTATCTTTATTGCAAAAGGAACAATATTCCTTTAATTTTGAGCGGAATTCTATTCCGACGTTGCTATCTGCTTGTTCGCGGCTGCATATGCCACGCGCCGACGACCAGTTCTTTCGACGCGGACCGGGCATTATTCGTAGCCGGAGCGATGTTCCATGTCCATGACGCGTCCGGCGCAGGCAGAACAAGATCATAGACCGTAGAAGCCCTGCTGATTATCGCGCCGTCGGTGTCGAGCTTAACAACCTCATGATCAGCGATCAGGCAGACGTCGCAGGACAGGGAGCGCAAGGAAGAGTAATAAAATTCCTCGATCTGCCTGCACCAGTCTTCGACCTGGTCATGAGGGAGGGCCGGACGCTGCGATGACACATAGGTCCGCGGCATGACCCAGAGCTGGGAGAGGATGTTCAGGGAAACGACCAGATCGGCATCATTGTCGATCTCCACAGGCACGGCCCGGGGAAGCTCAGGGATGCCTTGCTGTCTGTTCGTATAAAGACGTTCGGCGATATTCGTAACATCACGCTCAATGAACGATACCTTGCCATATCCCCTGATCTGCTTGCGGACCTCGGGAAGGCAGACGGTATCCATCAGGACGACCTCCCGAAACATTCCTGTGAGCTCGGCAAGAGGCACATCCAGCAGGAGTCCGGACCCGAGGACAACGACCTTGTCCCGGTGAAGGACCTTCTCTGCGACTGCCAGGACGAAGCGGCGGGTGTTGTTGAGATGAGGCTGCCACGCGGTCCTGTTGCGGCGGTATCTGCTCCGCATGGCGATCGCCTCGTCGAGATAGCCCAGGCGGCGGACGTAGGGCGAGCAGGAGGTTGTGAGATGCGTGAACAGGTCAAGGAGCATGGCAGGCAGAACCGTTGGTGCTTAGGGGAGCCGCAGTTCGGCGGCGGCCTCTTTTGTCAGCTGGCGAGCCACATGATCGAGCCGTTCGAGCGAACCCGAACCGTGAAGCGCGGCTTTAATATCGCTGTAGCCGGACGCGGCGGATTTTTTCGTATCGATGAGATACTCCCGATCAAGGTAATTTTCGGAGTTGCCCGACTTCTGGCAGGAGAACAGCACCGTCCCGGTGGCAACGTCGATCATCTTGAACTCGACGGCCACAAAAGCGACCGGGAAGTTGAACCAGGCCTTGCCTTGGGTCTGCCAGCGGAGCACGGTCAGGTATTTGATGACCTTGCCGTCGATGATGGTGTCAGCGCCGCTCAGCTGGCCGAATTTTTTCATGGTCTCACTGTCGACCGCGCCGCTATGCTGGAGCTTCATCTCATCAAGGAGCTTCTGGATCTTTGCCCGTTCGACGATCGAATATCGTCCCGTGCTCATGAGAGCGTTCTCCAGGATCGAGGCGAAGTGTTCGCCGTCCTCTTTGACCGGGTAGCTGAAGTTGTTCACGGTCTTCTTTCCGTCGGGAGTGGTCTTCTTCGATCTGGCGGACTTGTCGCTATTGCTGAAGGGAAGGACGACAACTCGCCGGGGATGGAACTGCCCGTCCTGCTTGTGTCCCGCGCATGCCTGTTCATCCCGGGGAAGCGGCTTCAGCGTGAGTTCCAGCGATGAGGCTGTCCCGGCGGCGCACACCAGAATGCCTAAGACGGATGCCATTATAGTCAGCACAGACCTGTCCATGGGAGACCTCCACCCTGAATTAGGATTTGACCGCAGCCTCTATTCGTTTGATGACCTTGTCCCTGCCCATCACTTCGATGACGTCAAAGATGCCGGGGCTGACGGTCCCGCCGGTGAGCGCTACGCGCACGGGTTGGGCGAGCTTGCCGAGCTTGATGCCCTTTGTCGTCACGAGATCGTTGAAGACCTTCTCGATGGCGTCATGCGAGAAAGGCTCAAGCGCCTTGAGCGCTCCTGCCAGCTCGGTCAGGAGCGGCGCAACGTCCGGCGTAAGATGTTTTGCTTTCGCCTTCTCGTCCATGGCGATCTCGTCCTTGATGAAGGGAATGGCCCCGGTCTTCATCTCGACGAGCGTGTGGCTTCGCTCCGCAAGGATCTTGACGAGCTTCTTAAGCCACGTTGCGTCGGGCTCGCTGCCCGCTTGCACGATTCCGTCCTTCTTCAGAAGGTCGAGCAGCAGACCCGCAAGCCTGCCGTGGTCGGCCCGCTGAATGTAGTGGTGGTTCAGCCAGACCAGCTTTTCCGCATTGAAGACCGAGGGCGCCTTGCCGACGCTTTCCAGGGAGAAGGACTCGATCAATTCTTTGGGAGAGAAAATCTCCTGGTCGCCATGGGACCAGCCGAGCCGGGAGAGGTAATTGACGAGCGCCTCAGGGAGATAGCCGAGGTCGATGTACTCCGTGACCGCTGTCGCGCCGTGACGTTTGGACAACTTTGCCTTGTCCGAGCCCAGGATCATGGGCAGGTGCGCGAACTGGGGCGGCTCGAAGCCGAACGCGCGGTAGATCTGGATCTGGCGCGGCGTGTTGTTCAGGTGGTCGTCGCCGCGGATCACATGGGAGATCTTCATGGTCACGTCGTCCACGACCACGGCGAAGTTGTACGTCGGGAACCCGTCGGAGCGCATGATGATGAGGTCGTCGAGCTGCTTGTTCTCGAAGGTGACCGCGCCCCGGACGAGGTCGCGCACCACGGTCTCGCCTTCATCGGTCGAGTGGAACCGGAGTACCGGTGTCCTTCCGGCGACGGGCTCTTTAATGCCGTAGCACTTCCGGTCATATTTGGGCGCCTTCCCGTCCGCCATGGCTTTCTTGCGTCGCATGTCGAGTTCTTCCGGCGAGCAATAGCAGAGATAGGCTTTGCCTTCTTTCTGCAGACGGTCAGCGTACTCGCGGTAGATCGCCATGCGCTCGGTCTGGCGGTACCCTTTGACCGATCCATCCGGCAGGACGGACGGACCCTCGTCCCAGTCCATGCCGAGCCACTTCATGCCGTCGATGATGACCTTGATGGAATCGTCCGTGGACCGCGCCTGGTCCGTGTCCTCGATGCGGAGGATGAACGTTCCCTTGTGATGGCGGGCAAAGAGCCAGTTGAAGAGGGCGGTGCGGACCCCGCCGATATGCAGAGCGCCGGTGGGGCTGGGCGCGAACCTTACGCGAACGGTATTCATGGGCGGATTGTGCTCCTTAGGGGTGGTGATGTTGTCAGGGCGCTATTATACCGCAAAGGGGGAGGGGGAAAAAGGGAAAAAACGGGAGACCAAGGGAGAGAAGCATGGGGGCGAACGCGAAGGGCTCGATCAGCCAACTGATGGAGATTAAACCTTTCGAGAAAAGGGCAGGCCCGCTATTGCATTCTTAGCCGACCTCAAGTCCAAAAATGCGAGTATATTCCTTATCGGAAATACATTCTTCTCTGTCATGATAAAAGCACCCTTCCATGTAAGCATGAATCGTGTTTTGTTTTCTGTTAGATATAAATAGCCTAATTTTTCCTGAAGTCTTGTTTCGTTATTAAAAGCGTCACAGAGCATTTCCAACTCTCTGCCTCGAACATAACCCATTGGGTTTATCGCCCTCTTATCGCGACTGGTTACCCAGTTATTTATCTCGTAAAGATGTTTGATCGAGTCGGTGTCCGGATATCTATAGCTACTCCTATCCGGATGTATATAGCTTCCCATCATCGGCGAATTGTTTACATTGATCACGCGGCCATTGGAATACTTGTTGGTAAACTCGTAATATCGAACGGTCCGTCCAGACTTAGGTCGAAGGACAGCTGCCATGGAGGATGTCTTATTCTGTTTGTCCATGAATAATGCAAAATAGGAAGACAACATGTTCGGCACGTAGTCACATAACTCCATATACCCGACAAAGTCGAATCCTATGGATTCAAATTCGATCATAGCATTGTCAAGAAAGGCTTTTACATCATGGTCGAGAGCTTCAGGAGAAACCGACTTGATGGTGACTTTCGCAGAAACCCAATGACTGAATTTTATTACAAATGGGCCGAGAATCATGGGGGCCAACACAAATACAATAATTAATGTTAGAAACAAATCCATGTTTCACCTCGTTAAATAACCTGTTATTGGATAAACGGGACTATAGCACGGGAACAATGATTTATCAATGCGGTGGCTATAACACAGGCTTTGGACGACGAGATTGCTTCGCTTTGCTCGCAATGACCGAATTAGTTCTTTTCTGCCCTGAGTGTGTTCGTCGAGACAAAAAAAGCGGGGATGGTTTTCACCATCCCCGCTTCGGGTACTGCTCTGCTGATACTGCCTATGCCTTGATGAAGATGATGACCAGCGTGTAGATGGCCAGCGATTCGATCAGTGCCAGACCGATGATCATGGTGGTCATGATCTTGCCGGAGGCTTCGGGATTGCGCGCGATGCCTTCGACGGCCTTGCTAATGCTGAGGCCCATGCCGAGGCTGCCGCCGAACGCCGCGATGGCGATGGCGAAGAGCGCGGCAGTTGCCGCGGTCAGGCCGCCGGCTGCTGCTGCAGGGGCTGCTGCCTCCGCTGCGAACGCCACACCCGCTACCAACATCAGGCTGAGGGTCAAAACAAGGACTGCGAACTTTTTCATCTGTTTGTCTCCTTTCTTCTAAATGTGAACTTCTATCCGGAATCGTGCCGGGTTGCTACCTCCCGGGGAATCCCGCACTGCGGGAGCTGCGTTCACCGGGGTGAATGAGCTGATAAGCTGACAGCTTATTTAATGATGTTCGCTGCCGTGCGCTTCTTCGATCGCGCCGGCGAGGTACAGCATGGTCAGAAGCGTGAACACGCCCGCTTGGACGAAGGCCACGAACACGCCCAGGCCCAGGACGAGGAACACGGGCACGAAGGGCGACAGCGAAAGGAGCGCCACGAGCAGCTTGTGCTTGGCCAGCATGTTGCCGAAAAGACGGAAGGCCAGCGAGACCGGCCGCGCGAGGTGGCTTATCAGCTCCAGGGGGATCATGAGCGGCGCCAGGAGCGGCATGGGGCCGACGAAATGCTTGAAGTACGAGAAGCCGTGCTTCGAGATGCCGATGATATGGGTCGCGGAAAAAACGATTATGGCCAGGGCCGCCGTGGTGTTGATGTTGCCGGTCGGCGATTCCAGGCCCGGGACCAGGCCCTGCAGGTTCGAGACCAGGATGAAGAGGAACAGGCTGCCGATGAGGAAGAAGTAGTGCTTGCCCTCGGGCCCCATGATCTCTTCAATATAGTCGTCGAGACCGCCGAAGATCACTTCGAACACGTTCTGGATGCCCGTGGGGGCGGTCTTCTTGAGGCTGGCACGGGCGATCAGGGCAAGGCCGATGAGGATGACCATGACCAGCCAGGTGTAGGGGACGATCTCCGGAACACCATGTATTTCCGGTAAAAGCAGCGGACCTTCTTTCATAACCTGTCGCTCCTCACGATTTCAGAATATGCTCGAAAAATCTACCGGAATCACGGTTTTTTGTCAAGCGAAAACCCGGAAGGTTTCCATAAGTTTTCCTAATAATTCCATAGCCAAAGCCCGGATTGGCGGCCGATGAGGATCGTCAATAAGGGCAAAAATTCAACAAATATTATTACCGTGATGCTATAATATGTCCTCACGGGAGGGGCCTTTCGGCCTTATCCTGCCGACCCGAGACGGGACCCCAAAACACAAAACCATGTATTTTTGCATCCGACGAGAGATAGATTATTCGAACAGCGATGACAGGCTCAGGAAGCTGCGGGGCGTGCCCATCGAGTTTGCCTTCCCCCAGGACCTTGCGGAGTTCCTGAAGGACAAGGACCGCCTTGCAGCGGTGGAGCGTCAGGTCAAGGACTATGAGGTCCCTATTTATTCGGTCCATGCTCCTGACGGGCACCTGGCCGACGGCAATTTCATCGACTGGGCGGGAAAGGCAGTACAGTTCGCCGAGGCCGTGGGATCAGGGATCATGGTCCTCCACCCGGAGACGGCCATTCCGGATTCGGGCGACCTGGATCATCTCTCCATCATAGAGAACATCCGGCACCTGCAGGAGCGCACCCAGGTGGTCATCGCCATGGAGACCTTCTGGGACAAGACGCGGATCCTCACGCCCGATCAGATCATGAACGCAAGCATGCCCATGGTGCTGGATACCTCGCGCCTCCCGAAGTCCGAGATCACCTGGGTCATCGAGACCTATCACACCCATATCGTGAACCTGCATCTTTCGGCGGTGACCCGCGATCACGGCGTCAAGGGGATCGCCAAGCAGTACCAGCCGGTGGAGCGTGATAACTTCTGCCTCGATCTTCTGGACAGGCTTCAGGAATTGGAGTGGAACGGCGTGGTGACCCTGGAGTACATGCCGTGGCTGCACGCGAAGGTGCTTGATGACCGGAAACTCCTCGACCGGATCTACGGTATCGGGCGGGCATAAGGAAAGAACAGGATGAGGAAAAAAGAAAAGCCGAAGCGGGATGCTTCGGCTTTTGTCGTTATTCGGCGAAAACGGCTATTTTCCCAGCAGGGTGGTGAAGGTGTCGTGGTGGCCTTCTTCGTCGGCGAGGATCTGCTCGAAGAGAAGGCGGGTCGTGCTGTCCCCCTCTGAGGCGGCCTGCTTGATAATGGCCTTGTAGAGGTCAATGGCCTCTTCTTCCGCTGTTGCGTCCGCCTCGAGCATTTCCTTGAGACTTCCGCCCACCTTGATGGGGTCGGGTTTGGTGGTGGGGATGACGTCGAAATAGAATAACCGTTCGGCGATCTTCTCGGCGTGCTTCATCTCCGATATTGCAACGTCTTCGAACACATCGGCGATCTCGGCCGACTCAAGGCCTTTTGCCATGATATGCTGCCACATGTACTGTACGCTCACCTGGATCTCGCGGGCAATGGCCTGCTGCAGCATGTCTGTCAGCGCCGCGCTTGCTTTCTGAACCATGGATATGTCTCCTCTCTCCGCATGATGGATGCTTTTGAACAATTCTATCTTAGCAAAAAACGGGTAAAAGGGGAAGAGCAACCGTATCATTTTGTAACACTCCCATTTCCTGAACAGGCCAAAAAACAGACACTATAAGCTCTAAAGCTATAATTTTACATTGACACGATACAGCGCCCTGCTCTATTATAACGTACTATTTTCAGGAGGCATCGTAGAGCGCTTCTTGGGATGTTCGTTGCCTCTCTATGCGGAAAAGGACCACCACCTTATTCAGTTCATCTTTCAGTTCATCGATCATCATGCGGGTCACGTTGGTGTTGGTGACCTTTTTTGTTTCAGGGGCCGGCTGCACGTCTCCACCTCCGCAGATCACGATTGAAGGCCAGTATGCGAACCTCTCGCCAATTTTTATCGGCGCGGGGTCGGTCTTTTTCAAGATTAAGAACACGGGTGGACGGGACGTGCTTGTGGGTGCAACGGTATCGGTTCCCAACGCGGTCATCGAACTCCATGATGTGAAAAAAAGCCGGATGGTGCGGGTGGACAAGATCGTTGTCCCTTCCCGGGAAACGACAGACCTGGGGCCCGGCGGCCATCATATCATGATCTTTAACATGCCTCGGACCGTGCAGGAGGGGTCGGAACTCATCCTGACGCTCAGGTTCGAACGGTCCGGTGAAAAACAGGTGACGGTCCGGTTCGAGAAGGAGCAGGAAGCACGATAACGCGACCGTCAATAAATACGCGGTTCATTTGTTTTGTATGGTATTGTACTGCTGGTACAGTGGAAAAAGGGAGGTGAAAGCGTTCCCGCAAAAGACTGTTTAACAAGCTTGAGAAGTTCGGAGTTGGTTGTATCAACATCAGATACGCACTTTATCATACACGGAAAGGGGAGATTCACAATGAAAAAGCTTGCAGGCTTTATCGCAGTTGTAGTTGTTGTGCTGTTCGGTTATCTGGCCTTCACCACGATGTCGTCGACAGATGCCGTTGCAGCCGCCGCAAAGAAGAAGGCAGAGGCCACGAAGGCTGCGCCGGCAGCAGCGCCCGCGGCTCCCGCGGCGCCCGTAGCGAAGACCTATTCGGCCACGATCTATGTGGCGGGCATGGGCGGGCATTATGCACAGGCCGACGTCGTCGTCGACCCGAGCAATGCCAACGAGCCGGTGAAGATCTCGAAGCTGGACCGCCTGTCCATCAATCCTGCCGGCGTCGACGGCAAGCAGTATGCCACCCATGACGCCCGCATCGATGCCAACGACCGGAACATCATGTTCTGGTCCACCTATGTACCCGACGCGAACAAGAAGATGCATGTCGGCAAGTCCGACCTCAAGACCGGCAAGGTCCTTGTGGACGTGGCCATGACCCCGGACCCGAAGGCCCCGGCCGAAAAGGCGCCGACCTACTGCGCCTCCGGCCAGAGCAAGAACTTCTTCATGCCCGTGTTCATGGGAACGGAAGGCTATGTGGACGTGCTCGACAAGAAGGACCTGTCGCTGAAGCACCGCCTCTGGATGAGCTCCCTCGGCTACGTCAAGGGCTCCTACAAGTTCACGCACGGCACCAATTCGCCCGACATGAAGACCTTCGTTCTGGCAGTGAACCAGGCCAAGGAAGGGAAGGGCACCGGCGACATCGACTTCATCCTCGTGGATCTCGCCGAGATGGAGAAGGGCAATCTCAAGCAGCTTGCCAAGAACACGCTGAAGGGCGAGCCTGACAAGACCATCACCTTCCGGCAGTATTTCAGCAACGACGGCAAGTTCATCATGCAGTCGGCCGGCGACCGCCTCTGGGTGCTCGACGCCACGACCTTGAAGATGGTTGACGAGAAGATGATGCCCCCGGGAAACCAGCTCCACGACGCCCAGAACACCCCGGACGACAAGGTCGCGCTCCTGACCGTGCGCACGGTCACGGCCGGCTGCGATGTGGAAGGAAAGCCGCTTGTGAAGGAAGGCAAGGGCGTGGACATCACCGACGGTACGGTCATGTTCTATGACTTCAGCGCCAAGAAGCTGAGCGACAAGCAGGTGTCGGTCTGCCTCGGCTGCCACAAGGGCATGGGCCTCGGCGACAAGAACGCCGTCCTCTGCGGCATCGATTCGAACTACAAGAAGTAATATTTTCAAAGCAGTATGAACGTCTGACCACCTCTCCCCGCGGTATGATCGCGGGGAGAGGTTTTTGTTTATAGCTCTTGCATATAACTTCATCAATCTTGTATAATACGGATGTCTCAGCGAAAGGCACCAGATCACTTATTACATAGAGAAAGATCTACGAGAACCGCTCAATTCATGCCGACCCTCTTTTCCTTTGCCTTCAAGAACATAAAACGGAAACCCCTGCGCACCGGAATCCTGATGTTCGCCATCGCGCTCCTGGTGTCCGCCCTCGTCTTCTCCCTCTCCTTCGTGCAGCGCGTGAACGGCAGCATCAACAAGGCCTCGGAGCGTCTCGGCGCCGACCTGCTCATCGTTCCGACCAATGCGCGCGGCGCGGCCGAAGAGGTCCTGCTTGAGAACAAGATCAAGTCGTTCTACATGGACGCCAGGCTCATCGACCGGATCAAGGTCGTCGAGGGGATCGACAAGGTCACGGAGCAGATCTATCTTGTCACCATGTCCACCATGTGCTGCTCTGTGCCCGAGGCCATGGTGATCGCCTTTAACCAGGACACGGACTTCATCATCACGCCGTGGCTCAGGGAAAAGCTCAAGCACAGGCTGGAGAAAGGCGAGGCGGTCGCCGGCACGGAATCCTCTTTTAATATCCGGCTGGGCCTCGTGGAAGTGGACAGCATGCTCTTCGGTAATGTGTTCCGCATCGTGGGGACCATGGACCCGACCGGCACCGGACTGGACAACGCCGTGTTCATCACGCTGGAGAACATGGAGAGGATCGTGAAAAGCGGCAAGGCAAAGGTGAAGCCCGGGGAGATCTCGGTGATCTTCGCGAAGGTCAAGCCCGGCATCGATCCCTCGGCGGTGGCCATGCGGATCGAGAACTCGATCATCGATGTCGATGTGATGGCGCGGAAGGACATCGGCAAGAACATCCTTTCGACGCTGGGTGACATGAGCAGGATCTTCATGATGACCATCGTTCTGGCGTCGGTTATGGCCTTCTTCCTCGTCTGGGCGATCTTCACGGCCATTGCCAACGAGCGCTCCAAGGAAGTGGGCATCATGCGGGCACTGGGGGCCAAGGAACAGCACATCCTCAGGATATTCCTTATCGAGGTGCTCGTCATCGGGTGCGCAGGGAGCATCCTCGGCATCGTGGCAGGCACCGCGCTGTCCACGCTGGTCGCGACGACCTTTTCCATCGTCAAGCAGCTTTCCACGGACCTCTCGTTCCTGGAGCGGTCCGCGATCGCGGTGGTGAGCTTTCTGGGCGGGACCGCCATCTGCGTCTTCGGCGCACTGGGGCCGATACAGCGGCTCAAGAAGATGGAGCCTCTAATGGTCATCAAGGTGGAGTAAGCATGAGCCAGGTCGTGATCGATGTCGTATCGAAGGACTACCGGGTGGCGAACGAGACCATCGCAGCGGTCCGCAACGCTTCCCTCATCGTCGAGCGGAGTAAGTTCGTCTCCATTGTGGGCCATTCGGGCTCAGGCAAGACGACGCTCCTCTCGCTCATCGGCGGAATGGTCTCTCCGACATCGGGCCGGGTGCTGTTCAACGGCGAGGACATCTACACCTGGACCAGCGACCGGCTTTCGGAGTACCGGTGCGAGAAGATCGGGTTTATGTTCCAGTCCGCGAGCCTGCTTCCGATCCTGACGGCAAAAGAGAACCTCATGCTCCCCGTCGCGTTCCGATCACAGCGGACACCCGACGGCGGACACGAGCAGAAGGCGGAAGATCTCCTCCATTCGGTCGGGCTCAGCGACAAGATCAATGCCTATCCCGCCCAGCTTTCAGGCGGCCAGCAGCGCCGCGTGGCCATCGCCCGGGCCTTCATGAACGACCCCGAGCTCATCCTCGCCGACGAGCCCACCGGCGACCTCGACGAAGAGACGGAGAACGAGATGATGCAGTTCTTTCTCCGGATGAACAAAGAGCACGGCACCACCGTCATCATGGTCACGCACAACTCGGACCTTGCGCGACAGACCCAGCAGCATTTCCGGATGGACCGCGGCGTGATCTCTCACGTTTGATGCCGCATCCAAGTCGCCGCCCGATTCTTCCGGCGAACGGCCCAGACCCCCTTTCCCCGTTACTTACACAAAGATTCAGGCATGCCGATAACCAATTTCCCGCCCATATTTATTTGTGAAGAAGTATTGACTTATTCCTGTCCGGTAGGGTAATGTACCGCAAAGCAAGTCCTTCCTTAATCGTTTATTGCCGTTGCGTCCTCACAGGAACAGTGCTCGCGGTGGACCCGTGCGAGAAACGCCTGGCCTACCGAAAACACTGATGATGATATGCCTGACCTCGATGGGAAGAGGGGGTGATGCTCAACGTTCGCGGGGGAAATCGACCCGGGCGGACAGGGCGGGTACGACGGTGAAACGGTATATCGGCAGTTTCTGCGGAGAGACTGCGGAAACGATGTTATCTTAACGAAAAGGGAGGACGTATGAAAATGAGCATGAAGTACGAGGTTGACGTTGAGCAGGAAGCGCTTTGGTCTGTCGGAGAAGAGCAGGAAAAATACACGCTTATCCTCGGGCAGGCCATCGAGCGTTACGTTGAGGAGCTGAGAACCATAGAACGGCGCATCGCAAGCGGTGAGATCGAGGAGGATGCCGTTCTCAGGGAGATCGTGGCCCTGAACGATGCCATTCTCAAGATCTGTGCGCAGTTCGAGCAGGAAGTAAAAGATGAAACAGTAATAAAGGCCACCCGTTCCTATTTCCGCAAACGGACCCACACCATCCTTTCCAAGAGTTACGCCATCAACCGGATCCGGACCTGGCCTCAGGGCTACCAGGGCGACCATCTTACCCTGGAGGCCGCATACAGGAACACCCCGATGTCCGACGGTATCGGATACTATCTGGATAAATATATCCTCGACTGGCAGCTGGCGCACGCCCTCCGCGGGAGGCTTGAGCGGTTGACTGCGCTTCTCCACGATGAGCTCTCCACCCGACAAAACCCGAAGGTACTGGATATTGCCTGCGGTTCCTGTCGAGAGGTTTCGATGCTGGTCCCGGAGATCAAACAATCGAAAGCGCAGTTCACCTGCGTCGACCTTGACGGCGACGCCCTGGATTTCGCGTTGAACCGTCTTGCGCCCGCGGACCTTGCGCCTGAGCAGGTCAAGTTGATCAAGTACAACGCCCTCCGGATGTTCGATATCGACATTGCCAAGGCAGAATTCGGGCATCAGGACATCATCTACAGTGTGGGTTATTTCGACTATCTCCCCGATGATTTTCTGGTGAAAATGCTGAGCTCTTTGTACGCGCTGCTGAACCCGGGCGGGAAGCTCATTGCCGCGTTCAAAGATGCGGACCAGTACCGGTCCCAGGAGTACCACTGGATCGCCGATTGGGACGGGTTTCGGCAGCGGACCGTGAAGGACTTCGAGCGGATCCTCGGCGAAGCGGGCATCCCCGCGCAGGCCATGACCATGACGCGCGACAGGTCCGGCATAATCGTTTTCTATTCTGCGACGAAGTGATGCTCCATTCGGATAGCATTTAGCGAACGGAACTGATGTCTCTGTAAACGCAGGGGTTCAGGTTTTGTCGTTCAAGCACTTTGTTGACGCGGATCATCCGCCGTCGCCGGGGGGGCGTATTGGAAGAATATCAACTTCGCGACAAGGTTGCTATCGTCACGGGCGGCTCACGGGGCATAGGACGCGCTGTCGTCCTTGCCTTGGCAAGGCAGGGCGCTTACTGCGCCTTCACCTATTCGTCGCACCGGGAAGCCGCTGAGACCCTGGCGGCCGAGGTCCGGGAGGTGGGCCGCCGGGCGCTCCCGATACGGCTCGATGTCCGGGATTTTGACGGCGCGAAGGCGATGATCGAGCAGGTCAAAAGCGAGTTTGGCAGGCTCGATATCCTTGTCAATAACGCAGGGATCACGCGCGACAGGTCGCTGATGGGTATGAGCAGGGAGGACTGGGGCGACGTCATCGACACCGATCTCACGGGCGTCTTCAATACGACCCGCGCCTGCATCATCACCTTTCTCAAGCAGAAAAGCGGGCAGATCGTGAATGTTTCTTCGGTCAGCGGCATCAGGCCCATGGCGGGCCAGGTGAACTATGCAGCAGCCAAGGCCGGGGTCATCGGCTTCACAAAATCGCTGGCAAAAGAGGTGGCACCGTACAACATCCGGGTGAATGCGGTCGCTCCCGGCTTCATCGAAACGGATATGACGTCGCAGCTGGGGGAAAAATTCCGTGAAAAGGCGGTCGAGCAGATCCCGCTGGGGCGGTTCGGCACGGCTGAGGAGGTTGCGCAGTCGGTGCTTTTTTTGCTGAGCGACACATCACATTATATTACCGGACAGGTCCTCCAAGTCGACGGCGGTCTGGGGATGTAGAGGGGCCATGAAAGGCAGAGCGGTCATAACGGGGATCGGCGTCCTCTCGTCCATCGGGAAGGGGAGGGACGCATACTGGAAGGCGCTGCAAAGGGGTGCGACCGGCGTCCGTCCGATCACGCTCTTTGATGCGGCTCCGTTCCGTGTAAAGTCCGCCGGCGAGATAGCCGATTTCGAAGCGCTTGCATATCTGGGAAAAAAGGGCCTCCGGGACCTTGACCGAAGTACGCGGCTCGTCTGTTCCGCGGCCAAGCTCGCGCTTGACGACAGCGGGTTGGCCATTTCAGACGAGATGTCACGGTCCGTCGGAGTTGCCATCGGCACGACCTTCGGAAGTCTCCACAGCATCGCGCAGTTCGACCGGTCCGGTCTGACCGAAGGTCCGCGGTTCGTCAATCCGTCGCACTTCCCGAACACGGTCATCAACTCACCGGCAAGCCAGGTCTCCATCCGGTTCACCATCAAGGGCTTTAACACAACGCTGTCCACGGGTTTTTGCGCAGGCCTCGATGCCCTGTCCTATGCGGCGGATTTCATCCGGCTCGGAAGGGCCGATGCGGTCCTCGCGGGCGGCGTCGAAGAACTGTGCGAAGAGACCTATCGCTTGTTCCACGATCTCGGCTATCTTTCCGGCATGAGCGGAGCCGAGCCGGTCAGTCGTCCCTTTGATGCCGGTCGGGACGGGTTCGTCCTGTCCGAGGGATCGGCGGTGCTTGTTGCGGAGAATGAGGAGTATGCCCGGAGCCGGGGCGCGGACATCCTGGCCGTGATCCTGGGCTGCGGCAATGCATTTGATCCGGAAGCGGACAGTACGTTTGAACGGGCGGGACGGGGGCTGAAAACGGCCATCGCGCAGGCGCTCGAGGAGGCGTGTGTCCGGCCAAAAGACGTCGGGTATGTCTGCTCCTGCGCCAATGGAATGCCGGGACTGGACCGGATGGAGGCACGGATCCTCCATGAGGTGTTTGGTGAAGATGCGCGGCACGTGCCCGTGAGTTCGATCAAATCAATGATAGGGGAAACATACTCCGCTTCAGGCGCTCTCGCGGTGGCAGCGGCGGTTGGGGGCCTCCGGCAGGGATTCATCCCTCCTACGGTGAACCACCGGCAGACCGACACCCTCTGCGCCCTCGACATCGTGCCGAATGCAGCGCGTGCGCAAGCGGTGAAAACGGTGCTTGTTACCGCAGCAGACCCGTACGGACAAAATTCAGCCCTCGTGGTGGGCGGGTACAACAGGTGACGCATGCAGCTCGACTTTGAAGAGATAAAGAAGCTCATTCCCCAGCGGTTTCCTTTCATTATGCTCGACCGGATCATCGAGTTGGAGCCGGGCAAGCGCGCGGTGGCGATCAAGAACGTCTCGGGGAACGACATTTTCTTTCTCGGTCACTTCCCGGAAAAGGCCGTCATGCCCGGCGCGACCATCATCGAGGCCATGGCACAGGCGGCCATTGTCCTCTTTGCCTCCGCTAAACAGGAAGGCGCGGGAAAGACCATGCCGCAGTATCTCTTCGGGTCGGTCAAGGCCCGCTTTCTCCATCCCGTTACCCCGGGAGATCAGATCAGGATAACCGTGGAAAGCGTCAAGTCCCTGCCGACCGGAGCCTACGTGTCGGGCGAGGCCGCTGTCGGCGGGACGAAGGTCGCGGAGGCGGAACTGGTGTTCAGTGTGAAGCATGAATGATCGCGTCGTCATAACGGGACTGGGGGTCGTCTCATCCATCGGCATCGGATGGGAGGAGTTCTGGAAGAATCTCCTGGCAGGAAGATCGGGGATCAGCCCGGTATCGTCCTTTGATACGACAAACCATTTCACGCACAACGGCGGCGAAGTGCGAAATTTCAGGGCGGAGGATTTCATCCCGGCGGAGCGGCTGCCGTTCATGAACCGCGCGACCCAAATGGCCGTGGCCTCGGCAAAACTTGCGTGGGAAGATGCCGGCCTCACGGCCGGGGACGCAGCCGACCATACGGTCGGCGTTTCGCATGGCACGACACTGGGCGCCGCCCAGGCGATCGAAGAAGTTGACTCGCTGCTTATCCAGAAGCAGGAACTGAGAAAAGGACTGCTCTACCAGATGCCGCCGCACACAGCGCCATCCGCCGTCGCCAGGGAGTTCAACTGCCATGGTCCGAATTTCATGTTTTCCACCGCATGCGCCGCGGGTAACTATGCCATCGCGTATGCCTATGACCTCATCAGAATGAAGCGGGCGGATATCGTGCTTGCGGGGGCATCTGACGCGGTTTCCCGGATCGAGTATACCGGTTTCAATCAATTCAAAGCAGTTGCGCCGGAAAAATGTCAGCCTTTCGATAAAAACAGAAAAGGAATGATCCCGGGGGAAGGCGCAGGGATGCTCATTATTGAGTCGTTGGGGTCTGCCGTCAGGAGAAAGGCCGCTATCTATGCCGAGATAGGCGGCTATGGCCTCAGCTGTGATGCCCACCATATGACGACAGCCACGGTTGAGGGTATAGCCGCGTGTATGAACAAGGCGCTGCTCGAAGCCGGGATCGGGAAGGAAGAGGTATCGTACATCAGCGCACACGGTACCGGTACTGTTGCGAACGATAAGATAGAGTGCGCTTCGATCAAAGAGGTCTTTGGTCCGCTGTACAAAGGGATTCCGGTAAGCTCTATAAAATCCATGCTGGGACACACCATGGGGGCGGCATCGGCACTTGAGGCCATTGCCTGTGCCCTGATCGTCCGGCATGACACGATTCCTCCCACGATCAACTATGAGTCACCGGACCCGGAATGCGATATTGACTGCGTGCCGAACGTGGCCCGAAAGCAGACGGTCGACGTAGCTCTCAATAATTCGTATGCTTTCGGAGGCAACAACGCCTCGCTGGTCATAAAAAATTTCGCAGGAAAAAAGGAGAGAGGACTTGATTGAAAACATCGAGAAGGACATCATTGCGATCATTTCGGAAGTCTCAGGCTACGAGCCTGAGGAGATAACTCCGGAGACTGACTTTTTCAAAGACCTGGAGGTCGATTCGATCAAGGCCATAGAGATCACCGTCGCGATCGAGAAAAAGTTCAAAATATCGGTTCGGGACGAGGATGTACCGAAAATTGCAACAGTGAAACAGGCTGTTGATCTAATCAGCAATTTACTAGAGAACAAAAAGATCTGAAATGGAAAAGCCCGATAAAGATGCGTACGATGCTATTATCATAGGCGCGGGCATGAGCGGATTGGTGTGCGGGTGTTATCTTGCGAAGGCCGGGTTAAAGGTTCTTATGGCCGAACAACACCATAAGCCGGGAGGATACTGTACATCCTTCCGAAGAGGACGCTTTACGTTTGACGCCGCGGCCCATTCATTTGGAGGGTATGCGCATGGAAATCTCGGAAAGATTTTTAAAGACCTTGGGATAGATAATAAAATAAATATCAAGCAGCATGATCCTTCAAATGTCATCACGTCGCCGGACCATACGGTTTCTTTTTGGGCTGACATAGATAAAACGATAGATGTTTTTCAGTCCGTCTTTCCGAAGGATGCCGATAATATAAAAAGATTCTTTAATTTTCTAACAGAGCCCGATTCTATGTCCTTTGCCCGTATAAGGAGCTGGACGTTCAAGGATTTGCTGGATAAGTATTTTACCAATGACCGGATACAGGCAATGCTCTCTTTTCCTCTCTATGGTAATGGTGCATTGCCACCGTCACGTATGTCCGCCTTCATTGGAGCAAGGATCTTCAAAGAATTTCTTCTTGATGGAGGGTACCATCCGGCAGGCGGGATGCAGGTCTTATCTGATGCCCTGGCAGCGATATTCAAAGAGGCTGGCGGCGATCTGCGGTTGTCCACAGCGGTTAAAAAGATCACGACAAAAAATAGCGAGGTTTCAGGAGTCGTGTTGGAAAAAGGCGGGTTTGTACCATCGCTCTATGTGATATCTAACTCTGATGCACGCCGGACTTTTTTAACGTTGTTAGGAAAAAACAACGTTGAGCAGGATCTTAAAGACAGAATGGCCCGCATGGTTCCTTCCTTGTCGACATTCATTGTATACTTAGGCGTGGACCAAGCTGCAACAACGTTGCCTGTTTCAGGTGTAAATTATTGGTATCTATCTCAGTACGATCTGTCGACCGCCTATCTTTCGGCAAAGAAGGGTGATTTTCGAGATATGGGAAGATACCTGGTACATGTATCACCTGATCGATCAACGGTCATTGCCTTTATGAATGCCCCTTATGGAAGCAAGAGATATTGGGAAACAAACAGAATAGTGCTTTCTGATAGATTAATCAAGGCTGTTGAAGCGAATACCATTCCCGGGTTGTCAAAATATATTGTTTACAAGGAAACCGCAACGCCGCGCACGTTGCAGCGGTACACGTTAAATCATGCGGGGTCAGCTTATGGATGGGAAAGCACTCCATTCCAATTGGCGGACCCAGACTTTCGGAAACCTTCTTTTATACGAGGTCTTTACTTAACTGGACATTGGACAACTCATGGCCTCGGTATTCCTGGTGTTGCCTACGTAGGTTATGATACCGCCAGGATGGTGCTGAGAAAAAAAACACATAATTGCCAAAAAATGTTAAATTAATACCATGGTAAAACGAGAAGAATTCATTCAGCGGGAGCTTGTTGCCTTGCTCCGCACCTACCTGCCAATTCTCCTTTTTGCCGGCGCTGTGGTAGACATGTCTCTGATCATCCTGGATTATTTTGTTGTGCCGGAAAAGGTAGGATTATTTGCAGTCTATAGATCTGCGGCCGCAATCATTACGCTTTTTCTCGCTACTTTTGCCAAATTCAAGAAAAACATTTCATATCGCTTATCCCTTTTTGTTCTGCTTTTGGCAACGGTGGTCACCGCTACAATGATAGAACTGATGATTTTGCAATTCGGTGGCCATCAATCACTATATTATGCAGGTTTCATGATTTTGATGATCTTTGTTTTTGGTTTTTTGCCAGTTTCAATCAAGATAACGCTTCTGATCAATTGTACTATTTATCTCATCTATATTCTGCCAATACTCATTTTCGACAACATAACTGAAAGCAGAATTTTTATTAGCAATAACATTTTTCTCATGGCTGCAGCATTCGGCAGTCTTGCATGGCGATATATAAACCAAAATCTCATTATCAATAAATTATCCCTCCAATTTGCCCTCGAAGAGCAGAAGAAGCACCTTGAGATCTATTCCCTCCAGCTGCAATCCATGGTCGACGACAGGACCAAGGAGCTGAGCAAATCCAACAAGTGGCACCAGGCGCTGTTCGAGAACGCGACCGACGGCATCGTGGTCCTCGACCGGAACGGGATCATCGTGAACGCGAACGAACGGGCGTGCGAGATGCACGGTTTCAGCAAGGAAGCGCTGGTCGGTTCACACAGCAGCCTGCTGGAAGTGGACGAGAACCGGAGCGCCGCGGCAGAGCGCCTGCAAAAGCTGCTTCAGGGCGAGTCCCTCGTATATGAAGCGGTCCATTTTAAAAAGAACGGCAGCCGTATTTCCCTCGAGGTGAGCTCCCGGGCGATCCCCATTCATGACGAAGTGTTCATCCAGTCCTTCCAGCGGGATATCACCGAGAAAAAGAAGATCCAGGAACATCTCTTCCAATCGCAGAAAATGGATTCCATCGGCATGCTGGCCGGGGGGATCGCTCACGACTTCAACAATGTTCTGACGGCCATCCTGGGATACACGGACCTGATACGCCGGGACGTGGGGGCGAACGAAAAGGTGCTCGGCAGGCTAAGCGTCATCGAGAATGCCGCGCGGAAGGCCGGCCGCATGGTCGCCCAGCTCCTGGGCTTCTCCCGGAAGAGCGAGATCGAGCTGGTACCCTTCAATATCAACGATGTTGTGAACGACACGATCAAGCTGCTCGAGCGGGTGATCGACAAACGGATCGTTGTCCGGCTGCAACTCGCGGAACACCTTCCGATGGTCAATGGCGACATGAATAAGATCGAACAGGTGATGATGAACTTCATTGTCAATGCCCGGGATGCCATGCCCTACGGCGGCATCATCACCGTTACCTCGACCGCCATCGATGCCCATCCCGGAGTGGCCGGCGTACCGCCATACATTCCCGCGGGCAGGTACGTGGTGCTTTCGGTCGCCGATACCGGCGTCGGGATCCCCGAGGAGATCCAGCGAAAGATCTTCGAGCCCTTCTATACGACCAAAGAGCGGGGCAAGGGAACAGGCCTGGGCCTCGCTATGGTCTACGGCGTTGTCACCGAGCACAAGGGCTTCGTCACCGTCCAGAGCAAGGTCAACCAAGGCTCGACCTTCACCGTCTACCTTCCGGTGTCCGCCACGGCGACGGCGGTCAAGAAACATGCTGTCCTGTCGGTTCACGGAAGCGAGACGATCCTGCTGGTGGATGACGATGAGAGCGTTCTGAACTACCTCAAGGCGGAGCTGGAAAAGAACGGCTACAAGGTCATTGCGACGACCAATCCCATGAGCGCGATCGACGCCTACAGCAAGATGTACAGGGAGATAGCGCTTGTCATTACCGATGTTGTCATGCCGCTGATCGACGGGAGAGAGCTGATGAAACGCATTGCCGAGATACATCCGAAGGCCCGTTTCCTGACCATCTCGGCATACAGCCGGCACAGCGAACAGGGCGACGATATAACGCCGGACATCTTCCTGCAGAAGCCTTTCGACGCGCATGACGTGCTCTCCGCGGTCAGGCGGATCCTCGATGGCGAAAAGAAGTTGCAGGCTAAATAACGCAGCACGTCACGCTTTTAGCTCCTTCCCTCCTCACTATCGATCGAGCACCATGCGGAATCTCTATCACGGCCAACCGGCCTGCGGTAAACCGCGCTTGCATGTTGCTGTTGTGCACGGAGACGGATTGCTCTCATGCCCCAGAGTGGGAAATCGCTGGCAGGTGACGGCGCCTGATCAGGATTTTTCCGGAGGCCGGGCTGTTCTGATACCCCAATGCGTGCCAAACTCCAGTTCCGCTCTCTCCGGGTCTTCCGAATTGTTCAGGATCAGCTGCCGGAGGTGCTCATAGCTGTCGACATCGACCTCCGTGAAATGCACGGCCAGTGTGCCGGGCTTCGACCGGACGATGGAGCCGCGGGCCTCGATGATCACGGGCTCCGGCGCTTCGGCAAGGACGATCTCGACCTCGCAGAACGCTCCTTCAGGAGGGACGGTCTCCGTCGTTGCGACGCGGAGACCGTTCATGCTGACATCAAGTGTATTGCTGGACCAGATCGTGCGGTCGCTGGTCCGGACCGTCGTGCTGATACTGAACGGCACCCGCACGAATTCCCGTTTTTCGTTCTCCGGTTTCATCTGAAAATGCCTTTCTCCAAAACTCCTCACCCTCGATGGGGGAGGAATCGAAGGTGGGGGTGATGATCGGGACGCAGACAAACGCCGTTTTTCATCTTCCCTTGTGAACGTCAGCTCATGTGCGATTCATCATAGCGATCTGTCCGAGAAGTATGCTTCCTGCGTCTTGAGTATAGCATACCACGCGCCTCCGTCAATGCCGCCCGGGTGACGCGCTACACACGATCCCGGCCCTGTAAATCCATGTAATTCCATGTTTTGTTTGACTTCCCTCAGTGATTCTGGTAAAAATGTATATCGTTGACCCTTGACCGCGCGATCATGCGATCATACTAAAATGCAGGGAGGACATCAAGTAATGAAGCTAGGAAAAATGTTTTTTGGAGCGATCATAGGAATTTGCCTGAGCGTTGCTGCCTATGCCCAGTACGGCATGCCGCCGCTCAAGAACATCACGATAACGAAAGAGGAGAGCAAAAAAATGACGGAGACGAAAGCGGTCATCGAAACGAAGTTCGGAAATATCACCTTGAAGTTCTACCCCGATGTGGCTTCTGGGCATGTGAAGAACTTCCTTGACCTCGCGAAGAACGGGACCTACGACAACACGGTATTCCACCGGGTCATTCCCGGCTTCATGATCCAGGGCGGAGACCCGACCTCCAAGGATGCTGCCAAGCGTCGCGCGTACGGCACCGGCGGGCCGGGCTACACCATCAAGGCTGAGTTCAACAAAAATCCCCACAAGCGGGGGACGCTGTCCATGGCCCGTTCGCAAAGCCCGGACAGCGCGGGCTCCCAGTTCTTTATCTGCGTGAAGGACTCATCGTTCCTCGACGGGCAGTACACGGTCTTCGGCGAAGTGGAGAGCGGCATTGAGGTCGTGGACAAGATCGTTGCTCAGCCCCGGGACCCCAACGATAATCCCAATGAGCGGATCGAGATGAAGGTGAAGATCGTAGAACCGAAGGGAAAATAACAGTGCGGAATGCGGAGTGCGGAGTAACCAGTGAAACAGAACATTAAAAAGGTCGTCGTCGCCTATTCAGGCGGCCTGGACACCTCGGTCATCATCACCTGGCTCAGGGAGACCTATGGCTGCGAGGTCATCGCCTTCACGGCGGACATCGGCCAGGGGGAAGAACTGGAGCCGCTCCGGGACAAGGCCATCAGGACGGGCGCGAGCAAGATCTATATCGACGACCTGCGCGAGGAATTTGTCCGTGATTTCGTGTTCCCCCTGCTCCGGGCGAATGCCGTCTATGAAGGCAGGTATCTCCTCGGCACCTCCATCGCGCGGCCGCTCATCGCCAAGCGACAGATCGAGATCGCCGGGATGGAGAGCGCCGACGCGGTCTGCCACGGGGCCACGGGCAAGGGCAATGACCAGGTCCGGTTCGAACTCACCTATTTCGCGCTCAAGCCGGACGTGAAGATCGTCGCGCCCTGGCGTGAGTGGACCATGAAGGGCCGTGAAGAGCTCATCGACTACGCAGCCAAGCACAAGATCCCGGTGACGGCGACGAAGTCCAAGCCGTTCTCGACGGACCGGAACCTGCTCCATATCAGCTACGAGGGCGGCGTGCTCGAGGACCCGTGGCAGGAGTCCACGGCCGACATGTACACCATGGCCGTGCCCGTCGAGCAGGCGCCGGACCGGGCCGAATACGTCGAGGTGGAATATGCAGCCGGGGACCCCGTTGCCATCAATGGACGAAAATTTGCTCCGGCAGCGCTGCTTGCCGAGGCGAACCGCATTGCCGGCGCCCACGGCGTCGGCCGCATCGATCTCGTGGAGAACCGCTATGTGGGCATGAAGTCCCGCGGGGTCTATGAGACGCCGGGAGGAACGCTGCTCCACGCCGCCCACCGGGCCGTGGAATCCATCACCATGGACCGCGAGGTCCTGCACCTCCGGGAGAGCCTGATCCCGAAGTACGCGGAACTTGTGTACTACGGGTACTGGTTCGCGCCGGAGCGGCTGATGCTGCAGGCGGCCATCGACGACGCGCAGAAGAACGTGACCGGTACCGCACGGATCAGGCTGTATAAGGGGAATTGCGATACGGTCGGACGGAGATCGCCGGTCTCCCTCTACCGGCCCGACCTCGCGACCTTCGAGTCCGAAACGGTCTATGACCAGAAGGATGCCGAAGGGTTCATCCGGTTGAACGCGCTGAGGCTGCGAGTGGGAAAACAGATAAGCTCCAAATAACAAATTCCAAATAGCAAATAAATCCCAATCACCGAAACTCCAAACTATTGGATACTGGAATTTGGAGCTTATTTGGAATTTGATGCTTGAGATTTGGATTTTTGTTCATCGATATGGCAAAGAAAACCAATACAATAAAGAAATCCAAGGCGCCCAAAAAGTCCACGAAGACCGTAAAGCCCTGGGGCGGCCGGTTCACCGAGGCGACGAACGCGCTGGTGGAGGAGTACACCGCGTCGATCCAGTATGACTGGCGCCTGTTCCCCTACGACATCGCCGGCAGCGTCGCCCATGCAGCCATGCTGGGCAAGACCGGCATCATTGCGCAGAAAGAGGCCCGCCGCATCATTGCCGGGCTCAAAAGCGTCCTGCAGGAGATTGCCGACGGCAAGCTCGAGTTCAGCCTTGAGCTGGAAGACATCCACATGAACATCGAGAGCAGGTTGATCCGGAAGATCGGCCCCGTCGGCGGCAAGCTGCATACCGCGCGGAGCAGGAACGACCAGGTGGCCCTTGACCTCCGGATGTACCTGCGCGATGAGATCCTCGAGGTTCTGCGGCTTCTCCGGGAACTGCAGAGGACGATCATCGAACTGGCCGAACGCAACCAGGACACGGTCATGCCGGGATACACGCACATGCAGCGCGCGCAGCCGGTGCTGTTCGGTCATCATCTGCTCGCCTATTATGAGATGTTCGAGAGGGACCGGGAACGCTTGAAAGACTGCTACCGGCGGGTGAACATCATGCCCCTCGGCTCAGGCGCGCTCGCCGGAACGGTCCTGCCGATCGACCGGAAGATGGTCGCGAACCTCCTCGGGTTCAGCGGGGTGTCCGAGAACAGCATGGACGCCGTGTCGGACCGGGATTTCGCCATCGAGTTCGTGTCCGCTTGCAGTCAGATCATGGTGCATATATCCCGGCTGGCCGAGGAACTTGTCCTGTGGTCGACAGCCGAATTCGGCTTCATCACCATCACCGACGCCTTCACGACCGGCTCATCCATCATGCCGCAGAAGAAGAACCCCGATGTTGCCGAACTGTCCCGCGGCAAGGCCGGCAGGGTCTTCGGGAACCTCACGGCGCTCCTTGTCCTCATGAAGGGCCTGCCGCTTTCCTATAACCGGGACATGCAGGAGGATAAGGAGCCGGTATTCGACACAGCCGACACGGTGACGCAGACCCTCGCGGTCGTTACCGGGATGATGTCCGGGATCGAAGTGCACCGGGACGCCATGCGGCATGCGTCGGAGGACGGCTTCATCACCGCCACGGACCTTGCCGATTACCTGGTTCGGAAGGGGATGCCGTTCCGGCAGGCCCACGAAGTAGTGGGGAAGGCGGTGCTCCGTGCGCTGTCGCTGAAATGCGGATTAAAGGACCTCTCGCTCGTGGAATACAAGAAGTTCTCTTCTCTTATCAAGAACGACGTGTATCAGGCCTTGTCCGTTGCCGCCTCGGTGGGGCGCCGGACGTCGCACGGCGGTACCGCGCCGGCGAACCTCAAGAGGCGGCTTGCAGCGCTCAAGAAGCTTGTAAAATGAGAACGAGTCTTGGGAGGCTGGTGACAGCTGGGGCACTTGTTCTCGTCGTTGCCGCGGCGGGCGCCTGCGGACGGAAGACCGATCCTCTCACGCCCGACAGCCCGCGCCCCGAGGCGGTGAGCAACATCACGATAGCCGTCCGGGATGTCGTAGCATATTTTTCCTGGCCGATCCCCGTGAAAAACGTCGAGGGAAAGCCCCTGGGCCCTGCAGATATCAAGGGGTTCCGGATATACCGCGCAGAACAGAGCCGCGAACGCAAGCGGCCGATCTACCGGCAAGTAGCCGAGATCAGTCTGTCTAATCCCGCTCCTGCCCAGGTGCAGAATGGCATCGTATCGTGGAACGACACCGGCCTGCAGTACGGCAAGGTGTATGTCTATCGAGTCAGGGCCTACAGCAGCAGAGGGGGGGCGAGCGGGTATTCTGATGAGGTTCGCGCCGCGCCGCTTCTCTCGTTGGCCGCCCCGAAGAACCCCAAAGCCGCGGGTGGTGACGGTTCGGTCATGCTTGCCTGGGAGCCGGTGACCACGCGGTCGGACGGAAGCGTGCACCAGGGGTTCGCAGGATATCTGGTCTACCGGGGGATGGAGCCCGGCAAGCACGACGATACGCCGCTGAACAAAGAGCCGGTCGCTATCAGCGCTTATGAGGACACCACGGTGATAAACGGGAAACCGTTCTATTACCGTGTACGCACCGTGGACAGCCCGGTGAGGCCATGGCAGGAAAGCCCCGACTCAGCAGAGGTACAGGCCATCCCGCGGGACATGACCCCGCCGGCGCCGCCGACCGGCATCACCGTGGTGCCGGGCATCGGGAGGGTGTTCCTGACCTGGAATGAGAACCAGGAGAAGGACCTCGCCGGCTACCACGTGTACCGGTCCCTGAAGTCCGGCGGCGAGCAGGAGCGCCTCACGGAGAAGCCCTTGAACCGCACGACCTTTTCGGACGAAACGGTGAAACAGGGCGCGACGTACTACTACTCGATCACCGCGGTGGACAAGAGCGGGAACGAAAGCGCCGGATCAAAAGAGAAGAAGACCTATACGGAGAAGATCAGGTAACGCTATGCACGATTTCCAGTATAAGAACGGCGAGCTCCATTGTGAAGGCGTTCCGATCAGGACGATCGCCCAGCGCGTGGGGACGCCCTTCTATTGTTACAGCAGCAGCACGCTGGCGAACCATGTCCGTGCTTTCGACCAGGCATTCGCCGGGGTGCCGCACCTCATCTGCTTCGCCGTGAAGTCGAACCCCGGGGCGGCGGTCCTCCGGATCATCGGGCGGGAGGGCGCCGGCGCTGATATCGTCTCCGGCGGCGAGCTGTTCCGGGCGCTCCGCGCCGGCATCGATCCCAAGAAGATCGTGTACGCCGGCGTCGGCAAGCGGCGGGACGAGATCGAGTATGCCCTGAAGATGGACATCCTCATGTTCAACGTGGAGTCCGGCGAAGAGCTGCAGGCCATTGACCGCGCGGCCAAGGACATGCATACCAAGGCGCGGATCGCTTTGCGCGTGAATCCGGACATCGATCCCCGGACCCATGCCTATATCTCCACGGGCCTCAAGGAGAACAAGTTCGGCATTCCCATCGAGCAGGCGCTCGAGTACTACCAGATGGCGCGGTCCCTCACGAACGTCGAGGTCGTCGGCATCCATCAGCATATCGGGTCGCAGATCACCGAGATCCAGCCTTTCGTAGACGCCCTGACCAAGATCACGGGATTCGTGAAGGAGCTTCGGGCGGCGGGCATCGCTATCCGGTATCTCAACATGGGGGGCGGTCTCGGCATCACCTACAAGGACGAGACCCCGCCCTTGCCGAAGGACGTGGCGCAGGCTGTCCGGCCGCTCCTCGACAATTGCGGCTGCACCCTCGTCATGGAGCCCGGCAGGGCCATCGTGGGCAACGCCGGCATTCTGGTCACGAGCGTGCTGTATCATAAAGAGGCCGGCAAAAAAAAGTTCGTGATCGTGGACGCGGGTATGAACGACCTGATCCGGCCGAGCTTGTACGAGGCCTATCACGATATCCGGCCCGTCATTCAGCAGGAAAAGCCGGAGAACATCGTGGTGGACGTGGTGGGTCCGATCTGCGAATCGGGAGATTTCCTCGCCAAGGACCGCGAGATGCCCGCGGTGAAGCAGGGAGAGCTGCTCGCGGTCATGGGCGCAGGGGCCTACGGGTTCTCCATGTCGTCCAGTTACAACTCGCGGCCCCGGGTGCCTGAGATCCTGGTGCGCGGCAATGACTACTCTGTCGTGCGCGAACGCGAGACCTACAACGATCTGGTGAAGGGCGAGAAGGTCCCCCGGTGGCTGGAAGGATGATCCGATTGCGGATTGCAGATTGCGGATTTCGGAATAAAAAATCATGAAGAAGATACCTTTTCATAAGATCCACGGGAACGGGAACGATTTTATCCTGGTCGACGACCGGCGGGGCATCCTGAAGGGCATGGGCCTGCGCGGTCTTGCGAAGCAGGTCTGCCACCGGAACCGTTCCGTGGGCGCCGACGGTCTCATCGTCATCGTTCCGTCGAAGAAGGCCGATTTCAAGTGGCGGTTCTTTAACTCCGACGGGAGCGAGCCGGCGATGTGCGGCAACGGATCGCGCTGCGCCGCGCGCTTCGCCGTGCTCAAGAAGATCGCGCCGAAGAAGATGACCTTTGAGACCCTCGCGGGCATCATCCATGCCGAGGTGAAAAAGGAAACGGTACGGGTGCAGCTCACCGGCGCTTCCGGGCTCCGGATGAACGTCGCGGTGCCGCTTGCCGGACATACGCGGACAGGATACTTCATCAATACCGGCGTGCCGCACCTGGTGTACCTGTCGGAGAACCTGAGCGGGGAGGACGTGCAGGCCGTGGGCAGCGCCAGCCGCTGGCACGAGGTGTTCAAGCCGGCAGGCACGAACGTGAACTTCGTCCAGATCGACGGGCCGCGCAAGCTCCATATCAGGACCTACGAGCGCGGCGTCGAAGGCGAGACCCTCGCGTGCGGCACGGGGGCGGTCGCGGCGGCGCTCATCGCCGCGGCCCTGCGGAAGGCCTCGTCGCCGGTGATCGTCACCACGCGGGGCGGGGACAAGCTCATTGTGTCCTTTGTTCAGGACGGGGAAGAGTTCACCGATCTGCACCTTGAAGGAAGGGCAGAGGTCGTGTGCGAGGGGACGCTGTATATTTAACGCGAGCGACGTCTGACGGTTATGGTGACGAGGCCCGCTTCGTCAGGCGGCTACGTCGTTCGTTTGTGACGATACACGTTACCGTTTTCTGAAACGGGATTCGTTGCCGGTTCACGGCTGACGTTAAACGGCGGGTTCACTATTTTCTTCACGGAGGTTCCCATGTTCAAGGGTTCGATGGTTGCGGTCGTAACGCCGTTCAAGAACGGCAAGGTGGATGAAAAGGCGCTGGGCGATCTCATTGAGTTCCAGATCAAGAACGGCACGGACGTGATTGTTCCCTGCGGGACGACAGGCGAGTCAGCCACGCTCTCTCACGAGGAGCATCACCGCGTGGTGGAGTTCACGGTCAAGACGGTGAACAAGCGCGTTCCGGTGGTGGCCGGCGCGGGCTCCAACTCGACCTCCGAGACCATCGACCTCGCGAACTACGCGAAGAAGGCCGGCGCTGACGGCGTCCTGCTCATCACGCCCTACTATAACAAGCCGACCCAGGAAGGCCTGTACCAGCACTTCAAGAAGGTGACGGATTCCGTTGACATCCCGGTCATCCTGTACAACGTGCCGGGCCGGACGAGCGTGAATATGCTGCCGTCGACCGTGGCGCGTCTCCGGACGATCAAGAACATCGTCGGCATCAAGGAGGCAACGGGCGACCTGAAGCAGATCAGCGAGCTGATCCGGCTCTGCGGCCGCGACTTCGACGTGATCTCGGGCGATGACTTCACTACGCTCCCGATGCTGGCCATCGGCGGCGTCGGCGCCATCTCGGTGACCGCGAACATCGTTCCGGGCGATGCAGCCGCCATGTTCGACGCCTTCTTCGCCGGAAAGATGGAGGAGGCGCTCAAGTTCCACTACAAGATGGAGCCGCTCCACAGCCTCATGTTCATCGAGACGAACCCGATCCCGGTCAAGACCTCGCTCGCGATGATGGGCAAGATCAACGAGGAGTTCCGGCTGCCGCTCTGCCCCATGGCCGACGCGAACAAGGACAAGCTCAAGAAGGCGCTGAAGGACTACGGATTGATTTAACGTCAAGTACTTTTCGCCACAGAGGGCGCAGAGGTCACAGAGGAGGGCAGAGCAGAGCGTCAAAAAAGCTTTTCTCGGTGTTCTCGGTGAACTCGGTGGCAGATTTGAGGTGGACCATGATCAAAGCGGTCGTTACCGGCGCAGCCGGCAGGATGGGTTCCCGTATCATCAACGTGCTCTCGACATCTGAGGGCATCCGCCTGTCCGGCGCGATCGAACGGAAGGGGCATGCTCTTGTGGGCCAGGATGCCAGCGGGCCGGCGGGGATCCCGTCGGGCGGCGTCCTGAACATGATCACCGATGATCTTGCAGCCGCCCTCAAGGCAGGCGACGTTCTGATCGACTTCACGCTGCCCGAGGCGAGCCTTGAACACCTCAAGACCTGCGCGGAGCAGGGCAAGGGCATCGTCATCGGGTCCACGGGGTTCACCAAGGAGCAGCTGGCCGAAGTGAACAAGTACGTGCAGAAGGTGCCCTGCGTGCTGTCCCCGAACATGAGCGTGGGTGTGAACGTCTGCTTCAAGGTGCTCGCCGACCTCGCCAAGATCCTGGGTCCCGAGTTCGACGCCGAGATCGTGGAGTGGCATCATCGATTGAAGAAGGACGCGCCCTCGGGCACGGCCGTGCGCATGGGAGAGGTCGTGGCGAAAGCGCTCGGCCGCGATTACCACAAGGCGGCCAAGTACCACCGTGAGGGCATCACGGGGGTGCGGACAGACGAAGAGATCGGCATGCAGACGGTCCGGGGCGGAGACATCGTCGGAGAGCACACGGTCTTCTTCATCGGAATGGGCGAGCGGATCGAGCTCACGCATCGCGCCCACACGCGCGACATGTTTGCCCGCGGGGCAGTTCGCGCTGCGAAGTGGGTCGTGGGCAAGAAACCGGGCCTCTATGATATGCAGGACGTGCTGGGGTTGAAGTAATCCGCACATCGAGAGACAGGGGTCGGGAGCAGGGTCCGTACGCATGAACGGTCGCTGTCTCCCGGTACCTGTCTTTTTATTCTCAGAAATCCCGTCGTGAAGGAGTTTCCCATGAAAAAGACCGTTCTCGCAACAGCCGGCCTTGTGCTCCTGCTGTCGTCGTTCGCAGGCGCGTTCCCGCCGCCCCAGGGCGGCAGCGGCGACTGCGCAAGCTGCCACAAGCTGGACAAGAAAGAAGCGGACATTCTGGTCAAGAAGCTGAACCCTTCCCTGACCGCGCTGGAGGTAAGGCAGCCGGCGGTCAAAGGGCTCTGGCAGATCGAGGTCGACGCAGGAGAAGGAAAACGGGGCGCTCTCTTGCTGGACTATGCCAAGAAGCATTTGATCGTCCTGAGCCAGCTCATACCGATCGACGCGATCGGCAAGCCCCGAAAGACCGACTTTTCAAAGTTGCCGCTCAAGGACGCCGTGGTCATGGGGTCGAAGGGCGCCAAAAAGAAGGTCGTGGTGTTCACGGACCCGGACTGTCCGTACTGCAGGAAGCTTCACGAAGAGATGAAGCAGGTGATCGAAAAACGGAAGGACATCGCCTTCTACCTGGTCCTGTACCCGCTTCCGATGCACAAAGACGCCTATAAGAAATCGCAGGCGGTCCTGTGCGAGAAGTCAGCTGCCCTGCTGGACGACGCGTTCAGCGGAAAGGCCGTGCCCGAGCCGGCCTGCGGCAATGAGCAGGTCGAAAAGAACCTCGCGCTTGCCAAGAACCTGGACATCAACGGCACTCCGACGCTTATCCGCGAGGATGGGATGATGCTGAGCGCATATCTGCCCGCTGACAAGCTTATCGAGTGGATCGACGGAAAATAAGCGGAGCGTGTGATGCGGCTTGTTCGGTTCCTGGCGCAGGACAGATCGGCATACGGCATCCTGGACAACGATGATATCGTTGAGCTGGACGGAGCAGGGTACGCGTCGCTGTCTTCCCGGCGCGCGGTCCACCGTGCTGCGGAGGTCAGGCTCCTCGCGCCCTGCGTGCCGTCGAAGATCGTTGCCGTGGGATTGAACTACCGGGACCATGCCAGGGAACTGGGCATGGCCGTGCCGGAAAACCCGGTGCTCTTCCTGAAGCCGCCGACGGCCGTCATTGGCCCCGGTGACGATATTTTCTATCCCGCAATGAGCCGCCAGGTGGACTACGAGGGAGAGCTCGGCATCGTCATCCGGGACCGCGTCAGCAGGATCGCGGTCGAAGACGCGCGGAAACATATTCTCGGGTACACCTGCGCCAATGATGTGACCGCCCGGGACCTCCAGAAGCAGGACGGGCAGTGGACGCGGGCTAAGGGATTCGACACCTTTTGCCCCGTGGGCCCATGGATCGAGACGGACCTTGACCCGGACGACCTCGCGATCGAGACCTACCTGAACGGGGAGCGCAGGCAGTCGTCGCGCACCTCGCAGTTCGTCTTCGGCGTCGACCGCCTCGTGAGCTTCATTTCGCAGGTCATGACGCTCGAACCCGGGGACCTGATCATCACGGGCACACCGGCCGGCATCGGACCGATGAAGTCCGGCGACGAGGTGGAGGTCAGGATCGAGGGGGTCGGGAGTTTGAAGAACAGGGTCAGTGCGGAGTTCGGAGTACGGAGTGCGGAGTAACGGCATAGGCTTTTATCCGTGGCTGAAAAGTATTGTTAAGGAGGACGTTCGTGAGCCAGTCAACTGAATCCTACATCCAGTCCCTTTTTGCCGACCGCATCGGCGGCAGTATGTTCGGCAAGGACACGAAGATCTACAAGTTCGAGAAGATCAAGCGGGCCAAGCGGGCAGCTCTTGCCGCAAATCCGGGAGCAGAGCTCATTGACTTCGGCGTGGGTGAGCCGGACGAGATGGCATTCCCCGGCGTCGTGAAAAAACTGCAGAAGGAAGCGGAACGGCCGGCGAACCGCGGGTATGCCGATAACGGCATCGCGGAGTTCAAGGAAGCCGCGGCGCGCTATCTGGCGAAGGTGTATAAGGTCAGAGGCCTCGATCCCGATACCGAGGTGCTGCACGGCATCGGAAGCAAGCCCGTGCTCGCCATGATCCCGGCGGTCTTCATCAATCCCGGGGATGTAACGCTGATGACCGCCCCCGGATACCCGGTCATGGCGACGCATACCCGGTGGTACGGCGGCGAGGTCCATATCCTGCCGCTGGTCCAGGCGAACGGGTTCCTTCCCGACCTTGACGCCATTCCCGCAGATATCAGGCGCCGGGCGAAGCTCCTGTACCTGAATTATCCGAACAACCCGACCGGCGCGGGCGCCACCAAAGCCTTTTTCGAGAAGGTAGTGACGTTCGCCAAAGAGAACAACGTGATCGTGGTCCACGACGCCGCCTATGCCGCACTGATGTATAGAACGAAGCCGCTGTCCTTCCTGTCCGTCGCCGGAGCGAAGGATGTGGGCGTGGAGATCCACTCGCTCTCCAAGGCGTACAACATGACGGGCTGGCGGCTTGCCTTTGTGGCCGGCAACGCACGTATCATTGCCGGCTACGGGAATGTGAAGGACAATTATGATTCCGGCCAGTTCAAGGCGATCCAGCAGGCAGGCGTCTACGCGCTCGACCATCCCGGGATCACCGACAAGATCAAGGCAAAATACGAACGCAGGCTCACCTCGCTCGTGGCGACGCTCAGAGAGATGGGATTCGATGCCCGGATGCCGGCGGGTACCTTCTATCTCTACGTGAAAATGCCGAAGGGCGTGAAGAACGGCCGGCGCTTCGCGAATGCCGACGAATTCTCAGAGTTCCTCGTCACCGAGAAGCTGATCAGCACCGTACCCTGGGACGACGCAGGTTCCTACATCCGTTTCTCCGCCACCTTCGAGTCCAAAGGTCTTGCAGATGAGAAGCGCGTGCTGAAGGAGTTCAAAAAACGAATGAGCGGGCTGCAGTTCGAGTTTTAGGTTTAACACTGTTTACTGCAGATAGAAGTAGGCGCTTCTCAGCGAGGACGTCGAGGAAAGCAAAGGGGGGAGAGGGAAGGGAACTGAAGAGGCACCTGGTGGTCTTTCACCGTGTCCCCGTGTCACCGCGTCTCCCTGTCGGACGTATCATGCCAGTCATTGCATATATCGGAATAGGGTCCAACATCGGCGATGCAACGGCCAACTGCCGGAAGGCGATCGAACTTCTTTCAGAGGCCGGCAGGGTCGTGAGTGTCTCCTCATTTTATCACACCGAATCAGTGGGGCGTCATGAGCAGGACGATTTCATCAATGCCGTGGCCGCCGTGGAGACGGACCGGGCCCCCGGAGACCTCCTGAAAGCGTGCCAGTCGATCGAGGACCGTCTCGGCCGGAAACGCGGGGTCCATTGGGGGCCGCGAACCGCTGACCTCGATATCCTGTTGTACGGTGACCTGGTATGCGGTCTGCCGGAGCTCACGATCCCTCATCCGCACATGGCCTTGCGGAAGTTCGTGCTCGCGCCGCTTGCCGAGATCGCTCCCGATGCGATGCATCCGCGGCTGTGCAGGACGGCCTCGCAGCTGTACCGGGAACTGAAAGACCCCCATACGGTGATAAAATGCCGGCAGGAAACAAAGAAGACATGAACCAGAACGCAGCAAGCCGTCATGCCCGGTACATCGTGATCGACGGGCCCATCGGTGTGGGAAAGACCAGCCTTGCGACGCTCCTCGCGCCTGAGCTGAACGGCCGCATCATATTCGAGCGCGCCGAGGAGAACCCTTTCCTCACGGATTTCTACCAGGACCCCGCCCGGTTCAGGTTCCAGACGCAGATATTCTTCCTTATGAGCCGGTTCGCCCAGCAGGAGGAGTTCTCCCAGCACGACCTGTTCAATCAGGTCACCATCAGCGACTATCTTTTTGCCAAGGACCGCATCTTTGCCTATCTGAACCTGAGCGATCACGAACTGTCCCTGTACGAACAGATCTACAAGATGCTCGAGACCAAGATCGTCAGGCCCGATCTCGTCATCTTTCTGCAGGCCGACACGGAGACCATACTCCGCCGCATCAAGCAGCGCGGCAGGCCGTTCGAGAAGGACGTAAGCCGCGACTACATCGAGGCCGTGAACGACGCCTACAACCATTATTTTTTCCGCTATACCGAGACCCCCCTTCTCGTCATCAACACCTCCGAGATCGATTTTGTCCACAATCCCCAGGACATGGATGATCTTATCCGCCAGATCCTCAGTATGCGCCAGGGCACGCTGTACTACGTTCCAAAATCCCGGGGCAAATAGGAACAGCTCTTACGAGAGTTACGTAATTCCAACATCCTTTCACGCAGGAACTTCCGCAGCCTGCAAGTTAATAAACATTAAAAAACAATAGATTGTGGCCACCCCGGAAAGAATTCATTGGAAGAGGGGTGATTTTTTCTATTCTCGAATCTGACAACAAGACACTCAAGGGAGGATTACTAAGTTCTTGACACAAAAATGACTACATGTTAAAGTGTTAGCACTCTTGGGCGATGAGTGCTAAGATGGTTTGGACCGCTCATTGCCCAATTGCCTATGGTACTGTATGGATTTGAACGAACGAACAAAAAAGGTCCTGCAGGCGGTCATTGACAGCTATATCCAGACCGGCTCCCCGATCGGGTCCACGGTCCTGGCGAAGAGCTATGATTTCAGTCTGAGCTCGGCGACCCTGCGAAATATCATGGCCGAACTGGAGGAAATGGGGTTTCTGATGCATCCCCACACTTCGGCAGGCAGGGTTCCCACGGAAAAGGGCTACCGGTACTACATCGATTCGCTGATCAGCTTTGACCGGGATACGCAGGGAATTACGGACCAGCTGGACCAGGCGTCCTCGCTCCAGGGCGGCGACCTGCACCATATCATGGAGGAGGCGAGCCAATTCCTGGCAAAGCTGTCCCGCCATACCGGTGTTGTGGTGGCGCCCGCGGAACCCGAGGGTACGTTCAAACACATCGAATTCGTCCGGCTTCGCGGCAACCAGGTGCTGATCATTTTCGTGACGAACACCGGGACGGTGCTGAACAAGCTTGTCGAGCTCGATGAGCAGTTCACGCAGCATGAGCTGGTCTCCTTCAGCAGTTATCTTGATGAGGAACTCGAGCACCAGACCTTGACCGAGGTCCATCAGCGGCTGTTGGAGAAGCTCCGGGAAGAAAAGGCAAGTTTCATGCGGCTCCTGGAGCAGACGTACCGGGCGAGCCAGGAGGTACAGGAGCGGGATTCCGACAAGCTCTTTATCGGAGGCGCCTCGCAGATGTTCGAGACGCCGGAGTTCGCGGATGTGGACAAGATGCGGTCCCTGTTCCGCGCCTTCGATGACAAGTACAAGCTCCTCAAGCTTCTTGATAAGACCTCGAAGGCCGAGGGTATCAAGGTCTTCATCGGATCGGAGAACCCGTTCTTCGAAATACAGGGGTGCAGCCTCGTGGTCGGCAATTACCAGGCAGGGAATGTGGTGGGGACCCTGGGGGTCATCGGTCCGGTCCGTATGCAGTACAAGCAGGTGATCCAGGTCGTGGACTATACATCCAGGCTGCTTTCGCGCATCCTTGGTGAACGGATGCAGAGAGGCATAGAACGATGACCAAGAAGAACAAGGGTAAAGAGATGGATCCTGAGCTTGACCCCGAGGTGGATCCCGCGGTGGACCCCGAGGTGAGCCCGGACCAGGACGTGTCAGAAGAAGCCCTCAAGGAGATGGCCCAGGCTGCCGAACTGGAAGCGGCGGCCGGCAGTCTTGCGCAGGAATTCGAAAAGCTTGCCGCCGAGCTCGAGCAAAAGACCAGGGAAGCCGAAGAGGCCGGCGACAAGTACCGCAGGACCTACGCTGATTTCGAGAACTACCGGAAGCGCATGCAGCGGGACCAGGTGGAGTTCAGAAAGTACGCCAACGAGCAGATGGCGTTGGAACTTCTTACGGTCCTCGATCACCTCGGTCTTGCCCTGAAGCACGCGAACGAAGGCGGAAACAGCGGTGATGTTCTGCAGCAGGGCGTGGAGATGGTGTACAAGCAGTTCCGCGATGTTCTGGAGAAGTTCGGGATCACGCCCTTCAAGGCAGAGGGCGAAACATTCGACCCCGCGCTGCATGAAGCCATGATGCAGGTCGAGACCGGCGACGTACCGGAGAACACGGTCGTTCAGGTGTTCCAGGACGGATACCAGTATCATGAAAAGATCCTTCGCCACGCGAAGGTGGGCGTTTCGAAGAAACCGTCGACATCCGGGGGCGATGCTGCGGCGGCCCGGGAAGAAGACGGCAAGGAAGGCCAATAGATCAGCAAGGCGGCAAGCGATCGAGCAGGAGAATTTGGAACACTGTCGTCCATTCAACAGCTCGCTTGTTTCCCGCATAATTATCAAGAAAGTTCCAAGGAGGATAGTATGGGTAAAGTCATTGGTATCGATCTGGGCACCACGAACTCCTGTGTTGCCGTGCTGGAGGGCGGCGAGCCGACCGTCATCGCGAACTCGGAAGGGAGCAGGACCACACCATCGGTCGTGGCCATTACGGACAGCGGCGAGCGGCTGGTGGGCCAGATCGCGAAGCGGCAGGCCATCACCAATCCCGATAACACCATTTTTTCCATCAAGCGGCTCATCGGGCGCAAGTACGATACGGCTGAGGTGCAGGAGGCCATGAAGCACCTGCCCTACAAGATCGTGAAGGCCGCGAACGGCGACGCCCATGTGGAGATCCGGGGCAAGGTCTACAGTCCGGCGGAGATCTCGGCCATGATCCTGCAGAAGATGCGGCAGACGGCTGAAGACTATCTGGGCGAGAAGATCACCGATGCCGTCGTAACGGTGCCCGCCTACTTCAACGACAGCCAGCGGCAGGCAACGAAGGACGCCGGAAGGATCGCCGGGCTGAACGTGCTGCGCATCATCAACGAGCCCACGGCGGCGTCGCTCGCCTACGGGCTGGACAAGCGGAAGGACGAGACCATCGCGGTCTATGACCTGGGAGGCGGCACCTTCGACATCTCCATCCTGGAACTGGGCGAAGGCGTGTTCGAGGTGAAGTCGACGAACGGCGACACGTTCCTGGGCGGCGATGATTTCGACGAACGGGTCATCAACTGGCTCGCGGACTCCTTTCTGAAGGATTCGGGCATCGATCTCCGCAAGGACAAGATGGCTCTGCAGAGGCTCAAAGAGGCCGCGGAGAAGGCCAAGATCGAGCTGTCCACGGTGGCGGAGACAGAGATCAACCTGCCGTTCATCACCGCCGACGCCACGGGGCCGAAGCACCTGCTGTACAAGCTGCCCCGCTCCAAGTTCGAACAGCTCGTCGACGACCTGGTCTCGAAAAGCATCGAACCGGTGAAGAAAGCGCTGGGCGACGCCGGAAAGAGCACCGAGCAGATCAATGAAGCGGTCATGGTGGGTGGTATGACGCGCATGCCCCGGGTGATCGCAGCGGTGAAGGAGTTCTTCAAGAAGGAGCCGCATCGCGGCGTGAATCCCGATGAGGTCGTTGCCGTCGGCGCGGCCATCCAGGGCGCCGTCCTCACCGGCCAGGTGAAGGACGTCCTGCTCCTGGACGTGACCCCGCTGTCCCTGGGCATCGAGACCCTGGGCGGCGTGGCCACCCGTCTCATCGAGCGGAACACCACCATCCCGACCAAAAAGAGCCAGATATTCTCCACGGCGTCGGACAACCAGACCGCGGTGTCGATCCACGTAGTGCAGGGCGAGCGCGAGATGTCCGGGGACAACAAGACCCTGGGCCGGTTCGAGCTCGTGGGCATCCCGCCGGCGCCCCGCGGTCTGCCGCAGGTCGAGGTGACCTTCGACATCGACGCCAACGGCATCGTCCACGTCACGGCCAAGGACCTGGGCACGGGCCGCGAACAGTCCATCAAGATAACCGCGTCATCCGGCATGAGCAAAGATGAGATCGACAAGGCGCTTAAGGAATCGGAAATGCATGCCGCCGACGATAAGAAAAAGAAGGAGTTGGCCGAGGCCAGGAACGAAGCGGACACCCTGGTCTATTCCGTCGAGAAGGCGATCACCGATTACGGCACAAAGCTTTCGGAAGCCGAGAAGGCCGACATTCAGAAGACCATCGAGGCCGTGAAGGAAGTGAAGGAACGCAATGACGTCGACGCCATCAAGAAGGCCGTTGCCGACCTCTCGAAGGCCTCCCATAAGATCGCCGAGGAGGTCTATACGAAGATGAACCAGGAGCAATCGGCCGGCGGCGGCGCACGGCCCGGCGCCTCATCGGCAGGCGGAGGCAAGCCCGAGGAAAAGGTCGTCGACGCCGAGTTCGAGGAAGTGGACAAGGACAAGAAGTAGAGCAGCGCGGAACGCATCAGAGGATAGCGGACGAACCAAGGTCTGCTATCCTCTTTTATTGAAAGGACGTTTTGCCACCGAGGTCACCGAGTTCACAGAGAAGCTCAGACGAGGCAAGGGAGCAGAGAATAGCTGCTGATGAAAGAGACGGATCTATTCGGTCATCCTTCCATTCAGCCGGCTCTGCTGTTCCTCGGTGAACTCTGTGTCCTCTGTGGCTGAACTGGTTTAACAAGGTTTTTATGGCAAAGGACTTCTACGAACTGCTGGGTGTGCACCGGAATGCCACCGAGCCGGAGCTCAAGAAAGCATACCGCAAGCTTGCACACCAGTACCATCCCGACAAGAATCCGGACGACAAGGCCTCCGAGGAAAAATTCAAGGAGATCAGCCATGCCTACGAGGTCCTTTCGGACGCTGAGAAGCGCGCGTATTATGACCAGTACGGCGTTGCTCCCGGCACGCAGGGCGCGGGGCCGGGCGGCTTCGGTGCCGGAGCGGGCATGGGCGATATCTTCGGCGACATTTTCGGCGAATTTTTCGGAGGCGGACGCGGACGCACGCGCGCCCTGGCCGGCGAGGACCTCCGCTATAATCTCACTATAAGCTTCTCCGACGCGGCCTTCGGAACGTCGACCAAGATACGGGTGCCCCGCTGGGAGCGGTGCGAAACCTGCGACGGGAGCGGCGCAAAATCGAAGGACGGCATCGTTACCTGCACGAACTGCCGGGGAGCGGGCCAGATCCGCATACAGCAGGGATTCTTCACCATGACGCGTACCTGTTCCCGCTGCGGCGGAGAGGGGAAGATGATCAAGGACCCCTGCCCGGCATGCAAGGGCAGGAAGCGCGTGGAGCGGGAGCGAACGCTGTCCGTCAAGATACCAGCGGGCGTGGAGACCGGGAATACCATCCGGCTCTCCGGAGAGGGCGAGCTCGGCGAACATGGCGGTCCTCCCGGCGACCTGTACATCTACTTGAGCGTGGAGGAGCACCAGCTCTTCAAGCGGGAGGGACAGGACGTCATTCTTGAGGTCCCGGTCAGCTTTTCCCAGGCGGCCCTGGGAACGGAGATCGAGGTCCCCACGCTTTCCGGGCATGAGAAGCTCAAGGTCCCGGCAGGCACCCAGCCCGGCCATGTTTTCCGGATTCGCGGCAAGGGTTTCCCGCACCTCCGGGGCTCCGGCGCCGGCGATCAGGTCTGCAGGATCATGGTGGAAGTACCGACCAAACTCTCGTCAAAGCAGAAGGAACTGCTGAAGGAGTTCGAGGGGCTGTCCAAAGAGGACGGCACTCCTATCACGCAGGGATTTTTCGACAAGGTCAAGGAGATCTTCGGGGAGAAGGAAAAGAAGTAAATTGACAATTCCCCCCTGTTTTGTTAAATTTGCCGCGTTACCTCGGGTAACATTTTAGTTCGTTCTCACGTAAGAGGTTTCATCGGGGAGGCAGGCATGGCAGGGAAGCTTGCAATTGTGGTCGGCGGCGGACCAGCGCCCGGGATCAACGGGGTGATCAGCGCGGTCACGTTCGAAGCCTTCAAGCAGGGGCTCGAGGTGATCGGCATCTATGACGGCTTCAAGTGGCTGTCCAAGGGCGACACGTCGCAGATCAGGAAGCTCCATCCTGATGAGATATCGCGCATCCATATGCGCGGCGGCTCCATCATCCGCACTTCGCGAGAGAACCCCACGAAGGATCCGGCCAAGATGGCCAATGTCATCAAGGCGCTGACCGAACTGGGCGTCAAGTACCTGGTCACGGTCGGCGGCGATGACACGGCCTTCACGGCGACGCAGGTGGAGAAGGCGGCGGGCGGGAAGATCGCGGTCTGCCACGTGCCCAAGACCATCGACAACGATCTGCCCCTGCCTCACGGCGTGCCGACCTTCGGGTTCGAGACCGCCCGTCAGCTCGGCGCGCAGCTTGTCGAGAACCTCATGGAGGACGCCCAGACCGCGTTCCGGTGGTATATCGTCGTTGCCATGGGCCGGTCGGCCGGCCACCTCGCGCTCGGCATGGGCATGGGCGCCGGCGCGACGCTGACGCTCATCCCCGAGGAACTGGGAAACAAGATATCGTGGAAGAAGGTCGTGGCCATCCTGACCGGGGCCATGATCAAGCGGCTCGTGCTGGGAAGGAACCACGGCGTGGCGGTCATCGCCGAGGGCGTGGCGATCCGCTTCGATCCCGAGGAGATGACGATCCTGAAGGACGTGCCGCGGGATGAGCACGGTAACATCCGGATGGCCGAGATCCCGCTGGCGGACATGCTGAAACAGCATGTGCTCGCGGAGCTTGCCTCGCTGGGGCTCAAGATGACGATCCTCGGCAAGGACATCGGCTACGAGCTCCGGTGCAATCCCCCGATCTCCTTTGACCGGGAATACACGCGCTATCTGGGCTTCAGTGCCGTCAAGTTCCTGGTGGGCGGCGGCTCCGGCGCCATGATCATGCTGAAGGACGGCAAGAGCATCCCGATCAAGTTCGCCGACCTCATCGACCCCAAGACGAACAAGACAAGGATCCGCACCGTGGATATCGACTCGGACGACTACCACATGGCGCGCCGATACATGATACGTCTGGAAAAAGAAGATCTTCAGGGTGAGATGCTTCAGAAGCTCGCCGCGGCGGTGAAGATGAGCCCCGAGGACTTCAAGAAGCGATTCGCGATCGCGGTGGAGTAGGGAGCAGGAGCCAGGAGACAGGAGTCAGGAGAAAAGCGGGAAACATCCGTGTAGGATAAAAAAGGGACGGCCGAAAGGCCGTCCCTTTTTTTGTCAGAGCGGTATGCGCCGTTCGCGGGCCGTGTGCCGGAGGATGATGATGGCGTTATGCAGGCGCTGGAGCTTCATGTTCTTCTGGCGCATCGCGAGGATGTCGGTGAGCGGTGCCGCGATGTTCCTGGCTGCGCCCATGGCCTTGTTCAGATGCTCATACAGCTCTTTGATCATGTCTTTGTCGAACTTTTTCAACACCAGGGGGTTGATCACCATGTAGCCATCGCCCACGTCCGTGGCAACGGCCTTCATGCTCTTCCCACCGGTTCCTCCTCCTCCTCCTCCTCCTGACGCCATGGTTTCCCCTTTTCGTTACGTTCCCAGTGACAGGAGCGCCTTGTCCAGCGCAGCCTGTTTCTTCTGGATGGCTTCCGCCTGTTTGGTCAGGTCCCCGGCAGATGCACCCTTCCGGATGTTCTCCAGGAGCGCGGCCAGATCGCCGGACAGCTCCCGGGCCGATTCCTGCACCAGGCGATGGGATTGCCTGGTCTGATCGCAGAGGTGGCCGATGGTGTGGACCAGGTCCTTGAGCATGGGATCATCGGCATCCCGCAGCCTGAGCGTTACCGAGCAATCTCCCGCGGCGACCTGCTCGAGGGTCTTCCGGATGCGGACCATGGGCCCCACGAACCGGTGGGAGTAGAGCGTTCCGGCGATGCCGATGAAGGCCAGGAGCGTTACCAGCGCAATGGGCAGAAAGACGGGGAGCGCGACAATGGCGGCGAGCTTCTGGAAGATCCTGAGCAGGAACGTGTAGGATACGAGGATGAAGATAAGAAAGAGAATGAACCGCGACTGCGGCCCCGTCGCGCTGAGGATGCCTTTGCCCCGTGTGAACTGCTCTCGTTTGGTCGTTTGCGTCATAGTCATCCCCCGCGGGGGGCTGGAGCGTTCTGCCTGTGCGCGTTCGAGCAGATGTCCAGCGTAAAAAAAGTATACTCACAAACAGCAGGCAGGTCAAGGCGATAATTTAACCTTGCAGTTCACCGGGCCCTATGGTACATTTTTTTATGCCGCTCATCGATCCACGCAACCGGCGCATCGACTACCTCCGGGTTTCCGTTACCGACCGCTGCAACCTTTCCTGCTCGTACTGCAAGCCGCGGGGGCGCATGACGGTCCTGCCCCACCAGGACATTCTCCGGTATGAGGAGATCCATCGCCTTGTTGCCGTGGCCGCATCCCTCGGGATCTCCCATGTGAGGATCACCGGCGGAGAACCGCTGGTGCGTCGGGGGATCCTGCCCTTCATCGCGTCGCTCCGGGACATCACCTGCATCGAGGATATCAGCGTCACCACCAACGGCGTCCTGCTCGAAGAGATGGCGTCGGGGCTCCGGGACGCGGGGATAGCACGGCTCAATATCAGCCTCGATTCACTTGATCCGAAACGGTTCGCCGGGATCACCGGCAGCGACGTCTGGCACAAGGTCTGGCGGGGCATCGAAGCTGCAGAGCGGTGCGGGTTCCATCCCATCAAGATCAACATGGTGCCGGTCAAGGGTGTGAATGACGATGAGGTCGTTGCGTTCGCCCGCCTGACCGTTGACCGGAAGATCCATGTCCGGTTCATCGAGTTCATGCCCATCGGCGCCAATGACCGCTGGCATACCGACGCCTGCGTGCCGGCCGGCGAGATCCGGGAGACCATCGAGAAGGTCTTCGGTCCCCTCGAGCCGGCGGATCGCGGCAAGGGCGCCGGACCGTCGCAGAACTACCGGATCCCCGGTGGACAGGGAGTCATCGGCCTCATCTCTCCCATCACCAAGCACTTCTGCGAGTCCTGCCGCAGGCTCCGGCTGACGGCCGACGGAAAGATCAGGCCCTGCCTGCTGTCGGACACCGAGATCGACATCAAGTCGCCCCTGCGGGGAGGCTGCAGCGATGCCGAACTGGAACGCCTTCTCCGGGCGGCCCTCGAGATCAAACCCGAACGCCACTATGTCACGGAGTCCCCGGGCAGGTGCACCGAGAGGACCATGTCCAGGATCGGGGGATGACGGCAGTGCGTAATGCGAAATTCTATTCAACATGACGAGAATATTTTGCCACAACCAAGAGTAGGCGCTTCTAAGCGAGGCACCAAGACACCAAGTAGATCAATAACATTCCCGGTTAATCAGTAAGAAAATGCCACGTCAGGATTTCTTTGAGCCTTCGTGACTTCGTGGCATAGTTGGTTCCGGCTGCTCCGGGTTCGGGGACATCTCGATGAAGAAACTCACCCATTTCGACAACAATGGCGCTGCCCGCATGGTTGACGTCTCAGGAAAGGACGAGACCGCGCGTGAGGCGATCGCCGGCGGCCGGGTAACGATGACGCCGGCAACGCTCAAGCTCATCGCGGACCGCAAGGTCGCCAAGGGCGACGTCCTCGGCGTGGCCCGGGTCGCTGGGATCATGGCCGCGAAGAGAACGCCGGAACTCATCCCCCTGTCCCATCCCCTGAACCTTTCCTCCGTTGAGATAGCCTTTGAGCCGGACCGGAAGGCCTCGTGCGTGAACATTCTTGCCACGGTCAGGACGACGGGAAGGACCGGTGTCGAGATGGAGGCCCTTGTGGCCGCGGCGACGGCGGGTCTTACGATATACGACATGTGCAAATCGGCGGACCGGGCCATGACCGTCACCGACATCCGATTGCTCAAGAAGAGCGGCGGAAAGAGCGGGACCTATGTGCGGGGCGCAGTCAAGGGCGCGGCGTCAAAAGGCAGGAAGAAGTGACCGGCCTGATCGGAGGACCATGAGCTGGAAGCAGGATGACAAGCAAACCTCGTCGGAAGAACTGGTGAACGTCATCACCCACGCGATCGGCGCGGCCCTGGGCATTGCCGGCCTCAGCGCCCTCGTGATGGGGGCTGCGCGCCACGGAGATCCCTGGAGGATCGTCAGCTTCAGCATTTACGGCGCAACGCTCATCGTACTCTATCTTGCGTCGGTCTTCTATCACGGCGCCCGCTCGCCCCGGGCCAAACGCCTCCTGCAGTTCTTCGACCACGCGGCGATCTATCTGCTGATCGCCGGGACCTATACGCCGTTCACCCTTGTCAGCATGCGGGGCGCCTGGGGGTGGACGATGTTCGGCCTCATCTGGGGGCTCGCGATCGCGGGGATCTTCCTCAAGATATTCTTTTTCGGCCGTCTGGGGATCGTCTCCACCATTCTCTATCTGCTTATGGGCTGGATCGTCGTGATCGCGATCAAGCCGGTCCTGGACGCCGTGAGCCTTCGCGGGCTTCTCTGGCTCATTGCCGGGGGCCTCGCCTACACGCTCGGCGTCATCTTCTACGCGTGGCACCGGCTGCCCTACGCCCATCCCATCTGGCACCTCTTCGTCCTGGCGGGAAGCATCCTCCACTTTTTTTCCATCTATTTCTATGTTCTTCCGGTGCGGTGATACGGCGCGACACCGTCTTTCGATCAGCACATCGTACCGATTGAAAAGGTATTTGCGAAGTTGTATCATATCCGCAGTATGGACCGGGATATCTTAGCGGAAGAAGAGAAGCGGATGCGGCGGCTCCGGTGGATCGTCGATCTGAATCAAGCCGTGCTTATGCAGGCCGATCTTACCCTCCGCGAGGCCTTCGATATCATCAAGGCCACGAAGCAAGCGGCACTGGCGCTGTTCCCGGACAAGGGCGATGTGTTCGATCTCGTGTACGCGACCCGGTTCAAAAGGATCATCCGGGAGCGCTTTGTCATCCCCGGGGGGCTGTCCCTCAAAGAGCGATAATGTAGTGAGTCCATCGCTTCTTTACTTAAACAGCGTCTCTTCTTGAAAAAAGAGGTCTTGAAGACCTTCTCGAACATCAGGTTCGAACCACCTCCCCAACCACTCCTTGGCAAGGAGGGGCAGCAAAAGTCCCTCCCCTTGCCAAGGGGAGGTCAGGTGGGGTGATTTCAGTTGAACTGCATATGTACTATGCTTCTATCATCCTGAAGGAGAAACAGATCATGAACAGAAAAGACCAGAAGACGTTATTCCGGGTGGTCATTGCGGCCGTGCTCGCCGTTGGCCTCGGCATGCTTACGGGCTGCGGAGGCGGAGGGGGCGGGGGCGGTGCTGCCCCGGCTACGGCACCGGGAGCGTTCGTCCTGTCGGCACCCACCGGCACGAGCATCGTGCTCACGCCGACCTTGACCTGGAGCAGTTCTTCCGGCGCGTCGCTCTATACCGTTCAGGTAACCACGAGCCCGACCTTCTCGATCATAACGACCTTTGAAAGCACAACAGTTTCTACCACGAGCATCGTTGTCTCCGGCTTAAGCCCGAGCACGGCGTACTACTGGCGGGTGACCGCGTATAATTCCGTCGGCTCCACCCCATCCACGCCGGTGTCGACTCAGTTCACGACCAAGAAGAGCGGAGAGCTGGTCTGGGCCCAGACGGTCAATCCGAGCGTGGGATTCGATGACGAGGTCTATGGCGTAGCCGTGGATGCGAATGCGTTGTATGCCGTGGGATATGATTCGGACACGGAAAAGTTCGATGACCAGTGGAGAATGGAAAAGAGAGATCTAACAAACGGGAACTTGATGACCTCTTTCGGTACGGCGGGAGCGGTCGTGTCGAATCCGTCCGCTACCACGATCAATTCATTTGATGATGCGAATGCGATAACCATAGACTCTACCTATATGTATGTCGTCGGTTATGATGCTGTTCCCGATGTTGCGACGGGCGTGTCGAGCCTCACCGATGACGAATGGCGAATTGAGAAACGACGGCTGGATACAGGAGAGTTCGATACATCTTTTGGCACGGCCGGCGTCATTGTCTCGAATCCATCCTCCAGTATTGATGAGGCGGTAGCTCTGGCAATCGACACACTATACATGTACGTTGCCGGATATGACACGACGGCGTCCCGTGGAAAAGAATGGCGCATTGAAAAATATCTTTTATCAACAGGAGCATCAGTAACCGCTTTTGGCACCAACGGGATAATAACATCTGATCCAAGCGCAAATTCAGACAAGGCGCTGTCAATCGCTATTGACGAAACCGATATGTACATTGCAGGATATGAAAGCGCTGGTTCTGGCTTGTGGCAATGGCGCATTGAAAAACGAAAACTAGATACAGGTAGTTTGGAGGCATTGTTTGGTTCGGCTGGCGTGGTAAGCATTCCCACTACGACAGGTGATTCAATAATATACTCCATTGCGACTGATACCCAGTATCTCTACGTCGCCGGCTATGTTACGATCAATGTTGGCAATACAGCCTGGCAAATAGAGAAGAGAGATAAGTCCAATGGAAATTTAACATGGGCCGTGACTTCGAATCCAAATCCATCCCAGTATAATGCTCCAAAAGCAATCGTAGTTGATGCCGACTATATTTATATTGCCGGTTTCGAAAGCACTACGTCCGCGCCTTTCGAATACGAATGGCGAATTGAAAAGCGGAGCCTATCCGATGGATCGCTGGTTGCAGCTTTTGCCACGAATGGAGTCTATCAATCCCATCCCAGCTCTGCAATTTCATTTGATGATGACATCTGGGCTATGTCAAGCGATGCGGATTATCTTTATGTTGTAGGTTACGACTCTGTTTTCGGCACAAGAGAGTGGCGCATAGAGAAGATCGTTAAATAATTGATGTCCTTTCTGGCAGCCCGTTCCCCTAAGGCTGCCAGAGTTATGCCGGCATCTGAAAACCATGCAGATCATCACCTCCATCACCGACATGCAGTCCCATGCCGATTCCCTCCGCAAGGCGGGGAAGCGCATCGGGTTCGTGCCGACCATGGGGTTCCTCCATGAGGGGCACCTGTCGCTGATGCGGCGGGCGCGGCAGGAGAACGACGTTGTCGCGGCCAGTATCTTCGTGAACCCCACGCAGTTCGGGCCGAAGGAGGACCTGGACCGCTATCCGCGCGATGCCGAAGGGGACCGGAAGAAGTGCGAGTCCACGGGCGTCGACATCCTCTTCACCCCTGCCGCCGCGGAGATGTATTCCGAAAGACCATCAGTGTTCGTGAATGTCGAGGGGATATCGGACATCCTCGAAGGCGCCATCCGTCCCGGGCACTTCCGTGGCGTTGCCACGGTGGTGGCCAAGCTCTTCAATATCGTCAAGCCCTGCAAGGCATACTTCGGCCAGAAGGACTTTCAGCAGTGCGCGGTCATCAAGCGGATGGTCGCCGGGTTGAACCTCGACGTCGAGGTCATCGTCCTTCCCACGGTGCGGGAGGCCGACGGACTTGCCATGAGCTCACGGAACTCCTACCTCGATACGGAACAGCGGCGCAAGTCCGCCTGTCTCTATCGGGCGCTCACGGCAGGCGAGGAACTTATAAAGAACGGGGTGCGGGAGCCGGAAACAATAAAGCAGAAAATGCGCGCGGTCCTGGTCCAGGAGAAGGGTATCGAGGTCGACTACGTTGAAGTTGCCGATCCGGACCGTCTCACGCCGCTCGAAACGGCGGAAGGCAGAATGGTGCTGCTTGTTGCAGCGCGTCTCGGGAGCACCCGTTTAATTGACAACCTGCTGATCCTGTGATAAGTTTACGTAATTGTGTTCTGTCCGCATCGCTTCTCCTTATAGAGTGATGCCGGAAGGAGCCGTCATGGGGATCTTGAAGATGAGCACCCGCCTGAGCGATATCCTCGGCACAGCGAGGACCGTTGTGTCCCAGCTGGATCTCGACAAGGCCCTTGCCATGGTCCTCAAGAAATCCATGGAAGTCACGAGGACCAAGGCAGGCAGCATCGCCCTCTACGATTCCGAGACCAACACGCTCCAGATCCACGCCCACCGGGGGTTCTCCCGGCATTTCATCGGCAACCGCGAATGGCCCCTGCGCCGCGGGGGGCTGACCGACCGGATCATCAAACATAAAGGCATCACGGTCATTTCCAATACGACGAACAAATCGTTCTTCTCCAATCCCATTGCCAAGGAGGAGGGGATCAAGTCCCTCGTCTGCGTCCCGCTCATCCACCAGCGGGAGACCGTGGGAATCCTCTACGTGGACGATTTCACGCCCCGCAGGTTCTCCAAGGCGGACCTCCAGGAGCTCGAGATCCTCGCCTCCTTTGCCTCGATCGCCATCCAGCACGACCGGACCCACACCTTCGTCAAGCAGAAGGCGATCACCGACAGTCAAACCG
>CAKKRC010000019.1 GCA_919902495.1 Nitrospiria bacterium
AGGGAGAGTAGCAAAGAAAAAGGAAAATGTCAATCCGCAGGACCTGACCCTATAGTTTGCTTGACCCTATAGTTTGCGACGGACGGCCGTTGATTGTCTGGACCACGGTGAACTGCTCGCCCGCGGAGCCGGGCCGGCTGTCGAGCCTGTCCCCGAGCAGCGGACGGCCGTGGCTGTCGTAACTGATCTTCTTCACCAGAAAGGTGGACAGTTTCGGAATGGAGGGATGTTCCGCGAAAGGCGGCACGCGCTCGGTCATGCATCCGGAGAGGGCCAACAAGGAGAGGAGGACCAGCGTCGTTCTCATGCGCTCCATCATCGGCAGCGAAGGCGGGCTCACGCAGGCTTTTTCCTCACCACTTCGATCACCGTCACCTCGGGCGATGCGAGGAACCGGATGGGCGGACCCCAGGTGCCTGTGCCGCGGCTGGTGTAGACGACGGAGCCCTTGCCCACGTCGTAACGCCCCGCGTGGAGCGGATGGGCGCGCCGGCTGAAGTAGGTGAAAGGCCAGATCTGTCCCTTGTGCGTATGGCCCGAGAGCATGAGATCGTACATGCCGATGGCGTCGGCGTCCGGGTGGGGCTGGTGTTTGAGGAACAGCACGAACTTCTTCGACCGGTCGGTCCCGGCCAGGGCAACGCGGTCCGGTGCCGGCGTCCCGACCTTCGTCTGGATGGCCGCGCGGTCGTCCACCCCGGCGATCTGGATGACCCCGAGGTCCCTCGATTCGCCCCGCAGCACGGTGAGCCCCGAGTGGTGGAGGAACTCCAGCGCCTTGTCGAGCCCGGCATAGTACTCGTGGTTCCCGGTGATGGCGAACTTGCCGTACGGTGCCTGGATCTCCTGCAGAAGCTCGCGCAGGCCCGGCAGGTGGTTGATCTGGGCATCCACGAGGTCGCCGGTGACCACGAAGATGTCCGGCTTTGCCGCCTTCACGACCTCGAGGATGGACACCAGCCGGTCGCACCGGATGATGAGCCCGAGATGGACGTCCGATATCTGGGCGATCGTGACCTTGTCCGTGCCATGCGGCAGCCGGTCCGTCTCGAAAACGATCCGCTCGGTCCGTATGTTCTGTGCTTCGAAATAGCCATACACGCAGATGAGGGCCGACAGCGAGAGCGACAGGGCAAAGGAGAGCCTCGGAGGAATGCGAAGGAGGTGCGGTGCCTGGCTACGAAACCATTCGGGAATGCGGAGCGCGAGGTTCACGAGGTCCAGCAGGAGTGAGTTGCAGAAAAAGTAGAAGATGACCGCCATCCAGAGGTAGGCGACCCAGGACAGGGTGCGGGCCGTGAGCTCGAACTCATGCCGTTCCAGCGAGCGGATGAGGAACATGGCCACGATCATGAAGGCCATGAACAGCGCGACGGCGATGCCCGCGCCCCATCCGAAGCCGAAGGCCTGCCGCGCCTTCAGGAACGCGTAGACATGGACGCCGCCGTATACAAAGAATATGAAAAAGAAGAACAGGGTCATCTGCCGAAATTCACTCCCAGCCCCTCTGCCATCTTGACAAGGTCCCCTTCGGGGTCAACGAGGCGGAGCGCGTCGATGGCGCTCGCCAGAGGAACGGATTTTATGTCCGGCGGCTGGTAGGAGACCATCTCGCCGTACTTCTTCTGGGCCAGCAGCTCTACTGCCGCGGCGCCGTAGCGGGTCGCCAGCAGCCGGTCGAAGGGACAGGGGCTCCCGCCGCGCTGGAGATGGCCAAGGACGGTCACGCGGACGTCGAATCCCGTCCGTTTACCGATCTCGCTCCCGACGATCTCGCCCATGCCGCCCAGCCTGAGCACATAGCCGTCTTTGGCCTTCTCGCGCACCGCCATTTCACCGCCCACGGCCTTCGCGCCCTCGGCAACGACGACGATGCTCGATTTGCTTCCGCTCTTCTTGCGCTCGAGCAGCTTCTCCGCCACCTTCTCCATGTTGAAGGGGATCTCGGGGATCAGGATGACGTCTGCGCTGCCGGAGATGCCCGCCTCGAGCGCGATCCAGCCTGCGTACCGGCCCATCAGCTCCAGCACGATCACCCGCTGGTGGCTTTCGGCGGTCGTATGGAGCTTGTCGAGCGCCTCGGTCGCCGTGTCCACGGCGGTCTGGAACCCGAAGGTCACGAACGTCGCGTCGAGGTCGTTGTCGATGGTCTTCGGAACGCCGATGACCGGCACGCCGAGCTTGTGCATGCCGTGGGCGATCTTGAGCGACCCGTCGCCGCCGATCACCACCAAGGCCTCGAGGCCGAGTTCGCTGATATTGTTCAGGACCAGGGGCGACATGTCCTCGATGATCTCCTTGCCGTTGACCGTGGTCTTATGCGCAAAGGGGTTGCCCCGGTTCGTGGTCCCGAGGATGGTTCCGCCGACGAACAGGATCCCCCGCGTGTTCCACGAGGTGAGCTGCCTCGTCTTGGTCGGCGAGAGCAGGCCCTCGAACCCGTCGATGATCCCGGTCACCTCCCATCCGTACTTGAAGATGGCCGTTTTCGTGACCGCCCGGATGACCGCGTTGAGACCCGGTGCATCGCCCCCGCCTGAAAGAACGCCGATACGCATGAAGACCTCCTGGGATAGTGACCCGGACAAGCTGGATTCAATTTTGCCACGAAGACACAAAGGCACGAAGGAATCCTGAATGATTGAAAAGTGTATTTAGCTCGTTAATGTTTAAGCTATCTTAGCGTCTTGGTGCCTTTGTGGCAGCATTACTGTTTTCACTTTACTCCGAGCAGCTTCTTCCCGCCTTTGCAGGCGATCGCAAGGACCGCGTCACGCGGGATCCCCGCCCGGCGAAGGTACGTGAGCTCCGCTTCGTAGTAGCTCGCATACCGGCGGTCCGGAAGCACCGCGTCGGTGCCGATCGCGAGAGGAACTCCCCGCTCATAGGCCTTTCGGACCTGAACGAGGTGCTCATCGAGCGTGCGCTCGACGAATTGCTTCGCCTCCTGCCCGACGTCCGGCTGCTCCGCTGCTCTTTGCAGCGCCCCGATCGTGGGTACCCAGAACACTCCATTCGCATGAAGGCTCGCGAGCGCTTTTTCGGTCATGAAGAACCCGTGTTCGACAGAACGGACACCTGCTTCCGCCGCATTCAGGATCGCCGCCTCGCCGTTGGCATGCGCCATGACCTCGAGACCATTCTTCCGGGCGGTCTCGACGAGGAACCGAAGCTCCTCCCGGTCGAAGCCGCCGACGGTTACCTCGCCGGGCCGCTTCAGGCTCACCATGTCGGAGGCGATGACCTTAATTATACCAGCTCCCGCCTGCTTGAGCTTCAGTATTTCTTCGGCGATCTGCTCCCGCGAGTCGAGGGAGACGCCGAACAGCGATCCGTAGCCGCCACGTTTGCAGAGCGCCCATCCAGCGCTGATCACCGTCGGTGTGTCCGGGCCGGAGACCCGGAGGCCGGCGCCTTCCCTGGTGCCCGCGTCCCGCACCGAGACAACGCCTGCGCTTCCCGCGTCGGCAAGGCCTCCCGCGTCCCGGAGGTGCACATGGGCGTCGACATATCCGGGGTCGGTCATGAGGGGAGAAGGCTCCATGGAAAGGATCGATCGTTGGTCGCTACAGAATCAAATACTTTTAATACCAGAAGACCTTTTTCTCGCAAAGCTAAGCTCGCAAAGAACTGCTATATCATTTAGTTTATGAACCAGGATTTAAAGATTTCTTTGCGTCCTTTGCGGCTTTGCGAGAGATGGCTTTTGCTTTCGACCTTTTGGTTCCTGCTTATCCGGATCAGATCGTACGCGTGATGAGTCCGCTGTCCCGGAAGCTGAAATGGTCGCCGTCGCCGACGATGACATGGTCGAGGACCCGGATACCGAGCAGGTCGCCGGCCTGCACAAGCCGTTTCGTCAGCAGGATGTCCTCCTGGCTCGGCTTGGTATCGCCGCTGGGGTGATTGTGGACGAAGATGACCGCCGCGGCGGACTCGCGGACCGCTGCCTTGAACGTTTCGCGGGGATGGACCAGGGACGCCGTCAGGCTGCCGGTCGATACGGTCTCTTCCCTGATGATGCGGTTCTTCGTGTCCAGCAGGACGCAGCGGAACTCTTCCTTTTTATTATCCCGGAGGCGCGGCTGGAAGTACTCGGCCACTTCCTGGCTTGCGCACATCGAGGCACCGGCAAGGCTCGGCCGCTGGTACCTCCGGCCGAGCTCGATGGCCGCCTTGATCTCCGCTGCCTTGGCGGGGCCGATGCCCTTCACCTCGCGCATCTCGGTGACCCCCGCCCGGGCGACGCCGGCAAGGTCGCCGAACTTCTCCAGGAGCTCCCGCCCCAGATCGACGGCCGTGCGCCCCCCCTCGCCGTTACGAATGATGATGGCAAGGAGTTGGGCATCGGAGAGCTTGTCCGCTCCATGCTGCAGAAGCCGTTCGCGCGGCCGCTCTTCCTCGGGCCAATGCTTAAGATGTCTATGCTCTTCGTCTTTCATGGGCAGGTCATTTGCGACAATGATGCGATTATAGATGCTTACGTGCACCCTGTCAAACAGGAACGGATCTCGCCGGAGGCGGGGCCGCTCCCCCATCGCGGCTCCGGCTGTTCGCCGCATCATACAGTTGCACATATTAAATACTTATTGACTTGCCCCCCAAACAATGATAGTTTTGATATACTGTTTTAAAAACGAAAGGGGGATATTCAATGAAACAGACACAAAAGACCGCAGTAACAGTGTTCCTGTCCATTCTCCTGTGCACGCTCATCCTTGCTCCCGCAGCACATGCCACCAACGGCATGAACATGGAAGGGTACGGCCCCATCGCAACCGGCATGGGCGGCGCCTCCATGGCCTATGACAACGGCACCGCGGCAATGATGAACAACCCGGCGACGCTGTCACTCATGGAATCGAAGGCGCGACTCGATCTGGCGATAGGTTTTCTGGGCCCGAATATCACGACCTCAATGACCGGCGCACCCGACGCCAAGTCTTCTGCCGACCTGTTCATGATGCCGGCCTTCGGCTACGCCCGCAAATCCGGTCAGTTCGTTTACGGCATGGGAGTCTTTGCCCAGGGCGGCATGGGCACCGAGTACGCGGCCAATGGGATCATGGACGGATTTGTAAGCATGATCACGGGAACGGCTGCACCAAATATGGGCTCCGCGGGACTGCCGACCCGCTCCGAAGTGAGCGTCGGCCGGTTTCTGATACCTGTCGCCTATACGGTAAATGACCAGCTCAGCATCGGCGGTAGCCTGGACTTCGTTTGGGCAGGAATGGACCTCCAGATGGTCATGGGCGGGGAGCAGATGCGTGACATGATGGCCTCTTTTGGCGGTACCAATACCTACGGGACCATGGGCGGCAGCATGTTAAACGTATTAGGATCCTTTGTGGGTACGGCGCTTGACCCGGACAGCCCCGTCAATTGGGGGTATTTCAATTTTTCTGACGGCAGTGATTTCTCCGGAAAAGCAAAAGCAACGGGATTTGCCGGCAAGCTCGGTGGGGTGTATAAGGTAAACAAAGAGCTCACGCTGGGCGTCACGTACCACAGCAAGACTGCGATGGGCGATCTCGAGGCAACGGGAGCAACGCTTCAGTTCAATGTAAACACGAACGATGCCGTTGTGGGAACGATCGGACCGGCCACAACAGCGACGGCGACCGGCAAGATCAAGGTCAAGGATTTTGAGTGGCCGCAGATGATCGGAGCAGGAGCCGCGTATCAGGCCACGGACAAGCTCCTGGTCGTGTTCGATTACAAGTGGATCAATTGGGCCGCAGTCATGAAGAATTTCCACATGACGTTCACCGCTGAAGCCGATAATTTTGGAGGCGCTTTCGTAGGTTCCGTATTGGATGCAACGCTTATCCAGAAATGGAAGGACCAGCATGTATTCATGCTCGGCGCATCGCACAAGACCACCGATGAGCTCACGCTCCGCGCAGGCATGAACATCGCGAACAATCCTGTGCCGGACTTCTATATGAATCCCCTCTTCCCGGCGATCATTAAGAACCATTATATGATCGGTGCGGGCTATGCTATCAACAAGGCCAACAGCGTGGACGCTTCCTTCACCTATGCACCCGAGGTAAAGGCCTCGAACGGTTTTGTCTCCACCAAGCACAGCCAGCAGAACACGCAGATCATGTACAGCTACCGCTTCTAAGCCAGTCTGCCGCAACAACAAAAAGCCGGAGGGAATTCCCTCCGGCTTTTTTATTGTCTCTACGAACGTCCGCTCACATCTTCACGAACGCTTCCTTCGGCGCATTGCACACCGGGCAGGTCCAGTCGCCGGGAAGCTGTTCGAACTTTTTCCCTTCCTTCGCCTCGTCATACACATACCCGCATACGGTACATCTCCACATGATCGCCACCTCCTCATAAGAGTAGGAACAGGGACCGGTCGGTCGGTCCCGCTGTCTGTTCGCATCGTCCGGTCATGGCTTGCACTGGGTAGGCTGACCGTTGAACTTCTTGTGATACTCAATGGTCTTTTCGGCGAACTGCTTCCCGAATGCAAAGCACTTTTTGTCATCCTCGAGGCTGGGCCGGTAGATCACTTCAACGCCGGGCTCCACCGTCTCGAGGCCCATTTTCTTGAAATGCTCGTACGCCTCCTTCACCGCGCCGCCGCCCCAGCCGTAGCTGCCGAACGCCCCCGCAAGCCGGCCCTTCGGGCGAAGACCCCGCAAATGCTGCAGGAATTCCGCCACCGACGGGAACATGATGTTGTTGAGCGTCGGCGTGCCGACGAGCATGGCCCGCGACTCCCAGACCCGCTTGATCGCCACGCTCATGGGCGTGGACCGGAGCTTCAGCACGTCCACGTCGACGCCGGCCGCCTTGATGCCCTCCATGATGGGGATCGTCATGTGTTCGGTGCTGTGCCACATAGTGTCGTAAACGATGATGACACGGAGGTCCGCCTTGTCGTTCGCCATGTCCAGGTACATCTGGAGGATCTTGCCGGGGTCCTTCCGCCAGATGATCCCGTGGTCCGGAGCGATCATGTCGATCGCGAGCCCGAGCTTCTGGATGTCGGCGATCTTGTTCTTGACGAGCGTGCCGAAGGGCATCAGGATGTTCGCGTAGTAGTCCCGCACCGCGTGCTCAAGGGCCGATACCGAATACTGGCCGCAGAACTCATCGTCGAACCGGGCCGATGACGCCAGGTGCTGGCCGAAGGCGTCCTGGCTGATCAAGAGCTTGTCCTCTTTCACGTAGCTCATCATGGAGTCCGGCCAATGGAGCATGGGCGTCTCGATGAACTGGATGGTCTTCGTGCCGGTGGAGAGCGTATCCCCGGTCTTGACGATCTTGAAGGTCCACCTCGACGTATCGAAGAACCGGTCGAGCGCCTTCTTGCCCCGGTCGGTGATATAGATCACGGCATTCGGCGTCAGTTCCATGATCTTCCCGATGCCCGACGCGTGGTCATTCTCGATATGGTTGATCACCACGTTCTCGATCTTGGCAGGATCCACCAGGCCGCGGATGCTGTCAATCGTATATTCGGTGAAATCCTCCTTCACCGAATCAACGAGCGTCACGTGCGTGTCCAGGATCAGGTAGTTGTTATAGGTCGTGCCGTGAGGCGTGATGTAGCCGTGGAAATCGCGCACTGCCCAGTCAATAGCGCCGACCCAATGGATGCCGGGTTTGATCTCGATGGAACCCATGGAAAACCTCCTCTGGTGCGATCACGTCGGTAACGACTTTCATCCGCATCGGGCGGCCCCGAGATGATCTTCGAGGCGCTCCGACGGAGCCGCGCTGAACGTGGACGGTGACGTCTAAGGAAGAACTGCGGCGGGACGTTTCACTTCTTCCGTTTCAGTTTCTTGCAGGTTGCACAGAGCCCATAGAACTCGATATGATTGCCCAGGATGACGAAATCCTTTGCAACTCCCCGGGGGATCTCCAGGGGAATATCGCCGGGGATGTCCGCGACCTTTTTACATTCAAGACAGATCAGGTGATGATGAGCGCTGGTATCGGGATCGTAGCGTTTCCGGTCCGGATCGATGGTGAGCTCCCGCACGGCCCCTGTCTGGACGAGGGTGTTCAGGGTATTATAGACCGTCGCAAAGGACATGGACGGGTTCTTCCTCGCCACCACACGGTAGATCTCGTCCGCCGACGGATGGGACGTGTTCCCGTCGAGGTGCTCGAGGATCGAGAGCCGCTGAGGGGTGCGCTTGAACCCCGAGAACATACCTTTTTGCTGGAGTTTTTTAAGCATAGGACCTTGGAAACACTATAATGTAGCCGGTGTTCCCTGTCAAGAGCTTGTTGTCGATGCGCCCTGGTCAAAGAAACAGTGTTTGTCCTGAAGGAGCAGAAATGGGAACGGCAGCCCGTGAAGGCTGCCGTGCTGAGCGTTCCTGTTGGGAAGGTACCCTTCCCTGCCGTGCTATTTCTGCCCGTGCTTCTCCGCTACCTGGATGCGTATCATAGCGCGCATGAGGTCGATGCGGGCCTTCTCATAATCGTTGTCCGAGAGCTTTTCGGCGAGCAGCTTCTCCGCCCGGTCCTTCTCGATGCGGGCCTCGGAAAGGTCGATGTCGGCGGCGCGGTCGGCACCTTCGGCCAGGATAACGATCCGGTCCGGTCCCACCTCCGCGTATCCCCACTCGACGGCAAGGTGGTGCCACTCGGTACCCTCGCGGTACGAAAGCATACCCACCTTGAGCGTGGCAAGGAACGGCGTATGGCCCGGGAGCACGCCGAACTCGCCTTCGCTTCCGGGGGCGATCACTTCGTCGACATGCTCCGACCGCACCACCTGGCGGCTCGGCGCGACGATCTCGAGGAGCATCTTTCCTTTTTCAGCGACCATTTTCTTTTTCCATTCCTCTGCGCTCAATGTTTTAAAGGTGACGGTAATGCTTGAAGGTTACGGTTATGATGCCCGTATCGTTCAGCGTCTCACGGTAACGTCTTTAGGACGAATGACGCAAGACGTAGCCGATACAGGCCTCGTAACCGTCAGACGTTACTGCGATCGATTACCGTTTATACCCGAGCTTCTCGGCCTTCTCGAACACTTCCTCGACCGCGCCGACCATGTAGAATGCCTGCTCGGGAATATCATCCATCTTGCCATCGACGACTTCCCTGAATCCTTTGATCGTCTCTTTAAGCGGCACGTACTTGCCGGGGGTGCCCGTGAAGGCTTCGGCCACCTGGAAGGGCTGCGACAGGAAGCGCTGGATCTTCCGGGCGCGGGAAACGGAGAGCTTGTCCTCATCGGACAGTTCGTCCATACCGAGGATCGCGATGATGTCCTGGAGTTCCTTGTATCTCTGGAGCACGAGCTGTACCCTTTGCGCAACAGCGTAATGCTCTGCTCCGACCACGTGAGGATCCATGATCCGGGACGTGGAATCGAGCGGGTCCACGGCGGGGTAGATGCCGAGCTCCGAGATCTGGCGCGAAAGCACCGTGGTTGCGTCCAGATGCGCGAACGCCGTTGCCGGCGCCGGGTCGGTCAGGTCGTCGGCCGGCACGTAGATGGCCTGCACCGAGGTGATGGAACCCTTTTTCGTGGAGGTGATGCGCTCCTGGAGAGCGCCCATTTCCGTCCCCAGGGTCGGCTGATAACCCACGGCCGAAGGCATGCGGCCGAGGAGCGCCGACACTTCGGAGCCTGCCTGGGTGAAACGGAATATGTTGTCAACGAACAGGAGCACGTCCTGTCCCATGGTATCGCGGAAATATTCTGCCACGGTCAGTGCCGAGAGGCCGACGCGGAGGCGCGCCCCCGGCGGCTCGTTCATCTGGCCGTAGACCAGCGCCGTTCTGTTGATAACGCCCGACTCCTTCATCTCGGCCCAGAGGTCGTTTCCCTCACGGGTACGCTCGCCCACGCCGGCGAACACGGAGTAGCCGCCGTGCTGCTTGGCCACGTTGTTGATCAGCTCCATGATGAGCACGGTCTTGCCCACGCCCGCGCCGCCGAAAAGACCCGTTTTGCCGCCCTTGGTATATGGGGCGAGCAGGTCGATGACCTTGATGCCGGTCTCGAAAAGCACTTTCGAGGGGTCCAGTTCTTCGAGCATCGGCGCGGACCGATGAATGGGAAGCGTGTCCTTGGTCGTGATCGGCCCCAGTTCATCGACGGGCTCGCCGATCACGTTCATGATGCGGCCGAGCACTTCCTTGCCAACAGGCATGGAAATGGGTTTGCCGGTGTCATTGACCTTCATGCCGCGCATGAGACCGTCGGT
>CAKKRC010000020.1 GCA_919902495.1 Nitrospiria bacterium
TCGCCGAGGGGATCGAAACAGAGAAGGAATTCGACGTGATGAAAGCGCTCGGCGTACCCATGTCGCAGGGATATTTCCTCGGGCGGCCCCAATCGGCGAAACAGTGGCAGCTCTCCGGAGCGGCGCCTCGTGCCGGCGGGGAGGCATAGCGGATGCGCCCCTTCCGGGGAAGCAGGAGAAAGTGAGGAAGCATTATGTTATTCACGAACAGAAATAGGGGAATGCGGCTGGGGATCGGATTCGGAGCGGTGCTGATCGTGCGGTTCTGAGAACGCCGATAAATGGACAGGGCAAGGAGGTTCCGATGAATGCATCGGCAGTTGTTGAAATGACGCAGTACCTGACGTTCACTCTGGGGGAAGAGATATTTTCCCTGGAGATCGCACGGGTTCTCGAGGTTCTGGACTATACGATCATCACCAAGGTGCCGCGCACCCCTGCGTACCTGCAGGGCGTTATCAATCTCCGGGGGGGCGTGGTTCCCGTGGTAGATCTACGTTTGAAGTTCGGGATGCCGCCGGGCGATGTGTCGGTGAACACGTGCATCATCATCGTTGAGGCGATGGTGGACGGCGACCTGCTCATCCTGGGTCTCCTTGCCGATTCGGTCCAGGAAGTGCTCGACCTGGAACGGGAGAGCATCAAGCCCGCGCCCCGCATCGGGACGAAGCTGGACACCGGGTTCATCAAGGGGATGGGCCGCCAGAACGACCGGTTCATCATCATCCTGGACATCGACCGGGTGTTCACCCATGACGAGCTTGACGCGGTGCAGGGGGTACGGGACATCACGGAAACGACCTGGTCGGCCCAGCCGACGGCGTAGGATCCCGCACGGCACCCGGCGTGCGCGGGCGGGAGGAGAGGGATAAGGAGGATGCAATGATAAACACGGAGAGGTCGTTGAAGTGGGCCCTTGTGGCTCTTCTGATGGTCGGAATGATGGTGTTGTCGGGAACCGCCGGCGCTGCGGATCTTAAGCTCGGTCTTTTACCCCGGCTGAACGCTACAGAGATGACGGAAATGTTCAGCCCGCTGGCGGACTACCTGAGCAAGGAAACGGGCGAAAAGGTCAGCCTGGTGATCCCGAAGGACTTTGACGCCTTTAAGACGCTCATTGCTTCCGGTCAAGTCGACATGGGCTTCGCCAATCCGCTTGTGTATGTACAGCTCAAAAAGAACGATGTGTCGCTTGAGGCGCTCGGGCTTGCCTCGGAAAAATCCGGAACCAAGTTCCGCGGTATCATTATCGCCCGGAAGGACAGCGGAATCGAGAAGGTCCAGGACCTGAAGGGCAAGAAGCTCATTTTCGTGGAACAGGACTCCGCAGCGGGACACATCTTCCAGATGCTGACGCTCAGCAAGGCCGGCCTTGACGTGAAGAAGGACTTCACCAAGCTTCCCTTTGCCAAGAAACACACGAATGTTGCCATGGCTGTGTTCAACAAGGCGGCTGATGCGGGAGGTATTCGTGAGGACGATCTCGAAAAAATGAAAGAGGTCGTCGATCTCGCGCAGATCAAGGTCATCGCCTATACGGACTATTATCCGAACTGGCCGCTGTTCAGCACGAAAAAAATGAGCAAAACCTCGGCAGAGAAGGTGAAGGCGGCGTTGATGAAGCTTAAGCCCAACAGCCCCGAGGCGCAAAAGGCGGCGGGTCCCGCAAAGATCACAGGCTTCGCGCCGGTCGCTGACAAGGACTACGACCTGCTCAGGCAGGCGGCCAGGGTGGCGGGAGCACTGTAGAAAAGGCAGAGAAGCTCCCCGGGAAATGATTCCTTCCTGTCCCGAAGCTTCTGATGCCGTGGAAAGGATATTAATTGCTTTGCAGTAATAGGGGGAGGTCATGGTTATCCGTAATCAAAATTGGACGGTAACAAAGAAATTCCTGGTGAGCATCCTGCTGGTGCTGGTTCTGGTGTCTGCGGCGCTGGTTGTGACGCTTGGGATGAGCCAGAAGGCGGTATTGATGCGCCAACTGGAGGAGAAAGGGAAGAATACCGCACAGTTTCTGGCGGCCATCTCTGTAGATCCGATCATGTCCTACAACTTTACCTACCTCGAAACGTACGTGAAAGACATCTCCCGGGACCGGGAAGTGTTTTCGGCGGTCATCCAGGACAAAACGGGCAACCCCCTGACCAAGCTCGGCAATGAGCAGGGCGACAAGACGGACCTGATCGAGTTCTCCAGTCCGGTCAAGCAGGGAGACGACCAGATCGGCACGGTACGGCTCGTGTTCACGAAGCAGCATGTCAACGAGGCAACGCGAAGAGCGCAGGGCATGATCATTGCGCTGTGCGTTGGCGCAGCGGTGCTCATTTCCGGCGTCGTCTATCTGTTGTTCAGCAGGATCATCGTGAAGCCGCTGGCATCATTGAAGATATCGATGGAAAAAATGGCATCAGGGGACCTTGATATCAACGTGGAGTCCCGGAGCAACGACGAGGTGGGCATGCTTGGCAGGTCCATGAATACCATGGTCAAGAAGCTGCGCGATGTGGTCGCAGATGTGAAAAGCGCCGCCACAAGCGTTTCCACCGGGAGCCAACAATTGTCGTCAGGCGCCTTACAGCTCTCCGAGGGAACGACGGAGCAGGCTGCATCTGCGGAAGAGGCTTCCTCCTCGATAGAAGAGATGAACGCCACGATCCGCCAGAACGCCGATAACTCCATGCAGACCGAGAAGATCGCGATCAAGTCGTCCAATGACGCCCAGCAGAGCGGAGAGGCCGTGACCGACGCGGTCCGCGCGATGAAGCAGATCGCCGAAAAGATCGGCATCATCGAGGAGATCGCCCGCCAGACGAACTTGCTGGCGCTGAACGCCGCCATCGAGGCGGCCCGGGCCGGTGAGGCCGGCAGGGGTTTCGCGGTAGTTGCGGCCGAGGTGAGGAAGCTTGCTGAACGGAGCCAGGCTGCCGCGGGCGAGATCGGTCATCTGTCGGCGTCGAGCGTCGATGTCGCCGAGCGGGCAGGTTCCATGCTGGCGAAGCTTGTGCCGGATATCAAGAAAACGGCCGAGCTGGTGCAGGAGATCAGCGCGGCATCGAAAGAGCAGGCGGGCGGTGCGGACCAGATCAACGGTGCGATCCAGCAACTGAACCGTGTGGTGCAGCAGAATGCCGGTGCTGCTGAGGAGATGTCAACCATGTCCGAAGAGCTTTCCGCGCAGGCCGACGAACTGCTGAGGACCATATCTTTCTTTACGATCACAGGGAACGGCGAGGCGGCACGCCCGGCATTGCCGGCGTCTTCGCGGAAGGCCAGTGCTCTCGCCCCGGTCCACCAAGTCGTTCGTCCGCGCCAGCCGCGTCCCGAAATGGCCCTCGCACACGCGGGCAGCAGGCCGGCGGGAGTGAAGCTGGACCTCGGCGGCCGCAGGGAGAATAACGGCGGGAACGGCAAGAACGGCGACAGCAGGGACGACGATTTCGAGACGTATTAGTTGAACAGCGCGCCAGGGGATGGCGGCAGGCCCCGCGGGAGCCTTAGGGAACGCGGGGTCTGCGGTATTTGTCCGGGAAGCAGAGCGGCAGCGAAGGAGGCTCACCATGAGCGAAAGAATGACGAAGTTGAACTGCTGGGAGTTCAAGAAGTGCGGACGGCAGCCGCAAGGCATGCATGTGAAAGACAAGGGACTGTGTCCGGCCGCCGTTGAAGATGCGCTGGACGGGATCCATGACGGCACGAACGCCGGCCGGACCTGCTGGGTGGTGGGCGGAACGCTCTGCATGGGGGTGGTCCAGGGGACCTTCGCGCAGAAGTTCAAGGGTTGCGAGGCCTGCGATTTCTACCAGAAGGTGAGGCAGGAGGAGTTCCCGAACTTCTTTCTTTCCGCCGTACTGCTGGGAAAAATACGCAAGAAGACCGTAGCCGTATAGGAGCGGTTGCGTCCCCGGCATAACTACACCCATGGCCCCAAGCTACAGCGCCATGCTCACCTGCGGATTGAAGCTTCCTGCAGCTTGTTGCTGGAAGGTTCGATCATCAAGGATGGTATCTGACAGAATGCTGAAAACTCCCGAACTGTCATTGCGAGGAGCGCTTTTTGCGACGCGGCAATCTCGCGGTTGTTGATATCCTTATAACCGCGATTGCGGAGTTTGTCCCGAGGTTAAAGCGAGATTGCTTCGCCTTCGGCTCGCAATGACAAACTGAGGGACCTGCTCGCAAAGACGGCCAAAATTGACAGATCCCCCTCCTGAAGCCCATCTTTACGGCTGCCGACGCATACCCCAAAAATACCCCGTTTTTTCCCTTTACGAAATGTTGCAAATCATACTATAGTCCTCCCATGAGATCCTGCCTTGTCACAAGCGTACTGAAGGCTACGAGATACAGCCTGTTGCTGCCGGCAGGCGCGGTCCTCCTGCTCTCCGGGTGCGGCGGCGCGCATCTGGACCGGGAAGGCTTCAGCGCATCCGGCCGGATAGCCGTGGTCAGTGTGGTCCTTCCCCGCATTGCCGATACCGCGAAGGACGGGAACCGGACCGTGCTCCAGGCTTCCGCCAATGAAGCACTGGGACGCATCAGTACGGGACTTGCGTCAGCCCATACCTGGAAGGTCCTGGACCCCGCAAAATATCGGGGCGGCAAGGCGGTCAAGGCCTTCGGCAACATTACGGACAGCGACCTTGCCAGCCTCTTTCCCGCGCCGGAAGAGCAGGCCCGCGTCCGCGACCTGGTCAAGACGGAGCTCGCCGCTTGGAAAAAAGGATCTATCGGCGCCGAAGGCCTGCTCGTTGTTCCCCGTTCGGCGTTCCTTCCCGAACAGGGAGGACCGAACCGGGACCCCGGCGTCCAGCAGGCGATGCTCCAGCAGGCAGGAAAGCTCTGTACGGCCCTGGGCGTGGATGCCGTGGCATTCGCGCAGTTCAGCGCATCGATCGACCATCCCCGGCCCGCGACCTTCATCGTCTCCGAGGGCAGGACGGACGGAGCGCTCACCATGACCGCGACGCTCGTGGTGGTGGACCGGACGGGCAGGATCATCGTGGACCTGGGGCAGGACAGGCCCGGCGATCCTACGCGGACGCGGGACCTGCTGCCCCTGTACAAGGGCGCGGGGAAGGACTCTATCACGTACGAGAATATCGACCTTGGCGATCCGAAGAAGAAGATAGCCCAGGCCTTCTCCCGCTTGATCGAGGAGACCACGGCCGACCTGATGGAAGCGTTCAAGAAGGCGGCCGGGAACTGAGAAGGGAAAGCGTGTAAAGGTTCGCTTTGCAGGTCCCTCTCCCTTGATGGGAGAGGTCAGGTGAGGGTGAGAATCACGAGCGCCGGAGACATCACCCTCCCCTTAGTCCCCTCCCATCGCAGGGAGGGGAGAGAATTTTGAGATTATCATGAGACGATCAAAACACATAGCGCTCGCGGCTGCCGTCATCGTACTGTCCGTTGCGGCCGGCACTGCCGCTGCCGGGCAGGTCCAGCTGTCCGGCTCGACGACGTTCCAGAAGCGCGTGCTCGATCCGTCGCAGAAACTGCTGGAGAAGAAGACCGGGATCATTTGCCAGGTCACGGCCGCGGGGACGGTGCGGGGGCTCAAGGACCTGATGAAGGGCGAGGCCTCGGCGGCCATTATCGCTTGTCCGCTCGACGCGGCGCTCCTGGAGACCGGCATCCCTCCCGAAGGCACCTACCAGGAACACGTGATCATGCAGGACCAGGTTGTGGCGATCGTGAACGCTTCCAACAAGGTGAAGGGCCTTACGCTTAGCCAGCTTGCCGATATTCACAGCGGAAAGATCGCGAACTGGAAGGACGTCGGCGGCCCGGACGACCGCATCGTGGTCGTGGTCCCCCCGGCGAGCTCCGGGACGCGCGCGTTCCTCAAGGATATGGTCATGAAGGGGGCGGCGATCGCGACCAGCGCCTATACGACCGTGACGGACCGCGAGGCGATCGACATCGTGGGGAAGTCGCCGATCGCCATTGCCCTGCTGTCCGAAGGGTTCGTCAAGGGGAACGGCAAGCAGCTGAAGGTGGTGAAGACCCCGGCGATGAAGCGCCCCCTCAGCATCATCACCAGGGACGAGCCTTCGGCCGATCTCAAGGCGATCATCAAGTTCCTGAAGTCCTCCGAGGCGAAGAAGCTGTTCCTGTGAAGCCGTCGGGCGCAGCGATCGGAAGGAGTATGAAAATGAGCAAGATCGTAAAAGGGAGTATGAATGTGTACGCTGACCTTGGCGTAGCAGATGCCGACGAAATGTTTGTCAAAGCTCAACTCGCGACAAAGATTGCCGAGATCATCAAGCTTCGCAAGCTGACTCAAATTCAAGCCGCGTCTCTTCTCGGTATGCCTCAGCCCAAGTTGTCCAATATGCTGCGGGGACGGTTTCGCGGCATCTCGGAAACAAAAATGCTCGAGTGTCTTACGCTCCTGGGCCGCGATGTGCAAATAGTTGCAAAATCGGCAAGCCGTTCGCGCAGGACCGGTCATGTTTCGGTACTTTTCGCATAGTCTTCCTGAAGATGTGACATGTCGTTCTTTGCTTGAATTGCAGAATACAACCAAAGATTATAGATTCATGCACATCATAATGTTCAATTGAACATTATAGTAAACTCCGAAAATCCGTACTTTCCCATCCCCCCTCGTAAACAAGTGCTTTACTATGGGGGATAGTCAATAACTGGTTAGGCAACAGAAAGAGGAAGCACATGCACCCAGCTCAGGAAGCAATTACAGGCAAGGAAAAACAAGGGGATTCGTCTTCCCCGTATCAAGCACTCGTTCAGTTCTACGGTGCTTTCAACTCTGGCAATATGCAAATGATGTCGGAAAATTGGGCGCAGTCAGACGAAATTGCAATGGACAACCCTCTGGGCGGCATCAAGCGCGGCTGGTCTGAGATACGGTCAGTTTATGAGCGTATTTTCAGCGGCCCTGCGGAAGTCTACGTCGAGTATTTCGACTACACCATCCACGAAACAACGGAGATGTTTTACGCTGTAGGAAGGGAACGCGGGTATTTCCGCTTGGGTGGCGAAGAAATAACGCTTGCCATCCGCACTAGCCGGATTTTCCAAAAAATTGATGGTTTCTGGAGGCAAGTCCACCATCACGGCTCAATCGAAAACCCGCAGTTGTTGGCTAGGTATCAGTCGGCTGTCTTGGGTAAGAAGCCTTAATTGCCTAACCCTGCATTCGAGAGGGACTGCGCAAAAGCGCGCAGCCCCTCAATTTGAACGTTCATGTGCAATTATCAATCTGTATTTGATGATTGTTTCGTTTAATTGAAATTGCAGGTATGTAGGTGAAGTAAGCAGTAGCTAGATTAGAACGATTGAGAAGTTTGGAAAACCTGATATGACCCGTGATTCGTTGCCGTCATAACGCCATACTTGCCCGCGGATTTAAGTCCAGGTCTGACCGCTCCCCCCGCTGGTAATGCAGATATCCGGTAAGGGCGATCATCGCGGCATTGTCGATGCAGAGGCCCATGCCCGGCAGGTACAGCGTTATGCCCGCCTCCCTGCATGATCGCTCCATCTCCTGTCTGAGCAGCCTGTTCGCCGCAACGCCCCCCGCCACGATGACCTTGTTCACGCCCTGCTCCTTTGCCGCCTTTACGGTCTTTTCCACCAGGGTGTCCACGACAGCCGCCTGAAAGCTTGCGGCCACATCGCTGACGTTCAGCGACGGGTCCAGTCCCTTGTCCTTCGACCGGAAGAGCGCGACGTGGTTCCTGACCGCAGTCTTGAGCCCGCTGAAGCTGAAGTCATATCCTTCCCGCTGCCCCCGCGGAAAGGCGATCGCCCGCGCGTCCCCCTGCTGCGCCAGGCGGTCGATGACCGGTCCGCCGGGATAGGGGAGGTCGAGCAGCTTCGCCACCTTGTCGAAGGCCTCGCCTGCTGCGTCGTCCCGTGTCTGCCCCAGCAGGCTGTACGTCCCGAACTCCTGGACATGATAGAGCGCGGTATGCCCGCCCGAGGCGAGCAGGGCGACGTAGGGGTAGCCGATATCGGGATATTCGAGGTGCGCGGCGAGGATGTGGCCTTCGCCGTGGTGGACGCCGATGAAGGGGATGCCGAGGCTGTAGGCAATGGCCTTGGCTACGGAGACGCCGACGAGGAGCGCGCCGATCAGTCCGGGCGCCGACGTTACGGCGATGAGGTTGACGTCCTTCAGGGTGATCGATGCCGCCGACAGGGCCTCGCCGATGACGGGCATGAGATTCTTCAAATGCTCCCGTGAAGCCAGCTCCGGGACGACGCCGCCGTACTGTTCGTGCAATTTCACCTGCGACGATACGATGTTGGAAAGGACGGTCGCGTCCCTGAGCACCGCCGCAGCGGTCTCATCGCAGGAAGTTTCTATGCCGAGGGTGAGCATGATTTTTTACCGCAGAGATCGCGGAGAACGCAGAGAAAAGATAAGAGCATTGAGGTGTTCATTATTATGAATGAATGCAGATAAAGAAGAAGGATCTCTATTAACCCCTTGCGTCAGCTTGCTTTTATGATGGGATTTCCTCAGCGACCTCCGCGTCCTCTGCGGTGAAAAAGGTTTGTTCTTATTTCGCCAGCGCCGACACCGGCACGACCTCGATGCCCTGGTCCTCGAGCGTTGCCAGCCATTTCCTGAGCTCGGCGATCGTCGCCGGGTGGGGATGGCCGATGCCGATGGCCGTGCCGCTTTGCTTCGCCGTCCGGGTGAGCACGTCCAGCTGCTTCCGGATCGCCGCGGGATTATTGCCGTCGTTGTCGAGGAACACGTCCCGTTTGGCTGCCTTCAGGCCGAACTCCCGGGCGACGGTGTAGGCCGCGCTCTTGGGGCTCGTCATACTGTCAAGGAAGAACAGGTTGCGCGCCCTGAGCTCGGACATCAGGAAGGTCATTGCCTCCCGGTTCTCGGTCAGCGATGAGCCTTCGTGGTTGTTCATGCCCGCGGCGCCGGGGACGGAGTCGAGGTCCTCGTTGACCGCGGCGATGAATTCCATGGGCGTCATGTTCGACCGGAGCATGCCGGGGGAGGGACGTTTCTCCGCCCTGACCTTCGCCTCCATGGGGATATGGACCAGCACTTCCCGGCCGCTCTTGCGCGCCGCCTCGGCGATCCTTTTCGAGAAGGGGAGACGGGGCATGATCCCCAGGGTGATATGGTTCGGCAGGTCGAGCAGTTCCTGCGCGTGCTTCATGTCCTGGCCAAGGTCGTCGATCACGATGGCCACGACGGCAGTGATCTCCCGCTGCTTTCCAGCGACCGGCGGCTTGCCGGCGGGCTTCTTCGCTTTGTGGAAGGGGCCCCAGAGCAGCAGGCCGATGGCGACGACGGCAACGAGGATCCCCCAGAACACGATGCGGTCGTAGCGGCTTCCTTTTTTCCTTTTCCCCATAACAGGCATTTTATACAATATTGGCGCTGAAAAAACCAGCGTTATTTCGGGCGTCCCTTCGATTTTGGCTTGACTTGGAGGCACTCCGGCTTTTATACTGCAAAAAACGAAGAACAGGATGAGGCCGGATCTTGCCACAGCCATAAGTAGGCGCTTCTAAGCGAAGACACAGAGATCACAGAGAAAGGCAATTGTAATAGCTGTTTTAGCTTTCCTCGGCGTCCTCGGTGATCTCTGTGGCGGAAAGAATTTAATGTCCTTGCCGGTAAATGCTGATCTGTCTTCTTCGTGTCTTAGCGTCCTTGTGGCAAAGAATATGTGAATAAGAGAGGTAGTGTATGAGCTTCGTATATGTGCAGGAGATACCGCAGCCCAAAGACATCCTTGAAGCGATGCCGCTTTCAATGGACCTGGCGGTCATCAAGAAGAAGCGCGACCAGGAGATCAAGGCGGCCTTTACCCGGGAGAACAACAAGCTTGTGCTGATCATCGGTCCCTGTTCGGCCCATGACGAGAATGCCGTGTGCGACTATATCGGCAGGCTCGCGAAGGTGCAGGATGAGGTCAGGGAGAAGATCATCATCATCCCGCGCATCTACACCAACAAGCCCCGCACGACGGGCATCGGGTACAAGGGCATGGCCCACCAGCCGAACCTCGCCGAGGAGCCGAACATCGTCGAGGGGATCAAGGCGATCAGGAACATGCATATCCGGGCGCTGAAGGAATCGCGCCTTCCCGCGGCCGACGAGATGCTGTACCCCGGGAACTATCCCTACCTCGAGGACGTGCTTTCCTATGTCGCCGTGGGCGCGCGCTCCGTGGAGAACCAGGCGCACCGACTCACCTGCAGCGGCCTCGACATCCCCGTGGGCATGAAGAACCCGACGTCCGGCGACATCGACGTGACGCTCAACTCCATCCAGGCGGCCCAGGCGCCCCACGTCTTCAGCTACAACCGCTGGGAGGTCAAGACCTCGGGCAATCCGCTGACCCACGCCGTGTTGCGCGGCGCCGTGGACCCGCACGGGGTGAACGTGCCGAACTACCACTACGAGGACCTTGTCTGGTTCGCCGAGGCCTACCAGAAACGCGGGCTCGCCAATTCCACGATCATCGTGGACACGAACCACGCCAACTCCAACAAGAAATACGCCGAACAGCCGCGCATTGCCATGGAGGTAATGCGGAGCCGCCAGCATTCACCCGTGCTGAAGGACATGATCCGGGGCTTCATGATCGAGAGCTTCATCGAGGAAGGCGCCCAGAAGACCGACGGGACCGTCTTCGGCAAGTCCATCACCGATCCCTGCCTGGGCTGGAAGGACTCGGAGAAGCTCATTCGCGACCTGGCGGCGATGGTGTAACTAATCAGACATATATTATTCTTGCGAGGCTTCCCGGGGAACCGGGAGGCCTTTTTTAGCCTTGACGCAATAGCTAATAACAGGATAAAGTTACCGTACAATGGTCAATGCAACAGAGGAGACCCCCTGAGGGAGGTATTACTGTGAATGTTCTAGAACTTCTGGACAAGAACGAAGCGGATCTGAGGAGTCGGCATCATGTAAAAAAGATCGGGGTCTTCGGATCCGTTGCAAGAAATGAGGCGGCAGCAACCAGTGATGTGGACATTCTCGTGGAGTTCGAGCAGCCGGTGGACTTCTTTGAGTTCATCGATCTCAAAGAGTATCTTGAGAAACTGTTGGGCAGGCGGGTAGACCTCGTAACCGTGAAGGCACTTAAGCCTCAGTTGAAAGAACATATCTTGAAAGAGGTCGTGTATGCCTGATCGGGACCATTCGGTTTTTCTTCGAGACATCGTCGAAGCTATCGGGAAGATCGACCGTTACACGTCCGGCATGACGTATGAGGAGTTCATCCAAAATGAGATGGCCGTCGATGCGGTCATTAGAAATTTAGAGATCATCGGCGAAGCGGCATCGCATGTACCCGAGGCGATCAGGAAGAAGCATAACGGTGTCCCGTGGGACAAGATGAAGGCAATGCGCAACATCATGATCCATGAGTACTTCGGTGTTGATCTTGAGACCGTCTGGAAGACAGCCCGCCAATCCTTACCCGCGCTTCGGAATTCTATAGCTGAGATTGCAGGATAGCTTCTGATAATGTACCGTTTGTGCTTTCCATAGCAAGAATAATAAATTCAGCAGTGGTTTTGTCAGCATGATTACCGTGAGAGCAACAATTGTAGCACCTGATGGCGTAGAAGAAAATAGAAGAGAAATATCTTTACCTTTGGCCTTGTTAGAGCGAATAACAAATAACCTAATATGAACCCTATCTGCATAGTAGATGACGAATCCTCCATCTCTTCCACCGTGGAGAGCATCCTGAAGGACGAGGGGTATCAGACCATCGCCTTTCCCGATGCCGAGAGCTTCTGGCAGAGGCTCGACACCATGGAGCCTTCGCTCGTCCTGCTGGATATCTGGCTCCCCGGCATAGACGGCATGCAGCTTTTGAAGCGTCTGCATGACCGGATCCCCGAACTTCCCATCATCATGATGAGCGGGCACGCCGGCATCGAGTCGGCGGTCGCCGCCATCAAGGCAGGCGCCTACGATTTCCTGGAAAAACCGCTCCATATGGAGGTCCTGCTCGACAAGGTGAAGTCCGCCCTGAAGCACCGGCCTTCCGGGACCGGCGCGACCCTGCCCTCGGATACGCGGCTGGAGATCGCCAGTGCCGACCTTTCGATACCTCCCGGCATGGTGGAGGTGGCGGATTCCCCCGAACCGCAGCGCACCCTCCGGGGGAACGTGGTCCTGAACGGCATCGGTCTCCTGAGCGGCCGGAACACCGGTGTCATCCTGAGCCCCCTCGGGATCAACGAAGGGATCGTCTATCAGACCCTGGACGGCCAGACCATCCGCGGACATATCACCTCCCTTGAGGATTTCTCACAACCGGGTTCGTCGAAGACCTTTTCCGCCAACTCAACCACCCTGGACAACGGCAGGCGGCGGGTGCGCACCATTGAACACCTGATGGCGGTCCTTTCCATGTACGGCATAACCAACGTGCTCATCAAGGTCGATGAGGAGATCCCGAACGTCGACGGCTCTGCCAAGGATTTCTGCGACCTCATAGAAGAAGCGGGGATAGAGGAACAGCCCGCCACCACCAGGGTCGCTGTCATCCGCCAGAAGATCGGCGTGGGAAAAGAGGAGAAAAAGGAAAAATATCTCACGGCGGAGCCCTATGACGGTTTCGAAATAACGATGCGCGTCGATTACCCCCCGCCGATCGGCGAACAGATGCTCACGTTCAATCCTGCCAGTGCGTCCTTTGCGAAGGAGATAGCCCCTGCCCGCTCGTTCAACACCTTCGAGAACATCGAAATGGCCCAGAAACTGGGAAAGGTCGGGGGCGGATATCTCCATTCCCACATCATCATGTACGACGGCAAGGTCATCAACACGGAGCTCCGTTATCCCGACGAATTCGTGCGCCACAAGATCCTGGACCTGATCGGAGACCTCTACCTCCTCGGCCATCGCATCCGGGGACGCATCACTGCCAACATGACCTCCCACGGCTACAATCAGGCGCTGGTGCAGCGCTTGTACCAGGCCATCCAGAACAGTTCCCGGAGCGCGTAATCCGCTTTGAGCGGAAGACGGCGCGCTCATACAATTACATACAGAAAAGAGAGGTGTCTCCATGTTCAGGAAGCTCGGTATTGTGATCATGTGCGCGGTCACGCTGTCGGTCATTTCCAGCGCATCGGCAGGAGTGGAGGCGCAGCCAGCCGCCGCGCAGCGGCAGGAGCAGGAACAGGCAGCGGAAAAGAAGCTGAAAGAGCTTGATAAACGTATGGACGAACTCGCCGCGGAATCCAAAAAGAAGGAAGGTCAGCCGCGGGCCGAAATGAACCGGCTCTATGAGGAGTTCAAGAAACAGCAGGTGAAGGCCGCCAAGGAATTGGCGGAGCTGCGAAAGTCCACGAACGAAACGTGGGAGAAGGCAAAGGGAAATATGGACAAGGCCCTTGAGAACCTGAACGGGCTGTACGAACGGTCAAAGGCCAAGAGCAAAGATAAAGGCGAAGCGAAGTAAGGGGCAGGCCATGGACCTCTTTGACGCGATAGCAGGGCGAACAAGCATCCGCCGGTTCAAGCAGACGCCGGTGCCCGACGGGGATATCCGGAAGATCCTCGACGCGGGCCGCCTGGCCCCTTCCGCGAACAACACCCAACCCTGGAGCTTCCTGGTGATCAAGGACAAAAAAACGCTCGCCGCGATGGCCGGTGCCGTGCGTGACCAGATCGACCGGATGATTCCCCATGCCGAGGATGAAAAACAGGCCCAGCGGCTTGCGGCGTACAAGAGCGCCTACTACACCTTCTTCGAGAATGCGCCGGTTGTGATCGCGGTGTTCCTGGAAGGCTATGACGCGGGAACGGACAAATTGTTGGCGAGGATGGGATATGCGGCTGAGGAGATCAAGCGGCTCAGGCCGCTGCCGGGGCTCCAGAGCGTCGCCGCGGCGATCGAGCACATGCTGCTTGCGTGCCATGCCCTCGGCTACGGCTCCTGCTGGATGACCGGCCCGCTCGTCGCGCAGGAGGCCTTTGAGAAGCTCCTGGGCTACGGCAAGGAGAAGTTCATCGCGGCATTGCTGCCGGTGGGCGTGCCTGATGAGGAACCGCAGGCGAGGCCGAGGAAGGCGCTGGGGGAGGTCATGAGCATAAAGGCTGATTGAGATCGTGTGAGCAGGCCTCTTAAATACTCCAGGAAAAATCTTTTGTAGATCTTTATCCTGCATCTGAACTTAGACAGGCTTTCCTCGTAGAGATAACAGCTTCTTCCTGCATACGTGATGTAGGCAAATTTAACCCGGAGAGCATGCTTCACCCCGAATACTGCATATTTTGTTATACCCGTAATTTTGAGGCGACAAATGAATAAGGAAGAGATAATAATTTTCGTTGTGGGGCAAGTTATCATGCTGCCAATCGCATTTCTTTTAAGAAATGAGATTACGAAGCTTGCTGAATAAGCAATAGCTGATAAAAGGCTGTCTGCAGGTATATATCGTTTCTTCCCGATTGAGGGTGATCGGGCTGTCAGGTTGGCAAAGGGATATATCGCAGGTAGTAAAATTACTTTTTGTTTTTAGTATTGTTTTTGCCATTTGTATTCTCACTTTCAGTTCTCAATCGAGGAATCAAATAAGTGCTTGCTATCATAACCTATTGCAAGGTATGACGAGATCATAACTAATAACTTGCGGGTCGAGTCCGACGCGCATAAGGAGAGTGTCTCACCTGCGCGTTCACGTGTAAGTAACAATCAGTATTCTGCACCTTTTACCATGTGACTTTGATTGCAGACTTGTAGGTGTAGTTCGCAATTTCCGTTTCATTTATTTACACAAATAACAGAGTAAAAAGACCTTGACGTTTAACGCGCCGCGTTATATTATGGGGGCGTGATTAAGACGTTTAAGGATGGCGAAACTCAGAAGATATATTCCCGTGAACGTTCGCGGAAATTACCGTCCGATATCCAGCAGGTTGCATTGCGAAAGTTGCGCATGATAAACAATGCGAAGAATATTAATGATCTTCGCATCCCACCGGCGAACAGGTTGGAAAAACTCTCCGGTAATAGGGCAGGGCAGTACAGTATTCGCATAAATGACCAATGGCGCGTTTGCTTCGCCTGGAAAGATGGCGACGCCATAGACGTAGAGATCACTGATTATCATTGAGGGAAAAAATGAAGAAAAAAGCATTGCATCCGGTTCATCCCGGCGAGATCCTTCTTGAGGAGTTTCTTAATCCCATGGGCTTGAGCCAGAATAAGCTTGCCGTGAATATCGGAGTTCCGGCGCGGCGTATCAATGAGATTGTCCTTGAGAAAAGGAAGATATCGGCTGATACTGCCCTGAGACTCGGACGGTTCTTCGGAATGTCCTCAGAGTTCTGGACTGGTCTTCAGTCGCAGTTCGATCTGGATGTCGCTGCCGACGCTCTCGGTGATCGTCTCAAGAAGGAAGTCAAAGAATATTCCAAAGTCGCCTGATCGGTTTATATGCATGGGACCGCATAGGGTCAGGCATGACTTGTTGGCTTGTCCGTTTTTCAACACTTTTAGCGCCACCCGGATTTCCCGTACGTTCTGTAAGTTATATCCGTATTTACCGGTAGTTTCGCTGGCCTGAAACTACACACTTGTAGGTGTGCTAATTGCGGAAGAGCAGGTGGGCGGTTTCACGTTAGTACAGTAGATCGTTTATAGTTTAAGTCACCTCACTTTGATCGTCACGAAGTCCTGCTTCGCTCCATCCCAGCGATACCCGTTGATCTCCTTCACCTGCCGGTCCTGCACAGAAACAACCACATGCACCGCCTCCGGAAGCTCAGGTTCGCCGAAGACCGTCAGGACATCCTTGTCCATCTGCGAAAAGTAAGCCCCGCAGTCGATGTGGGAGTGATAGAAGCAGACGACCTGTTCGCCCTTTGCCGCCGCGTCGGCGAAGATGCGTTCCATCTCGTTCCGGTCGATGTCGTAGGCCTCACGGCTGGTGCGCGGATGGGTCTCCGGGTCCTTGGCGTGCAATTCATCCTGCCGGTTCCGGCAGGGGTGGACGCGCTGGGACGATACATTCCCGGTCACGATGCCGCAGCATTCGGAGGGGTACTCGGCGATGGCCTGCTGCGAGATGGCATTGATGGATTCTGCGGTCAACATTAGGTTCTCCAAAACGGACACGCCAAAAGCAAAAGGCGTCTCTCGCAAAGTCGCAAAGGCCGCAAAGGGAATCTTAAATCCTGGTTATTAAAACAAAAGATATGGCCTTTCTTAGCGCGCTTGGCGTCTCGCTTGGAAGCGCCTACTTTTGGTTGCGAGAAAATGCCTTGCTGTTTTAAGAAGAAGATTTCCTTAGTTACTACAGCTCTCTGCTCAGATACCGGTCCCCGCCGTCGGGGAACATGACGACGATCGTTCCCTGGTCAAGCTTCTCCGCCACGCGGAGCGCGGCCGACATCGCCGCCCCCGATGACGTGCCGACGAAGAGGCCTTCTTCCCGTACCAGCCGCCTGGTCATATCGAAGGCGGCCTCGGTGCTCGCGGAGAGCCGTTCGTCGGGGAAATGCTTATCGAAGATCCCGGGCACGATTGCGCCTTCCTCGAGATACTTCGTTCCTTCGATGCCGTGCATGGCGTCGTCGGGGTGCACGGAGAGCACCTTGATGTCCTTGCGGAACGCCCGGAGCGCGCGCCCCGTTCCCATGATGGTGCCGCCGGTGCCGACACAGGCCACGAAATGGGTAACGCTTCCTCCGGTGCCGGCAATGATCTCGGGGCCGGTGGTCAGTTCATGGGCCTTCGGATTGGAAGGATTGTTGTACTGGTCGGGCTGGAAGTAACGCGCGGGGTGCTCGTTCAGGATCTCTTTGGCCATACGGATGGCGCCGTCTGCGCCCTCGAAGGGGCTGGAGAAGACCAGTTCCGCGCCGAAACCCGCCATGATCTTCTTCCGTTCGACGCTGGCGTTCTCGGGGATCACGATCTTTACCCGGTAGCCCTTTACCGCGCCGATCATGGCATAGGCGATGCCGGTGTTGCCCGAGGTGGAATCGAGGATGGTCTTGTCCCGCGTCAGCAGTCCCGCTTTCTCGGCGTCGTCGATCATGCGGAAGGCCGCCCGGTCCTTCACGGACCCGCCGGGGTTGCCGCGCTCGAGCTTGGCAAAGACCTTCACGTTCGTGCTGAGACCCGCGGTGAGCCTCGTGATGCGGACGAGCGGCGTACCGCCGATCAGGTCCAGGGCTGATGATGCAGTCTCAGGGTGACTTCTTTCTGATGGTTGGTCCATAGGTGGGAGACATTATAGCAGGAGCGCGGGACAATTTCACCATACTTGACACACACTCGAAACAATAGAAATATCGCCTTTGCCGTCATTCCCGTGAAAACGGGAATCCAGTCTTTTCAAGATAGACCACGGGACCTGGATACCCACGTTCGCGGGTATGATGAGTTATTCAAATGCATCAAACGTAGTGATAATAGAAAGTAAAGAGAGTAAGAGCAGACTCGAATAATCATTGTTCATTGCTATTCTCTGCGCCTCTGCGGTTAGGTGTTCTTGCGCCTTTCCACCAGCAACCGGAAGTGGCCGTTCTCCGGGGCAACGTTCAGAACCAGGTGCCCTTCATCTTTCACGCTTCTTGTCACATTGATGATGGGCTCGCCGTCGTCCAGCAGGATCTCGATCCGCTCGCCTGCCTTGATCTTGTCGATGGCGAGCTTTGTCCTCACGAAGTTCATAGGGCAGCAGACGCCGAGAAGGTCGAGGACGTTGCCGCTTGTTCCGGCCGATGCCTGCAGAACAATGTCGTTGTTCTCCGGTCCTTTCGTTTCCGCGAATATCTCGGCGAATGCCTTTTCTACGCCGATGCGGTCAAGGGTGTGGCCGAAGCGCTCCTTCTTCCTCCCGCGCGCGAGATAGAACTTGAAGGCGTTTTCGATATGCCCGAGGAGCTCTTCCTTCGTTTCGATCAGCGCTTTTGCCCGGGTACCGAGCCGGGGTTTCTTGCCCAGCGTGCCTCCGAGGAGCAGGGTGTATCCGGTCCTTTTCGCGGTCCAGGCCGAGGTCGAGCAGTTCTTGATGCAGAGGCCGCAGTAGATGCACTTCTTCTCGTCCAGGACGAACGCCGAGTCCTTTTCCTCGATGGCGTTCACCGGGCAGATGCTGACGCAGAGCCTGCAGGAGATGCAGGCCTCCCGGTCCCACGCGGGGAGGACGCCGCCCATGACGCCCACATCGTTCTCGATGGGTTTGGAGCAGCTGTTCGGGCAGCCCGAAACGCCGATCTTGAACTTGTGCGGCGCCGGCTGGCGGAAGTACGCGCTGTCGAGCTCCGCGGCCAGTTCCTTGGTCTCCATGATGGCGGATGTGCAGACCGCCGTACCCGGGCAGGCCACGATGCCGCGCCCCCGGGGGCCGCAGACGCCGAGGACGATGCCGTTCTCCTCGAGCTCTGCGCGCGCGGCCTCGAGATCGTCGACGTGGACGAAGGGGATCTCCACTGCCTGGCGCGTGGTGAGGTGCACCTCGCCGCGGCCGTACTTCTGAGATACGCGGGTAATGGTGTTCAGCTCTTGGGCGTTCAGGTCGCCGCCGACAGTCCTTAGTCTGATAAGAAAGGTGTCCTTCTGGTTCTGCGCTATGATCCCGACGCGCTTGAGCTCGTCAATGTTCACGGTCGTTGCTGCCAGTTCACTCATGTCCGGTCACCTCATGCATTGCGGTTAAAATGGAGCGAGGGCATGAAACAGATGGAAGGGGGAGACGGTCTGTCTCATGCCCTCGCGTCCTTGCTATGGGGAAGGTATAGCAATCCCTGTGCCATGGCGAAAAGTGCAGGAAACCGGCCTTTTTCCGTTGACAGGCCGGACCATGTGGATTATATATATACATGTTGTATATTAAATATACAGAGGTGGCCCCATGCAGATCGTACGGCTCGTAACGTCAAGCAACGACCTCGCGAAGGAGTTCCCGCAGCTGCTGCCGAAGGGCCACAAGCTGGTCATTGCAGCGCCCGGAGCGGCGACGACGGACGGCAGCGGCTCCGTCGTGTTCGTCGATATTGACACGGCAGGCGTCGAGCGGATCCGGGAATACACCGGCAGGGCCTTTGTCATTGCCATCACGGAACAGGAGCGGACCGGGCCGGTCATGGAGGCAGCGACGTTCGGGGCCTACGAGATCATGCGGCGCCCCCTCAGGAAAGAACGGATTGAAAGGGTCCTGGCCGAGCTGCAGGCCTTGAGAAAGGAGATGGAGCAGGCGGTCCTGATCGAGAAGGACCTGATAGCGCCCGCGGCGACATGCGTCATCGTGGGCCGCTCCACGCTCGTTATGAGCCTGTGCGAAAAGGTCGCGCGCATCGCGCAGGTCGAAGTGCCCGTGCTGGTCACCGGCGAGACCGGGACCGGCAAGGAGCTCGTTGCCGAGGCCATCGCCCAGCTTTCCTCGCGATTCGGCAAACCCTTTGTCGTCATCAACTCCGCGGCCGTGCCCGATGCATTGCTCGAGTCCGAGCTCTTCGGCTATGAGCGCGGGGCGTTTACCGGGGCCGTCGCTTCGAAGGAAGGCATGCTCAGGACCGCCGACGGCGGGTGCGTGTTCTTCGACGAGGTGGGGGAACTGCCGCTTCCGCTCCAGGGCAAGCTCCTCCGGTTTCTCCAGACGCAATCATTCTATCCCGTGGGGAGCACGAAGGAGATCCAGGTGAACGTGCGGGTGATATCGGCGACGAACCGGGACCTTGCGGCCATGGTGCGGGAGGGGAAGTTCCGTGAGGACCTGTACCACCGCCTGCGCGTCGCGTCGATACACGTGCCGCCGCTCCGCGATCGGAAGAAGGACATCGTGCCGCTGGTGCAGTGCCTGTTCTACCGGCACGCCCATACCGCGCAGAAGGCGATCAAGGGGGTGACCAATGCGTTCCTCGACGGCCTGCTCGCCTATGACTGGCCCGGGAACATCCGGGAGCTCGAGAACACGCTGCGCTCGGCCATCGCGCTGTGCAAGACGGAGTACCTTACGACGCACGAGCTCCGGGACCTGGGCGCCCATTCTCTCGTGAGGCCGGACCAGGGGCTGATGGGCGCTCTTGCATCGGCCGTCATCCCGTATGTGAAGGAAGCGCTGGAGCGGAAGGACAAGAACATCTACGAGAAGGTCCATGCCGAGGTTGACAAGCACCTTCTGGAGTACGCGCTCTCCCATACGCGGGAGAACCAGTCTGAGGCGGCGCGCTTGCTCGGCATCAACCGGCTGACGTTGCGGAAGAAACTCGGGATAGCAAAATGAGGATTGCCCTGCGCGGGTGGTCGGGGCAACCCTGTGTGGTTGCCCTGGTCCGGGCGGCCACGCAGGGCCGCCCCTACGAATCTACGACGGATCTTCGATCGGGATGGCGCCTTCCTGCTCCTGTACGGAAACGCCTTTGCCGATGACCACGATGCCCGACGGCGTGACGTGGAACTGCTTGCGGTCCTCGTCGAGGTTGTAGCCGATCTCGGTCCCCGGCGGGATAACGACGTCCTTGTCGATGATGGCGCGGCGGATCTTGCAGTGCCTGCCGATGTCCACGTTCTCCATCAGGATGGAGTCGTGCACTTCGGTGTAGGAGTTGACGCGCACGTTCGGCGAGAGGACCGAGTTCTGAACGCGGCCGCCGGACAGGATACAGCCGTGGGCAATGATGGAGTCAAGGGCCGTCCCGAGCCTGCCGCCTTTCTTCTCCTGGGCGAACACAAACTTCGCGGGCGGGTTCTGGGCCTGGTAGGTGCGCATGGGCCAGGCGTTGTCATAGAGGTTCAGGAGCGGGTCCACGCTCACCAGGTCCCGGTTCGCTTCCCAGTAGGCATCAATGGTCCCCACGTCGCGCCAATACTTGGCCGCTTTTTTGTTCTTATCGATGAAGTTGTAGGCACAGACCCTCGAGGTCCTCATCATTTCGGGAATGATGTTCTTGCCGAAGTCATGCGATGTGTCCTGCAGGGCGTCGAACCGCAGGTGCTCCAGGATCTTTTTCGTGTTGAAGAGATAGACGCCCATGGAGGCGAAGGCCATGTCCGGCCTGCCGGGTATGGCCTTCGGCCGTTTGGGCTTTTCCTCGAACCCGACGATGCGGCAGCCGTCCTCCACCGCGATGACGCCGAAGGACGCGGCCTGTTCGATGGGCACTTCGATGGCCGCCACGGTGGCGTCGGCCTTTTCCTGCTGGTGGAACTGAAGCATCTCGGCGTAGTCCATCTTGTAGATATGGTCGCCGGCGAGTATGAGCAGGTGGTCGGGCGCGTCCTTCTCGATCATGTAGATGTTCTGATAGATGGCGTCCGCCGTGCCCTGGTACCACTTGTCGCCGACGCGCTGCTGGGGCGGAACGGAGATGATGAACTCGTTCAGCTCTCCCGAGAAGAAGTTCCAGCCGAGACGGAGGTGTTTGTCGAGGGAAAGGGATTTATACTGGGTCAGGACGGCGATCTTCCTGATGCCGGAATTGATGCAGTTCGAGAGGGTGAAGTCGATGATGCGGTAGATGCCGCCGAAGGGTACGGCCGGTTTTGCCCGGTGCAGGGTAAGGGGATGCAGGCGTTCTCCCTTGCCGCCTGCCAGGATCATTGCGAGGATGCCCATGTTTTTTCCTAACCCGGACAAGCCGGAATCAAAGGCGTCTCACGCAAAGCCGCAAAGGAAACCCTTAAGATATGGCCTTAAATCCTGAGGGCTTGCTTTTCTTTGCGAGCTTGGCGACTTTGCGAAAAATATGCCTGCCACTTTGAATAGAATTTGATTCCTAAAGTTATTAACTTGCAATTCCCTGTAGCTTGCTACAGGGTCACCAGATAGGTCCCTCCCCCTTGATGGGGGAGGTTAGGTGGGGGTGATAGCAGTTGCTGTATCACCCTCCCCCTTGCCCCTCCCATCAAGGGAGGGGAAGATGTTGGATACCCCGCAGCTTGCTGCGGGGAGGTTCATTAAGAAGAAGGATGTCGCACGGTAAAAAAATGATAGCAGGATAAGTGAAAAGTGTCAAATGCAGGGACCGGCACGATGGGGGGGCGGAAGGGGAGAGGAAACAGGTAGAATAAAAAAGGCGTTGCCACCGAACCGACTTGGTTAATGTCCCGTTGAGTCCCGGCGGCTCAGGATCCATCACTGCCACTTCGTTGGTCCTTCCTTAGGGACCGGTGAAGCATACTGCTCAACTCCTGCAACGCCAGGACATCGGGGCTCTCGGCTAATACGGCTTCCCGGACACCGTAGTTCACGTACCGGCAGTCTTACCGCTCAACTTGCGGTCCGCTTTCCGGCTTCGGTGTCCGTTGTGCCGCTGCCTTATTCCCCTTGTAACGGGTTACCTATATACACGCTAGGGTGTTGGTTCGGCAACGCCTCTTTCATTAAACCTATTTCAAAGAACATTCACTGCTCTCGTCTTTCCTTGAGTTCAATTATAGTATAGCACACCGTGTCAAGGTAATTAGAATAAATCTTAAGTATATTTCTCTTGACCACCCTGATAAATACGACTACATTTTATAGCGTTTCCCATGAACATACGACCATTACGAGATGAGTTCCTTCAGGGCGCGCACGGGGGCGGCATACTCCCGCTGTACGCCGAGCTGGATCCGGCAGCGATCACACCGCTTTCGGCGCTCCATGCCTTGAGGCCGCTCGGCCATCCCGTGCTTCTCGAGAGCGCCCGGGTGAACGAGAGGACCGGCCGGTATTCCTATGTCACCGCAGACCCCTATCTCGTCTTTCGATCGAAGGGTGATACGGTGGAGCTCCACTGGACGGCCGCTCCCGAAGGGAAATACGGCAAACGCGCAACCGTGAAGCGCAAGCCGCTCCCGAAGCTCCGCGAGCTCATGGCGAACTACCGGACGGCGGCCGTCGACGGGCTGCCGCCGTTCACCGGCGGGGCGGTCGGCATGCTCTCCTACGATTTCGTACACCAGTTCGAGGAGCTTCCGCGGACCACCCGGGACGATCTTGCGATCCCCGATGCCATCTTTTGTTTCATGGACCTGGTGGTCGCGTTCGACCATATTGCGAACAAGGCATGGGTGATCGTGAATCCCGGCGCCCGGGAACAGGAGATGGGCTTCCGGAAGCCGGAGCAGGACCAGTGGGGACGGCTGTACGACGAGGCGGCGGCGAGGCTACGCGATATATCCGCGATGCTCGCGGCGCCGTTTTCCGACGCGAATCAGCGCGGGCCGGGTGCGGGAGGAGCCCCTGTCCGCCTCGAACCATACCTGACCCGTGAGCGCTTTGAGTCCATGGTGCGGCGATGCAAGGAGTACATCGCCGCCGGCGACATCTACCAGGCGAACCTGTCCCAGCGGTTCTCGGCGGCCATCGGGAAGCACGACCCGCTTCGCCTCTACGAGGTCCTGCGCGGCATCAACCCGTCCCCCTTTGCCGCTTACGCCGAGTTCGGAGATTGCACGGTCGTCAGCTCATCGCCGGAACGGTTGGTGCGCCTTCGCGGGAACGTCGCCGACACACGGCCCATCGCGGGGACCCGGCGGCGGGGGAGGGACTTCCAGGAGACCCGGGAGCTTTCCGTCGAGCTTCTGACGAACGAAAAAGAGCGTGCCGAGCACATCATGCTCCTGGACCTCGAGCGGAACGACCTCGGCCGGGTCTGTACCTACGGGACCGTTTTGGTCGACGAACTGATGGTCGTCGAGGACTATTCCCATGTCATCCACATCGTTTCCAACGTGCGCGGGGAGCTGGCGCCGGGGAAGGACGGCTTCGACCTTATCCGCGCCACGTTCCCGGGAGGCACCATCACCGGTGTGCCCAAGGTGCGGTGCATGGAGATCATCGATGAATTGGAGCCCGTCACGCGGGGCCTCTACACGGGATCGCTGGGCTATCTTGCGAACACCGGCGACCTGGACCTGAACATCATCATCAGGACCTTCGTCATCAAGGACGGCGTGGCCCATGTCCAGGTCGGCGCCGGTATCGTGGCCGATTCCGATCCCGCCCGCGAGTACGCCGAAACCCTCGAAAAGGCCGAGGCGCTCGCCAAAGCGCTTGAAAACTTGTGACATAACCGTATCCTTCCCTGATTTCCCCTGTTGCAACTTTTTTTTACTTACGCTATAGTTAGAGCCGAACTGAGCGATCCGGAAAGGAGTTCATCCTATGTTCCTGGTGGAGCTGGTGTTGCAGGGAATACGCGGGTTTCAACAGCTTGCGCGCGTGAGGTTCCAGGGCGGCTTCAATTTTGTTGCAGCCGGTAACGAGGCGGGCAAGACAACGTCCGTTGACACCATCGGTCGCCTTCTTTATCCGGTCAACCAGCCGGGAAAGATGGAGTCCCTCGTGTCCCGCGTGGTGCCCGACGCCTCCCGCGGCGCCCTGGTGGTCTACTCCGACGACGGTGCCTACTACCGGGTGATCCAGGACTTCTCGAAGCGTGCCGTGAACCTTTCCAGGTACAACCCCGCCACAAAAGAATTCACCCTTATGCACAAGGACTGGGAAACGACCGCACAGTTCATGACGGGCCTTTTGCCCGGCATCTCCGAAGAGGATTACGGCCGGTTGTTCGTGTTCCGCCGCGAGTCCAGCTCGGGCCAGCCGGCTTCCGATATGCCGGCAGCCGCATCATCTGCAGCACCGGGCGCAAAGGAACGGCCGGGATCCGCTCCGGCGGGGAGACCATCCGGCCATGCGGCCCGGCTCGCAGAGCTTCGCGATACCCTGCACAAGGCCGAAGAGGCCGCCGACGCTGAATACAAGCTTGATGCGGCAAAGATCCGTCTGGGGGAGATCGCGAAGAAGCTGGGGGGCATTGAGGAAGCCAGAAAGCGGACCGATGAGCTGGAAGCGCAGATCGAGGAGCTCAAGTCCTGCGAGATCCTCCCCGAGAACCTCTCCGACCTGATCGGCGACCACGAGCAGGAACAGAGCCAGAAGATGGTGAAGACCGACGAGCTAGACCAGGACATCGAATCGCTCACGATGCAGCGCAATGCGATCCCCCAGGCGAACATGGTGGTGGACAAGCTCTTTATCGCCGGGGTGGCCGTCGGGGGGCTGGCGCTCATCACCGGCCTGTTCGTCCCCCTGGAAGGATCGGACATCTATTTTCCCATCGGCATGCTCGCCTCGCTCCTGCTCATCGCCGCCGGCTGGTACAACAGCTCCCGGAAGAACTCGCAGCGCACGACCGTCCAGAAGGAGATCGATGTGCTGGTGAAAGAGCGCGCCGAGGTCGAAAAAAAGTTCCAGGACAGCGGCGCGGCCATCATGAAGTACATGCAGTCCACGGGCGCGAAATCCGCGGCCGAGCTGAAGGAGAAGGCAGAGAACTACCGCTATTTCCAGAACCTGCTCCACGACGTTCGTGAGCAGCAGCGCCTGATGATGGGTGAGCTGAACGTGGAGGACCTCCAGACCGAATACGCGAAACAGCAGGCGGAGGTGGAGGTCCTGGACAAGGCCGCGAAGGCCCTTGCCCATAATGCTATGGACACGTACAGCGTCCGTCAGGAGATCGAACGGATCGAGTCCGAACATGCGCCGTCCGTCCCGGACTTCGGGTTCCCCGGGATCGGCATGGGCGCGGACTTCACCTCCCCGCCGCCGCATCCGGCAGGCGGGGCCGGCATGAATGTCCTGGCCGACATCGCCATGGCCAGCCGGATGAGCGGCATCGAGATGGAGACGCTGGTCCCTGCCGTGGAAAGCGCCGCGCAGCGGAACCTCTCGAGCATGAGCGCAGGGAAGTATGTCAAGGTCGAGGTGGGCCCCGACGGTCTGCCGGTCGTCCATGACCGGAACGGAGCCAAGTTCGCCTACGGGACCTTGAGCCACGGCACCCGGGAAATGGTGTACTTCTGCCTGCGCGCGGGCCTTGTCGAGGCCATTGCAGGCAAGCGCCGGCTTCCCTTCATTCTCGATGATCCGTTCACAGCGCTCGATGGCGCCCGGCAACAGGCCGCCTGCCAGCTCCTCCGGGTCCTGGCCACCAAGACCCAGGTGATCCTGTTCACCTCCAATCCCGCACTCAAGGCCCCAAGCGAGACCGCGCTGGAGCTCAAGTAGATGCTGGGAGCGTTCATCACCTTCGAGGGCATTGAGGGCTCCGGCAAGTCGACGCAGATATCCCGCCTGCTGCACTATCTTATGAACAGCGGAAGGCCGGCAACGCTCACGCGGGAGCCGGGGGGTACGCCGATCGGCGATCAGGTCCGGAAGATCCTGCTGGACCCGGCGAACAGGCTGTTGGACCCCACGGCGGAGCTCCTGCTGTACGCGGCGAGCCGCGCGCAGCACCTCCGCGAGATCATCCGCCCCGCTCTCGATGCGGGGCGGATCGTCCTGTGCGACCGGTTCTCCGACGCCACGCTCGCCTACCAGGGATATGGCCGGGAGCTTTCGATCACCACGATCCAGGAACTGGACCGCATCGTGACCGCGGGGCTCCGTCCCCGGCTCACCATCCTTCTCGATATAGACGCCGCAACAGGCGTAGCGCGGGCGCGCGGCAGGAACATGAGCGAGGGTCTCCACGGAGAAGCGCGGTTCGAGAACGAGGAGCTTGCGTTCCACAACCGGGTGCGGAACGGGTATCTTGATCTGGCAAAGCAGGAATCCGGCCGTATCCGCATCGTCGATGCTGCCCGGACGCCCGAAGAGGTCCAGGAAGACGTACGGAAGCTCGTGGACGAGGTTCTCCTGAAAACGGATTGTAAATTGTAAAGTGCAAACTGCAAATAGTACCGGCTTGAGCTATTTCATTTTACAATTTGATATTTACACTTTGAGATATGCAATTTCCCTATGACCTTCTCCTCCATCATCGGCCACGACCGGCCGGTCAGCATCCTCAAACGGGCCATCCAGAACGATGCCGTAGCGCACGCCTACCTGTTCTCGGGAGAGCAGGGTATCGGCAAGCGCCTGACCGCATACGCGTTTGCCGCGGCGCTCAACTGCCAGGCCGCCGGCCCTGCTGGAGGGTGCGGCGTCTGCTCTTCCTGCCGCAAGGCGGCCTCAAGCACCCACCCCGACGTCCGGGTCGTGATGCCGGAGAGCCATGACGAACAGCATCTTGCCACGCTGAGCAGTAAAGAGGCGGCGAAGGCAAGCGACGAGATCAAGATCGACCAGATCCGGAGGGCGCAGGAAAGCATTTCGTTGAAGCCATCGGAGGGACAGAAGAAGGTCCTGATCGTGGACAGCGCCGAGACCATGAACGACGCGGCGCAGAATGCTTTTCTCAAGACGCTCGAAGAGCCGCCCGGCGACTCCCTCATCATCCTTATCACCGCCATGCCCCAAAGCCTCCTGCCCACGATCCGTTCCCGCTGCCAGGAACTGAAGTTCCAGCCCCTTCCGCGTCCGGTGCTGGCGGAGGTGCTGCGGGAAAAGCGCGGGCTCGACGCAGGCGATGCCTGGTTCGCAGCGGCCCTCTCCCGCGGAAGCCTCGGCCGCGCCCTCGATATGGACGTGCAGAAGGAAAAAACGGACCGCGAGCAGTTCCTTGCCCTCTGGGAAGGGCTGGGGGGGATGCGGAACGACGAGATCCTCGCCCTTGCGGACGGTGTAGCCAAGGACCGTGAAGGGTTCGACAGGATCCTGGACATCGGGATAGAATGGCTTCGGGACCGCCTCGTCTACCAGGAAACGGGGGACGAGCGCCTGCTGGTCTTCGCGGGGGGCATCGACCGGATCAGGAGCGAGCAGGACCGGTTCTCCCTGCACAAGGCGCTGGGGGATATGGCCTTGTTCATCCTGAGCAGGGACCTGCTGGAGCGCCGGATCAGCGCCCAGCTGGTGGCGGAAAATCTCTTCCTGAAGCTCGGCCGGGCCTGAAACAACGCGTAGGCAGTCCGCAGCTTCTCCAGAAAAAAGATTGTGCCCTGCGCAGGAAAAGGGTATTATTGTGCTTGCCGTTGACCGGGAAGGCACGCCCGGAGCGTAGCGTTCCATGGGTTTAGCAACGAAAGAATAAAATTCTATTCAAAATGGCGGAATTTTTGGTAACGTCGTATGGTTACGAAGCCCGTATCGTCAAACGTCTTTCGGGTAACGGTAATGCAAAAAGACCGAATAACGTAACCGCTGAACGAAACGGGCGTCGTTACCATTACCGTAACCTTTTGATTCCGGCCTGTCCGGGTTAGGATATAGATATATATGAAGATCGCAGGAGTACGGTTCCGGGACAACTGGCGGGTGTACGATTTTGACGCGACGGACGTTGAACTTGCTGTCGGAGATTCCGTGATCGTCGAGTCCGACCGGGGTCTGGGTTTTGCCCGCGTGATGCGCTTCCGGGAAGCCGATGAACTTCCCTTCGCGCCGCCGCCGGCCCAGGAGCAGCCGGCCGTCCAGAACGGAAAACCGAAAGAGGCCGACGAGGACGAAGAGATCGAGATCGATGTAGAAACTCCCGGCGACGTTGCTGCTGCGGCCGCGGCGGCCGTCACGGCCACGGCGTCTCCCGCGCCTGCGACCGAACGGCCGAAGACGTCCTCCAAAGGCCATCGCAAGGTCATCCGGAAGGCGACTGCGGACGACATTGCAAAGGAAGAGAAGAACCAGGAGCGGGAGGCCGAAGCGTTCAAGTCCTGCCAGGAAATGATCGCCGAACGCGAGATCCCGATGAAGCTTATCCGCGCTGATTACTCCTTTGACGGGTCGCGGGTGACCTTGTATTTCTTTTCCGAGAACCGCGTCGATTTTCGCGAGCTGGTGAAGGACCTCGCCCACAAGCTCCGAAGCAGGATCGAGATGCGCCAGGTGGGTGTGCGGGACGTGGCGCGGATCATCGGCGGTTTCGGGCCCTGCGGCCGCGAACTTTGCTGCACCTCCTATCTGAGGGGATTCGAGCCGGTCTCGATCAGGATGGCGAAGAAGCAGGACATGGTCCTGAATCCCGCCAAGATATCGGGTGTTTGCGGCCGGCTTCTCTGCTGTCTTTCCTACGAGTTCGGGATGTACGACGCGATCAAGAAGGACATCGCCGAGATGAAGGAGGCCGTTGTCCGGGAGAAGAGGGAAGAGGAGGACCGCAGGCTTTCCGATCAGCGTCAGGAGGCCGAGGAGCGACGGCTCATTGAGGAGAAAAACCGCCGCGAGGACGATCGCCAGAGGCAGGAGCGGCAGCGCGAGAAGCAGAAGCAGCCGCCGCAGCAGCGCGAGGTCCGGAGACCGGAGCAGAAAAAGGAAGGCGGCCAGGACCAGAAGCAGCGTCCTCCCCAGGAGCAGCAGCGGGAGAAGCAGCGGCAGCAGCCGCAGCAGCAGAAACAACAGAGAAAACAGCAGCAACAAAAGCAGCCGCAACAGCAACAGCAAAAACAGCAGCAGAAGCCCGGCCCGGAAGAAACAGGCCAGGAGCCGCAGGTGGTGCAGGAAGGCCAGGCGCTGCCGCAGGGCGAAAAGTCCGGAGGAAGCAGGAAGCGGCGCTTCTGGAGGAACAAGAAGAAAAGGAAGGGCGGCGGAGAAGGTCCGCAGACGCCGGCCGGAGGACCGCCGAGCCAGGGATAGACGCGAGATCCCAAATCCCAAGCATCAAATCCCAAATAAGTTCCAATGACCAAATTCAAAGGGGGGCCGTTTGAACTTTGTGAATTGGAATTTGGAGTTTATTTGGGAT
>CAKKRC010000021.1 GCA_919902495.1 Nitrospiria bacterium
GTTCGACACTGCTAATCAACTGAACTTATTCGATATTTAACCGGACACTTCTGATATCATATCATTAAGCAACTGCCGTGCCAGGAAATAACAGACGAGATGCCATGTAAATACAGACTGTTGCGGGAGGACTTTCGATGAGGAGGTCTGCGACTGAAGCATATGCTGCAGCAGAGTGAGGGTTTGCGGTGGGCAGAAACCCGGTTTTTTGCTTGGAACCAAATACTGACTGTCGTATAATTCCACTAATTATCGGGCATCCGGATCTACGCAGATCCGTTCCATGCTTGAAAGGAGTCCCTTGTGTTCAAACACATTGTGTGGAGTTCGGGAATGATGAAAATATTTGCAATCTCCCTCCTTTTCATAACCTTTGCCGCAGCAACGATCGCGGCTGAGGACAGGGTCGATATAGCAAGCCTTGAGGGATCTCACACCGTCTGGAGAAACAAGGTCCTTTCGCCGGTGGTCACTGAAAAATACGAATACTACGAGGTTTGCGGATGCGACGAAGAAGCAATACACTGCGATCTAAGACAAAAATGCGTCACATGGAAAGACGGACATAAGTACGATTCTCTCACCAGTTGGGACGTGAAGTGGGACCATGAGTATGACCGGACCTCAGAGACCTGCGCCATCAATTCGTTCAAGCCGATCGTCGAAATAACCTTCCGCTATCCCAAATGGAAGCGGACTGACGATGCTCCGCTATCGCTCATAAAGAAATGGGACCGATACGTCAACAACCTCATCATTCATGAAAACATACATCGCGATATCGTGCTGGAAGCGGCAGCCGATCTATCCCGCGCCGTGGCCCAATTGTCATCTTCTCCGTCCTGCGCCGAACTCGACAGGACCGTGCGGGCGCTGTTCCGCGTGCGAATGGGGAAAATGCACAGAGACCAGCGGGAGTACGATGAGGTTACGAAGCACGGCGTCACGCAGGGAGCGGTCTTCCCGTAATAGATTAAAAAAAAGCAGGCTGGATTACAGCCTGCTTTGCGAGCATAGTGTGCGGCTCGGCGCCATTGTCATCGGTGAGCATATACCGGGGCTACTTCGGCAGACCATACGGAGATACGTCATCCGGCCAGCTTGCCTCTCTCACGCGCACGCCGCCCGCCGCTGAACCCTTTGAGATGTCCGCAACGACCTTCAGGTGAGCTTCATACAGTTCGGCGCCGATATCCTTGCGACCGCGGAACAAAACCGGCATATCGTCATTCGTAATCTCATCCGACCGGCTCACTCCTTCAGCGCGAACACCGCCTGCCGCCGCACCCTTTCCAATGTCTGCTTCATGCTTCAGGAAAGACTCAAACAGTTCGGTTCCGGTGTCCTTGATGTTCGTGTTCATATCCGGCAATTCACCGCCTGCATAGGCCAGTCCGAAAGTAAGCGTGAGCACCACTGCTGTTGCAAAAGCAATTGTATTGTTCATAGTGATCTTCATGTTAGTTCTCCTTTTTTAGAATTTAACTGCCTCGTGTTTCCTGCCTTGCGTTTCCTGTCTTGTCTTGCGCCGCTTGTCTCGTTGTTTCTTTACCGTTTCATCGGATCCACCCCTTCCATTGTGCGTTTAGATAAATGTCTGCTTTTGGAATCTTAAAGAGTCGCATTTTCGCACCCCTTATCATCTTTCTGCCATGATATACAGCATATTGCGTGCCAGAAAGAGAGCGGATTTTTTTCATGCAAATTCAACGGACTGGCTGATTGCATGGCAACGATATATTAGTACACTGCTTTACCTAATCCATTGGCAGTAGCAAATCATGCAGTTTGCCGACCCTCGGGGGACCTCGCCCGCCTCACCTCCGGCTTGTTCAGTATCATCCCCGCGTTGTTCCCTTGCGGCCGCGAGCCCGGCCAGAATAAAAGCAATAGCCACGGCATGAGGGGCTTCATATCTCGCCATACCGTTTTTTTTTATTTGTCCGGCTATGGAAATATCGCGCACAAACCTCCGCACGCGCTCCCAAAGTACGCTTACCGAGGCAACTACGCACGATACTGATGAAAATACGATAAAGGCGATCAGCTTTTTCATGTTCATACTCCTTCTTAGCTCTCTCGGCCCGCTTCTCCAGCATGGGATCGGACCTCATGGCTTGCCCGGATATCATGCCCCGTGATTTACCGGGGCTTTTTCGCCTTGAGCAATGAGATCGTACCCAATATCGTCATGAGCTCCATCGTCGTCTCTATCTGCTTAAAATCCGCCGCGAAAACCACGTGCGGCAAAAGCCCCTGAACATTGTCGTCCACCTCTTCAAAATGACGCGTGATGCGCGCGATGCATGCCATGAGAGCGTTCCGCGGCATCCCGAAGTCCGCAACATGCAGCTCACCGCCCGGCTTAAGGATCCTGTAGATCTCCTTCGCCGCGAGTATTTTTTCCTTCATCGCAAGATGATAAAAAAGCATGCTGGCGAAGACCCGGTCAAAATAGCTGTCGCTGCAGGGCAGATCGAAAACCCTGGAGTCGAATAACGGAATGGACACGTCCTGCTTCCGGGTCTTTGCCTTCGCAACGTCGAGAATATTTCTGTCCCCGTCGATCCCGATGACATCAGCGCCGGGATGGGTTTTCTTGATCAACACGGCGAGCGCGGCAGTACCGCATCCGAGGTCGAGCACCCGCTGGCCTTTTTCCACCCTGCCTTGCTCCACCAGGTGGATATGTATGGCTGGCTCCCGCATGAACCACTTAACCAGAGGATCGCAGCCAAAGGTGAGCCCCTCATGTGAGAAGGTGGGAATATAGGTGCTATTCGTCTTGTTCATATTCACCTCCAGTGCCGCGAATGGCCTAGCCGGAGCATCTACACTTTTTAACAGTATAAATGCAAAGTGAAGGCCAGTCGGACATATGGACATATAGACATGATTTCAAAAAGTTGCAATATACGTAATATTTATACAGCCGCCCGAATGGAGCACATCAGCATCCATGTGTAGGATTTACTGCAATAGTTTCAGGACAGGGACAGAGGGCATCTTATGCTATACTCAAATCATTCAGAAGGGCATCCGATGGTCCCGCCCTCTATACCATTCATTCCATTCAAGGAGGTCACCCTATGAAGCGCCTACTGTTGTTCGTCGTATTGAGTTCCATACTCCTTACCGGCTGCCCCAAGATCGCGCCGGATTATACCGGCGGCCTCGGTGCCGAACCGGCAAACCTGAAGCCATTTGAGAACAGTGATGCGGGGATCCGCATGGCCATTCCTTCCGGCTGGACAGCCGTTCCCATCCCGGCCGGGAGCGACCCCAAGCTGAAGGCGCAGTACAAGAAGGACGGAACCAGCGGGGTGCTGCAGGTCTACTGCGGCAGTTTCTTTGAGAACCGTTATGCAATGGCGATCAACGTCTTGAACCTCGCCAACAACGACACGACAGAGAACCGGCGGTTGTGGGAACGATACACCATGGGGGGCGGGTTCCTGGACCAGGAGTTCGAGGCCTACACGGGAACGTCGAAGCAGGGTGAGCAGAAGAACTACTATGTTTCCTGGAAACTGGACAGCAGGCTCGGCGCCTGCAAATACTATATCTATCTTACGGTGAAGAAGGACGAGGCAGCGAAGGTCGAGGGGGATTTTCTCGCGGTACTGCGGACGCTGAAATAACATTGCGCGGCAACATCTTTAAGGCAACAAAAAGGGAGACGCGGACCATCCGCGTCTCCCTTTGCTATTGACGGTAGATCCTACTTCCCGATCTTCTTCAGCTTCTCCTTCGCCAGTACCGCTTCCTTGCTGCCGGGGTAGTCCTTGACGACCTTGTTCAGGTGCTCTTTGGCCTTGGCGTTGTTCTTCTCGTTCAGGTAGGAATAGCCGATCTTAAGCCGGGCGCCGGGCGCCTTCTCGCTCTTGGGATGGCTCTTGATGATCTTCGCGAACTCCTCGATGGCCTTGTCATAATCCTTCCGGCTATAGTAGCATTCTCCGATCCAGTACCGGGCGCTGTCCGCCTGGCTCGCGTCGGGGAACTGCTTCAGGTAGTTCTCGAACCCGGCGATGGCCAGGTCAAAGTTCCCCTTGTCGTAGTCGCTCTTGGCCTGATGGTAGGCCTCGGACGGTTCAAGGGTCTTTGCGGCCTGCTTTGTCTCCGGGGCGGCGGTGCCCGATGGCTGGGACTTCAGCCTGTTCTCGAGCTGTTCGATCCGGGCGCCGAGCTCCGATAGTTTATAGGTCTTGTCGTCGAGCTTCTGCGCCAGCTCCTTCATGCGGAAGTTGTTCTCTTCGAGCTTGCCCTGCATGATCTGGAGGTCCGTCACGAGCTGATCGTGCTTCGCGCCCTGGTCGGCAATGGCATTCTGGAGATCGGTGGTTCCCTTGATGTCCGTCTCGAGCCGGTCCTGGCGCTTCTCGATGCCCGAAAGGTCCGGGACGCGGCCCTTCACGTCCTTCACGTCCGTGCGGAGATCGTTCATCTCGCTCCGCAGCTTCACCAGTTCCGCCTGCGGTACGCAGCCGGCGGCAAGCGTCAGAAGAGCGATGAGGATCGGATATGTTCTTCTCGGCATGTCCATTGGTTGTCCTGCACCCGATCACGCGGTGCCCCGGGGATGTGCGCCCTGTTCAGGAAAGGACCGTAACAAGAAAAAGCGCGGGTGCCGGGAATGTCCTCCCTTTCCCCGCGCTGTGATCGATCACTCTGCGGCGACGAGATCGGCGCGCCGGTTCTGCTGCCAGCAGTCCTCGGTGCCCTCTTTGCAGACCGGCTTCTCCTTGCCGTAGCTGATGAGCGAGATGCGCTTCCCGGAGATGCCCAGGTCCGTAAGATATTTCTTCGCGCTCGCTGCGCGACGCTGTCCAAGGGCCTGGTTGTACTCGATGGTCCCCCGCTCGTCACAGTTGCCCTCGATGCGGACCTTCGCCTTGGGATTGGCCTTGAGCCATGCCGCGTTCGCCTTCATGATCGCCTTGGCATCATCGCGGACAAAGGACTTATCGAAGTCGAAATGGATGGCCTTGAGCCCGGCCGCCTCTTTGGCCGCCCGCTCCTTCGCGGCAGCTTCTTCCTCAGCCGCCTTTGCCGCAGCAGCGGCAGCAGCGGCCTCGGCCGCCTTTTTCTCTTCCTCGGCCTTCGCTGCCTCTGCAGCCAACTCCGCGGGGGTCTTCTCCACCTTCTGGGGCTGCGACTCAGGCGCGGAGCTCACGTCTGCGCTCTTGGGGCAGCCATATAATGTAAAAACGCTCAGCACTAAGATCACCATCAACACAACAACGGTTGTTCTTTTCATACTGTCCTCCTTAGTGGTTTATTATCGCGCTTGTTCCCGGAATCATGGGAGCAGAGTTGCTGCTGAAATGCATGGTACCAGACGAAGATTTTATGCAGGACGTTTTCTTGACGAATTGAGGATAGCATACCGCCAGAATGTTGTCAAATTATTATGGCTTTTTCGTTACTAACTAAACAAAAGGGAAAGACCTTTTCGCGCAGCCGCCAAGCTCGCAAAGAAAGGCAATTGCATTTTGGTTTAAAACCAATAAAAATGTATTTGACCCTCGGTTCTCTTTGCGCTCTTTGCGTTCTGCGCGAGATGCCTTTAGCCCTTGGTTCCGGCTCGTCCGGGCTAGATCATTACGACACCAGCCGCGATGCGAGGCTCGCGAGTTCTTCGCTGTTCGTTACCGGCGCGTAGCAGATTTCGCCGATGCACGGGACGATCCGCCCCTTGTCCTCACCGTAAACGACGACAGTCGTGGGGCCGGTGAAACGCCGGGCAGCGGCGGCGAGGACGCTGGCAGGACTTGCCTCCACGGTCAGTTTGAGCATGGTGAACCAGGCGTCGAGGCTGCAGTAATACGTCCCGGCATGGATGCTCATCTCGTTCACAGCGACCGAGAATATCCTGAGCGATCTCTCGGCCTGACCACGGTACGGCTCCCGGCCGGTGAGATGGAACAGCTTGATAAGCAGCAGAGCGGCGGTTGCGTTCGCAGAAGGATGGGGGATGTCCTCAACACGCTTGAGCCGGGTGCCGAGCACCTCCTCCCCCGTATCGAAGAACCCGCCCTCCCCGTCCCCGAACCGCTCCAGGCACCGGTCCATGAATGCCGTCGCGGCGTCAAGCCGGGCATGATCTCCCGTCGCCTCATAGGCTGCAACAAGCGCCTCGATGAGGTATATGTGATCGTCAAGCACAGCGGGAACACCTTCGGTGTGATAGAGCGCGCCACCGATGAACCGTTCCTTCAGGACCCGGTCAAGGCTTCCGAGCGCGAAGTCCCGGAGACCGGCGTCTCCCAGGACCCGATAGGCCTTCAAATAGGAGGTAATGAACATCCCGTTCAGCGAGGTGTAGAGCGTCCTGTCCACGAACGGCGTTTCCCGCCCGTTCCTCTCATGCAGGAGCTTTTCCCTGCCGCGGGCGATGATCGTCGTGACGGCGTCCCCGGACATGCCGAGGGTCGCCGCGATCTCCTGTACCTCTCGGGCGGCGCACAGGACCTTTTTCGCCTGATCATGCGGGAGGGCGCCTCGCTCATGAAAGAACCGAAGGGACAGGACCTCGTACTCTTCGATGGTCAGGACGCGCTTGAGGTCCTCGTCGGTCCAGGTGAAGTAGCCGCCCTCGTCGTCGGGCGTCACGTCCGCATCCTGGCTCGCGTAGAACCCGCCCGCGGGGTCGGACAGCACCACCCGGACGAACCGGATGATCCCGTCCGCGACCTCCTTATACCGCTCCTCGCCGAACAGGGCATAGGCATCGATATAGTTCCGCAGGAGCCATGCATTGTCGTCCGCCATCTTCTCGAAATGCGGAACGAACCATGCCTCGTCCACGGAATAGCGGTGAAACCCTCCTGCCAGGTGGTCGTGAAAGCCTCCCCGTGCCATGGCATCGAGCGTTGTCTTCACCGCGGTCTCCGCGGTCCGGTCCTTCCGCGTCGCCGCCTGATGGAGCAGGAACTCAAGGGCCCCGGGCATGGGAAATTTGGGGCTCGCGCCGAACCCGCCGTGCTGCGCATCGAAGTGTCCGAGCATGGCGATCTTCGCCTGCTCCAGCGAATCTCTGGTGAGGTCCCCCGCCTCAAGGACCTCGGCCTTCAGTGCGTCCATGATGCGGACCCCGTACTCGACGGCCTCTCCCTTCCGGGACTGGTAGAACTCGTGGACCGATCTGAGCACTTTGATGAAGCCCGGCCTGCCGTAGCGGTCATCGGGCGGAAAATAGGTGCCACCGAAGAACGGCCGGCGGTCCGGCGTCAGGAACACCGACAAGGGCCAGCCGCCCCCGCCTCCCATGAGCGCCACGGCCTGCTGATAGCGCCGGTCGATGTCCGGCCGCTCATCGCGGTCGAGCTTAACGCAGATGAACAGCTCGTTCAGGAGCGCCGCCACCTCGTCGTTCTCGAAGGACTCCTTCGCCATCACGTGGCACCAGTGGCACCATACACCGCCGGACGAGAGGAACACGGCCTTCCCTTCCCGCTCGGCGCGAAGGAAGGGTTCGTCGGACCACGGGTACCAGTCGATGGGCTGTTCCGCCGCGTGGCGGAGATAGGGTGATTTTTCGTTGGATAAGTGATTCATAATACACCCACCACAGAGGCACAGAGACACAGAGAAAAGAATGATAGATCGAGAATACCGGGAATTATCTTTATTGATTCCCTCTGTGTCTCTGGGTTATCCCTGTTAAAAGGTATTCGGATCTTCCGGCGGCAGGTACGCCTCGTCGAAGGGCATGACGCCGAGCTGTTCCATGACTGCCTCGACGCCCTCCAGTATCTCCTGGAAATCAAAGCCCGGCATCTCATGGTCCAATGCCTTTTCTGTCAGCCGGTCGAAAGCATCGAAATCGAACCGGCCGTCCAGAACACCGGAGCGGACCAGGACCGCGTAGGCTGTCCGGTCATGCAGAAGGTCTTCATCACGGGCGGCGACCAGCTTCGATCGGCGTTCCGGCACTGCAAGATACCACTGCATCGCGCTGCTCAGGGCGTCGTAGAGCGTCACGATCCCCGCCGCGGTCTTGCCCTGGCGGAGCCGCCGCTTTCCACCGCGCATATGGAGCCTGGCCCGCTGGAGCGGCCCCTCAACGGGCCCGAGTTCATCTTCGTTCATCAAGCCGAAATGAGGCATGGGGACATCCTTACAGAGAGTTCTTGGATAATTATAGCACCGCGAGAAGATCGACCAGTAGGGGAAAATGACGGGCCAGCATGCTGATGGAGTATCTGGGCTTTATTACTTTCCCCTCCCTGCGATGGGAGGGGACTAAGGGGAGGGTGAAGTCTCCCGCGTTCATACTCATCACCCCCACCTGACCTCCCCCATCAAGGTGGAGGGACGCGTAAGGTGACATGCAACAGGGAATTACAAGTTCATCTTCTATCAGGGCGACCAGGAGGGCGAGGTGTAGTTGGCGTCGTTCGGTGTGATGCGCTCAAGCTCGGTGCCGTCGGCGTTCATGATGTAGATGCCTGACTTGCCCCGCGAACCCGTGGGATTCGAGCTGAACACGATCTGCCTGCCCGATGGCGACCACATGGGGTTCTCGTCGTTGCCCGGCCCGCTCGTGAGAACGCGGAAGTCTGAGCCGTCGGGATTGATCGTAGCGATCTTGAACAGCCCCTTCGTCTGAGAAACGAATACGATGCGGTCCCCCCGCGGGGACCAATGGGGCGAGGCGTTGTACGATCCTTCAAAGGTGATCCGGCGCGCATCGGTCCCGTCCACCCCCATGATGTAGAGCTGCGGAGAACCGCCCCGGCCCGACGTGAACGCCATCTCCCGGCCGTTCGGGGACCACGACGGAGATACATTGTCGGCGATCCCGTAGGTGAGCCGCTCAAGATCGTTGCCCTCCATCGTCATCGTATAGATCTCGGCGCCGCCGTCCTTCGACAGGGCAAGCGCCAGCCGTTTGCCGTTCGGCGCCCATGCCGGCGAGATATTGAGCCCCTCTGCGCCCGATATCTTCCATCGCCTGCCGCTTTCCATGTCGAGGCCGTACAGATCGGGATTCCGGTCCCGGTACGAAACATACGCAAGGACCCTGCCGTCGGGGCTCCAGGCCGGCGACATGCTGATCGAGCGGTCGGCAGTGAGCTTCTTGAGGTTCTGGCCGTCATAATCCATGACATACAGCTCTTTGTGCCCGGTCTTGTCCGACACGCACGCGATGCGGGTCTTCGCGACACCCTTCTCGCCCGTATACTGGGACACGATCTCATCGGCGAAGGTGTGCACCATGCGGCGGACCGTGTCCTCGTTCCCGTAGTATTCCTTGCTCGTCATCCGCATGCCCGTCACGGCGTCATAGAGCCTGCCCGAAAGGGTGATGTCGTTCCCCTTCCGGGACAGCCGCGCCCATACCACGCCGGAAAGGCCGAAGGTGCCGCCCCGTTTGATGGCGTCCGCCGGCGGATCGTCCTTGCCCGCATAGACGAGGTCGAGCTTCTTCGGGTCCATGACATCGAAGACCTGGGACCTCCGGAGGTCGGCTTGCAACACGTCCAGCGCCAATGCCCGCAGACCGGACGCCCCGGTATCGTTGTACAGGTCGATCACGACGATCGGGATCTTCTTCGCCTCCCCCTTGATCACGCCGAGGTAGTATTGGGAAAAGACGGTCGAAGATCCTGTCGCAAACAGAACAATCGTGATGGCGGTTATAATAAGTCGCTTATTCATGGCTCTACTTAAATGGCGTCATGATGCAGTCATATGGCAGTCGTACAGCAGTCATACTGCAGTCATACTGCAGTCATAGGGCAGTCATAGGGCAGTCATAGGGCAGTCAAAGGACTGTTTCTCGACTGCCTCTTGACAGCCTCTCGACTGCCCTTTGACTGTTCCTCGACTGCTCCTCGACTGCCTCTCGACTATTCTTTCTCCATCAGGTCCACGCTGAACGTTTCATACTCCTTGAAGAACCCTTCCGGAAGCGGCGGGAACGGGCTCGACGCAAGGATCGCGCGCATGGCGGCCTGGTCAAAATAAAAGTTCCCGCTCGACTCCATGAGCTTCGATTCTCCCACCCTGCCCGTGCGCAGGACCTTGAACATCACCTTCACCCGCGCGCCTTTCACCCCAGGCGGGGGATTCCAGTTCCGCTCCACCTTGTCGCGCACGATGAGGAGATAGGGCGGGAACTGGAACTCGCTCGTCGTGCTGGCCACCGCCACGGACTCCTGTTTCTTTCCCGAGGCAGCGGGAAGCTGGGCGGGCGCTGTCTCCTCGGCTGCCTTCGTCTCGGGTTTTTTCGAGTCAAGCTCCGGTAGTGCGCTCTTGCTGACCGCGGACGGACGGGGCGGGGCCGGCTTGCCGGCGGCCTTCGCCGCCTTCATTTTCTGCTTTGCCTGCGGTTTGACGACCGGGGCAGGCGGCTGCGCAGCCTGCTCGGTCATCGTGGGAGGAAGGTTCGCGATATCCGGAGGCAGGTCGACCAGCTTCACCCGGTAGGAAGGAGGGACTAGGACGCGGGACGTTCCCTGGAAGACAAGGAAGATCGCGGCAATGAACATGATGACATGGATGAAGAACGAGAAAAGGACGGCCGCGGCAAGTTCCCCGCCGGACTGGCCGATCCTCTTGCCGGTGAGCAGCTTCATTTGCCGCTCTCGCCTCCCGGCGCGACCGCCTCGGTGACCATGCCGAGCCGGTCGATACCCGCGCGTTTCACCACGTCCATGACCTGGACAACCGCTCCATAGGGAGCGCTCCGGTCGGCCCGGAGATAGACGTTGATCTGGGGCTTGCCCTTCCGTATGGCGCCGAGCACGCCGCCGAGCTTTGCGATATCGACGCGTTCTTTCTCGACGAACACCTCCTGGCCCCGGGTCACGGTGATCACGATGCGGTCCTCGGACTTGATGGTGGTGGCCTCGGACTTGGGAAGGTTCACATCCAGCCCGCGGCTCATCATGGGTGAAATGATCATGTAAAAGAACAGCACCACGAGCAGCACGTCGATGAGCGGCACCAGGTTCAGCTCGCGCATGATATGACTGGTTCTCCGTTGCGTTCGCATGGTCATTTCCTCAGGTAGGTGCGGCTCACAAAGCTCATGAACTCGATGGAGAAGGAATCCATGCGCGTCGCCATGTCCTTGATCTTCTCCGAGAAGTAGTTATAGGCGATCACCGCCGGGATGGCGACGAAGAGGCCGCCCGTCGTATTGATCAGCGCCTCGGCAAGGCCCGGCGCCAGCGCCCCGATATCTCCCGAGCCCTTGAGCCCGATGCCGTAAAAGGCGTCCATGATGCCCCAGACCGTTCCGAACAGTCCGAGCAGCGGTCCGACGGTGCCGGTGGTGCCGAGGAACGCCAGGTAGCGCTCCATGTAGCTGATCTCGTCCTGCGTCGTGATCTGAAGAGAACGCTCGATCTCTTCGACGATCAGGGCCCGGTCCGCGTCGACGGCCTTGCCGTCGGGAAGGGACTTGGTGATGGCTTCCAATTCCTTATGCCCTTCAAGGAACAGCGTCGCCACCGGGCTGAACTTCATCTGGTTGGCGCTGGACAGCAATTCTTCCGTGTTCCTGGTCTTCCGGAAGACCTTCAGGAAGGCCACGGATTCCTTTTCCGCTTTGCGCAGATATTGGAACTTCAGCAGGATCATGGCCCAGGAAATAATGGAGAAGCACAGGAGAATGGCCATGACCACCTTGCCCATCCATCCCGATTCCATGAACAGCCCGACGATCCCCGGCGCCATGCCGGGTGTAGCAGCGACTGCCAGTGCGAACATGTTGAGACCTCCCCTAATATATTGGAAACTATAAATTGGAAATTGCAGATTTCAAATTTACAGTACAACAAATTTACAATTTACAATTTGCAATCTGAAATGCCGTATCAGTAGACGTCGATGACCTTCCCCATCTCCGAAACGTCATACCCGCCCATCTTCACGATCTGCTCGCGGAAGTCCCGGTCCTCCCGGACGATCCGAAGCAGCGCCTGGAGCATGGGCGTCTCATAATATTCCGCCAGGATCGCAAGATCGTACCGTTCCTGCGCCACCGGCACGAAATCAAGGCCCAGTGCCCGGGCCGCGGACAGCACCGCGAGGCCCGTGTCAGCGGCGCCGGAGACCACCGCGGCGGCCACGGCCATGTGCGTGAATTCCTCGTGATGATACCCTTTTACAGAGTTCGGGTCAATTCCTAATCGTTTCAGGTTCAGGTCCGTCAGGAGCCGCGTGCCCGCCCCCGCCTGGCGGTTCACGAACACCACGTCCGGACGCCGCAGGTCCTCGAAGCCTTTGATGCCTTTCGGATTGCCCTTCGGCACGATGAAACCCTGGGTCCGGTACACAAGGTTCACCAGCACGACCTTTTTTTCGGCCAGATGTTTCTTTATATAACTGACATTATACTCGCCGGTCCCCTCGTCGAACAGGTGGGTCCCCGCCAGATGCGCTTCGCCGCGCTTCAGCGCGAGCAGCCCGCCCATGCTTCCCACGTGCGCCGACGAGAGCGACAGCTCGGGATGTTTGATCCTGAGCTGGTTGCCGAGCACATCGAGGGCATTGTCGTGGGAACCGATGCAGACAATGGTGTTCGCTATATCATGTGGCTGCCGCAGAAGTTCTACGGTCACCTCGTGGCCGCCGGCGATGCCTTCGCTTTCCGCCGGGATGCGGATGATCCCGTCTGCCCGGACCAGCGACATGAGCGCTCCCGCGCCGCGCGTCACCGGAGTGGCGATGAGACTACCGGACACGCTCCCCAGCTTCACGCGCACGAATTCTTCCTGCCCGAGGCTCGACGCCACCTGCCGGGAGAGTTTCGCGGTGATCGTATCGACAGGCGGAACGGTCCTTCCCTGGAGCATGTAGATGATCGGTTTGACAAAGAGGTTGAACGTGAGCGCTGCCGAGACGGGATATCCGGGGATGCCGATGACCGGCTTGCCCTGCACGACGGCAAGAATGACGGGCTTTCCCGGTTTGATGTTGACGCCGTGAACGAACACCTTTCCCACTTCGGCAAGGACATGCGCGGTGAAATCCTCCCGGCCCGCTGAAGAGCCCGCGTTGATAACAATGATTTCGTTTTCCGCGACAGCTTCGAGGATCGTACGCTTCAGGAGCGCCGCATCGTCCTTCACGATCTTCTTCTTGTTCGACGCTGCGCCGTACTCCATCGCCATGGCCGAAAGCATGGTGGAGTTGAAGTCGATGATGTCGCCCCGCTTGAGATCGCTCCCCGGCTCCACCAGCTCGGTGCCGGTGGGAAGGACGGCGATCCGCGGCCGTTTTCTCACCATGACCGTCTTGTGACCGCTCGCCAGCATGGCCGCCATGTCGACCGGCCTGACGACATGGTTCTCGGAAATAATGAGCTCCGTCGCAACGATGTCCTCGCCCACGAGCCGCACGTGCTGCCAGGGCGTGGCGGCCTTGAGCAGCTCGATCCCGTCCGTGACCTTCTCCACATCCTCGATCATGATCACGGCATCGAACCCGTCGGGCATGGGGTCGCCCGTATCCACGGCGATCGCCTGCGACGGGACCGCGAGCCGCTTCGGCCTCGTCTCCGCCGCCCCGAAGGTATCGATGAACTTCACCGCGTAGCCGTCCATGGCTGCGGAATGATAGAACGGCGACGAGATCTTCGCGATCACCGCCTCGGAGGTCACCCGGCCCAGGGCGTCGGCAATCGCTACGCGCTCCCCGGGCAGGGGGTTGCCGATCTTCGCGGCCCTGAGCGCTTCATTATATATATGATGCGCTTCGGCAAGCGGCGTGTTGGAGAGGTATTTTTTTTGTTTGTAGGCCATGGTCAGTTCCTTTGAAGGATAGCCGCCCTGCTCATCCCGATCTTCGGACCATCGTTCACCGAAAAACCTGCGGCTTTCGCGTGGCCAAGGATCTCCTCGAACCGCTTCTGCGTCACGTGCATCCGAGGCTCGACATAGAGCATCTTCCCACCTGATTTCAACGATCTTGCCACCTGACCAAAGAACCGGGGGATGTCCTTCACTTCATGGACCATCCAGAAGGCCAGCACAAAGTCCACCTGCCCGGTGATCTTGATGTCGTCCGGCTCCGCGAGGACCGTCGTGATCCGCTCAGTTACTCCCGCCCGCGAAGCGCGTTTTTTCAGGTACTCCAGCATCTTTTCCTGAAGGTCCACGGAGAGCACTCGTCCTGCAGGCCCAACCATCTTTGCCATCGCCACGGAAAAGTACCCCATGCCGCACCCAATGTCCGCCACGGTCATGCCTTCCCTGACATAGTTTTCGAGGATGCGCTCCGGGTCCTGGAACAGTTTCCGGAGGGGATTGTCGAAGGTCCATGCCATCCACCAGGGGCAGACATGCTCGTCGCGGGCCAGGAGTTTATTCAGAAGCATAGATATCGTCCCTTTTTACGCAGGCTAAAGCGTTCGACTGAGCTCACGCCGAAGTCCTGCGGCTACCGATTCTTGTCGATTCCAAATCCGCAATCCGCAATCCGAAATCCGCAATCAAAACAGCCTCACTTCCACTTCTTCTCCCGCCTCGATGCCGATCGTGTTCACCGGCACGACCACGGTCCCGACGGCCTTCACGAGCGTGCTGATGAGCCCGGACGCGCCGAACACCGGCCGGGCCCAGAGGCCGTCATCCCGCTTTTCGAGCGTGACGCGCACATGGTCCTCGCGTCCCGGCGAGGACGCGATGCTCCTGGCGAGCTTCGCCTTGACCGTGCGGTACAGCGAGACGCCTTCGAGCGCGGGATCGGGCACAGCACCAGTGAAACGCATAAGGACCGGCCTCACGAATTGTTCGAAACAGATGGACACGGCCGCCTGGTGCCCGGGAAGGCCGAAGACCGGGACCAGCGTTCCCGATCCCTTTCCCCTGACCGCACCGATAATGAGCGGCTTGCCGGGCTTGATGGAGACGCCATGGATAAGCACGCCCGGAGGTCCGAGATCATTGATGACCCGTGCCGTGAAATCCGCCGTGCCAACCGAGCTTCCGCCGGTGAAGAGGATAATATGGCAATCCGACAGGGCCTCTTCCAGCGCTTTGCGGAGCCGGTCGTGATCGTCAGGGAGGATGCCTTTCTTCACGGCTATCCCGCCTGCCTGAGAGATAAGGCCTTCGAGGTTGTAGGAATTGCTGTCCCGTATCTTGCCCGGCCCGGGGACCGTGTCGGCCGGAACGATCTCGTTGCCCGTTGAGATGATGGCGACCCGGGGTTTCCCGAATGCCGGTACGCGCGTGATGCCCATGCCGGCAAGCGCCGCCATGTCCTGCGGCCGGAGCACATGGCCTTTGGTGAATACGGCCTCGCCCTTCTTCATGTCCTCGCCGGTCTTGCTGACGTTCTCCTGGGGGCCGACCGCCTTCACGACCTCGATATTTTTGTCATCAACGGGCTGGGTCTGCTCGAACATCACGACTGCATCGGCGCCCTTCGGCAGCGCCCCGCCGGTCGCGATCTTCATCGCTTCGCCCTGGCCGATGCCGCGGTCCGGCATGACGCCCATCGGGATGTCACCGGCAACGGAGAGCATCGCGGGGCGCGACTCGGCGGCGCCGAACGTATCGGCGCTTCGGACCGCGTAACCGTCCATGGTGGACCGGTCGAATTCAGGCTGATCGGAGGGTGAAACGATCTCTTGGGCGAGGACGCGGCCAAGGGCGTTGCTGATGGAGAGTTCTTCCAGGGGAAGGGAGGGAATGACGAGGTGGCCGTCCAGGACCTTGAGCGCTTCTTCGCGGGATACGACCCCGCTCCGGCCGAGCATGTCTTTGACGGTCATTTGAACTCCATAAATTACATAAGCTACCACAGAGGCACAGAGACACAGAGGAAAGACTGGAATTTTAGATGCAAGTTTCTCTAACTCTTTCCAGGGCCAATCATAAAGATAGAAGAGGATTCCGTGTCAAAGATCTTGGTTTTCTCTGTGACCTCTGTGCCTCTGTGGTTTAACTAAAGGTTTTCGATCAGCTTTCTACTTCCCCGCCGCCTTCGACTTGATCCTGCGGATCACCGCCGCCGAGCGCATCCCGGCCACGGCGCCTTCTCCCGCGGCGGTCACGATCTGCATGCCGCCGCAGGTGCAGTCGCCCGCGGCGAACACGCCGTCGAGGTTCATTTTCTGGTTCCGGTCCGTCAGCAGGCAGCCGCGGTCGTCCGCCTGGCCGCCGGAATTGACGATGATGTCGTTGATGGGCGTGGAACCGAGAGCGATGAACACTCCCTCAAGCGGCACGACCCGCTCCGTCCCGTCCGTGGCGATCGTGAGGCCCGTTACGAGCTCGTCGCCCACAACCTGCTTCACCTCCGAGACCGGCAGCATCTCGATGTTCGCCTTCGCCTTGAGCCGGGCCATCACGGAATCGACGATGTCGAGCTTCTTGTGCGGGATGAACGTCACCTTTGACGCAAGCTCGGCGAGATGCAGCGCCTCGTCGGCCGCCTCGTTGTCCGCTCCGACCACGGCAACCGGCCGGCCTTTGAAGAAGTTGCCGTCGCAGGTGGCGCAGTAGGACACTCCCTTGCCCAGGAACTCGCGGGCTCCCGGCACCTTCAGCTTCTTGCGCGCCACGCCCACGGCGATGATCACCACATGCCCTTCGTAGACGTCGTCGCGGGTCTTCACGCGCTTGGTCTCGCCCTTCAGCTCCATTTCAACGACCTCGACGGGAAAGACGATCTCGGCGCCGAACTTCTCCGCCTGCTTCTGCATGACCGCCGTCAGGTCGAACCCGTTGATCTCCTCGTAACCGGGATAGTTCTCGATCTCGGCAATCTTCGCGGTGTATCCCCCGGGAAATTCTTTCTCCAGGATGACGCACTTCTGCCCCGCCCTGCCCAGATAGAGCGCTGCCGTCAGGCCCGCCGGACCCGAACCGATAATGATCGCGTCGTAGGTTTTTACCATGTTGATTCCCTCCTGAGGGGTAGTGATGGTTCATTGTATCCAAGTGCCATTACCAAGTCAACAACGGGCGGACAAAAAAAGAGGGCATGCCCCATCGGGACATGCCCCCCTGACTCGTTCTGAGCAGCCTTCGGACTACTTCTTTACCTTCGCATCCTCGACGATCGCTTTATAGAGATAGCCGGCGCCGAAGTCCCTGTCCTTGGCAAAGGTGCCCGTGATCGTGACGATATCGCCCACCGCGGCCATGTCCTGCGTGGTCGCGACGAGGTTATGGGTGCCCTTCTGCTGGTCTCCGCTGCCGTCCTGGATGTGGATCCAGTTCTTTCCCATGATCCCCTGGGAGACCTTGACGACCTTTCCCTTCACTGCCACCGTCTTTTTGTTGAGCGCCGTTCGCTTCGCGTATACCTCGGCGACCGTATAGGCGTTCGCGCCCGCGGCCTTCTCTACCTTGACGGCCTTGTCCAGCGCCGCGATCTGCGCCTTGCTGCCGGTTGCACCCTGCGGCTGCGCGCCTGCTGCGGGCTTGACGGCCGGAGCAGAGCCGGCTGCCGGCCCCCCGGAGAAGATGATGCTGTCGAAGGTCTTGCCCAGCGATTTGCTCGTAAAATTCTGCATCACCGATCCGGGCTGAAAGGTCATCATCGATCCGACGGCGACCTTCATCTGCGACACCGCCACCCAGGTCTTCTTGCCGTTCTTTTCAAGGCATACATAGGTATATCCGCCCGCGTCCATGGTCTCCACGACCTTGCCCGATAGCCCTGCGTTGGGATCTTCCTTCTCGGCCTTGACCGATGGTGTTTTCGCAGCCGCCGCCGGGGCCGGCTTCTCGGGCGACGCGTACGCGACACCGGTGCCGATCATCATGATCAGCGCGATCATAAGAATTCCCGATCTCTTCATGCTTGGAGCTCCTTCATTTTATATGGTACCGGAACAAGAACCCGGCTCGCTGGTACGGCACAATGTACCCTTTTTCCGTGAAATTGGCAAGCGCCTACTTGCAACTTAACCGAGCCGGGGAGAAAAATCAGACAAATGACAGGGGATACAACAGATTGTTCGCTTACAGGGGGCTTTTCTGGAGGACCGACGCCTCGACGCCGTTCTCGAAGAGTTCGAGGGTCCGCGCGATGGACTCGAAATGGAGCCTGTTCAAATGTTCCCGGTCCAGGGTATGCTTCCGTTTCTTGTTCAGGAGCGACAGGAAGACAACGCTCTTGTAGATGCGCTTGTTCGTCTTGTAGGAAAAGAGATAACGGTCAAGGGAGCTTGCCATGAACAGGTCGTTCCGCTTCTGGACCACCCTGCTGAAGGTGACGGACTGGACCCAGAAGGTCTTCTTGATCATGCTGTCGGCCTTGAGCTCCGCCCAGGTGTGTTCCATGTTCTTCATGTCATCGGTCAGGATCTCATGGGCGACGGTGTCGGCGGCCAGGTGGCTCAGGTATCCGTAGGCGAACGCCTTCTCCGGATCCGTATCTGCGTGGTTCAGCAGCCGCAGCGCCACGTCCCAGCTGTGCGAGCATTTATCGTCGGGAAGGTACTTCTTCCCGATGATGCTGTCGGCCATGAGATTCCCGTACAGGAAATCCTGGCGGTATTTCTTGATGAGAGCGTAGATCCCGGCGGGGATGAGCGGACCGTAGGCGAAGATCTCGTTGCCCAGGTACATATGGGTCAGCGGACCCCACGCGAAGGCGAAGGAAGGGACAAGGCAGAAGCCGAACATGAGTAAAACTATAAATGCCATGCTGATACAGGTCTCGATGAATAATAAATGGATGAATTCAGCCGGAATGGAGCGCCCCGGGCAGTGGGTACATGCTAACTCTCATGACCAGGGCCGTCAACAGAAAAAAAGCCTGCCGGGCGCGGTAATATTCACCCCGATGTTGCAGAAGCTCGTCAGCTGGCGTTCTCAGTGCATGTTGGAATGATAATATGCCGTGATATCCGGCAAAAACGCAACTACGGGGTTGAAGCTCCCTGCTGCAAGCAGCAGGGAATCTTCGATCCTCAAGGCAGTACTAATTATTCTAATCGCTCGCTAATCCCGCAGCAAGCTATGGGGAATGCGCTCGCTCCTGGATTCACAACCGTATCATATCCTCGTGCTCTTCTTCGTGAGGATTGATGTGGATCATGACGTCCCCGATGTTCGGGAAGCCCTCGAAGATCCGCTTCTTGACCTCGGTGGCTATGGTGTGCGACCGTCGAACGGTCATGTCCGGGTCCATGTCGAGCTTCATGTCCACGATGAGATACTGGCCGGACCGGCGGCAGCGGATCTCATGGACATGCTCCACGCCCTCCACCTTCTCGGCCAGCTTCACGATATCATCGACGCATTCGTCGGCCAGCCTTCCGTCCATCAGCTCATGGGCCGCGCCCATGAAGGTCTCGTAGCCGATGTGGAATATAAAGAGCGAGGTGAGCCCCGCGGCGATGGGGTCCATGATCGCCAGGCCGAAGAACGCTCCGGTCACGCCGATCAGCGTGCTCACCGAAGTAATGGCGTCCTTGCGGTGGTCCTTGGCCGCGGCGAGGATGGCGGGGCTGCCGAGCTTCGTGCCGATGACGATGGAGTACCGGTAGAGGGCCTCCTTGATGACGATCGTAAGAAAGGCAGCCGCGACCGCCACCGCCCCGGGAACCTCATAGGCCCCGTCGATGACGGAATGCACGGCCCTGAAGAGGATCCATCCGCCGGTCCCGAAGATGACCAGGGCCACGATGATCGCCGCGAGGCTCTCGGCCTTGCCGTGGCCGTAGGGATGCGCCTCGTCATAGGGCCGGCTGCCGATGCGCAGGGCGATCATGCTCGCAAGGATCGCGATGAAATCCGCGGCGCTCTCCATGCCGTCGGCAAAGACCGCCTCGGACCTTCCGAAATGGCCGGCAAGCAGCTTCATGGTCATGAGCCCGGCGTTCGCCCAGAAGCCGATCTGGATGACCCTGCCCGCGCTGCCGAACCGTTCGAGACGATCCACAAAACCCCCTCTATTTAAAACCGACACGGTGACGCGGGGACACGGGGACACGGAGAAAATTACTTAACCCATGACCCCTGACCCTTGCCCCATGACCCATTATGTGTTACTCCTCGAACTTCTTTGCCCGCAGCCGCTTTTTCTCTCCGGTCTTCTTCTTGCTCTCAAGGATATTCTGCTTGAGCCGGTACGGGCGGGGGCGCTTCCGGCGGCGTTCCTTTTCCCTCGCCTGTTTCCGTTCCTGTTTCACCTGGAGGGCTGCCTCCGCGATCTTGTGAGCGAGAAGTCCGAGGGCGGCGACACGGTTCATCGCCTGGGAGCGCTCCTGCTGACACTTGACCTCGATCCCGGTGGGAATATGCTTAAGATATACACAGGTAGAGGTCTTGTTGACGTTCTGCCCGCCCTTTCCCGCGGAGCGGATGAACTTCTCGATGATATCCTGCTTTCGGAGTCCCAGGTCCCGGATACGGACCGCCATGCTATCCGATGTTTTTCCCTCTTTTCCTGAGCGCTGCATGATGTGATTGTACTCAATTACCCCGGTCTTGACAAGCAGAGAAAGGGGTCATTCCGGGCCGGACGCTATTGATGCAAGCGGTCGAAATGACGTTCGCAGTTCATCCCGGCGGAAAAAATTGCTCTCACTATTGTACCTGGGCAAAGTTTATGCTATATATAGCCTTATAGTTGTACCTTTAGAAACATCCCGAGCATGCGGTCAGTCCCGTTCCGCGAACGGCACGGGAAAGGAGAAGTTCATGGACATTGACCTGCTTGATGAGGG
>CAKKRC010000022.1 GCA_919902495.1 Nitrospiria bacterium
CCTTCTCTGGGTCAGCATGTCGGCGTCGTACTAGGGCAGCCCGTACTCCTTGACGAACCGCTCGCGCTTGGCCTCGGGAAGCTCCGTAATGGTCTTCCTGATCGCCTCAACGGCCTCTGGTGCGGTCACGACGGGGACCAGATCGGGCTCGGGGAAATAGCGGTAGTCGTGTGCCTCTTCCTTGCTCCTCATGGAGAAGGTGACGCCTTTGGCGGAATCGAAGAGCCTCGTTTCCTGGACCACCCTGCCGCCCTCGTCGAGGACCTGGGCCTGCCGCTTGATCTCGTACTCCAGCGCCTTCTGCACGAATTTGAAGGAGTTGACGTTCTTGACCTCCGCCCGGGTGCCGTACTCCTGTGCGCCGACGGGCCGGATCGATACGTTGCAGTCGCACCGGAAGTTACCCTTCTCCATGTCCGCGTCCGAGACCTCGATGTAGCGAAGGATAGAACGGAGCTTCTTGAGGTACTCCGCCGCTTCATCGGCGGACCGGATATCGGGTTCGGACACGATCTCCATGAGCGGCGTGCCGGCGCGGTTCAGGTCCACCAGGCTCGCTCCGCTCTCGGAGGTGTGGAGGTTCTTTCCCGCATCCTCTTCGAGATGGATCCGGGTGATGCCGATGCGTTTCACCTTCCCGTCGACCAGGATCTCGACATACCCTCTTTCGCAGAGGGGCAGTTCGTACTGGGAGATCTGGTATCCTTTTGGAAGGTCTGGATAGAAATAGTTCTTCCGCGCGAATCGGCTGGAAGGGGTGATCGAGCAGTGCGTGGCGAGACCGGTCTTGATGATATATTCGACGGCTTTCCTGTTCAGCACCGGCAGGACGCCCGGCATGCCGATGCAGACCGGGCAGGTCCGCGTATTCGCCTCTTCGCCGAAGGCCGTCTCGCACCCGCAGAAGATCTTGGTGTTGGTCTGGAGCTGCGCATGTACTTCCAGGCCTATCACTGCTTCGTAGTTCATGGTTAAACCTCGTTCTTCGTTAAAAGGTTACGATGCCCGTATCGTCATTCGGCACCGGCGACGTCGAGAACCGAACAACGTGACCGTAAAACCGAAACGGGCCTCGTTACCGACGAACGCATGACGATCTCGCTTCTTACCTTCCTACCTTCAAATCTTCGGCCTCTTCAGGTGCCACTCCGTGGCCTGTTCGTAGGCATATGCCGCGTGCAGGACCGAGCCCTCGTCGAAATGCCTGCCGAGCAGCTGCAGCCCGATGGGGAGGTTCCCCGTCGTGAACCCGCAAGGTAGGGAAATCCCCGGGATGCCGGCCAGGTTCACGCTGATCGTGAAGATGTCAGAGAGGTACATCTGGAGCGGGTCCGATGATTTTTCCCCGATCTTGAACGCCGCCGTCGGCGCTGTGGGTGTCGCGATAATGTCGACCTTCTTGAAGGCCTCGTCAAAATCGTGTTTGATCAGGGTCCTGACCTGCTGGCCCTTCTTGTAATAGGCATCGTAGTATCCCGCCGAGAGCGCGTAGGTGCCGAGCATGATCCTGCGTTTGACCTCCGGCCCGAAGCCCTGGCTGCGCGACTTCATATACATGTCCAGCAGGTCCTTTGCGCCCTGCGCACGAAACCCGTATTTCACGCCGTCATACCGCGCGAGGTTGGAGCTCGCTTCCGAGGTGGCAAGGATGTAGTACGTGGCGACGGCATAGCCGGTATGGGGCAGGGATACATCGACGACCTTCGCGCCGAGGCGCTCCAGCGTCTTCACCGCCTCACGCACGGACTTGTCCACCTCGGGGTCCATTCCCTCGATAAAATATTCCTTCGGAATGCCGACCGTCATCCCCTTTACGTCCTTCACCAGCGACATCGTGAAGTCCGGGACCGGGATATCGGCCGACGTGGAATCCTTCGGATCGTGTCCCGTAATGATGTTCATGACGATGGCGGTGTCCGTCACGTCCTTGGTGAGCGGGCCGATCTGGTCAAGCGACGATGCGAACGCAACAAGCCCGTAGCGGGAGACCCTCCCGTAGGTCGGTTTCAGCCCGACCACGCCGCAGCAGGCCGCGGGCTGGCGGATGGAACCTCCCGTATCGGACCCGAGGGCCGCGATGCATTCCCCCGCGGCCACGGCCGCCGCGGAACCACCGCTGGAACCGCCCGGGATGCGTTCGAGGTCCCAGGGGTTCTTTGTTGCGAAGAACGCGGAGTTCTCCGTCGATGACCCCATCGCGAACTCGTCCATGTTGACCTTGCCGGGCATCACGGAACCGGACCCGTTCAGCCGGGTGACAACGGTCGCGTCGTAGGGCGGGATGAAGTTCCCAAGGATCTTCGACGCGCAGGTCGTCCGGGTGCCCGCGGTGCACATGTTGTCTTTGATGGCAATGGGGATGCCGAGGACGGCCGACGCCTTGCCTGCCTTGCGCGCCTTGTCAGCTCCGTCCGCCTGCGACAGCGCGGCGTCTCCGGTCACCGTGATATACGCCTTGACCTTGTCATCGACGGCCTTGATCCTGTTCAGGACGGACTCGGTGATCGCCCGCGACGTGGTCTCACCCTTCTCCAGCATGTCGCGCAGTTCGTGGATCGTGAGGGAAAATAGATCCATGATCACTCCTTCACCTTGTTCTGGCCGTCCACCATGATGATCCTGGGCTTAAACGTCTTCAGCTCCTGCTCGTTGTAGTACTCGTAGCAGAAGACGATGACCCTGTCCCCTTTCGCGCCTTTCCGCGCCGTAGGGCCGTTCAGCACCATGTCGCCGGAGCCGCGTTTGCCGGGGATGACGTAGGTCTCGAAGCGTTCGCCGTTGTTCAGGTTGGAAACGCTCACCTGTTCGTAGTGCAGGATGCCCGCTGCTTCCAGCAGCAGCGGGTCCACGGTCAGGCTCCCCTCATACTCGAGGTTCGCATCCGTTACCGTCGCGCGATGGATCTTTGCTCTCAGCATCAGTCTCAGCATGATCAATTCCTTTGTAATTCAGATTATAGCCACGAAGACACTAAGACTCGAAGAAGGTCTTTGCCTTTTTGTTTCTTCTCCCTTAGTGCCTTGGTGCCTTAGTGGCAAAAGCCGTTTGATGGCTTATTCGATGATCTTGGGCACCTTGTAGTGCCCGGCGGCCTTTTCCGGGGCGTTCGCCAGCGCCTGTTCCTGGGAAAGACTCGGGCGAGACACGTCGTCGCGCATCACGTTCTTGATATCGAGGACATGAGAGGTGGGTGCCACGCCTTTTGTATCCAGCCCGTTCAGGGTCTCCACGTAGGTCAGGATATTCGAAAGCTGGTCGATAAGCTTGTCCGTTTCCCCCTCGGCAAGCTCCAGCCTCGCCAGCTTTGCAACGTGCTCTACTTCCTGTTTCGATATCTTCATAAGAGAACCCTTTCAATCTTTGACACTGATTTCCACTGAAAGAAGCTATGATAAAGGCGGATTAAATCGTGCTTCTTCATAGCCGTTATCCGCCTCTGTCCGTGTCTAAGACTTTAGATGACTTCTAAATTCGCGTACTTCACCGCCAGGGTCTTAACGCCGTGTCCGGGAAAGCTGACGCTGATCTTCAGATCGTCCCCCGCACCCTCGGACCGCTGGACCGTTCCGATGCCGAACTTCGCGTGTTTGACCACCGCGCCGTTGTAGTACGGGGTCGTGCCGGATGCCTTTGCCGTTTTCGCGGGTGCCGATGCCTTTTCCAGCCTGTGGCTGCCGGTTACAAAGGTGGCACCCATAGGATTCGGCGCGACGGCATCCTCCCACTGAACATACCGTTTGCCTGCGCCCGACACAACGGCCGGCATTCCTTCCCGTTCTATCAGCTCGGCCGGTATCTCCTCCACGAATCGGGAGACAAGGTTCGCCTGGGGATATCCGTAGAGCCGGCGCTCCGACGCATGGGTCAGGATCAGCCGCTCCTTGGCCCGCGTCATGCCGACGTAGCACAGCCTCCGTTCCTCTTCCAGCTCCTCTTCGCTTTCGGCTGAGCGGGAATGGGGGAACAGGCCTTCTTCCATGCCGGCCATGAACACCACCGGGAATTCGAGCCCCTTGGCGTTGTGCAGGGTCATGAGCGTCACGCTGTCCGCTTTCGTACCGCCCTTTCCGTCGCCCGCCGACTGTTGCTCCATGTCGGTGATGAGCGCCACCTGGTCGAGGTACGCGTCCAGGCCGGCCTCCCGGTTCTGTTCCTGAAAGTCCTCGGTCGCCGTGAGGAACTCGGTCAGGTTCTCTATCCTGATCCTCGCCTCGATGCTCCGCTCTTCCTCCAGCGCCTTGATGTATCCCGAGTCGTCGATCACGCGGCGCGCAAGGTCGGTCAGGGTCAGGTCTCCCATGTCCGTCCGCAGCCGTTCCATGAAAGTCGTAAATTCCCTGAGCTTCCCCGACGCGGCCTTCGCGATCTCCGCCGCAGCGGGGTCCTTCGCGGCTTCGTAGAGCGACATCCCGTTCTGCTGCGCTGTTTTTTCCAGCTTGTCGATGCTCGTATCACCGATGCCGCGGGCCGGCACGTTGATGATGCGGCGCAGGCTCACGGAATCCGCTGGATTGTGCAGTACCCGGAGATAGGCGATGATGTCCTTGATCTCTTTCCGGTCGTAGAACCTGAGCCCCCCGAAGATCCGGTAGGGAATGCCGCGGTTCCTGAGCGCGTCTTCGAGCGCCCGGGACTGGGCATTGGTGCGGTAGAGGATGGCGATCTCCCGGAGCGCCCTGCCGTCGTCGACGAACTTCTCGATGTTCCGGCAGATGTACCGGGCCTCGTCCTTCTCGTCGACCGCCGTGTAGCAGAGGACCTGCTCGCCGCCCCGGCGGCTCGTCCAGAGCGTCTTGTCCTTCCTGCCGAGGTTCCGCTTGACCACGGCGCTGGCCGCGCCGAGGATGTTCTCGGTGGAACGGTAATTCTGCTCCAGTTTGATGATCGTCGTGTCGGCGTAGTCCTTTTCGAAGTTCAGGATGTTCGTGATGTCCGCGCCGCGGAACTTGTAGATGCTCTGGTCGTCGTCCCCCACCACGCACAGGCTCTTGTGCTTCGCCGTCAGCAGCCGCACGAGCCGATACTGCGCCCGGTTCGTGTCCTGGTACTCGTCGATGAGGATATGCTGGAACAGCTGCTGATAATGGTCGAGCACATCGGGGTGTTGTTCCAGCAGCCTGACCGAAAGCATCAGCAGATCATCGAAATCGAGCCCGCCCGACTCCTTGAGGCGCTCCGTATACAGTTCATAGGTCCGCGCGACGGCATCGTCGAACCCGAATCCCGAGCTGGTGCGGGCAAACTGCTCCGGGTCCGTCAGGTTGTTCTTGAGGGCGCTGATGCGGCCGATGACCGCCCGCGGTTGATAGTGCTTGTCATCGATCCGCAGGTCCTGCATGCAGGTCTTGATGAGCGAGGACCGGTCCGTTTCGTCGTAGATCACGAACTGGCGCTTGTACCCGATCCGTTCGACATGCTGACGGAGGATCCTGACACAGGCCGCGTGGAAAGTGCTGATCCAGAGCCCGCGGAGCGGAATGTTCAGCAGCCGTTCCAGCCGCTCCCGCATCTCGGTCGCCGCCTTGTTCGTGAACGTGACCGCCAGGATGTTTCCCGGCCGGACATCCCGCTCGCGGATCAGGTGCGCGATGCGGTACGTGATCACCCGGGTCTTTCCGCTGCCCGCTCCGGCGAGTATCAGGAGCGGCCCATCGCCGTGGAGGACCGCCTCACGCTGCGGCGGGTTAAGGTCTTTCAGATAGTCCATAATAGTAATTGCGGATTGCGGATTTCGGAATGCGGATTGATAAAACAGTCAAATCCGCAATCTACAATCCGCAATCCGAAATGGTTACTCCACCGTCACGCTCTTGGCCAGGTTCCGGGGCTGGTCCACATCAGCGCCACGGAGCACGGCGATATGATAGGCAAGGAGCTGGAGCGGGATCGACATGATGATCGGCAGGAGAAGCGGATTGGTCGCGGGCACGGAGATCACGTGGTCGGCCAGCTTCACGAGTTCCGGGTCTCCGTCGCTGGCAAGGGCGATGACGATGCCGCTCCTCGCCTTCACTTCCTGGATGTTGGCCAGGATCTTCTCGTACACATTGTTCCTTCCGGCCAGGACGACGACCGGCATATTCTCGTCGATCAGGGCGATCGGACCGTGCTTCATCTCGCCCGCGGGATATCCCTCGGCGTGAATATAGGATATTTCCTTCAGTTTGAGAGCCCCCTCGAGGGCCACCGGATAGTTCGGCCCCCTGCCGAGGTACAAGAAGTCATTCGCCTTGAAATACCGCCTGGCGATCTGCTCGATGGCATCGTTCTGTTCGAGGCACTGTTCCACCAGCGTGGGAACATGGACAAGATCTGCCAGCCTTTTCCGGACCTCGTCCGGGGAGAGCGTTCCGCGCATGCTGCCGAAGAAAAGACCGAACAGGTAGAGCGCCGTGAGCTGGGCGGTAAAGGCCTTGGTCGAGGCAACGCCGATCTCCGGCCCCGCGTGGGTATAGACCACGCCGTCGGCATCGCGGCTGGCTGTTGAGCCAACGACGTTGCAGATGGTCACCACCGTAGCCCCGCGCGCCTTTGCCTCGCGCATCGCTGCCAGCGTGTCGGCGGTCTCGCCCGATTGCGTTATCGCGATCATGAGCGTGTCGCCGTTCACCAGCGGTTTCCGGTACCGGAACTCGGAAGCGATGTCCACTTCCGTCGGGATGGCGGCCATCTCCTCGATCATGTACTTTCCGACGAGGCCGGCGTGCCACGAGGTCCCGCAGGCCACGATGAATATCTTGCTGAACCTGGCGAACCGCTCCGGCGCGATGCCGATCTCCTCGAGGTGAATGACGCCGGTATCCTGGGATATCCTGCCCCGGATCGTGTCCATGATCGCCCGCGGCTGTTCGTGGATCTCCTTCAGCATGAAGTGGCGATAGCCGCCCTTTTCGGCCATGACCGGGTTCCAGAGGACGCGGGTGACCTCGCGGGTTACCTCGTTGCCGCGAAGGTCGGTGATGCGGACCCCTTCCGCGGACAGCACCGCCATCTCATCGTCGCTCAGGAAGAGCACGTCGCGGGTCCGATGGAGGATCGCCGGGATGTCCGACGCCACGAAGAACTCACCCTGACCCAGCCCGATCACGAGGGGGCTGCCCTTGCGCGCGGCGACCATGACATCGGGCGTGCGTTCATCGACAACGGCGATGGCATAGGCCCCTACGAGATGGCGCGCCGCTTCGCGTACCGCCTCCTCAAGCCCCGTTCCCTTCGCCGCGATGCTGTCGATCAGATGGGCAATGACCTCCGTATCGGTCTCGGACAGGAACGTGCGGCCCTGGGCCAGGAGATCCTTTTTAAGCACCGCATAGTTCTCGATGATGCCGTTATGTACCACCACCACGCTGCCGGCGCGGTGGGGATGGGCGTTCTCCTCGGACGGCCTGCCGTGCGTAGCCCAGCGGACATGGCCGATCCCCATCGTCCCGGTCAGCGCCTCTCGCTGGAGGACCGATTCGAGGTTCTGGAGCTTGCCCACCGCCCTGCGGAGCACCAATTTCCCGTTCTGGAGCACGGCGATCCCCGAGGAATCGTACCCGCGGTACTCGAGCTTCTTCAACCCCTCGATGAGAATGGGGACGGCCGATTCATTGCCGATATATCCGATAATGCCGCACATAAGACAAAGACCTCATTGTAAATTTCAAATTGTAAATTGTAAAGTGCAGGTGTACCGGCAATGCATTTTCATATTTGAAATTTGCAATTTACAATCTGCAATTTCCAATGATGCTCAGCCCTTCTTCTGTTTCATTCTCTTCCGCCGTCCCGAGACGCCTTCCCGGATATCCAGGGGCACCCGGCTGATCGCCAGGGCCTCGGGCGGCACGTCGCGGGTGACCGTGGCGCCGGCGGCGACAAGAGCGTCCTTCCCGATACGGACCGGCGCGACGAGCTGCGCATCGCTTCCCACGAACACCCCGTCCTCGATGATGGTCTGATGTTTCTGGAACCCATCATAGTTGCAGGTGATGACGCCCGCTCCGATGTTCACATCCCTGCCCACGGTGGCATCGCCGATGTACGCCAGGTGGTTCGCCTTGCTCCCCTCGCCGATGACCGACTTCTTCACCTCGACGAAGTTGCCGATGCGGGAGCCGGGTCCGAGCACCGTACCGGGCCGGAGATGGGCAAAGGGCCCCACCGACGCCTTGTCCGCGATCCGGCTGTCCTCGATGACGCAGCAGTCCTTGATCGTCACCCCGTTCCCGCAGGCGCTGTCAACCACGCGAGATCCGGAGTAGACCATACATCCCTCTCCCAGCGTCGTCTTCCCTTCCAGCCGGACATTGGGGTACAGGACCGTGTCCCTGCCGATCAGCGCCTCATCGCTGATAAAGACCGTTGCAGGGTCGATCAACGTAACGCCTTCCCTCATCCATCGGACATTCTTCCGTTCTTGCATAATGCGTTCCGCCTGGCTCAGGTCGATGCGCGAGTTGATGCCCATGGCCTCGTCTGGATCATCACAGAGGACCGCCGCGACATTGCGTTTTCCCTTACGTGCAAGGGCTATCGTATCGGGAAGATAATATTCTCCCTGGGCGTTCTTGTTCTTGATCCCTCCCAGGGCGGACAGGAGGAACTTTTTTTCGAAACAGTAGATCCCGGTGTTCACTTCCCTGATCTTTTTCTGGGCGGTCGTCGCGTCCTTTTCCTCCACGATGCGCAGCACGCCGGACCTGCCCCGCACGATCCGCCCATACCCCGTCGGGTCGTCCGGCATCGCCGTCATCACCGTGACCGCGGCCCCGGACCGGGCGTGCGCGTCAGCCAAAGACCGCAATGTCTCCGATGCAAGGAGCGGCGTGTCGCCGCACAGGACCATGAACGGACCCGGTGCGGACGAGATCGCCTCGACCGCCTGCCGGACAGCGTGACCCGTCCCCCGCTGCTCGGCCTGATATACGACCTCAACATCGTATCCTTCCACGACACTTCGTACGCGGTCTGCCTGATGGCCGAGGACCAGGACGGTCTTTTCCGGCCCGAGCGGTACGATAGCGTCAAGCACGTGCCGGATGAGCGGCTTGCCCGCCAGCAGATGAAGCACCTTGGGCATGGCTGACCGCATACGCGTCCCCATGCCTGCCGCAAGGACAATGATCGTGAGCTTCATATGCCGGACTCCCTGTCCCTTGCCCGCATCAGTTTCAGGGCCTCCCGCTCGCTCAGGCTTACGAGCCCGAGGGAGATGATGAACTTCATGCCCTGTTCCACCGACATGTCAAGATGGCGCACTTCCGATTCTGGAAGGATAAGGAGAAACCCCGCCGTGGGATTGGGCGTGGTAGGCACGAAGACGGTCCGGTAATTGCCGGTGAGCCCCATGGACCCGCCGGCGATATCTCCGGTCACGAACCCGATGCTGAAGCATCCCTGCCGCGGATACTCAACGAGCGCCACCCCGTGGAAATTATGCTTCACCGAGAACGTCTGCATGACCTGTTTGACCGTGGAATAGACACCGCGGACGAGAGGGACCTTATGCATGATCTCGTCCCAGTAGCGGACGATCCTGTTCCCGAAGTAATTTGCCGAGATCATGCCGACAACGAGGATGAACAGGATCAGGGTGATGATGCCGAGACCGGGAAATTCAAGGCCCGTAACGTACCCGGGAAGGTCTCCCAGGATATTGTCGATCCATCCAAGGAGCGCCTTCAGGACGAAGATCGTGACCCCCACCGGTACCACGACGAGAAGACCGGTGATGAAGTTTTTCTTAATAAAATTCTTCAGCTTTTTCACGTCGTTATATTACTGATTTTACCGGGGGCTTGCAAGCTTTTTTTCGGAGGAAATCCTTGTAAAAACGAGGAAGTAACGGTTTACCAGGTGTTGTATGCCGTGCCATCGCTCGCGACAAGGGGGCTTGCGCTATGGACGTCGAAGACGCCCCCCTCCTCGCTCTCAAGGGCGATCGTGATCCAGTCGGCAGCGCCGGTAAACGGGTCCTTCGGTATGCCGCGCAGGTAGCTTTTTGACTTTTCCGACTGGTTGACGAGGTCCGTGAGCTGGCCGGGATATTTCGCGTTGTCGGCGTAATACTGGTCCAGGGCGTCACGGATCTGGAACAGGTCCTCCCGAAGCACGGCCTCCTTGGCCCGGACAACGGCCTGTTTCAGGTTCGGCTGAGCGATGGTGATGAGGATGCCCATGATGGCCATGACGATCATGATCTCCAGGAGCGTGAATCCCGCATCGGACAGACCGGATCTTTTCCGAATGCTATTTTGTTTCGTCATTTCTTTCATCTGTCGTCTTCTGTCTGTCGTCTGTCGTCTGTTGTCTGTCGTCTGTCCCCTGTTCAAACTACCATGAGCTGTACTTCGACCCGTCAAGGGACGCTGCATCACTCTTTGAATACACGTCGTACACGTTCTCGCCGCCCCATTGCGTCGAATCAGGGGCGTCGCTATAGGACCGGAGCCCCCAGTTGTTCGGCTTGTCCGTTCCTTCAAGGGGCGTAAAGGGGTCCCGTGGTATACGCCGGAGATACTTTTTGGTCTTGTCACCGGCCCCCGTGAGCTTTAACGGCTGGGTTAGAAGTTCCAGGGCCTCCGGGTAGCCGTCCTTGCTGCAGTAGTCGCTGGACAGCTTTTTTGCGATGCAGTCCTTATTGAATGCGTCGATGGTGGAACGGAGGACACGGAGACCGCTCCTGAGCTCGGTTTCCTTCACGCGTACCATAGTCATACGTGACAGCGGCAGGACCGCGGTCGCCAGGATGCCCACGATCGCGATGACCACCAGTAACTCGATGAGCGTGAGGCCCCGATCCGCTGGCTGTCTCCGCACTCCGCGTTGAAAAAGCCCCCTCTCCCTTT
>CAKKRC010000023.1 GCA_919902495.1 Nitrospiria bacterium
GAAGACCTGTTCCTTCTGGATATGGTAGCCCGTGATGCCGACCAGATCGGCGTCCCTGTTCAGCTCAACGGGCCGGACATTCTCGTCGCAGATCACGATCTCGTGCCCCGCCGGCGTCAGGCCCGCCAGGGTGGCGAGCGACAAGGGCGGGAACGGGAACGCGCTGCCGGCGAGGTCCTGGCAGAGAGAGAAGTCCCAGAGCGAGAGGGGAAACCGGGGATTGATGAGGTAGATCTTCATCGACGGGATTCGCAGATCTCCGCTATCTTGTAATAATGCGCCCGGATGTGCTTGTATGCCAGCAGGTGAAAGACCGCCTCGTCGAGGTGCCGCAGACGGTGAGATAGGAGGTAGCCAAGGACCTGGAAGAACATCCTCCGCGTGGCGGGATCCGCCTTGAACAGGAAATACGAGAACATGCGGACCAGTATCCTGACCGTGTTTAGATTTATGGCCGGCAGGGACTTCATCATGCTCCGGGTGTTGGACCCGATGTACTGGAACATTTTCACCTTGAATGCCTCGGGAGAGAACATGACCCGAAGTACCCGGGCGAAGTTCCGCTCGAGCTCCTCCGACGTCATCTTCTGCGGGACCAGGTTGGTCCCTTTCGAAATGTCCTCTTCGCTCAGGGCGGTCAACCCATAGAGGGATGGCAGTTCCACGAACCGGTTCGTTTCCCGGGCGCGCCGGCAGAGAGGGGTGCCCGGGACCGCCTGCAGCAGTCCGACCTGGACCGGGATGAAGTTCGTTTCGAGAATGAACTCCACCTGCCTGTCGAAGGACGCCACGTCGTCGCCCTCCAGGCCGAACATGATCCCGGCCCACACGGTGATGCCGTAGGACCTGATCTTTTCGCAGGCAGCCTTGATGTCCATCTCGGTCTGATGCCGCTTGTTCAATTCCCGCAGCTTGGCCTTGTCCCCGGTCTCGATCCCGATGAACAGCCGGAGGACGCGCGCGGCCTGGAGCAGTTCCAGCAGTTCATCGTCGTTCGCCACATCGAGGGTCGCCTGGGTGTAGAAGTACATCGGGGTCGGCAGTGTGGGGAGCAGGGCGGCGATGGCCTTGAGCAGGGCCTTGGCATACGGCCGGTTCCCCGCGAAATTGTCGTCCACGATGAAGATAGAGTCGTTGCCGAGCCGGGACAGGGCCCGGATCTCGTCGAGCACCTGGTCGATCTTCTTCGACCGCGGCGCGCCGCCGTACTTGACCGGGATATCGCAGAAGTCGCACCGGCAGGGACAGCCCCGCGTCACCTGGATGCAGCCGCTCGCGTACTGGCCGGATTTCAGCAGTTCGAAGCGGGGCATGGGAGAATCCTCCATGTTGATCCATTCCTGCTGATGGTACAGGGCCTTGTGCCTGCCCTGCCGGTGATCGTCGAGGAAAGCCGGCCAGGTATATTCGCCCTCGCCGATGAAGACCACGTCCGCGTGCTTCTTGCACTGTTCAGGCATGTCGAAGGTGATCGGCCCTCCCAGGGCCACCAGCTTGCCACGCTTCCTGAACTCGTCCGCCAGTTCGAACACCCGGTCCCGCTGGGGCACGGAACCGCTCAGGGCGATGATGTCCGCGTCGCTCCCGAACGGAACGGGATCGACATTCTCATCGACGAGCTCGACGTCGATGTCCGGCGGGGTGACCGCGGCAAGGGTGGGAAGCGACAATGGCATGTGCGAGTATTTGACCCCCACGATGTCCAGGCAATGGAGGAAGTTCATCGAATGGGGGTGATGGAGGGGATTGACGAACAGGATCTTCACGAGCATGCCTCCTTAAGAGCAACGGGACAGGGTGCGGGACCGCCGGACCAGGCTGACGCACAGCCAGGTCAGCGAAACGAAAAACAGTATCCCGATGGCCAGCTGCCAGGGATTGAATACGGCGCCGACGGATAGATCATCCCTCCGCAGGAACTCCATGAAGAACCGGCCGCCCGCATACTGTGTGCACGCCGCGGCCATGACGGTTCCCGGCTGCAGCCTCCACCGTTCGCGGTTGCGGTAGAGCGTTTCCACGGTGATCAGGACGAACAGCGCGTTCAACATCAGCATCAGCGGCAGGTTCCAGATCAGACTGCCCTGGGGCCAGTCCCTCAGCACCTGCCATGCCTGTGACGTCGGCGCGTAGAGGTCTGTGCGGACCGTAAAGACCGACAGGAGTGAGTTCCTGACCTGATCGGACGCGAGCTTCCCGTAGCAGCATCCGCTCAGGAGACAACCTGTCCGTCCGATCATGATGGACAGCGGAAAGGTGAACGCGACCGCGTCCAGCAGCGGCATCGCGTCGGTCTTGATGACATACTTGATATACAGCAGGCTGAAGCCGAGGACAGAGACGATGCTGCCGATCACGGTAAGCCCGCTCGCGGGGGCGGCCCAGCCGAGCCCGAAGACGGCCGGGATCAGCGCGTTGACGAGGTGCCCGCCGACCGTGCCCACGGGCAGCGCGAGCACGAGCAGGAACAGAATGGAGCTGCGGGAATACCCCAGGCGTTTCGCCCTCGGCAGGAACAGCGCCCAGCACAGCAGAACGCCTGCCAGCACAACGATCCGCCAGGAGGAAAGTTCGAGACCGCCGATGTGAATGTGGGGATGCATGCTGATTTCGCGACGAGTATTGCGGCAGGTCCGGAACGGTTCTCGCAGCGCGACCGCAACCGATCGAATGCCTCACCCTTCCCTACGAGAAAAAAGAGGACCGCCCTTACCTAGCGCGATCCTCCTGTCCTCGATATCTTGAAGCTTTATCTTGACCGGCGACGGGCCGGGATCTTCCTAGTAACGCTTTCTCTCCCTGATCTCCTGGGACTTCGCTTTGAGGTTCAGCATCTCATTGACATCGAAATAGACGTTCGCGGTCTTCATGACCTGGGGATAGGCGTCTTTCAGGATATCGGAGAATATCTTGGCGCGGCCGTCATAGAGATAGACATCCATGTCCCTCCAGGCGTAATCCGTCCGATTATACCCGCCGCCGCAGCCGTCGCTCACGAAGTGGGTCCCGCTGACATACTGTTCCTGTCCCCGGGCGAACTCATAGTTGAAGTCCTGCACCCCCAGGTCCAGTTTCTTGATCCACATCTTCTCCTCGGACAGCGGTTCGAGCATATAATAGAAGACCTTGACGCCCACCGACATGTTGCCGGAAGAGATCATTCCCTGTCTTCCTCCGACGAACTGCGCCGACCGGAGGGCCTTCTGATTGGTGTACTGGATATCGAAGATCACGTTGATCATCACCGTAAGGTCGGCCCCCTTCTTGTCGGGGTACGTCACCTCGGAAAGGGCGAAGGGACCCTTGGTCGTCATGCCCTTTGCCACCAGCCGGGCCTCGACGTCCTCGCCGATGCTGCCGGCGAAGCTTTTGAAGACCTTGATCATGTCCTTCGTCATCGCCCCGCCGGCCGACACCTTGGCCCCGCCGGCGTATTCCTGGTTGAGCGTGTCCTTGAACTCAGGGATAATGATGACCGCGGTCAGATTCACGCTGCCGGCCTTCTTCCCTTCCGGGATGCCCGATTTCGGGAACGAGAAGAGGTCGGTATACTCCGGGATCGGTAATGCCGGCGGCGGCTGATAACTGCCGGACTCCACGCATCCCATCAGCACCAGGTAGCCGAATGGATACAGAAGAAACCCGAGCGGAATGGCCATCGCGATGATGGTTAGGACGATCTTCTTCGTAGTCATGTTCACACCCTCCCCGTACGACAGATCGACTAAAGCGAAATACAACAATGGCACAATATAACATCAGGGGAAAAGGGCTGTCAACAACAAAATCCTGTTTTGCACAAAACAAAAGAGGGCAACCAGCTCCATCCCTTTTTTTTACGGGAATTTCCTCCGCGGGCTGCTCCCCCCTTATCACACGAGCCCTGATCCACCGCCTCCTGTTTAGGGCAGCGTAAATCTGCCGACCGGTCTTGACGTAAGCCCTCCGCCAAAATATAAATACTGGGGAGTCGGAGTGAAGGTTGTTATCGACTCGTCAACATAATACATGCTGGCGGAGAAGAAAGGCATGACGAAATACCAGCCGGACCCGATCGGATCGTCAGCGGGGTATTCTCCGTCTTCCAATATGATCTCGTCGATGGAGAATTGTCCGGGAGCGAGAGGGAGAAAGGAATTTGTGGATCCGGTCCATCGCTTCGTGCCGGGCGTGTTGAAGAGATCAACGGGCTGGGTGTCCGAATCGTCCGTTTCATCGAATAGCCAGACGTACGCGACCTTGATCCCGGTCGGTCCATCCGCTTCGAGCGTGACCGTGACGTTATATTGTGTTGTAAAGGTAGGGTGGCTCGAAAAGGTGACGGACGGTCCGCTGACCAGGTAGGGCACCTTGCCGCTGACAGCGCCGTCCGGGCCGCTCGTTCCACCCCCGCCGCCCCCGCCGCAGGAAACAAGCAGAAAGGCCATGGAAACCGGAACCAACCACTTCATCCATACAGAGTTCATAGTCATATACACCTCCGTCTTTTTCGCTCATCCCTTGCCGGTCTCACCGCAGGTCGATGCGATTATCATTAAGCGAAGCCGCCTGACAAGAGGGTGCACCTTCGGCGTCGCCGCGTCATCCGGTTAATTCAAACTCAGAGTGTAGTCGAGGTTCTTGCCGAAACCCCATACCGGATCAACTTTGATAAAGTACGTACCGGTCGACGGCGCGGTCCAGTTCTGTATCAACAACTTACCCTTCAGCGGCCCGGACCCCAGACTGCCGTATGCAATGGTATACAGGCCGGTGGTGTCATAGAGGTCCAGCGAGAAGTCCGTCACCTTCCCAGTCGTCGCTATCAGCGTAATGGTATACGACGAGCCCTGCACGGTGTCGAACTTCACCCAGTCGTTGCCGTCTTCGCACAGACTACGGGTCTGCGTCTGGCCGACCGTAATGGTCTTTGCCGCGCCGTAGCTGTCGTCATCCTCGTACGCGTCCTGCGTGCACGAGAACACGGTAAACGAGTAGGTGCCGTTGCCGCTGTAGTTCTTGAGATAGTACTTCGTCCCTCCTGTCGCTATCCAGGAGAGCCGCGAGCTAAAGTCAGTATCGTGCGGGGTGATCCGCGTGGTTCCGTCAGTCTCGTACAGTTCAAGGTAGTTCGCGCCCGTATCTGCGACGTACGCGCCGCCGACCGACGGGGTAAAGCTCACCCAGTCGACGGTATCGTCGCAATAGTTGTGCGTCTGCGTAGCTCCGATCGCGATCACGCTGGCGGTGGCCGGGCTATCGTCGTCCTCGTACACGTCCCACGAGCAGGACGGAGCGGTAACGATCACCGCGATCGGCTGACTGGTATTGTTGGCCTCGCTCAGTTCTATGACGGCGCCAAGATGATCGGCGATGGCGGCCAGGTAGTAGGTGCCGGTCGGAAGGCTCTTCGGGAAGGACACGGAGTATGATGCTGAGTTCGAGTCCCAGGGATACGTCTGGACAGAGAGACTGGACAGGGAGCGGACCGCTACAAGCGTGTCCGCCGTCGTTACCGTGCTGTCCGCGGAACGATACACGCCGATCGCGAAGGGGCCGGCAGCCGCATACCCGGGATTGCTCACAGCGTCAGTGACGTCCAGGATGCCCCCGGCAGCGATCGTGGGGAAGTTCGCCGTGAGGGTCTGGGTCAGATCGGGTAATTGCTGCTGCAGCTGCACGGTATACTCGTTCGCATTGCCGACCGACCCGGTCACCTCGATGTAATAGGTCCCTGAGGCGCTTGCATGCCAGTCAACCGCCCGGTTACAGGCGCCGGAAAGAAGCGTGGCGCCATCAGTCCCGTAGATCTGCGCGCAGGGCGAGTCAAAACCGCTGGTGCGCACAACGCGGACCGAGTAGTCCTTCCCGGCTTCCGCGGCAAAGGACAGCCAGTCCGAGGAATCCTGGCAGTGATTATGCGCCTGCGGCGCAGCGCCGACGACGATGGCCTTCGCCGACGCTGAACTGCTGTCCGGTTCATATCCGTCGGCAGAGCAACCGGTCGGATTCGTGATCGTGATGGGGAGTACGGTGCTCGTGTTGTTCGATGTGACGATCTCATTAGTTCCGCTCGGGTTCGCTATGGCCGCAAGGTAATAGGTGCCATTGGCCCACATCGGCAGGGCATACTCCAGCCACGAACCGGAACTGGTCTGGTTCGCCCCGAGCGAGGTCACCGTGCGCGTGCCGATCTGCGTGTCGGCGGTGGTGACCACAGCATCCGCCGAGATGTACACCGAGACATTGAAACTGCCCGCATCGGCAAAGCCCTGGTTGCGTACGGTGTCGCTTACATTAATGATCCCGCCGGGCATTCCCGCGCCCTGGAACCAGAAATTCTCTACGGTGAAGTCGGGATTGAGCACGTCTCCCAGCGTAATGCGATAATCAGTATTAGCGCCCGACGATAGCGTCCCCGAATAGGGAGCGACTTTGACATAATACGTCCCGGCAGAGGGAGCGGTCCACGTCATCCGCGAATAGGTGGACCAGGGTGAGGAGCTGCTTGCAAGCTGCGTTGTCCCGTTCGTGTCATACACCGACAGCGATGGTGATGCCATGTTCCCGACCTTCTGGGTGATGATGCCGTATACTGTGCCGGCCGCTGCGCTGAATTTCATCAGATCCGAGGTCCCTTCGCAGTGATTGTGTTGTTGTGATTCCCCGAGCGTGATGGTTCTGGCGGCACCCGCCGAATTGTCCGCCTCGTAGCTGTCTGACGAACAGGTCGTGCCTCCCGTGACCGTGAACGGGATCGGCGAATTCCATGCGTTATTCCCTCCCAGGCTCGGATCGTCCCCTTGCGCGACCGCATTCAGGTAGTAGGTGCCGTTCGCGATGTTCGACGGAAGCGTGACCTTGAACGAGAAGTTCCAGGACTGCCCGGGGTCCAGGAAGCCCCAGTAGAAGTCAAACCCGAGCGAACCGCCGTCGACGGTGACGTTGCTGTTGGGAAAAAGATAGATCTGCGCGAGGCCGGTCGTCGGCGCTCCGCCCTGGTTCTTGATGGTACCGCTGACGGTAATGCTCGTGCCCGCGACCCCTGTGGAGGGAGCGGAGAACGTGGTGACAACAACGTCTCCCAGGCCGCCCGGGGGATTGTCCTGCGTACCGCCCCCCCCGCCACCGCCGCAGGAAACCAGCAGAGACATCATGAATACAGCCGCGAAAATTCTCATGCAGTGCGAACTCATGGACGGGACCCTCCTTGATCGTATGCGTCCTGTTAGTTGAAGGACATTCGATCAGGAGTTTTATATCATACCTGCGGAGTTGCGACAAGAGGAAACCATCGGGAAGACCCGTAGAATAAAGGTATTTTTCGAACTTTTTGCTACTTAGCGCAATCCTTTGATATAGCAGCGCTCTTCATTTCCCTCGCGCAAGGAAAATAAAAACCCCCTCCTGTGAACCATCCACAAGAGGGGTCGTCTGTCGGGTCTGACTTTTCGTTTATAGTCGCTTCTCCTTCGGCGGCTCGTCATTGTTCTCCTCTTTTTTCTTCTTCTCTTCTCTTTCCCCCTTCTCGTCGGCCTTGAGCTTCTTCGCCATGTCCTTCAGCCGTTTGTCCACGAGGGAGTTGAACGTGCCGTCCGGGAAGGTGCCGTCTACGAGTCGCTCGCTCGTAGGCATGCCGGTCAAAACGGTGATGGCCTCGTCAACGGTCGCGACTGCATAGATATTGAACTTCCCGTCCTTGACCGCCTGTGCCACTTCCTTTTTGAGCATCAGGTTCTTCACATTGCTCTTCGGGATCACCACGCCCTGGCTGCCCGAGAGGCCCCGGGTCTTGCATACCGCGAAGAAACCCTCGATCTTCTCGTTCACGCCGCCGATGGGCTGGACCTCGCCCCTCTGGTTGATCGAACCGGTCAGGGCAAGGTCCTGCCGGACCGGGACGTCGGCGATGGCGGACAGGAGCGCTACCAGCTCCGCGGCAGAGGCGCTGTCCCCTTCCACTTCGCCGTAGCTCTGCTCGAAGGCAAGGCTCGCCGAGAGGGACAGGGACTTCTCCCGGGCATACGTCCCGCCCAGGTATCCCGTCAGGATCAGGACGCCTTTGTTATAAATGCGGCCCGAGAGCTTTGCCTCGCGCTCGATGTCCACGACGCCGGCCTTGCCGAGGTAGGCGCGCGCCGTGATGCGCGACGGTTTGCCGAAGGAAAAATCGCCGAGATCGTATACCGACAGGCCGTTCACCTGGCCGGTGACCGAGCCGCTGACGTCCACCATGATGGTCCCGTCGGCCAGAAGCTCCTGGATCCGCTCTTCCAGCAGGTTGGCGCGATAGATCTTTTCATCGAGCGCCTTGTCCACGTGCCGGGCTTCGACGGTCGATCTCCCATCGCTGCCGGCCCAGAACGACGCTTCGCGGATGAGGTCGGAGAGATCGCTGAACCGGAGCGACAATTTCCCCCGCTTCTCGGTGAGCCGCACGGCATAGTCCACGACCCCGGCCACCGCCTCCCGGCTGAAGGGGATCACGTCCTCTCCGGCGGCCATGTTCCCGATGAAGTTCGCGTAGCGCATCTTCTCATCGCGGGAATCGTCCGTCTGGGTATCGAAGTCGGACTTCACCTTGAAGATGCTCCGGAAGTCCTCGTCGTAGTAGTAGAGCAGATAGTAGAGCCAGGGGCTCCCGAGCATGATGATCTTGAGCGAGATCGGGATGGGATCGGGTTTGATCCCGGCGGTGCCGATGCCGTAGAGCTCGGCGATGTCCTCGATCTTCACCTCGCCTTTCTTGATGATGCGCTTGAGCGCGTCCCAGGCAAAGGGGCTGCGGAGCACGTCCAGGGCGTTCATGATGAGGTAGCCGCCGTTGGCCTGGAGCACGGACCCGGACTTGATCATAGTGAAGTTGGTGTAGGACATGCCGAAACGGGCCTTCCGCTCCATGCGGCCCACAAGGTTGTTGTACGTGGGGTTGACTTCCTCCACGACGGGACCGCCTTTGGTGTTCGCGTTGTCCACAAGGACATTTACGCGGTACCGTTCCAAAAAACTTGCTTTGTCCATGCCTTCAATGGGGAACGGCAGCTCCGGCGTCTGGCCGAGAAATTCCTTCAGGTTCCCCAGGATATCCTCCTCCACCTCGCCGAGATAGTCGGGGATGCGGGGGTTCGCCCGATACTTCTCCTTCAGGTCCTCGAGCTGGTGGCCCATGGCGAAGTGCGCGATCTTCCTGTTCAGCTCATGGATCTTCTCGCGGGCCTCCTTGTCGAGCTGGCGGGCCTTGGACAGGAAGTCACGGATCTGGGCGTCCACCTTCTTCTCCCGCTCGTCCATCTCGAGGCGCTGCTCCGCGGATAGTTTCTCGAGGTCCTCGGGCTGAAGCGGCTTGCCCTTGAAGAGCGGCACCTTCACGATGCCCGTGCGGGTCACCGTGAGGTGAAATCCCAGCTCCTGCGCCTGGCGGCCCGTATCGCCGAACAGGACCTCCTTGGCCCGCTCAAGCTCCTCGTGGATGCGCGCCTTCTGCTCCTCGTACTCCTTGGATTCGAATATCTTGGGGATCTCGTTCATCATGACGTCGATGAACTTGTCCATGTCCTGCTGCAGCTCACGGCCCTTGCCCGGGCCAAGCTTGATCGCGTGGGGGCGGTCGGGGTTCTTGAAGTTGTTGATGAAGCACCAGTCCTCGGGCGCGGGCCGGCCCCGTGAGATGCGCTTCACGATGGACTTGACGATGCTGTTCCTGCCGGTCCCCGGAATGCCGGACACGAAGATGTTGTAGCCGTGGTTCTTGATGGAGAGCCCGAACTCGATGGCCGATACGGCCCGCGCCTGGCCGATCACCTCTTCACGGGGTTTCAGCTCTGCGGTCGTTTCGAAGGCAAACTCCGCCGGGTCGCAGCTGTGCCTCAGCTCGGCGAAGGGAACGACGAAGTCCTTGCTGTTCACGATGGGCCTCCTTGATGAATAACGTCTGATTAAATTGTAGGGGGCGGGAGGGGGTATGTCAAGGGAGGCACGGAGATGCTCACGCAACTGCCGCTGCAAGCCCCTGTCTTCGGATGGGGGCTATCCCCCCGTCCACAGGATCGCTGCCGGGACAACCTGTGTGCAGGAGTATGCAACCAAACAAATTGTGTTGATTTTTTTGACGAGCGATCCTATAATCGCGGCCAATTGCCTTCCGCTTTGCCAATCCTCCAACAGGAGTGCGGCATGAACCAATCCAAGTTCCTTGCTCCCCGGCCGGCCAATGTCCTGGAACGGGCGCGACTCATCAGCAGGCTCGGCGCGTGCGACGACAAAAAGCTGGTGATCATCCACGCGCAGGCGGGACAGGGCAAGAGCACGCTCGCCGCATCATACGCCGCGACGCTTTCGGCTCCGTCCATCTGGTATACCATGGACGCCGAGGATGATGATCCCGCGGTGTTCCTCACCTCCCTCGGGCAGGCCCTCCAGACAGCCCTGCCGGACCAGTTCCCGAAGATCCCCCCGCTCCCCCGCAGCCGCTACGGCCATCAAGGCGCCGATCCGTCCATCGACCGGTGGATCGGGCAGCTGTTTGGGAACGTCACCCGGTCCTGCCTCGTCGTGCTCGACGACTACCACGGCACCTCTGACCCTCCCGCGCTCCGGTCCATCCTCAAAGCCCTCTTTGAAACCACACCTGCCTCCGTGCGCTTCCTGCTTCTCTCCCGGACCCGGCCGGAGCTCGATATCGCGAAGCTCCGGGCGCGGCGCAGCGTCGCGGAACTGCGGGGGAGCGACCTCAAGTTCAGCGATCAGGAAGTTCAGGAACTGTTCGGCACGGTTTTCGGGATGCCGCTCGCGGCCGCGGAAGCCGCCGCGGTCAACCGCACTGCCGAAGGCTGGCCCGCCGGCCTGGTGCTGCTGCACGGCTTCTTCGCGAACATGCCCGGCAACGACCGTCTCGCGGCTCTCGCCGGAAAATCGCGGACAGAATTCAACGCCCATATCTTCGACTACCTTGCCGAGGAGGTCTTCTCGCGCCTCCCGCCCGGCCTGCAGGACTTTCTGCTCCATTCATCCGTGGCAGACCACCTCACGATGCCCCTGATGGCGGCCCTGACGGGCCTCCCGGAACAGGCCGCGGAAGGCCGTCCGTCTGTGGCCTCGCTGGTCCGGGAACTGACGAAACGGAACCTGTTCGTATCTTCCCGTGACGCCGACGATTCGGTCATACGCTATCACGCCCTCTTTCGCGAGTTTCTCCTGAGATCGTTCCAGGCGCAGCGCTCCTCCCGGGAGGTCAGAAAACGGTATACCGTCGCCGCCCGCTACTTCAAGGACGCGGGAGACCCGGTCCGGGCCGTCGATCTCTGGATCCAGTCCGGCCAGGTGAGCAACGCCCTGCGCGAGATCGGGTCGTGCGCGCAGCACTTGATCTCTCAGGGACGGACCGGGACGCTTCTCCGGTGGATGCACGCCCTGCCGAAGGCCGCCACCGGGATGTCGTGGCTGCTCTTTGCCCGCGCCGTCGCCTGCCGCTACACCGATCCAGCCGAAGCACTGGCGCTCTATGAACAGGCGTACAAGGGATTCTGCCGGGACCGGTGCGTGCCGGGCCAGATGCTTTCGCTCAGCGGCATCATCGAAGCATGTTTCCATGCAGGTGGTGATTTTGCGCGGATGGGCCGCACGGCTGCGTTGGCGCACGCGCTTCTCGGCCGGAGCGGAAGAGGATCGCGGGAAGCGAAAGCGAGGCTGCTGCTCGCCATCGGCATGGCCTGGTTCTTTATCGGCAGGCTCGAGCAGGGCGCAAGCGCGCTCAGACAGGCCCTTGAGCTGTTCCGGAAGCAGGGCAATCATTTCTATCAGATCACCAGCGCCATCTACCTCATCCCCTGTGCGCTCTATCAGGGCGACTTCCCGCTGGCGCAGGAGGCCGTGAAGCGGGGCTTCGAGGCGTCAGAGATGATTCCCGAAGAGACCGGCGGCCGGGCGGCGCTTTTCCTGACCAGGGCCATGGCCGGTCTGTTCCAGGGGAACTTTTCCGAGGCCCAGGACAGCATCGACCAATGCAGGGACCTCTCGGATAGCAACGCGCTGGAATCCATCGGTTTTCTTTCCCTGGATATAGGGGGATGGCTCAAGATCGCCCAGGACGATTACCGCGGCGCAGAACGCCTTCTCGCGGAGTGCAAGCGGAAGGGAGAGGAGACCGCCAACGCGTTCTTCACGGCCTCCGCGTCTCATCTGCTCGCCATCACCCTCCTGTTCCAGGGCAAGCATGCCCGGGCAAAAAAGGAATCCGACGCCGCGCTGGCGATCCAGCGGCGCTCGGGGAGCAGGCTGTTTCACGGGATCTATCTCATCGCGAGCGGCGCGATCCATATGAAGCTCGGCAAGGCGGCGGATGCAGAGCGGGAGCTGACTGCCGCGCTCAGGATCCTCCGGCAATGCCGGGCAGTTCAGCAGGAAGCCAACGCCCATCTGCTGCTGGCGTCCCTGAACCTGCGGCGCAAACGAGAGGCGGCGGCACGGAAGCATCTCGCCGCGGGCTTTTCTATCGGTGAGGAACGCGGCTTCACCTATTACGCGCTGCTTACGCAGGAGGAGCTTTCATCGCTGGCAGCGGCGGCGGCCGACCGTGGCATCGAAAAGGACTACTGCCGGGGCCTTATTGCGGGAGCCGCCCCGCTGCAGACATCTCCGCACATCAGGATCTTCTGCCTCGGAGAGTTCCGGGTCCTGCGGAACGGGGTCCCTGTCCGTGACGGGGAGTGGAAGAGCAAGTTGGCTAAAACGCTGGTCAAGCTCCTTGCCATCAGCGGCGGCCGGAAACTCACGCGCGACGAGGCCGGGGAAACGCTCTGGCCTGATGCCGATGCGGCCCAGAAACCGCTGCTGCTGAACAGCCTTCTGCACCGGACCAGGAAGGTCCTGGAACCTGACGGTACCGCCATGCGGGGCGATTCCTGCATCATCCAGGACGGTGGCCTGCTCTCCCTGAACCCGCGGAAGGTATGGACGGATATCCATGAATTTTCCACGCTCCATGAAACGGCCCGTCAGAAGCGATCTTCCCGGGAACAGGACACCGGAAAGACCCTTGCGCTCTACGACCAGGCGTTCAGCCTGTATCAGGGAGATTTCCTTCCGGGAGACCTGTACCACGACTGGGCGCAGGGCCACCGGGAACATATGAGGAAGATCCATTCCGAAATGCTCAGCCATGCCGCCGCACTGACGGAGGCACAGGACGACCGGAAGAGGACGCTCACCTATTACGAAAGGATGTTCTCCCTCGATCCCTGCAACGAAATGGCTTGCCGCTGGCTCATGGCTTGGAACCTGACGGCAGGACAACGGAGCGATGCGGTGAGATTATATGAACGGTGTCAATTGGCGCTACGGAAAGAACTGGACATCGAGCCCGATGAACAAACGAAGAAATTGTACCGGAGCATCATTGGAGGATAATATGAGCGGACGCGGAGACTCGGGGACAGATAGATCAGACAAGGCGACAAGGAGACAGGGTGACAAGGGGATTAACGTCAGACACGGGGACGCGGGGACAGACAGATCGGACACGGCGACAAGGAGACAAGGAGACAAGGTGACAAGGGGATTAACGTCAGACACAGGGACGCGAAGACGATGAACAGATCAATACGCTAAGATCGAGGAACCAACCTTCCCACCGTCTTACCTTCCTAACGTCTGTCCTTCCCCCTCCTCGATCGTTAGTACCACAGCGCCGGTGGCGGCATCGGGCACGCTCCACCGCAGCGTCCACCGTGATATGCTGGTCCGGACAGGAGGGGATTCGGCCGCACGTCGGTATTCCGCCCACGCGGCAAGATCGAACCTCCAATTCAGAGCCGCGCGGTATCCGAACATATGGACCTTGCTGGCTGTCCCGGAGTGTGCGGGGAGGAGAAGGTCGTATACGTCCCCGCTGACAGTCCCGCCCGGTGGAATAGCCACTCCGGCGTTTCCGGGGAAGGCGCCGGAGACATCCTGCACCGTGCCTCCCTCCTGGCCGAGCGTAGCGTGAGGCACCATGCTCAGCTCTGCATCGCACACATTGCGTACCGTCAGGACCGCCCTGGTGAATGAAATCTCCCTGCCGCTGCTCGCCAGCATGCGCGAATCCACGGTCTGTAGCGAGATGTCGAGACAGTGTTCCTGATCATCCAGTCCTGCTTTTCCCTTCGGCATGTCCGGCATGGCGCATACCTCCTTCTCTGGCATCCTGTCCCTAAGTATAGCACCTCCCTGCGCGGCCGCAGATCACACTCCTCACTGGAGGCAGTGGAACAACCCGGTGCACCAGAGACAGGCTCCGCAGGGGACCGGCTCGATATAGCAGTCCTGCTCGAATTCCTCCTCGCCCACATAGTCGCACAGCGCGAAGCCGCAGTCGAAGCAGAAGGGGAACTTGTACCGGAGCACGCGCTCCCGGAATGAACGGGAGGCCGCATCGTTCCAGATGGCAAGTATGTCCCGGTCGCGCAGATTGCCGAGGACCCAGGGCTTGACCCGTTTGGCGACGCCGCCGACAAAGCAGGCGTATCGGTGCCAGAGGAAATAGCAGGGATGCACGTTGCCGTCCCAGGTGACGAAGGCGCTGTTCCCTTCGACGAACTCGCATTTCCTCGTGTTGCGCGGCGCCATGCCCGGAAGCGTCAGCTCGACCCCCTCTTCCCGGGCAACCCGCCGTGCCTCGTCCAGTATCCGCTCGGCCGCAGCGAGCCACTCCTCGTCCCGCCTGAGCAGATGGTCCAGGTGCAGGGTGATGCCCTGCGCCTCGGCGTCGTTCCTCATCTGTTCGACAAGCCGCACGATCCGCTCTTCCTCCGGGGTCCTTGCCACCTTCGTGAGGGTATCGAGAAATTGCCGGATGTCCAGGCCTTCCTGAAGTGCCTTTGCTTTCCACTGTTCATAGATGGCGATTGCAGCGGTTGTATTGGTGTCGTAAACGGCCTGCGCGACGAGGTCCTTGTGGTAGGGAAGGAGATGGGTGACGATGGCGAAGCTGGCGCCGGACCTGGCTGCCCAGCGGACCGCGTCGGGAAGGTCGGCAATGTTGCTGCGCATCAGAACGAACTCGATCCCGATGGTGAGGTCGCGCCCATAGCTCCGAGCCCTGGCTTTATTCAGGCTCGCGAAGGCAGATACGATGCTCTGCATCTCCCCGCCGCTCCGTATCGCGCGGAAGACGTCGTCCGATGCCGAGTCAAGGGAGAGGCAGATGCGGTCAAGACCGGCGTCGATGAGCGATGCCGCCCGTTCGTCGGTCAGCGCCATGCCGTTCGACTGGAACCCTACCGAGGCGCGTTCGGGGAGAAGGGTCCTCGCGCGGGAGATGAAGTCCTCCAGGTGCGGATGGAGCAGGGGTTCGCCGATGCCGTTCAGCACAAGGGTATCGAGGTGCGGGAAGGCCGGGGCAAGCCGCTCGAAGGTATCGAGGGACATGTTGCCCTCGGAGATGCCGCCCATGCCGTTCTGCTTTACGCACATGCCGCACTGGAGGTTGCACCGGGTCGTCACTTCGACGAAGAGCTTGGAGGGATGTTCGTTCAAAGCCATGTGTCTATTTTAACATTCTGGCCGCAGAGGGGTATGACGCCGGTCATAAGACTGCCGTGTATGGAGATAATGTGGTTATATCTGGTATAATGTCGGCATGAAGGTGAAGGTGAAGCTCTTTGCGCTACTCCGTCAATTCGGTCCTGACGAGCAGACGGTCGAATTACCTGAAGGAACGACCATCGATGACGTCGTGCGATCGTTGAAGCTTCCCGGGACGATCAGGCTCCTCAGGATCGTCAACGGAGAGCACCGGCCTGAGGACCATGTCCTGAAGGACGGCGACGAACTCGCCCTCTTCCCTCCCATCGCAGGCGGTTAGCTTCATCGGTCAGACGGACCGCCGGTTACCGTAAGAAATACCTGTCCTTTTCCCGCCAGCGCTGTGTTTCCCTCCAACATCGTAATATCGACGCGCCTGCCGTCGAGCGTGGCGCTGCATCCCTGTAGGAGCTCCGGTGACCACTTTGACAGGAGATCGGCGAGGTCGGGGGCCTTGATGAGCACACCGTCCCGCAACAGGCCGGGCCCCAGCTCGGCCATCATCAGGTTAAAGAGCTTTATGCTCACCCACCCCTCGCCAGGCATGCATGCCTTCCCGGCCTCGTGGTAGGTGATCGCATTGCGGAGTGATGAATAGGCCCCGCCCCGCCTGAGCGTGGCGCCGACCAGACCGGGCATGGCGGCCGAGAGCGCGAGGACCGAGCCGTCGTGCAGCAACGCCGAACCGATGTCATCGACCGGCTTTCCGTCCAGCATGATGGACTGGATCTTCTCGATCGTGTCCGGGGCGGCCCCGAGCTCCTCCCGCAGGAAGACAGCCACACTGCAGCCGACGCGGCGTTTGATCCTCACCCCCTGCTGGAGCAGCAGGAAGAACCGCGAGATGAGCTGCCCGTCCACGATGAACGTGAGCTGGGGATAAGGTCCGCCGGAACGGTTTGTGATCATAGCATGTCACCCTGGTGTATTCTCCGGCCCATCCATGCCGTGACAGAGACATACGATGTGCTCACGCTGCACAGCCGGGCAATCGGGTAGGAGGCGGGGTCGCCCCCGCCGTCCTCCCACACCACCGTACGTGC
>CAKKRC010000024.1 GCA_919902495.1 Nitrospiria bacterium
ACCGCGGGAAGGCGGAAGCTCTGGGCGTTGAAATAGTTTCTCCGGTCAAGGGCAAAGGAAGCAAGATCACGGAGACCCTCGCCGAGTTCACCATGAACGGCGAGAACGAGATTACCTCATGCCCGGCGGGATGTACGCCGGAACGTACCCGAAGCCACGATGACTGGCATTTCGCGTTTTTTTCAAAGAGAACCTGTCGCGGCTGCTCCCGAAAGAAAGCATGTCCGACGAAGCCCGGTCAAAGAGGACACTCTCTCCGATACGACGATAAAGCGGTCCACGTTGCCCGGCGGCGTGCGTATGAAGAATCCCCCGAGTTTCGTGACCGGTACCGGTTCCGCGCGGGAATCGAAGGGACCATGTCCCAGCTTGATCGCTTGACTGGAATCAAAAACCTTCGGGTCCGAGGCATGTCCGCAGTGAGCTGCGCCGCGTACTTAAAAGCGGCGGGGATCAATATCATCCGGGCGGCGGCGTATCGAAACCGGGAAACCGAAGGGAAACCGACTCCGATAGGCACTTTTTCCTCGTTATCTTGCGCTGTCAAAGAACGATTGCAGCGAGTTATGGCGGCCATCAGATGTTGGGGCAGTCTCCAGTGGTCGAACATGCAATTCGTGGCGTTTTTTGCTGCGTGACTTCTTACGAGACCATCACGGATATATGCTTTTGTCATTTTTCAAAATATCAAAAAGCATCTACCTGTGATGCTTTTCAAGTGCTGTGCCTGCAATACTACCGTACTTTACAAACCAGAGCTGTTTTTCAGGGTTCCATCTTCCGCCCGCTGCTTTGGCCTGTTGGCGTGCCTGCATATCGGCAACATTGATCTGCAGGGGAACAAGGGTGTCCGCGGTGTATCGAGGCGGGGGAGGGGACCATTCCTCCTTTTCGACGATCAACTCGACCGTCTTCAGCCTCTGCCGCGACGCAGCATCATACCTGAAACGGACACACAGCAGGGCATCACCGTATTTTTTCGACAGACTTTTCGTTCCTCGCTGCCCAGGTTTCAAGATCAGCCGTGTTTTCACTCAACCCTCCGTAAACAACGGCGCCTGTTTCACACCTGGCGTACGTCACGCCGCGTTCTCGTCCTGCATGCCGGATTGGAGTAATCAGTTTGCTTTTGATCACTGTCTTCCGCCCTATGCGATCTTCAGTTCTTTTCGGATATTCTCGGCGACCCACTGCCGCACCAGGGTCTGATAAGGTATCCCTTTTTTCGTGGCGACCTTCTTGATCGACAAGAGGTAAAGCGGATCGAGCTTGATCGTGATGTTCCGCAATTTTCTTTTTCGCTTTCCCGAAAGGATGTCCTGCTTGAGCGCGTCATCAAGGCTCAATGCGACGTCACCTTCCACGATCTCACCGAGAATGCCATGTTTATCGTAGTACTCATCATCGGCCACTGTTTTCTTTGCTGATTTTGCTTTCATAGCGTTCGCCTCCTCAGGAGCTTTAAACCCGCTGTTTCTGCCAGTACATGATTTCCGCTTTATCCATATCCCAGCCCGTTATGACCCGCGCCACGCCGTTCTTTTTCAGGGCGAATACGATGGTAAGATACCGACCTTCCTGTGAAGGCCCCATCGCGACGTAGTGACCTTTCTTCGTTTTTCGATATAACGGCTTGTTCGCAAAGACTTCTTCCGCCTCTTCGGGCTTTACCCCATGGCCAAGCTCTATGTGCACGACATTGCCCTCGTCCCATTCAAATTCCTTGATGAACAATGAAGGCCTCCTAAAGTAATACATAGTATTACTATTATTCGCAAAAGTCAACGCGGTAATGTTGGAAAAATTTGCCTCAAGCTCTATTTATACTTCCTCACCACCGCCGTCACGACACCGGCTACTTTAAGTTCGTTCTTCGGCTTGATGGGCTGGTATTTCGGATTGGCGGGGATGAGGGTGATCGTTTCGCCGCGTTTTCGGAGATATTTCATGGTCCATTCGCCGTCCACCTGGGCGATGACGATGTCGCCGCTCTTTGGTGTCTGTCCCTTGTCCACGATGACCATGTCCCCGGGCAGGATGCCCGCGCCGGACATGGAATCGCCTGATACTTTCAGGAGAAACGTCGCCTCGCGGTTCTGGATGAGGAGTTCGTCCAGCGACAGGGTGTCGACCAGTTCCTCCTCGGCGGGAGAGGGGAAGCCGGCCTCGACGGTGCCGAGCACCCGCACGGGCCTGGCGATGGCAAGGGGGAGCAGCCTGCCTTTCTTGTCCTTTTCGACGAGCTTCAGCTTTTCGAGCTTGGCGATGAACTTGAAGACGGCGTTCTTGGAGCGAAGGCCGGTCAGTTCTCCGATCTCGGAGTAGCTCGGCATCCTGCCGCTGCTCTTGAAGAACTTTTTGATCTCGCGGACGCGCGAACCGATCGTCTCCTGTTTGGTGATCCGTGGCATGAAGGCATTATAGGTGAACGAACGTTCACTTGTCAAGGGTGAAGTGGAACACCGGTGGCTCCGTCCTTCAGGAAGAGGACAAAACAAAAGGGGCCAGTCTTTTCGACTGACCCCTTCATTCATTATGGAGCGGGTGGCGGGACTCGAACCCGTGACCCCGACCTTGGCAAGGTCGTGCTCTACCAACTGAGCTACACCCGCGCTCTTTTTGAGCAGGGACAAATATAACAAAAGCGGTCGAGTGTTGTCAACAGAAAAGTAGGCCGATCGAGCCATTCCTGTCGCAATGTGCGTTGTTTTCCCGTCGCTGCATGGTTGGGCAGAGGATGCTGAGGTGTTGACTCTCCCGGTCCAGTGTGGTATCTATACATGGGTTCAAACAGCCGTTATTTTGATCCAGGAGGTAGAGAAAGCCGTATGAATACGCTAAAAACAGTGGTTCTTTTGACCTTTTTGACCGTGCTTCTGGTCTTCGTGGGAGCGGCGATCGGAGGCCAGAACGGCATGATCATCGCCTTCATGATGGCCCTGGTCATGAACTTTGTCTCGTACTGGTTCAGCGACAAGATCGTCCTGAAAATGTACAATGCGCAGCCGGTCACCGAGGCGCAGGCACCTGACCTGTATGCCATGGTGCGCAGGCTCGTCCAGAAGGCGGGTCTTCCCATGCCGAAGGTGTACATCATTCCCGAAGAAGCCCTGAACGCCTTCGCAACGGGTAGAAACCCGGAGCATGGCGTCGTTGCGGTGACCGAGGGCATCATGCGGGCACTGGACCGGGAGGAGCTGGAGGGCGTCATCGCCCACGAACTGTCCCATATCAAAAATCGCGACATACTGACCGGCACGATCGTGGCGACCATTGCCGGCGCCATCAGCATGCTGGCGCAGATGGCCCATTGGGCCATGCTCTTCGGCGGCGGCAGAAGGGACGACAGCGACGAGGGCGGAAGCCCCGTCGTCGCCCTGGTCATGATGATCGTGGCGCCCATCGCCGCGATGCTGGTCCAGATGGCGATCTCGCGCACACGGGAGTACGAGGCCGACAAGGGCGGCGCGGCGATCGCCGGAAATCCCTATGGCCTTGCGAACGCGCTGCTGAAGCTGGAGCGAGGCGCGCAGGTCGTCCCCATGCAGGACGCGAAACCCGCAACGGCGCATATGTTCATCGTAAATCCGCTCACCGGAGGGGGGCTCATGAAATTGTTCAGCACCCATCCGCCGATCGAAGATCGGGTGAAGCGGCTTAAGGAACTGCGCGGGAGATAGTTGCCCCTCATATTAGATCTGGTTACAACCCTGCCGGTACGCCGGTAGGGTTTTTTTTATGTATGCCAGGCATGACGTTCTGTACTTTGGTACAGGCCGGTCAGA
>CAKKRC010000025.1:0-17676 GCA_919902495.1 Nitrospiria bacterium
CGCGTTCTCCCCGTTGTGCGTCACCATCACGATGGTGTGGCCTTCCCGGTTCAGGTCCTGCAGCATGTCCAGCACCTGATCGCCGGTCTTCGTGTCCAGGTTCCCCGTGGGTTCGTCGGCGAGGATCACCGGCGGCCTGTTCACGATGGCCCGTGCGATGGCGACGCGCTGCTGCTCGCCGCCCGAAAGCTGGGAGGGGAACCGGCGGGTCTTCGCGGCAAGACCCACCTTCCGGAGGGCGTCCTGCGCTGCGGCGCCTGCTGTTCCGTTCATCCCCGGCTGGACCGTGAGCGGCAGCATGACATTCTCGAGCGCGGTAAGATACGGCACCAGGTAGAAGGACTGGAATACGAAACCCAGATACTCCCGCCGGAAGTCGGAAAGCTTGTTCGGCCCGAGGGCGCCGAGGTCGATCCCGTCCACGGAAACGATGCCCGACGTCGCGTGGCTCAGGCCTCCCACCAGGGAGAGGAGCGTGCTTTTTCCCGAGCCCGACGGTCCCATGACCGCGACGAACTCTCCGCTCTCGATGCCGAGCGAAACGCACCGCACCGCCGGATACTCTTCTTCTCCGGCATGGAATTTCTTGGTCACGTTATTCAGATCAATAAATGCCATACAGAATCCTCATCATTTGCCACGAAGACTCTAAGACACGAAGAATGCCTTCGTGACTTGGTGCCTTAGTGGCGATCATTTGGTTCGTTCGTTAAAGTGTTCTTAACGCTTCGATCGGGTCAAGCCGCCCCGCGCGCACGGCCGGGTAGATGCTGGCGAGCAGCCCGACGACGACCGACGCCGCGACCGCGCTCACGGCCATGACCGGGTCGAAGACGAACTTGAGGTTATACGCGCTCATGAGATACGGCGCGATGAACCGCGGGCTCAGACTGCCGAGGACGTACCCGACGATCCCGGCGAGCAGGCTCACGAAGAACGCCTCGATCAGGAGCACCTGGATGATGTGGCCGGTCCGGAACCCGATGGCCCGGAAGAGGCCGATCTCCTGCACCCGCTCCTTCACCGAAGCGGTCATGGCGAAAAAGATGATCATTCCCGCCACGATCAGGAGCAGCAGGGAGATGCCGAGCGAGAACCGGTGGAAGTAGTGCATGGCCTGCATCTTGAGCTCCACCGTCTCCTTCACCGCCACGGCACGCGCGCCCGGCAGAACGCCGTTCACCTGGTCTACCATATCCTCGATGGGGCAGCCGCCGCAGAGCGCGGCGAGCTCGATGAGGCTGATGGCGTTCCCCTTTCTGAACTGTGTCTGGACCGTGGCCAGGTCGGCGAAGATAAGCGCGTCATCCTGGGAGCCCGTGTCTCCCAGCACGCCGGAAACGCGGAACGTTCCGCCGTTGAGCTTTACCGTGTCGCCCGGTGCGATGCCGAGCTTCGCAGCTGCGTCCTTGCCCACGAGCACCTCGGATACCCCGCCGGGCTTCATGCCCGAGGATACGCGCCACCACTTCTTCAGCTTGAACTCCGACGGGAACTCCACGCCCGCCACCATCACCTTGGTCCCCTTCACCTCGGAGACGACCAGGAGCTTCGGCGCCACGGTGCTTACGTTCTCGCTGTTCTTGATGGTCTTGATCCTCCGAGCGTCCTCGATCGTCAGCGACCGTCCGCCGGTGTTGACGGCCGAGACGGTCATGCCGCCGTAGGACAGCGGCAGGTCCTCCGTGGCAGGCAGCACCAGGATGTTCGCGCCGAACTCGTCGAGCGTGTGCATCACCTCGCGGTTCATGGCGTCCCCCACCGAGGTGAGCGCCACGGCGGCGCCGATCCCCAGGGCAAGGCCCGAGACCAGGAAAAAGGTCCTGCCTTTCTTCCGGCGGAGGTTGTTGACGGCGATATCGATCAATTTCATTCGCTGATCCTTTTTAAGCTACCAAGACAACCTAAACTATTTTTCACCGCAGAGAACGCTGAGACCGCAGAGATGTCAGGCAGGCCCCAGGTGTAACATCTTTAAATCTGTTTGCTTTGTCTCTGACTTTCCTCCGCGTGCTCTGCGAGCTCTGCGGTAAAATGCCTTTAGGACTTTGCGTTGCGGTTTTCACTCCGCAATCCGCAATCCGAAATCCGCAATCAAAAGTACTTCACTCCCTCTTCCAGGTCCTTCGCCTTCACCGTAAGCGTCTTCCCGTCCTGGCTGTTCTTCAGCGGGATCGGGCTGCAGCCGCCGGAGATATTGCCGACGTCGGTGGACCTGAAGCTCATACCGCAGTTGTTGCATACCATCGTCTCGCCGTTCTGACGGTAGCCGAGCTTCGCGTGGTTGCAGGCCGTACAGGCATCCAGCGCGAGCCGGACCGTTCCGTCGGACGCCCGGAGCATGAAGAACTTGATGTCCTTCCCGTTCGTGGTGTACACAAAGTATCTTGCCGCGCTCCCGGTGAGCGCGCTGAGCGGGACCTTCACTTCGCCGTTCTGCGCCGTGACGGGCGTATACTGCTGATGTTTGTTCCCTTCGCGGGCCGACTGACCCTGCAGGGGCCGGTCCATGGACCGCGCCCCGGATGTATTGTTGTAGATCAGCCATCCCGCCACGACGACCGCGAACGCCATGCTGATGATGACGGCCGTCTTCGGGCCCTTCTTCTCGCCGGCGAGGACCCGCGCCTTTTTCTCGTCATGCATCCCGTTCTCAATGCCGCTCCCGCAGGCCGTGCAGAACTTTGCGACACCCTTCAATTCCACACCGCATTTCGTGCATACCGCCATACCAGCCTCCTTCTTAAAATACAAGAATACAGGAAAATAAAAAGTCAGGATATCTATTTACCGCAGAGGGCGCAGAGGGAAAACAGGCGTGGAAGTCAAAAGCTTCATGCCTGCGTTTTAAGACAAGGACCAAAGAACTTGTTTTTGACGTCGGTTTCCTCTGCGTCCTCTGCGGTTAAACGATCTGTCCTTTTTGATCTGTCGTCCTACATCTCCGTGATCGTACCGTTCTGGTACCGGAGCGATCTTGCGATCCTGTTGTTTTCCAGGATATCCACCTGGAGGTGGCAACCGAGATCCGTGACCCTCGTCTCCACGGGTCCGTTCCCGTGCTTTTTGCTCCAGTAGCCTATCGCTGCATCACGGGCTGCCGTGATCTGCCGGGCCGGTTGTTTGCCTTTCGCCGATGTTCCCGCCTTGGGATCACAGCCGTGCTTTGCGGGACCGCGACCGGTTCCGTCCCCGCCGCAGCATGCACAGCCCGCAGAACTTTGCATCTGCTCCTCAAGGGAGACACGCACGGCAGCCTTGCTGCTTATTCCCTGCAGCCACTGGTTCACGCGGAAGCCGGCGATCGTTGGATCCGATACGCCGGCGGTGATACGTTCATCGATGTACTTCCGGATGATGAGCTGTCGTTCCATCCCCTTCCGAAAATTGCCCTTGCCGCCGTAGATCGCCTTCACCCGTGCATCGAAGCTCTGCTCATCCAGGCCTGCAGCGGACCGCATGCGGGCGATGGCATCGTTCATCTCCTCCGGAGAGACACGAACCCCGGCCTTGCGCGCCTCCTGGAAGGCGACCCGTTCGGTAATGAGTTCCGAAAGCGCAGCGGACCGCATCCGGCCGATCGCTTCCTCGGGCACATCCCTGCCATCCCTCGCCGACCGTATCACGGTATCCAGTTCCGCCAGCGTTATTTCCTCGCCGTTCACCACTGCGGCAACGCCGTTGGGAAGCATGAACTTATAATAGCCCATGCCGGCTGCGGCGAGCAGCACCGGCACCAAGAGCAGCGCGAACCAGTACGACCTCCATGTCCTCCGGGGGCCTTCCGCCAAGTCCCGCAGGGCGCTGCCGCAATTCGCGCAGAATACGGCATCGCCGTCGTTGATCGTAGTACACTTCCCGCAGTTCATGGTCATACCTCCCGCTTTATCAATATCGGACTGATATAAAGCAAAACCACTGCCAAAGGGATGAATTACGGAAAATCAACGGGATAGATACGTTAAGCTTTGCAGGCAGGGATCCGGCTGTGTGATATGATACAGCGGCGTCATGAGAAGCCACACCGAAAAAAAACCGGACAGGGAACCAACCCTGTCCGGCGTCGTGATCGTACGTGTTTAAAAAGCAAAATTACTTCTTCTGAATGAAGATCTCCCACATTCCCTTGTCATCTATCTTCACCGTTTCCATGGTGTAGCCCTGCTTCTCGACGAACCGGGGAATGCTATCCTCGGCCGATGCCGGTGCATCGCACAGGACCTTGAGGACCTGCCCGCTGTTCATCTTTTCAAGCGCCTTCTTGGTCAACAAAAGCGGATAGGGACATACCCTGCCGAGGGTATCCAGGGTCTGCGCTGGCGTTTCGGTTTTCAGTGACATTCGTAGTTCCTCCTCATCGGTTATCAAGTTCGGGCCATGTGATGTGCCCGTCTGTATGCTCGCACATCAGGAAAGTGTAGTAACTTAACAAAAAGCTTACTGCCTGTCAATACTCGTTTTTCATGTATAAGAAATTTAAATAATGCACATCATGCGCAGCCACTGCACTTCCTATTAAATTCCTTCATTGCCCCATAACGAGAGTTTATGGGACCACGGTTGCTCTCCCCTTGCAATTTATTTTTTTTTGTATTATGGTTCTCGCATTCACGACAACTTCGTTGAATTCTGCAACAGCGATACAGACTTTAGAAGCTGAGAACATTCTTTATCCTGCAACTACCTGCATCTCGACCGATCGATTTCATTGATGTAGGCAACGCTGCCGAAATTCTTCCGGGGAGGTGATGTCGTTCCCGCTGGAACATGAATCGACCTTACCGCGTATTCCGTTTGATCACTATTCAAAATATAACTCTACATTAGATCAGGTAATGAACGAAGGAGGAGACCATGGGGAAAAAGATCGCTGTACTCGTCCGTGACCGTCAGGGTGAGGCCCTGAGAATGTCCGTGGGCATCACGCTTATGGATGACACCATCGATGTCTATGTGCTGGACAGGAAGGTGGAAAGCAATGCCGACAATGACCTGAACCTTGAGACCATCAAGGACATGGACATGAAGATCTTTACGAACACGAAAGAGAACGCGGGCATGGACTATATTTCCACCGAGGACCTGGCGAAGAAGCTCCTGGAATACGACCACGTCGTACCGTTCTAAACCACTACGACCATAATGAGGTGATACGAATGAAAATACTCTACATTCTCAAACAGGCCCCTGACGCAACGCTCAAGACGATCATGGACACGCACAAGAAGGGCAACGAGGTCACGGTCGTGGATATCAGGGAGAACAGGGACTACGGCAAGATCGTCGACCTGATCTTCTCCCATGACAAGGTCATTTCCTGGTAGCGGGCTGTCCGACGAAACCCCGGCAGGAGACCTGTAAGCGGCATCATTACCGTTGATAACTTTGAGAGGAGGCAGCAAACATGAAACTCGGCATTTTCGTGAACACCGATAAGAATATGGACGCGGTACAGGGTATAACCAAAGCGGCCCTGGCAAAAGGGCATGAGGTCATTCTCTTCAACATGGATACCGGCACGAAGCTCATCCATACGCCGGCATTCGCCGAACTGAGCAGGACCAAGGGGGTCACCGTAAGCTTCTGCGATCACAGTGCAAAGCATCTGGGGGTCGCCGGCGAGGGCCTTCCCAAGGAGATCGTCTCCGGAAGTCAGTACAACAATGCGGTGATGCAGCACGATGCGGACAAGGTGATCGTACTGTAATGCCGATCGACAGGGGCCCGGTGGTTCCGGAACCCTTGCTGAAGAGTAAGCCAAACACTACGCACAAAGGGGGAATAGACAATGAAGAAAGTACTGGTCATGCTGTGGGTTGTGGTCATCGCGCTTTCCGTTGCGGCACCGGTGGCCTTTGCGGCGGATGATATGGCGGCGAAGCTGAATGCCACGATGTCCAAAGGTACTGAAACGAAGTTCTGGCAGGTCTCTGCCGAAGAAGTGCAGGCCATGATCAAGGCAAAAAAGACCGATTTTTTAGTCGTGGATGTGCGGCCTAATCCGGCAGAGTACGCTGAAGGGCACATACCCGGTTCTATTCAGATAACGGTCCAGGACATCTTTACACCTGAGAGCCTCAAGAAGCTCCCCAAGAACAAGAAGGTCATTCTCGTCTGTGTGACCGGCCAGACTCAGAACCTCCCGGTCGTCGGCCTGCGGGCTCTGGGCTATGATGCCTATACCATGGCCTTCGGCTACTCCGCCTGGACCAAGGGCTATCGCGGCGGGGCGATAATGCAGGGAGCCATCCAGGGTGCAAATTATCCGGTCGTAAAATAGCTTACCCCCCGGGAGGCGCGGCCCGTGCCTCCCGGGTCTTACCCTATCCATTATGGCACCCTTCCGTCCATGGAGTCCCGGCCGCGTCCACTGTCACAAAGGCGCTGCCCACGTCACTGCACATCGGATCTGTGCATGGCACCGAGACCTCCCCTTGCGCACAGCCTCCGACGGCGTATTCCTGAAGGGCTTGTATATCCTCCTCGCCATCATCCTGCTCCATGACATCTTCGCACCTCATCCCTTTGTGCTCTCCTTGATATTGTCCGATGGCAACCTGTCTGTCCAGGCACTCGACGACAGCCACCCATCCACTGCGGAATTTTTTGAGGACGATGAAAGCACCTCGGTGCCCAACCGGCGCGGAACACTGCTGCCAGCCCTGTCCGTTAATTTCAATCTCCAGTTTCATCCTTTTTTTCACCCACTTCTTCTCATCGCTGCAGACGAGCGCCCTCCTAAATCGTAGTTCTTCCTTTTCTCTATGATGATGTCAGTATCAGGGGAACACTCTTGAACATACGCTCACACCCATCCCATTGAGGAGGTCACTAGCATGAAATCCATAAAGTTCCTTGACAAGGAATTGAGCAGAAGAGATCTGTTGATCGGCGCCGGAATAACCGCGATCGCTGCTACGGCTCCGGGGTTCGCATCAAAGGCCGAAGCCCTGGGCGGGCCGACCGAGAAATGGCCGTGGCCCTACGTGAAACTGGACCCGCAGAAGACAGCAGAGATCGCATACGAAGAGTGGTACCGGGTGTTCTGCGGTGCTGCCGTCATCAACAGCATATTCAGCCAGCTCCGGGAGAAGATCGGTGAGCCGTACAAATCCTTCCCCGTCGATGCCTTCATCTTCCTGGAAGGCGGCGTATCGGGCTGGGGCACGATCTGCGGCTGCAATTCAGGCGCGAATATCGCGACGAACCTCATTATCGGCCCGCGGACATCCGGGACCGAGGACGGCATGCTGATGGGCAGCGAACTGATGCAATATTATTCGGAAACGTCAATGCCGAACTTCACTCCGGCGAAGCCGAAGATCCAGGCGAATATCCCGAAGACGACCGCCGGATCGCCGCTTTGCCACATATCCGTGGGCAAGTGGATGAAGGCCGCGAACAAGGACCTGGGGAGCCCGGAACGGAAGGACCGGTGCGCCCGGTTGACCGCGGCCATGGCGTTCCAGACCGTCACGCTCCTGAACCAGTGGAAGGACGGAACGTACAGGACCAAGGGCATCATCCCGGCAAAGGGATACGGCATCCAGTCGCAGCATAACTGCACGGACTGCCACGGCGACAAGGTGCCGTCGCCTCCGGCAAAGAAAGCGTAACGATACGTCGGCCCGGAAGGGCGGGAGCGTTTCCCGCCCTTCCGGGCCTTATGTTGATGGCATCAACCGAAGTTGAAACCGGATGTTGATGCCGGACCAGCGAGTCGCCGCCACAATGCTACATCGAACAACCCAGGCCATCTGCACCCCTGCTCAGACAAGAAAAGATTCAGTCCAGCGCAGGCGCCGATGATGTGAAAATAGGTAGAAGTAGCTTCACCGCAATGCTATACTATTCACGTGCAGAACAAGCTCGCGACAACACTTTTTACCGCCGGCCTCTTCCTTTTCCTTTTTATCCTTTTGTTCCTCCTCCGTGCGCACGATGACAACAGCCTGTTCAGCTGGGCGTGGGTGTTCGCTCACGCCGATGCGTCCCGCATCTATCTTTTCCTGACCACGAGCCTTGCCATCGCCTTTGTGCTGGCGCGAAAGCCTGTCCCTGAACAATATCACATACTGGTTCTTGCGCTCCTCTCCTTCACCGCCGCAGTGCCTTTCTGGGGACAGCCGGAGACCATCGTGGACGCATCGAGATATTTTACCCAGGCAAAATATCTCGAAGTGTATGGCATCGGTTCCTTCCTGAAAGAATGGGGGCGGGACATACAGGCATGGACGGATATGCCGCTCGTTCCTTTTCTCTACGGAATGCTGTTCAAGCTGTTCGGCGAACACCGGCTTGTCGTGCAGTTGTTCACAACCGTGCTGTTCTCGCTCACAGCAGTCCTTACCTGTCTGATCGGGGAGAGGCTCTGGGACCGGAATACTGGATTTTCGGCGGGATTGCTGCTCCTCGGTATTCCCTATCTGTTGACCCAGGTGCCCCTTATGCTGGTCGACGTCCCGACCATGTTCTTTCTCATGCTGGCGATCTTCACTTTTTTGAATGCCATGGATCGGGGCGGTCCGGTACGGGCCCTTTGTTCCGTCACGGCCATCGTTCTTGTCGTGCTCTCGAAGTATTCCGCGTGGTTCATGCTCTCGGTCCTCGGGGTCGCGCTGATCGTCCGTGCCCTGCAGCGGAAAGGTGCCGACGGCCGACGGCCGCTCAAGCGGGGCATGGCGATCCTCCTCACGGCGGGCGTGGTCGCCGGAGCGGTCCTGCTCCTCAACTACGATGTGGTGCGGGAGCAGGTGACACTCTTGCGGGAATTCCAGGGCCCGGGACTCACGCGGTGGCACGAGAGCTTTCTCTCGACCTTCCTGTTCCAGGTGCATCCCGTTGTCACCGCATCGGCCCTTGTGTCCATCGTCGTCGCGTTCCGGAAACGCGACGCTTCGTACCTGATCATCTTCTGGCTCATCCTTCTCGCTGTCCTTTTCCACATAACCAGGATCCGCTACCTGCTTCCCGTCTTTCCCCTGCTCGCGCTCATGGCAGGCTACGGACTGCAGATCATCGCCCGGGAGGACCTCCGGCGGTCCCTCGTGCTCGGCACCGTGGCGACATCGCTGGTCATCGCATGCTCCGCATACCTCCCCTTCGCAAAGAGCATGAGCGCCGTCAATCTCAAACATGCCGGCGAGTACCTGAACACCCTGCCGGGAAGTGCCATCGAGGTCATCACGACCGCGCCGGAAGGACCTGTCGCGAACCCGGCGGTGTCCGTGCCCCTTCTCGATCTGTATACCAATAAACAGATCAGATATCACTACCGCGGCGGATCGCTTCTGCCACGCGAAGAGGTCCTGCGCTCCTCGCTCCGTTTTACCTGGGAATACCGGAATCCTTGCTACTATGGGTCCGATCGTGATGCGGCGGAAACCGTGCCGGTCGTCGTGCTGTCGAATGCCGCTGACGGCCCTCTCCCGGCAGGGCTCGCTCGGAAGCTCAACGGCTACCGATCATCAAGATCGTTCCAGGTGAACGAGGACGTGTTCATATACACGGTAGGCGTCCGTATCTATCTGCCGCCGGATATCCCCCCTGCCGTGACGCACGAGTGATCACTGCCCTTCCTTTACTGACCATCATTTTTACTTATCCGTTGCATAATGCATCCCGCAGTGTTCATTGGACAGCATATTGCTTAGTCAAGATATTCAGCAACATAGCGAAAAAATAGCTCTTGATTTTTGATTTAATAGCATCTATAACTACACATATTAAGACATTTCCTCTCATAAGTTTGCATTCATATCCCATTAATTATCCTTATGGGCATTTTCCATTCGATCCTGTGCACATGAAAGGGGGGCCTGCCTGTACTCGACAATCGTCAACGCATTCGCAATTTCGTCTTTCAACGCTATTTTAAGGGGGAAATAGTCTTATGGAAGAGAAGAAAAATCAGATATGGGCCTTTGCCATAACAGGCCTGCTCATCCTCACCAGCATGATCTATTACCAGGTGAATGAATATTACATGTACGTGGTCGTGTACATCTGGTTCGGATTTGCCTACGGGATGATGCTGCAATATGGCCGGTTCTGCTTCGCCTCCGCGTCGCGAGACCTTTTTGCCGCGGGGGTCCCGCGTATGGCCGTCGGTATCCTGGTGGCGCTGATCTTCTTCAGCCTCATTCAGGCCACGCTGGCCTCGACGGACATGAGCACGTTCCATCCCGCGCCATTCGGCGCCCACACGTTGATAGCCGGATTGATCTTCGGCGTGGGCATGGTGCTCTCCGGCGGCTGCGCGTCCGGCTCGCTGTATAAGATCGGCGAAGGCAATGGGACGTCGTTTCTCGCCGCGTTCTTCGGCCTCTGCATAGGACAGGCTGTTTTCGTTGATGTTACCTGGTTCAACGGATTGATGCCCCAGTCCTGGTTTGACAAAGCAATGGCATCAGGGGTCCCGGCCGCCCAGATGACATCGTCCTTCGACATCTACCTTGCCGGTTACGTGTGGAACCAGCCGGTCGTTCAGCTGTCCAAGACCGCGGCGTTTTCCGGCCTTCCGGGCATCTCGAAATACTTCATCGCCGATTCTCTGATCAACGCCCTGATCCCTGCCGCGCTTCTCCTCGTCACGATCTACTACTTCTATATTCGAAAAGGGTTCCTCAAGAAGAGGGCCAAGGCAACGGGCGGCACCATGGGTTTCAAAGATGAGCTTGCCGGCATGTGGAGCATGATCACCGCGTCCAAGAGGACGACCATGATGGGCATCATTATCGGGATCGTCGCCGGCCTCCACATATTTGTCATGAAAGGGATGCAGATCAGGTACGGGATCAGCAACTTCGGAGAGCTCCTGGTCAAAATGGGGCATTCGGCGGACACCTCGATCAAGGGCACCGTGTTCGATCCGGGATACTGGTATATCACCAGCCAGGAAGGACAGCTCGGCGGGTGGATCCTCGAGAAGTTCGGATGGAACATGCATGACAACATCTTTTTCGGGCTTAATAACGGGCTCCCCGAGCCGCTGCGCAACCCGGCGCTCTGGATGTCCTTCGGCATCATCTTCGGCGCGATGGTCATGGCGCGGCTGAGCAACGAGTTCAAGTTCAAACTGCCCAAGGGTGAGCTCATTGTCTGGGGCCTCACCGGCGGGATATTGATGGGCGTCGGCTCCCGGCCCGCGCTCGGCTGCAACATCGGAGCGTTCTTCATCCGTGTTGCAGGTGGCGACCCGAGCGGCTGGTTGTACGGCCTGGGCATGGTAAGCGGCGCATTTTTCGGGGTCAAGTTCTTCAACTGGTGGTCTGACCGGAAGATGGCAAAAGAGATGGCAAGCTTTTAGTAACTAACTCTAGGAGGAAATTCGTCATGGCTATGAAATTCGAAAAGAACACGGATGGGACCTACCTGCTCGATGTGTGCGGTTATGTGTGCCCTCATCCTCAGATCTACTGCAAGAAATCCATCGAGAAGATACAGGAAGGTGAGGTCCTCAACATGGTGTTCGATAATCCCTCGTCGGCAGAGACCATCAAGCAGATGCTGGACCAGGCGGGGCACGACCTGATGGAAGAAAAGAAGGAAGCCGGCAAGATCATATTCAAAATCAAAAAGGGATGATTTTCTCCCCCTCATCGAAGAGGAGATAACGTAATGAATAAACCGACAATGGTGATAATAGGGATTCTCGTGGTCATCCTGGGGTTCCTGACGATCTATAGCCAGCAACATGACATGGTGGCGCAGTCGGCCCAAAGCCATGGCGCCGCGGCCGGCTACGGATCCAAGGCCGCTTCAGGCGGCTACGGCTCCAAACCGGCGGCAGGAGGGTACGGTTCTGCTCCGAAAGCCGGCGGCTACGGTGCCCCAAAAGCGGGCGGATATGGAACACCGGTACCCAAGGCTGGTGGATACGGGGCACCGGCTCCCAAAGCTGGCGGATACGGCGCTCCAGTGGCCCCCCCGAAAGGTGGACAGGGCAAATAGTATTTACGTGCTTACACAGCAGCTGTCTTGTGCCATTGCAGGACCGGATACCGCTTGAACGGAACAGGTGACACAGCGCTGCATACGGGTCCCCCTTGCATGATATCATTACAAAGGACAGAGAAAACATGAAACGGATACTCCTCGCGGTAGACGAGACCAAGGGAACGAAAAGTGCTTTTAACCAATATAGCAATTTTTGCGCCTGCATACGCCCCCGGTCCATTGTGCTGGTATATGTCGAAAAGTTCGAGGGCAAATCGCTTATCGACGCAATGCTTGGTGACGCTGAGCTGTCCACCCTCAAGGAAGTGCTGAAGGGCACCGCATATCAGAAGGCCCTGGATAAGAAAGCGCAGACGATCCTGAAATATTACAAGGCTGCGCTCGAGAAAAAGGGGCTGACGGGGATCAAGACCGTCATCAAGAAGGGCCACCCGGCCGAAGAGATCCTTAAAACGGCGAAGGACGCAAAGGCCGACATGATCGTGATCGGGTCCCGCTCCAGGCGGACCACACACCTCTTTATGGGAAGCGTCAGTCGGGAGGTCGCTGACGGCGCGACTATCCCTGTCCTGATCGTGAAATAGCGCCAACTTCATTTGAACACCTCCGCAGTATCCGGGATAGTCCCGGAGCTGCGGAGGATGTGTTCCCCGCCAATCTTTCCGCTTGACCGTGCATATGATTAGCAGTAATACTATAGTGTATCTTTTCCAGAAGGTTCATATCCATGGGCTCCCTCAGGTGACTGTTTGAACGGACAAACGAACGACATCATCATATTAGGCGGCGGCCTCTCCGGCCTTTCGGCGGGATATACCCTGACGAAGGCAGGACTCACCGTACAGGTGTACGAGGGAGATGCCGGGGTAGGCGGCCTGTCGAAAACGATCGAACACAACGGATACCGGTTCGACCTCGGCGGCCATCGCTTTTTTACGAGCGATCAGGCGGTCGACGCGCTCGTGCGGGACCTCATGGGGCTCGAAATGGTCACCGTCCGGCGCAGCAGCAAGATCTTGCTGCGCGATAGATACTTTGACTATCCCCTCAGGCCGCTCAACGCGATGTTCGGCCTGGGCATCCCGACCACGGCACGGATCATCGCCGACTATGTCTGGGAGACCGCAAAGCGGACCGTGACAAAAAAGGACCTTGTCTCTCTCGAGGACTGGGTGGTGAGCAACTTCGGCCGCACCATGTTCACGCTTTATTTCAAGGAATACAGCGAGAAGGTCTGGGGCATCGATTGCAGCAGGATCAGCGCGGCCTGGGTCGCCCAGCGGATACAAGGGCTCTCCCTTGCAAAAGCGGTCAAGAACGCATTTTTCAAGTTCAGCGGAAAGGGCCTGCCGACACTGACGGACACGTTCACCTATCCGTCCCTCGGGATCGGACGGATCTCCGACCGGCTCAGGGACGAGATCGAAAAAAGCGGTGATGTCCATACCGGGACGAAGGTCGTTCGGATCGACCATGATTCGTTCAGGATAGAAAGCATCACCGTGAGCGATCAGGACCGGCAGTTCACGGTACCGGCCACAGAATACATTTCCACCATTCCCCTTACCGCCCTCGTGAACATGCTCTCTCCCGCCCCGCCCGCTCCCGTCCTTGAGGCAGCAGCGAAGCTCAGGTTCCGTGACCTGGTGGTCGCGGCGATCATGGTGGACCGGGAACGCGTCACGGACCAGACCTGGCTCTACATCCCGGAGCAGAAGATACCCTTCGGCAGGATACACGAACCGACGAACTGGAGCCCTGCCATGGCGCCGGAAGGGAGATCGCTCCTCGTCATGGAATATTTCAGTTTCCGAGGCGATGCCGTCTGGAGCATGAGCGATGAAGCGCTCACGGACCTGACCGTCGACAACCTCGTCCGGCTCGGCTTTGTCGACCGGCAGGACGTCCTGGACAGCGTGATCGTACGGGTGCCGAAGGCCTATCCGCTCTTTGAGGTCGGGCACGATACGCACGCCAAGGTGCTGCTGGACTACCTGGACGGCTTCAGCAATCTTCACATCGCAGGAAGAAGCGGCATGTTCCGGTATTATAATATGGATGTGGCAATTCGGTCAGGTATGGAGACCGCGGAGAAGGTCATCCGGAGATCCGCTCCCACAAATGCCATCGAACGGGACGAACTCGTCCTCGTCCGCACGTGACGGTCCTATGAAGTGCGCGCTCGTCATACCCGCCTGGGTCCCCGAAGAGATATTCTCCTCAAAAACAGCAAGCTCGCAGATCAACTACTGGCAGCCGGTCGGCACCCTCTCTGTTGCAGCCGTGCTCCAACAAGCGGGCCATGAGATCAGGTTCATCAACGGCGCTTTTCTGGACCATGAGCAGGTGCTCGCCGAGGTCCGCCGGTTCAGGCCGGATGTTGTCGGGCTCTATGCGACCACCTTCGGCTGGAACAAGGCAAGGATGACCGCTGCCGATCTGAAAAGCCGGTACCGCCGCGACTGTTTCATTGTCGCCGGAGGCCCCTATCCCATTGCGGTCCAGGAGCGCTGCCTGGTCGATGCGGACATCGATATTGATGCCGTGGTGACGGGCGAAGGTGAATTCACGATGCTCGAGATCGTGGAACGCCTCACGAGCGGCAGGAACCTGGAAGGGGTTCCCGGTGTCGTGTACCGGGAGGGTCAACGTATCGTCAAGAACCCCGCGAGGCCCCTCATCACCGATCTCGACTCCCTGCCCTTCCCCGCCCGTGAGCTTCTGGGCGATGCTGATCGCTACATCCCCCCGCCGGGCACCTACCGGGAAAGGCCCGTTGCCGTTATGATAACCTCGCGGGGATGCAACAGGCATTGTATATACTGTTTTCAGATGGACAAGGAGCGGAAAAGCGGGATCCGCTATCGGAGCGTAGATAACGTGATGCAGGAGATCGAGCTTTGCATCAAGCAGGGATATAAGGAGATAAAGTTCCTCGACGATACTTTTGCCGCTGACTATGATCGGGCAATGGAGATCGCGAAAGAGATCCGGCGGAGAGGCCTTCGGATCTCGTGGTTTGCCTCGGCCTGCGTCAACCAGGTTGACTGGCCGCTCTTACGGGCATTCAAGGACGCGGGGTGCTGGGCGGTCCTGTTCGGAGCTGAAAGCGGTGTGCAGAAGAACCTCAATACGATCAGGAAGGGAACGACGCCGCAGCAGATATGGACCGCCGTACGGACGGCTCAGGATGTGGGCCTCAAGGTCAGCACACCGTTCATGTTCGGGATCCCCGGTGAAACGTTCGAAGAGGGTCTCCAGACCATAGAATTCGCGGTAAAATTGAACCCGGACATGGCGAACTTTCACGCCATCACGCCGTTCCCCGGCACCTACCTCTACGACAATATGGACCGGTTCGGAACGGTATCCGATGAGCTGTCGGATTTCACCTATCAGGGTGCGGCCTTCATTCCCTATACGATGACCCGCGATGATATTCACCGGCTCCGTCAGATCGCCTTCAGAAAATTCTATCTCAGGCCTTCCTTCCTGTTCAGGAAGCTGCTTGACCTGCATTCGCTCAACGATGTTGCGGTCGTCATAAAAAGCGCAAAAAGCCTGCTCTCGCTGGCCTTTAAGTCCAACCTCTTCAACCGGCAGGCGAAGCGCCTTCCCAACCCGCGCTGATTGCTTGTAAAAAAGAAAGTCAGTTGGAAACTGAAGAAGCGGATTGAAGGCTGATACAGGCAGATAGAATCTACTGCGTATCTGACGTATCAACTGCCAGTTATGGGATTTACGGATGCACCACCCGTTTCTCATACCAGCTGAAGAACTTAAACATCCCACCCGCAAGCGCCGCAAGAACGATAAGCACGATCCAGTGGTTCACTCCCAGAAGCGCCTGGAGTGTTTCCGTACCCCAGTCCGAAGAGACATAGAATCCTTCGAGGGCGGAAAACAGCACCGCGAACAGAAGAGAGCCTGCGCCGACCCCGATCATCGTGACCAGCGCGTCGAGCTTTCCCGAAGCCAGCCCGGCCACTGCCGTGCCCGGGCAGTACCCGCTTACCACAAATCCTGCTCCGAACAGCGCCCCGCCCGCTATCTGAGGCCAGAAAAAGGTCGGAACAAAGTAGACCCTGCTCAGGTCCAAAAGATGGAGATCTGCAAGCAGGTAGAGACCGGTGCCAGCAACAACGATCGCCGTGAACATGACCTTGGGTACCGTGAAATCCTGAAAATAGAACACGCCGGTCAACTTGTGCGGGTCCCCTAGCCCCGCGCGTTCAAGGGACAGTCCGAAGAACGCTCCGAACAGCACTGCCAGACCGAGACCGGCCATTTCGCTGAATTCGAATGGTGCCATCATGACCAGAGCCTCCTGAAGATCGCTGCGACCAGAAAGCCCGCCGCGAACATTGCCAGCACAAATATCCATCCGGACACCGCCAACTGGGCGCCGCCCGTAAGCGCCACACCGCTCGTGCAGCCACGGGCCAGCCGTGCCGCGAATCCGATCATGATCCCGCCCGTGAACGTTGTGACCAGCCGCGTGCCCAGGCTCATCGACGCGCCCTTGTCGAACATGACCTTGAAGGTTCGCGAGGACAGAGCACCCGCAAGCGCCCCGAGGAAAACGCCGATCACCATGAAAAGGTTCCAGTTCATGAGAGGAGCCGGAGATCCGAGATACTGCGATAAATATTTCAGGCTGGCGGCATATCCGGGCGTTACCGCATTGAGCCCCACGCCGGTCACCAGGGAAAAGGCGCCCGATGCACCCAGCCCGCGGCCGGCAACAAAGAACGTCGCCAGCAGGGTCAGACCGAGGAGAGTGCCTGCCACATACGGCGACCAAAATCTACTGTTCTTCATGTCTCCCCCTTTATGGAGCACGCTTCAGTTGTCCATGACAGCGGCATGGTAAATATCAGCACTACTAACCCTTAATGTATATTCCCTCTCTCTTTCAATCTTGTCAAGTGCGCCGGATTATATTATAGTCATGTACGCTATGCATGTTTATCGCGTCTGCAGCTTCTGGCGGCAGGCAGAATGAGGGAGAAGCTCATGAAAAAGTACCTTGCGGTGATCAGACGGCCGATCTTCTTTATCGTCATCAATTTTTTCCTGGTGAACACCCTATTTTCATTATTGCCTGACCGCCTTGGAGATGTTGTTTACAATATCGGCAGGATATCTATCATATTCTATGCAGGATGGCTCGTGGCAAGGAAGAACCTCGGCGGAGTCTGGCAATCCGCCCTGGCGGGAACTGCCATCTATTTCATCGACCATGTGGTCCTGAAGGGGGGGATCTTCCTCCTGAACTGGCTGGTCAGACCGCAGGGTCTCGGGCTTGCCGCGTTCAGCGGCGTTATTATTTCCTTTGTCCTGTTCATTCCCCTGGCAATGATCATCGCCGCTCTGGGAGGGGCCTATGCGAGTAGGCGAAGCGAAAGCGCACAGGGAAGGCCGTATTGACAAGCAAAAGAGGAGCAACGTGTCATGTTGCGCGGGCCGGTGAACAGCAGTGCAGAAAAAAAGACGGTTATTGAACTTCCTGGTGGGCTTACAGCGATACGGGCTTACGAGCGGCTGCACGTTCCCCGCTCTCATGTGCAATAAAGAAATAAAAAGGACGGTTCCCTCTATCAAACGGGAACCGTCCTTTTTGTTGGGCGGGGGGTAACGTTAATCCTGCATCGGCTTAATCAGCTTGAAGTAGACCATCGTCCAGTTGCCGAGGATGATGGCCGTGATCGCAACGCG
>CAKKRC010000025.1:17686-91304 GCA_919902495.1 Nitrospiria bacterium
GAAACGGCCATCGTGGACATCCCGGTGACACCGTGGCCGAGATTGCAGCCGCCGGCGATGACCGCGCCGATACCCATCAGGATGCTGCCGAAGAACACTGTCAGGAACTCAGCTGCCGGCGGGATCTTCCACTTGAATTCCTTGAGGGCGACGGCGCTGATCCACGCGCCAAAGGGGACGGCAAGGATGAAGAACATGCCCCAGGAGCCGCGGAATATGCCGAGGAAGCTGAACTCAGGAAAAGCGGAGTGCGTGCTCTTGGTCAGCAGCACGCTGAAGAACTCGCGGATCGGACCGCTGACGGCCATGCCCCGCGGCGCGCCGCCGAAATAGGAGGACACCCACCACGCTGCGATGGTCAGCAAGCCGATCAGGACGCCCGTCGTGCCCCAGGCAAACCCTTTTGACTTCGATTTGAACTCCGGCTTGCCCGCGAACACGAAGGTCAGCACGCCGACCGCAAAGATCGCGATCGTGAGCCATTTGAGCGCGGGGCCGCCCCCGAAGATATCCCATATGGCGGGGCTTGTCGTGCCGTTGATCTCCACCTTGAAGCTCTTCAGATAGTTATTGATCGGGCTCAGAAGACCGTCGGCGGTCATCACGGCGCCGAAAAAGAAGCCGAGGATGGCCATGAGGGCGGACAACTGGCCCTCGCCGATACGGTAGACGATGCCGCTCGCGCATCCGCCGGCAAGGACGATCCCGAGGCCGAAGAGAAAGCCGCCGAGGATGTTCGCCACCGGCACAAAGCTCTGGCGCATGAGCGTCACTGTTTCAAGACCGCCGGTGTCGGGATTGATCACCTGGAGCCACCCCAGGTCCTCGAGAATATTCGAACCTACGATCGCGACGACAAGTGCAAAGAGATATGACCTGAAAAGTGTGTAGTCCTTCATGAAGATGATGTCACGGAACGCCGAGTTGAGACAGAAGCGGCCCCTCTGCAGTATGTAGCCCAGGGCGAGACCGGCCAAGATTGCGGTCGAAAACGACACTATTCCACTATGCAGCATACGTTTTTATCTCCTTCCAGCAGCTTTGATTGGATTTTTTACATCTGGTTTTTTTTGCGCCGAGACCTGGGGTGACGGTCAGAACAGATCGTGATCCCTTCGTCTCATCCACTGCTATCAATGCCTTCTGCATCCCCCCCCTCCTTATAAAAATACGGTGACGGGCGAGATAAAATATCCCGCCCGTCACTTGTTCAGATCCCGATCGACGTCCAATTTCTGATCGAACTTACTTTGCGCCGACAGCCGCAGCCGACGTCCACGCGAATTTTTCGTCCGCCGTGAGGTTCTTCGCTACGAGAACCGGCACCGGTGCGTTCTTCTCGATGTCCTTGCTGATGGAGCCGGTGACCATTCTCTGCATGAAGGACTTGCCGTTGTAACCGGTGACGATAAGGTCAACACCCTCTGCCTGGGCGATCTTCAGGACCTCCTCGGAGATGATGCCGGACCGTACGACCGTCTTTACGCTGACCAGACCGCCGTTCTCCAGTTCCTTCCGGTAGAAGTTCAGGATCTTTTCCGACTTCCGGTCCAGAGCCTCCTGGTATTCCGTGCCCTTCAGGGACTCACGGAGCGTATCAATCTCGGCTTCCCCGAGCATATCGATCATCATGGTCTTGCCTTCGAGCTGCTGCACATGGACCAGCACCACGCTTTCCGGCGGGCGCACCATATTCTGGAATACCGACAATACCGACTTCGAACCTTCTGTTTCGTCTACTGCGATCAAAACCTTCTTCATGATATCCTCCTTTTTATTCGGGTACAAACCCGGGTACTAGGTTAATGGATCACTGCAGCCCGCTGGAGAAACATCCCCAGAAGGAACAGCGCAAAAACAACTGCGGTCGTAACGGATACCGCGGCCCAAGCATCCTTTTTCGTCATCGTCTCCTCGCACATGAGCGGCCTTCGTGCCACCAGCACCGGGACCGTGGCCTTGCTTTCCACGTACTTCGCGACCTGTCCGGTGATGAGCCGGTCAAACCCTATCCTGCCGCTCTGTCCGAGTATGATAAGTTCCGCGCCAACCTCTTCCGAGACCTTGAGGATCTCCTCGGAAGGGATCCCTTCCCTCCTCATGGTCCGTATGGTGACCTGACCGTCATTGGCGAGCTCTTTCTCGTAGAAGGCCAGGATCCTGTCCGATCTCTTGTCCAGTGTTTCTTTATATTCAGTTCCGTGCAGCATCTCCTTGAGCGTCGACATTTCCGGATCGCCCAGCATGTCGATCATCATCGAACGGCCTTCAAGCTTCTCGATATGAAGCAGGATAACTTCGACGGGAAGTTGCACAAAATTATGAAAAACAGACAGGACATTCCGTGAACCCTTTGTATCATCCACTGCTATCAATATCTTTCTCATTCCCATTCCCTCCACAGTATTGCATTCACTGTGTGTCCGTAATTGATATAATACATAGCAAGCTCCATGCCGTTTTTAATATTTTTCAATACATTAACATATCAATTAGTTACAATTCATTACAACATTACGATTGACAAACATATGTTAAAATGTTAGTTAATGTTAATAGTGTTAAGTTAACGTTTAACAAAACGCTAATTAACGCATTACATATTTCAACACTATATTCCAAGGTGCCCTATGCCGACCATCGAACAGTTATGTAAGGAACCGAACTTCCTTATCAACGTCTTCGAGACCATGCGGGACGGTCTCATGATCGTCGATAAGGACGGGAACATCATTTTCTTTAATCATTCCGCTGAGAAGATAACGGGATATCGTAAAGAAGAGGTGATCGGGCAGCAGTGCTCCATCCTGGACACCGACACGTGCGTCATCCTGACCGACGACGGTAGAAAGAAGGATTGCGGCGTATTCAAGACCGGTTCCGTGCAGAACAAGAAATGCCGGATACGGGCAAGCGACGGGAGGTCCGTTTACCTCCTGAAGAACGCCACCGTGCTGAAAAACGAGAAGGGTGAGATGATCGGGGCAGTGGAGTCCATGACGGACATCACGTCGCTCTATATGAAAGAGCTGGAGCTCGAAGAACTGAAGCAGGAATTGCGTCAGGAATACTGGTTCATGGGCCTCCTGGGAAAGAGCGAACCGATGCAGCATCTGTTCGAGCAGATCAGGAACGCGGCTGGGAGCGAGGCGCCCGTGCTCATCTACGGTGAAAGCGGCACCGGCAAGAACCTCGTGGCCCAGGCGATCCACAGCCTGAGCAGGCGCAAGGACGGCCCCTTCGTTGCGTTGAACTGCGGATCGCTCAATGACTATCTTCTCGAAAGCGAGCTCTTCGGCCACAAGAAAGGCTCCTTTACCGGGGCCATGAGCGACCGGATGGGCAGGTTCGAGGCCGCGCACAACGGGAGCATCTTTCTCGACGAGATCGGCGACATGCCGAAGACCATGCAGGTAAAGCTGCTGCGGGTCCTCGAAGAAAAGGTCGTGGAGCGCGTGGGCGACCACCGGCCGGTCCCCGTCAATGTCCGCCTCATCTCCGCGACGAACAAGGACCTGAGCAGCCTGGTCACGTCAGAGGTCTTCCGGGAAGACCTCCTGTACCGCATCAACTCCATTTTGATCAGGGTCCCTCCCCTGCGGGACCGCGTGGAAGATATTCCGGTGATCACGTTCCATTATTTGAAGAAGATCGCCCATATCAACAGCAAGGACATCCGGAGGATCAGCCCGGAAGCCCTGGATATCATCACGCACTATCGCTGGCCGGGGAATGTACGTCAGCTGATCAACGCCCTGGAACACAGCGCGATCACGTGTAAGAGCGACACCGTGGAGGTCTCCGATCTGCCGGAATATGTTTTCCTGGAGAAGAAGGCCGAGGTGAATGACAAATCACTGGACCGGGACAAGCTGGTCTCGGCGCTGGCCCAGTTCAAGGGGAACCGCACCCTGACGGCAAAGCACCTCGGGATCAGCCGGGTGACCCTGTGGAAAAAACTGAAGGACCAGGGGATAGAATAAAGTACAAGAACATTAAATACTTTGCCACAGAGGTCTCCGAGGTCACAGAGAAAAGATCATATTATTTTTTCGCCGGCCCTTCTCGGTGCTCTCGTTATGCTCGGTGGCAAGAGATGTTAAATATATTTAGTATTTGGACCGCAGAAGCAGATATTCCTTCAACAGCGAGGGGTACAGCCGGGGATTGAAGAGGATGTTGGTCATATAATAGCACTCGTGAGTGCAGAAGCATTCCTTGTTCCCTATCGCAGCATGTATCTTTCGCGCCTTCTCGGACCGGACAACTTTCCGCATATCATAACCGTAGTCGCGTACATTTCCAAAGGACTCCTTGAGCACTTCGCAGGGGAACACGTCCCCCCCCTCTTCGAGGACCAGATTGAGCCGTCCCGCGTAACACGGGACGAGCCTTGTCCGCTCCGTCATGGTCCGATGGATGAGCCGGCGCTGGATGATGTCCTGGCCGGCTTTGATGCGCCCGCCCCCGAACCGGTAGACGCTGGACTTCCCCTCTTTCAAGTTCCGCTCAAGCCTGTGGATGGCGGCAAGATATTTATTTTGATCGACCTGCCCGTACTGTTTATTCTCAAGGCTGCCCCGGACGAGCGATATGGTATGCGTCCTGACACCGGCTAATCCGGCCACGAACTCGATGATCCCGTCCATGGCGTCCTGGTTCTCCGAGCAGAACACCGTGTTCACCCCGAGCTCGAAATTCGGATATCGGGCGGCAAGTTCGGCGACCGCCTGGCAGGTCTCCAGGGTCTTCGCAAAGCTTCCCGGCGTTCTGCGCAGGCTGTCGTGGGCATCACCCAGGCCGTCGATGGACAGTTTGAGCGCAACAACGCTCTTGGGACAGGACGCTGCGACCGCCTCGATCCGCTCCCGGATCAAGCCGGGCAGCAGGCCGTTCGTCGGGAACAGCATGATCGCCGGCCGGTTGTTCCGGTAAAAGGCCTTTGCGATCTCAACAAGATCTTCACGCAGAAAGACCTCCCCGCCCGAGAACGCAAGCCACAACAGTGGGCCGAGCGATGAAGAGACCTTCTCGATCTCCTCCAGGGACAGCTCAGGCCGGTCCTGAACAGCGGCATCGTCCGACCTGAGATAGAAACAAAAGGGACAGTTGGAATTACATCGCCGGGTGACAAAAAAGGTCAGATGGATCGGCCTTCTCTTCCAGGCTATGTCTGGTATGTGTCGGAATGGTGAGTACAATGTATTTCCCTTTAACAGGCTGCAACAAATCCGCACTATTTCAGAACTCACCCTAAAGGGTGCGGCTACCAATTATTCTCAACGCATTCGATTAGGTAGCCGCAGGCTTTAGCCTGCGTAATGGTTTTTCAACTGTTTATAATAATACTGGTACATCCCCCTGAAAAACCCGGTCCATATTGCCGCAGGATATATAAGGGAATAATAGGCGCCGGCTTTGACCGCGAACCAGGCCCCTTGCGCTTTCGAGAATGCACGATAGAGGTGACGGTTCACGAACATGCTCGCGGCCGACACGATCGGCACGGGGGCCAGAAGCGATGGTTGTCCAAATATGAGATAGAGCAACGCCAGAGCAACCGTGACCATCCATGCTGCGCCATTGACCTTTATTTCCGCAGATGCTGTCCCCGAATCCGCGAACAGGTCCCTGTTGGCCAGTGAATATTCCGTCCAGTACCGCGTTTTCTTGACGGCGTTCCGGAGCGACCGCACAAAAGTATGATGGAAGATGTGCCGGACCTGGAGGTCAGGGTCCATGATCAGCTTGAAGCCGTTCCTAGTCAAGCGGTGGCTGAACTCCACATCCTCGAGGATCGGGAGAAAATCCTCGTTGAACCCGCCGGCCTTTTTAAACGCTTCGGCGCGGATCACCAGGGCATGGGTGGCAAGATAGTCCGGATCGTGTACGTTCTTGGTCTCAGAATAATTGATGAACGCGGACTGAAAGGAGCTGAAGAACCCCGTATCATGGGGAACTGGAGTATACGTACCCCCGACAACGACATCGGCCGGCTGTTCGGAGAGGTTCTTCCTCACCCTGGGGATGGTGCCATCGGTCACGATGCAATCATTGTCAATGAAGAAGAGGGCCTCGCCCGTGCTGGCCGATACACCTGCGTTTCGCGCAGCGGATGCACCGGCGTGTCCCGAAAGGCGGACAAGATTGACCTGATGTCGCCTGATGACATCGACGGACCCATCGTACGAGCCGTCATCAACGACCACGATCTCGCACCCATCGTCGCGGAAGGCCATGAACGCCTCAAGGCAGGCGCCGATCGTGCGCACACCGTTGTAGTTGGGAATGATGATCGACAGGGATTGTTTCGACATTTCACCACGCTGAATACGGCAAAAGCATAAGGCATCTCTCGCAAAGCCGCAAAGGACGCAAAGGAAATCATTAAACCTGATTAAAATAACACTAAACGATGTGACCTTTCTTTACGAGCTTGGCGTCTCGTTTCTCTTTCGATTATTGCCGTCCTCTGCGTCCTCTGCGGTGAAAAAAGGTTCACAGTTTGCTGTTGCTTCTTGTTCGATCCATAAGATCAGAAGCATTACCGTGTTAATCTGTGTTCATCTGTGGTTGAATAATTACTAAGGATTATACATTCTCTCAGAGCAACGACAGTATCGTCAATCCGATCACCGACGCCAGCAGGCCGAATCCGACAACCGCCGCCACCGGACGCTTTCCGAGCGAGCGTTCCTTGCTGCTGTCCAGGAAGGGCGCCAGGAGCAGAGCGCTGAAACCGAGCCCGGGCAGCAAGACGGCGCCCACGAACGTCCATTTTCCCGGAAAGAACTTTGTGAGCTCATAGAGAAAGAGAAAATACCATTCGGGCCGGGGGCTGAACTGGGCGGAGAAGTCTATCTCCCTGCCGATGGCCGGCGGGAACAGGACCGCCAGGATCAGCACCGCTTCGATCGTGAACAGCGCAACCACGGTTATCTCGAAGAAGTAGTAGGGAAAGAATGTTTTTTCGTTTGCTTTATGCTGCATGGACGGTCAGATCTCCTTACTCCATGTCATAATCGAGGAACGTAAAAAGTGCTTTTTTACCGCAGAGAACGCTGAGTACGCAGAGAAATAAAAATGATCTTAAGCGTTGTATTATTTAACACAAACATAATACCTGTCTCGTTTTTGTTTTTTCTATTCAACGCCATTCCTCAGCGATCTCTGCGAACTCTGCGGTGAAAAATAGTTTTGTCTTTGCCTTTACTCGTCCCCATGTCGCTGTGCCTCACAATCCCCCCGATATCCCCGTTCTCCTTATCATGTGAAAATGCATCCACAGGAAAACAGCGGTGAGGAAAGGAAGCCACAGGATGTGCATGCTGTAGAACCGGAGCAGCGTCTGGCCTGACACCTCTGCTCCGCCCCGGACCAGCGACGCGAGGAACGATCCGATGACCGGCACCGAACCCACCATGTTCGTACCGATCACCGTGGCCCAATAGGCCTTCTGGTCCCAGGGCAGCAGGTAGCCGGTGAAGCCGAAGGACAGGGTCAGGAGCAGCAGAAAGGAGCCCGCGACCCAGTGCAGTTCCCGGGGATTCTTATAGGAGCCGGTCACGAAGACCCGGAGCATGTGCAGCACGATCGTGACCACCATGAGGTTCCCTGCCCAGTGGTGCGCCGCGCGGATGAGCGTCCCCAGCGGCACCTCCCGGTGCAGACGCTGGATGCCTGTATAGGCGTCCGCTTCCGCGGGCGTATAGTGCAGGGAAAGAAGGAGTCCGGTAAGGACAAGCGTCAGGAACAGCGTAAAGGTGATGCCGCCGAAACAGAAGAAATAATTCATCCCTCCCGGCACGGGCCGGTCCAGGATCCTGCGGTGCCGGCCGGTGAAGCCGAGGCGGTCGTTGAGATAGTCGAGGAGTCTCATAAGAGTTATTACAACAGAAAATTATAAACCTTCTTATTTTACCGCAGAGAACGCGGAGCACGCAGAAAAATCAATGATTACTTGAAGGTCCTGGTTTTTCAGTTGCCACTAACATAGCACTCGTCCCGTCTTTATTTCTTTACTATCCAATGCCTTTCCTCAGCGATCTCTGCGTCCTCTGCGGTGAAAAAAGGTTTTGATTAGACTTTGACGCCAACCATGATCATGCCGTTCTTAATCTCCACCGGATATGACGTGAGCGGGTCCGGCGGCGGGCCATCGATGTTCCTGCCGGAAATATCATATTTCCCGCCATGGCAGGGGCAGACGAACTCTTTGGATTCCTTCCGGTAGTTCACCAGGCACCCGAGATGGCTGCAGACGGCGGACAGCACCGTGAGCTTCCCGGATGAGGAAACTATGAAAACGCGGGCCTTCCGCTCCTTGCCGGACAGGTTGTAGACGAGCTCGGACTTTTTTACCCCGGAACGGGGCACCTCGTCCACGGGGACGAGCGGAAACCAGGCAAGCTCCCGGTCCTGTCTGCCGGAAGGCACAAGGACCCTGATCCCCGCGAACAGGAAACCGAGGCCGAGCAGGCCAAACAGCCCGTACAGGGCTTTTGTAACGAACTCTCTGCGGGGGTATTCCATGTGGGGGTATAGTACGCCAGGGAGCGGGGGTTGTCAATCCGGGGGAGGAACAGGGAAAGCTGATGTCAAACCGCAAGACCAGGCCCTAATGCCTCTCGGGCAGGCCAACAAGTCATCAACTCAATCCTGACCCGCGACAGCACGCGAAGGCCTCTATTCAGATCCGTCTCTCGTAATGGCAGGAGGGGCACCGCCAGGCCTTATCGTTCGGGAACCAGAACATTTTCTTACTGCAGACCGGACAGGTCTTTTTCCTGGACGATGGCTGGTCATCGGGCGGGGATTTCGGTGCGCTCATCGATTCGCTTTTCTCTTCGCTTGTACTCTGCACCGCATCCTCGGTTGCTTCTTCATGCGCGCAGGTATAGCACTGCCACTTTTTCTCAAGCTCAAGCAGGTTGAACCGCCCCCCGCACATGGGACATTTTCTCTCAAATTTCGTATCCACCGGCGGAGGAGCTGCCTGGCTCTCGATCTTCTGCTCGCCGCCTTCCTTCTTTCCGCCGGGAACATCGTTTTTCAGAGGATCCCTCTGCGGGATCGCCTGCGCTGCCGGAGCTTCAGCGGTAAATTCCTCCACCTTCTTTTTGATAGCGGTTACCTCCGCCTCAATATCCGCAAAGAGGTCCTTCATTGACTTCCCGGCGAGTTCCAGCTCCTTTTCCCGCGCCGCAATGCCGGTGAGGACCGTTTTTTCTTCGCTCTCAAGCTGCGTTATGCTTTCACGCAACTGCGCCATCTCGCCTTTCAGCTGCTGCGATCTGGCTTGCATACTATTGAGTTCGTCGCGCTGTCCGGGGAGCGTGGGCACCAGACCTTTCTCGAGCACCTTCAGTTCCTCAAGCTGACCGTTGACGGCCTTGACGATCTCCTGCGGACCCAGCTTAAAGGTAGTGGACAGCGCCTGGAGAGCGGCTAGATAACGCTGTTTCTCGTCAGGAATGATCGCCCGGAACGATTCCAGGAGTCCACGGAGCCTTCCGTAAACGGTATCTTCACTTCCAATCGCTGTTTTTGCTTCCTCGCGGAGACGCTGGATCCTGGACGACGGATCTTCTCCTCCCGTCGATCTCGCAAAGAGATCGGCAACTATCTCGGAAAGGTTCCTGCTCATGGTATTCTCCTCAGCGCCATCATATTCCCGTTCTTGTGAGCCCTGACATGTAATATACTTCGCCTTTTCTCTTATAGTACGCCACGGGGCAGGGGTTGTCAATCCGGGGTGGAACGGCGAAAAGACGGATGAAATGGCGGTAGTTGGCAGGTTCGGCTGATGTCAAACCGCAGGATGTGACCTGACTGATCTGAACAGGCACATACCGCGGGCTGTTCGCTCTCTTCGGCCTATAAATGACACACTCCGGACGTCACATCGCAGGTCGGCCGCTGCGTCGGGCAGACGTTTTGCGGCAGGCGGCAATCCGGAACGCATACGTCCGGTTCAACATCGGTGGCGCAGACCTTCCCGGTACCGCACACGGCGGTCCCGCAAACAACGCCTGATGCGGCGCTATCAAGAGCCAGGATCGCGTCACAGGCCGCGGGCGCGCACAGCGCGATCGATCCGACCGTGAGCGGAACAGCCGACGCAGGGACATCGGCAACGGCCCCGTCGCTCAGCCTGGTGCTCCTGAGAGTCTCCGCCCCGAAGGTCGGCGACAGGTCCACCGTGGCCGTCGAGGACGTTGCGCTGGCAAGCGCGAAGAGGTAGGTCGTCGGGCTCGCGGCGGAGTAGATGCCCGCCTTGAGAAGGAACACGTCCGCATCGGGAAAGGAAACGCGGGAGTCGAACCGGGCAAAGCGCAGGTATCGGTTGGCCGACTCAAGGTAGGGATAGACGCCGTAGTCTGTTGTTTCCGCCGGATAATCGAACGAAGAAACGCCGGGATGTGCGGCTTCCCAAGCCTGATATTCGTTCCTTACGTCGATATAGGACGCGAACCGGGCGGGAGCGTTGCCGATGGCGGCATTCGCCGTTGTCACGAACTCCTCGCTCAGCCAGGGAATAAGTTCCATGATCGCTGCCCGGGAATCCGAACCGACGTTCAGGTCCTGGGTATGGACGCCCCAGCCGAAGCTCCATACCTTCTGCGCCGCCGCCGTCCGGTTCCGTTCCTTCCAATTCGCATAGAGCTGCAGCAGCTCGGCCTTCTTCCCCGCTGCGGATCCGTCCTGCCAGATGCCCGCGTGCTCCCCGACCTGGCCGATGACCGCGCCCTGTGGTACTGTCATGAACGTCGTTGTCAGGTCCTCGGTGATCGCGGTCGCTCCCGGCCGGAAGGGATTCCAGGGGACATGGCTGAAATAGGCCGTCAGCGCCTGGTCTCCCCCGCCCTCCCGGATTGTGTAGCCGTATTCCTTCATCAACTGGTTGTGGTCCGCAAGCTGCGCATGTGACTCGGCCGCTGTATTGACGGCCGCGATCGCCGCGGCGTCCGTGAGACCAAGGGCCAGGCCTATCGCGTTGTCCGTGAACTGCTTCCCACTCTCCCAGACCAGCCTGACATCGGCCGCCGCGGGGTTCGCATAAGCATTGGGGATGTCCGGCCAGTCGTGCGGGCCGCGGGAGTATTGCACATGCTGATGCGTACCGAGCATACCGCCGCTCGCCTGCAGGCGGGCGAGAAGCGGCAGGCACGTTGCCGCCTCGGAGGCATCGGTGCAGTATTCGTAGCATTCGCCGACGGCAAGGAACGATACCTTGATACCATAGGGTTCGACGAAGTCCAGCAGCCAGGTCGCGTTGGCGACCTGCGTCCTGAAAAGGTCCCTGCGTGCGCCGTCGGCCGGCAGGAGCTGGCTCAGGGGATCGCAATGGAGGTCCATCGTGATATTGATCTGCGGCTGAGAGGCCGCCGCTCCCGCCACGATTACGGCGAGGGTCGCGCTTCCGGACACGCCGCCTGATTTCGCCGTGATCGTCGCCGTGCCGGACCCGATCGGAGTTGCCAGCCCCGCGCTGTCGATCGTGGTGACCGATGCGTTCGACGACTTCCAGGTTGCGGACGACGTCAGGTCCCTGGTGCTGCTGTCCGAATAGGTCCCGGTAGCCGTGAACTGCTGGCTTGTCCCGACCGCAACGCTCGGGTTCGCAGGTGAGAGCGCGATCGAAACAAGGGTCCGGGACAGCGGGGTCTCACCGCCGCTCGTACAGCCCGTCACCGACGGGACAAGTGCAATAAGTGCAAAGATGAACGTACGCCAGATCATTGCGGCATCCTCCTGAACAGCACTGTGAGCAATCCGCTGAGCGGGAAACGAACATTCCTTCGGCAACGACGGATCCTCATGGACGCGCCGCGCTGTTGAAGAGACACGTTTTCCGGAAAAAGGTTGAACAATGGAGAGGACATCAGGATGTGAATATTTGTGACACCAGAGGCCATGGAACCTCGCGAGAGAATGATATTGCACCCGTTGCGTTAAGGGTCATAACTATACTGTTTCAAGCCCTGGCCCAAACTGTCCTGCGCAAAATGATACCGGACTTCAAAATACAGGACGTGACCCCGGAGAGTTCAAAACGAACGCCCGGCAGCTTAAACTACCGGGCGTTCAGCATCCATTTCATCAATTGCAATTCCAGAGCGTATGGTTTCTGCTGCCGGAGTTCAATTGGTCGCCAATAGAGACCCGGCAAAGCCGCTTTGTCCTGCGTTACCGAAAGTGTATCTTGATCCGCCTGCGCCCCCACTACCCGCAGTACCACCCTGGTAGTTGACGGTACCTGCGGTTACCCCAGTGGTGGTGCCGGACTTGTAAATGCCGTACACCGAACCGCCTGCTCCGCCGCCGCCGCCGCCGCTTTCACCGCCCCTTCCGCCAAATCCTCCATCGCCGCCCGCCGCAGAATCACCAGAAGCCAGCCCCCCTGTCCCGCCGATTCCCCCGGGCTGTCCATTGCCGCCCCTCCCGCCGTACGCGCCTGTGCCGCCTATTCCTCTCGTAATATTCGTATTGCTCACCGTAACATATGATGCTGAATTATGGACAAAGACGCCGAAACTGGCGCCGCCGCCGCCGCCGCCTGTTCCGCCGGCAGACGATCTCGCTCCGCCTGCGCCGCCGCCTCCGCCGCCCGCGCCATAGCTGTCCGTGCCAATATCACATCCTCCGCTTCCGCCTCCACCGCCGCCGCCGCGGCCATTTGCTCCGACGCCGCCGTTTGTGCCGGAAGCCGGGACCCAGAGACCGCTGCTAATTGATCCGCCGCTGCCGCCTGCGCCGCTTGATCCGGGGAACCCGGAACCACCATCGGATCCTCGCTGGCCCGCAAGGCAAACACCGCCGCCTAAACCACCGGAGCCGCCGTTGCCAAGGCCAATGCTCCCAGGTGAACCCGCGGTTGCGTCATAGTTGTTACTTAAACCACCGGGGCAAGCCGTATCCATCGTACCGCCATTCCCGCCGCTGCCTCCTGCATTGAGACCACTCCCTGTCCCTCCGGCTCCGCCTGTGCCAAAGCTCGTATCGTTACAGGTCGTAGCGAATTGACTGGCATCTCCACCCGGATTTCCGGCGCCGGCGTACGTTTGGCTTGCATCTATTCCGTCTGTGCTATTGGAACCGTTCGCCCCGTTCCCGGCAAAGATTTCCAGCGACTGCAGGTTGACCGATGCAGCCGCGTTCAGGACCCGGACCGCGTAGGAACTTTCCGAAGGCACGGTCGCAGTCACTCCGTCCACGCGTACCGTCGCGACGGTCACCACCTGCGTGTTGTTCTGGATGATCAGGGAGCCGCTGCTTGAAGCGCCGACAATGCGGGTCGCCGTGGATACGACGTCTGCGGCCGTCCAATTGGTATCGTAGCTTCCTTTCAGGGTCTTCCCGTCCGGCATCGTGACCGTTTCATTGAACGTGCCGCCCTGAGCATGCACTTCGGGGAATCCTGTTTTTGCCAGGGCCGCGGTGATCGTCTTAAGCGGCGCGGACTTCTGGCCGGAGTCCGAATCGTTCCCCGTCGTCGTGACAAAGATGATGCCCGCATCGTAGGTCAGGTTCAGCGTCGTCAGGGGATTCCCCAGCGTGTCGCTGGCATCGATGGTCAGGGTCTTTGCCCCACCGACAGACCACGTTGCGGCCGGGCTGATGGTAAGGGTATCGTCCGTCAGCGTTGTCGTGCTCCACGCAGGAGCCCCGGACGCTGCTGCAAGCGTTCCTCCGGTGACCAGCGTTGCGGTATTCATCGCTTTGGAGAACGTGACCACGATCGCCTCGTTCGTTGCGAGCGAACTGCCGTTGGCGGGCGACACCGCCGCCGAGACGAGCGACGTGTCCACAAAATAGGACAGGTTGACGGCCGGGACCGCGTTCCCCGCAAGGTCGGTCACATTGATCGTCAGCGTCCTGCCGCTCCCGCCCGTCCAGGCGGTTGCCGGTCCGATAGTGAGTGTGTCATTGGTGTTCGTCGTCGTCGACCAGACGCCGCCGTCATGCTGTGAAGCCATGGACCCGGTGAGGACCAGCGAATTCGTGTCCATGGTCTCACTGAAGGTAATGATGATCTGGCCATATTTGTCGATGGTGGCCGAGCTCGATGAAACCAGGGATGTCGGCGCGGCAAAATCAAAGGAATAGGTCATGGTCAGACGGGAAAGAGGGTTCCCGGCAAGGTCCGTGGCATCGATCGTAAGCGTCTTTGCGCCGCCGCCCGCCCAGGCCGTCAGGGGCGCGATCGTGATCCGGTCATCCGAACTGCTCGCGGTCGACCAGGTCCCGGCGTCGGCCTCTGCCTGCAGAGAGCCGCCGATGACAAGCGACGTCTTCTTCATGCTCTCGGAAAAGGTTATCTGGATCTGCTTCGATCCATTTATCGGCGATCCCGATGCCGGAGAGACCAGGGCGGTGGGCACGGTCGTATCGGGTGCGGGTGCGCTCGCGGCCCCCCCGCCGCCGCTGCATGAGTTCACCAGAAGTGCCGAAAGAAACGCCAAACACAAAACAGTCAAGCGCTTGTTCATGTCATCCTCCTTAGGATGTAAAGCTGTTGATGCATCGGGTTTGATCGTGGGTGGGTGTACGCTGATGAGGATCGCATTATGAATGGAGCAAGCGGTGAAGTCAAGATTTCTGATGGGGTATTTTCGGGGTATTGCCGCGCGGGCCGAAAAATGAGCGTTTACATAAAATCATAATTTGAGGAGGCTCGCGTCAGGGATCAGCAGAGCAAGGAGCCTCGCGGATGGCAATATATCAGGTTATCATGTCTGACCCTCTACCGTCCTCAGAAGGGACTCCGCGGGTTTGATCACGAACGTATTATTTTCCTGCTCGAAAACGACCACGCCGCCCTCCCGAAGATGCAGGATATCCCGCACTTTCTTGGGAAGCGTGATCTGGCCTTTCGATGTTATCTTCGCGGTAACGGTCATATCCCTTCTCCTTACCTGGTGTGTGTCTCCTTACTTTATTTTAACCAATGACCGGAAAATTATCAAGCGAATATCAGGGACCGGGATGGCTAATCAATTGGAGGAATACGGCATGAGGAGTATGCGTTGAGTTGAGCAAAACAAGAAGGTGGGGAGGTTTCAGGAGAAATATCAGGTTATCATGTCTGACCCCGAAAGGTCCCGAAAGGTCCTTGGTACTAGTGAAGTACCCCGCAGCAGAGCTGCGGGGCATCAAATTCGCAACCTTAAAACACATCGAAACCAAAAACTAATCCCGACTTCGTCAGGATGTCCTTTTCATCCCAGCAGCAGAGCTGCTGGGTATTTCAGGACGCTTTTATAAAATCATTTATCTCTTTTTCCAGTGCCGCCATTTTGTCACGTATAACACTCTTTAATTCCCTCCCGTCACGGGTACCTGGAAACCTCATGCTTTACCCATATATAACGTTGTTTCTATCTATGCTTTCCGCACTAATGACCTGGACATGTCGTAACAGCGCCAACGGAATCATTTCCGGTAGTATCGATAGCACTCCCTCTCAAGCCACTCCTTATTCTTATTCACAACCTGAGCGAGATCGTTTTCTTTTGTTAAAATATAGGGACAGGCAACAAGTTGTTTCCTGCCCTTATCATAGCCCAGCCAGTAGCCTTTCAGAAATCCCAGTTTTGGATCACCCTCAAGAACGCCGGTTCCTACCCCTTTTATCTCGGGGTCGCTATGCTCATACCTCATGACGAGCATCGAATTCTTATATACTCCCGAGTACGTCCAATCTCGTACTTTTCCGAGCGCCGATGTTTTCACCATTCCGCTGATGTGCGAACCGCGTTCTTTGAATAACACAAACTCGCTGCTGATCATTTCTTTCTTAGTGGTACTGTCGTATTCCCTGAAAACACCGTTCCACTCTCCGACGATCGCCGATGGCTGCTTCAATCCGGCTATCTCGACAAATACCGGATAGAGCCTGTCAATGTTGGTAATGAGAGCGCCCAGCAATCCGATGACAGCGAGAATTATCTTGGCAAGCCAAGGTCCTTTCTTCTCATCAGACTGCTGATCTTTCTTATTATTCATGTTCCCTCCCGAAGTTGCGTGCCATTTGATGTCAAGGACACTTTGGGGCAATTGTTTAGGACGGTCTGAGGTCAGACATGATTTCCTCTTATGTTTCCAAAACTTCGGGGGCGTCAGAAGTGGAGGGGCGTGATGGGAAAGCCGGGCAATCCCCCGATGGCGTGAGACGAGGATATTCCAAAATAGTGCAGGAGTCAAGAAAACAAGGGCATGGGACAGGGCGAGGCCGACACGGGGACACGTAGACGCGGGGACAATAAAAAAAATGGGTCATGGGTCAGGGGTCAGGTTGAGCATCAATACGCCACCATAACCGCCGCCCTTTCGAACATCTCCACCATTTTCTCGATGGCGACGGGCGTCACAGCGTGATCGAACCGGTCCCCCCCGATATTCCTGAGGTCCATGGCGACCTTGTTGGCAAAGAGTTCCACCCCCCTCCCTTTCAGGAAGCGGAGAAAGTCCCCATAATTGCCGGGAATGTTCGCCGGGGGGACGCCGAGCCGGGCTGAGAGCGACCTGAGCTCCTCCTCCGGCAGCGGTGTCTTGTCCAGAGGCGTCGTGTGCCCGCCGTACCAGTGGCCGATCTTGATCGCCTGGACGCCTTCGTCATCGAACAGGATGATCACCTTGTAGCCCTGCAGCAGCGCGGCCACGGCAACATGCGGCATGACGACGGTCCGGGAGTCGTGTTTGTTCATGGCGTTCTTCACGTGGATAAGGAAGGTCTTCGGCGTATCGGACCCGGCAAACGCCGCCGACGGCAAGAACATCAGGATAAGGACCACCAATAGCGCGCGTCTCATGGCATTGCTCCTGGCCGCGGCAGGACAGCCCGTCTCCGGCCGGCCTGCGAAGGCGTCATTGCATCACTTGGCCTCGACCGGGTATCCTGCGCCGACCCACTCCCACCAGCCGCCCTTCAGCGCAGATACCTTCGTGAATCCCCGCTCCATCAGGTTGAGCGCCACACTGGCGCTCGTTTGCTCGTTGGGTCAGTCGCAGTAAAAGACGAGCACCTGGTCCTTCTTGTACTTCCCGGCCCAGGAACTGATCTCGTTCGGTTCCTCGCGCACGGCCCGGGCGATCTTCTGGTTGCTCTTTTTCCAGTTCGCTTTGTACCGCACATCGATCACGGTGACTGCGGGATCGCCCAGTTTCGCTTTCAGCTCCTCCTTCGTTATGAGGGGGGCGTCGTCGTCCGCGGCAATGGCCGGACCGGGAACCAGCCAAGCGAGCGCCAACATTGTCAAGAAAGCCCCGGTCAATAGAGAGGTCCTGGATTTCATGCTCGTTCTCCTCGAATCGTTGATCGCCTGCGGACCGCTCCGCGGCTTACTTCGGTTCCGTGGGATAGCCGGCCTTGACCCAGTCGTTCCACCCGCCCTTGAGCGCAAATGCGTTCGTATAACCCCGCTCCCGGAGATTGAGCACCACACTGGCGCTCGTGGCCTCGTCCCCTCAGGCGCAGTACACGATGATCTTTTTGTCCTTGGGATACGTTCCCACCCAGGCCCCGACGTCAAGGGGATCGACGCGGACGGCCCCCTTGATCTTCTTGTCGCTCTTTTTCCAGTCCGGCCTGATCCTCGCGTCCAGGATGGCGACGTTCGGGTCGTTCAGAAGGGCCTTCACTTCCTCTTTCGCGATCCGCGGAGCTTCATCTGCGGCGTAACCAGGCGCGCAGAATATCCAGGCGGCTGCGAAGAGGGCAACTGCGGCTGTCCAGGCTGTTTTTCCGCTCATAGGCTTGTCTCCTTTGCTGTAGGGTAAGATCACACTTCGGCGAGATCGCTCTCGTGAAGTTTGGTTATGCCTTATTGTTCGGGGACCCTGAATTTTCTTATAGTAACAGTATATCCCTGCCATTCGAAGTGTCAAGCCGGCACAGAAGCGGCGAACGGGATAGATCAGGGGATGGAACAAAAAAAGAGCTGCCTGCCCCTTTGGGTAAGTAGCTCATGGAGCGGTTTTAACTGTTTGAAACTCTGGCTACTTCACGAAGGAGCAGCAGTAATCGGAGAGCGTCCGGACCTTCATCGTGAACTTGGAATTGGCGGGAACATCGAAGGACTCGCCGCCCTTGACCGCCTTCCAAGCCTTCGCCCCCGGCAGCATCACATCCAACTCGCCCGACAGGATCTCCATGATCTCCTTGTCGCCCGTCGAGAACTCATACTCTCCCGGCTGCATGATGCCAAGGGTCTTCTTTGACCCGTCGGGGAACAGGACCGTCCTGCTCACGACCTTCCCGTCGAAATAGACATTGGCCTTTTTCACTACTGTTACATTCTTGAATTCAGACATGATATCCCCCATATTTATGTTATCGCATTTGTAGGGGCGGCCCTGTGTGGCCGCCCAAAGAAGGGCAACCACGCAGGGTTGCCCCTACCGGAATCCAATATCCGCAATCGGATCATTGCTATTTCGTCGGAGGCAGGACAACCGGGGTCGCGCTGCTGGAAACGCCTGCGTTCGGAGCGCCGGTGCGTGAGAACGCAGTAACGAAGGCATCCCCAAACACGTCTACTTTGGGCATACCTTTCATTTTCGGCAAAAGCTCCTCCAGCTTCGCTGTCGTTCCGGCAAAGTCATTCGCTATCTTATTCATCCGCCATTCACTCGCAGTGAAAAGCACCAGAAATGTACTTTTCGTAGTGCCGTCAAAATCCCCGAGATAATAAGCTTTGCCCGCCTCTACGTTAATTACGCGGCCGGACAGTTCATAGGGAAATGGTTTCCTCTGGTCATTGCCGCCCCCGCCTTGAAAAACAATGTGCGTTGTGTGGTAGTCTCCCGGCTCAACGGCAATAGCATAGGGATCGAGTGTCGGCTCGAACCTCAGGCCGATCTCACGTTTCTTGTCCACCGATGTTACGACAATTCCAATCTGCGTAGAGATCAGATTGAATCCCCGCGCATCGCTGAACCTGCCATACAAATATCCTTTTGACGGCTCTATCATGTCGTCCGGATATATCGCCGGCGCATATCTCAAGCAGCCGGTCATCAGTACCACTGCAAGAACGAAAAGGAACGAATTGCGGACAATCTTTATCATCCTATTCTCCTTTCGGTCCGTCACAGGGATGGACAATAAACAACAGCAAAACTTGGAACTTCTTCTCACCGCACTGCCGCAGGGAGCCACAGTTCAACACCTTGACAATCCCGCGGATTCTGCAATACTTCCATTATATAGATTACGTACTATAGCACATCATTATGCGAAATCAACCAAACTTTCAATCCATTACGGCACCGATAAACCGATACGCAGAAAGGAGAACCCAATGAAAAAGAATCGTATCGCATCGAAGACAGTTGTAGGTTTAGCCGTTCTCGCGCTCGTTCTTTCAACCGCCTGCGCCTCTATGTTCATGAAGGGCGGGTCCCTGGCCCCGGCGGGATATCAGCCGCAAAAGGTGCTGATCACCTATCGCGCCGAAGGCGCCGTGCCGCCGGGCGCCACCTATCTCCTTGTCCTGACCGAGAAGGGCGAGGCGCTGTTCGAGCGAAGCGCTGACGGAAGCGGCGCGTTGTTCGAGACCCGCTGGACCGACGACAAGGGCGATCATTTCGCCGGATGGGTCGCCACCAGTCATGCCTACGAGTTCGTCGTTCCGAAGGACCGCAAGCAGGCTGCAAAGCGCTATGTCTATCCCGCCGGATTCTACACCCTCCAGAGCATTGGTGGTCAGGAACGGCCAATACCTGTCGCGGCAGTGGACCCGGTCGCAACGTTGATCCCGAAATAGCTCCGGTCGCGCCCCCCGTTCCGGAATACGCAAAAGCCGCCTACTCCTGCAGGTAAGCGGCTTTTCTTTGTTCTCCATCAGCGTTGAACGGTGTCGCCTTTGCCTCAATACTATGTAGGGGCGGCCCTGTGTGGCCGCCCAAAGAAGGGCAACCACGCAGGGTTGCCCCTACCGCTATCTCGTCAGGTGTCTGTATTTAATGCGGTGCGGCTGGTCCGCCTCTGCGCCGAGCCGCTTCTTCCGGTCTTCCTCATACTCCGTGAAGTTCCCGTCGAAGAACGCCACCTTGCTGTCTCCCTCGAAAGCGAGGATATGCGTCGCGATCCTGTCCAGAAACCACCGGTCGTGGCTGATCACCACGGCGCAGCCGGCGAAGTTCTCGAGGCCCTCTTCGAGCGCCCGCATGGTGTTCACGTCGATGTCGTTCGTCGGCTCGTCGAGCAGCAGCACGTTGGCCTCTTCCTTCAGGATCCGCGCGAGGTGCACCCGGTTCCTCTCTCCTCCCGAGAGAACGCCCACCTTCTTCTGCTGGTCCGTGCCGCCGAAGTTGAAGCGCGACACGTAGGCGCGCGAGTTCATCAGGAGCTTGCCGAGCTGGATCTGCTCCTGGCCGCCGGTGATCACTTCCCAGATGGTCTTGTTCGGATCGAGCACGTCGCGGCTCTGGTCCACATAACCCAGCTTCACGGTCTCGCCGACCCGGATCGTGCCCTTGTCCGGCTTGTCCTGACCCGTGATCATGCGGAAGAGGGTTGTCTTGCCCGCGCCGTTCGGACCGATGACGCCCACAATGCCGCCCGGCGGCAGCATGAAGGACATGCCCTCGACGAGGATGTTGTCGCCGTAGGCCTTGGTCACATTGTCCGCCTCGATGACGACCTTGCCGAGCCTGGGTCCCGGCGGAATGTATATCTCCAGTTCCTTGCCGCGAGCCTCGGTCTGCTGGCGGAGCAGCTCTTCGTAGGAGCTGATGCGCGCCTTGGACTTGGCATGCCTGCCCTTGGGCGACATCCTGATCCATTCGAGCTCGCGGGCCAGCGTCTTCTGGCGTTCGCTTTCGGTCTTCTCCTCGAGCTTCAGCCGGTTGCCCTTCTGTTCGAGCCACGACGAGTAGTTCCCCTTCCACGGGATGCCCTGTCCGCGGTCGAGTTCCAGGATCCAGCCGGCGACGTTGTCCAGGAAGTAGCGGTCGTGGGTCACGGCGATCACCGTTCCCTCGTACCGCTGGAGATGATGCTCCAGCCAGGCAACTGACTCGGCGTCGAGATGGTTCGTGGGTTCGTCGAGGAGCAAGATGTCCGGCTTCTGGAGCAGCAAGCGGCAGAGCGCAACGCGCCGTTTCTCGCCGCCCGACAGGACCTTCACCTTTGTCTCCCCGTCCGGACAGCGGAGCGCGTCCATGGCCATCTCGAGCATGCTGTCCAGCTCCCAGGCGTTCAGGTGGTCCAGCTTCTCCTGCACCGTGCCCTGCCGCTCGATCAACTTCTGCATCTCGTCGTCGGACATGGGATTGGCGAAGCTTTCGTTGATCTTGTTGTACTCATGCAGAAGGTCGACGGTCTGCTGCACGCCCTCTTCCACGCACTGGCGCACGGTCTTTTCGGGATCGAGCTTCGGCTCCTGCTCAAGGAACCCGACGGTGTAGCCCCCGGAGAGCACAGCCTCGCCCACGAACTCCTTGTCCGCGCCCGCCATGATCCGGAGCAGCGAGCTCTTGCCCGAGCCGTTCAGGCCCAGGACCCCGATCTTCGCGCCGTAGAAATAGGACAGGTAGATGTCCTTCAGGACCGGCTTCTTGTCGTGGAACTTCCCCACGCCGACCATGGAATAGATGATCTTGTTCGGTTCAGCAGACATAGGCTATTCAATACCTCCGATGGAGCCCCTCCGGAAGGAACCGGAGGTTTTCGATGATGAACGACATCCCGCATCAGCGGGACCAAAATGGTAAGCCCTTTTGTACACTGTATTGCAGGGATGTGTCAACACCTAAAAGAGAGACCAACGGGGTAGGAATTGACTGAGGGAAGGAGGAAACAGAGAAAGGCATGAGTACGAAGTTCACCTACTACGTACGGCGCAATTTCAATGAAATGGAACTATCATCAAGTACTAATACAAACGCACTTACTATTGTGTCCTTGCGAGGAGCGTAGCGACGAAGCAATCTTTTATTTTACAACGAGATTGCCGCGCTCCCTTCGGTCTCTCGCAAAGACAACGTAACAAAACTTTATGCGTTTGTATTAGTTGTAACTTGCACATGAACATCATGCTGTGCGGCGGGCCCGCACGGTGATGAAAGATGGCACGAAGCTGCCGGCCCGTCCGCACCAGCTACGGATTAGGACGCAAATCCATTTGATTGCCGGGAGCACCGGCAACCCCAAGACAAAACTCACTCGTCGCTGCCGGGCCAGCGCTGATGTCAGACCCTCTTCCCGAGAATAAAGCTAAGCAAGAGAAGTGTTACCGGCCAGAGTCCGACGAAGATTCCCCAGCGTTCTGCGTGAGCTTCCTGTAGCGCCGCCTTCAGCGCGGGATCGGTGATTTTACCGAGTACGTGCCGTTTCATCTCGATTTGCGGTCCGAAAAACCACATCAGCCATGACAGCGGGATCGAAAGCAATCCGACCCAAAACAAGACTTGCGATAGCGTTTGCATGTCGTCCTCCTTATAATTATTGACATAATATAACTAACTGTGCTCCTATATCAGGCAGATGTCAACTTAATAAAGAATGCAACATGATATGGTTCAAGCAAATGCAACTTCAACGAGTACAGGAAGTACTCTGCAGCTCTCCATCATCTCTTCGAGATTCATCTTCACGAATCTTTAGGGCTCCGGCAGGCTGTCGATGGCCTCGCGGATGAACTGCGCCGGCACCACCGCCGCCAGCTGAAGACGCTGGCCGTCGATCGCCGCGTGCTGGCTCACGAGGCCGGCGATGAAATTGACCGGCACGGCAGCCCTGCCGCCGAACGCGCGCGAACCCGTATAGTACACGGGTCCGCCGCTGTTCCCCTCGTACACCTGAAAATCATAGAGGAAGGTGTGGTGTTGTTTGGCCGGAACGAGGGGATAGGAGGCGATCTTGCCACTCCGGAGGATCGGGAACCCGGCGGCGTTCGCGGCCAGGCCGAAGGGAAAGCCAAGCGAGAGCAGTTCGTCGCCGGGATGGACCTCGTACTGCGTCATCATCTGGTCGGTCGCCAGCAGCTCCTTCGAAAGCAGCACCACGTGGGCCTCGTTCGGCAGCGGCGCGTACATGACGGCGACATCCGCTCCCGGGGGCTGGGTCCAGAGCGGTGCGCCTTTGCTGCGTATCCGCAGCCGGTGCTCCAAGCCTTCGAATGTTCCGTCCGCCTTCTTCCGACGCAGCCACAGGACCGCCTCGTCCCCGTTGATGTTCTGCAGCACGTGGCCTGCCGTCACCATGACGTAGGATGCCCGGTTCGGGTTGCTCTTGAGCGGGCGGCCCACGAAGAACACCGTCCCGACCGATATTTTACCTTCCCCTTTGGCCGGCCCTGCGATGCGGAAGGTCGATCCCATAAGAAGGACGTTCAGGTCCTCTGCACCGGCGATGCTCGGCGATGACAGGACAAAGCACAGGACAGCCAGGACCATTTGCTTGAACTTCTGCATTGTTCAACTCCTTTGTGCTCGGAGAGCCCGGAAATTCGGCCCCGTTCCGGACCTAGTGCTTCAGCATCTCTTCGATCGTGATCTTCACTGATTCACGCAGCGATGGAAGGTCGTACCCGCCTTCGAGAGCGAATACCATGGGGACCTCGGCGCTCGTGAGGATGCTCCGGACGATCCCGTGGATCCCTTCGTGGGTGACGCGGATGTTCGCGTGGGGGTCCTGTGCATGGATGTCGTAGCCGGCCGATACAAGGATGATGTCCGGCCCGAAGCGCTCCACCACGCCGGGCAGGATATCCTGATACACGGAGAGGTAGTCCTTGTTGCCGGAGCCGGCGAGGATCGGCACGTTGTACGTATACCCCTCGCCCTTCCCTCTCCCCCGGTCCATATCCTTGCCCGTATCAGGGTAGTAGGGATACTGGTGGGTGCTGAAGTAGAAGACCGTGTCGTCCTCTTCAAAGATGTGCTGGGTTCCGTTCCCGTGATGGGCGTCGAAATCGATGATAAATACCTTGTTGTAGCCGCTCCGCTGAGCGTGGCGCGCGCCGACAGCGATATTGTTGAAGAGGCAGAAGCCCATGGACCTGCCGGCTTCGGCGTGGTGCCCCGGAGGCCGGACAGCGCAGAACACGCGCCGCATGCCGTTGTTCCGGCACTGTTCCACGGCTTCCATCACCGCGCCCGCGGCAAAGGACGCGGCAGCGAAGCTTTCCACGGAGGTGAACGTGTCCGGGTCCACCTCGCCGGCGCCAAGGCTCCTGATCCGCTCTATGGCCTCGGGCGTGTGGACGAGCGCGAGGTCCTCGGGTGTCGCCTTGCGCGGCTTGAGATGGACAAGCTTACCCCAGAGGTCGACTGCTTTGAGGGAGGAATTGATCGACAGAAGGCGGTCCGGGGTATCGGGATGCCAGGACGGGGGTGCGTGAAGGAGGAAGACCTCGTCGTAGATATAGCCGACCCTGTTCATGGGACCAGTATACTCACATTTCCCGCTTTCTGCATCATGAGAAGCGTCCCCTGGCCCGTTCATAGTCTTCCGGCGTGTCCAGATCTTGAACGACACCTTCGTCATCCACCTCGAGCGTGCGGACCGTGTCTGCGTGGGCCGTGATCACGTCGCGGAGCGTTGCGCTGCGAACAATGTCGCCGATGACCTCGCGCGGGAACAGGGTGGGATGTCCGCGTCTGCCGTGATACGCCGGGATGATGACGTGGGCGGTGAATGCATGGTGGGCATGAACGATGGCCGAGATCGTGGCAGGTGATACCAGGGGGTGGTCGGACAGGCAGACCAGGACGCCGCTCGAGTCGGGGGCGACCTGCCGGAGCCCCAGCCGAACGGACCCGGCCATGTCGCTTGCTGGATCGCCATTGATCATGGTCCTGACCGGCAGCCCGCTGATGGCCGCCTTGATCTCTTCGCTGCCTGCGCCGAGCACGACGACAATGTCGGTTATTCCCGCGGCGATGACGCTGTCCAGGCAATGGCGGATGACCGGTTTAGGACCGAGGGGAAGGAGCTGCTTGGAGCGGCCCATCCTGCGCGACGACCCCGCCGCAAGAACGACCGCCGATACCTGTAGGGGCATGCTCTCTCCTGTGCTGGATGATCTGGGCCATGATGCTCACGGCGATCTCTTCGGGAGTGACCGAGCCGATGGGAAGCCCGACGGGGATGATGACGCGTGCGATGTCCTCCTGAGAGAGGCCGGTATCGCGAAGGGCGTTCATCAGGAGGCCCTTTTTCCGTCTGCTGCCGAGCAGGCCGATGTAGGCTGCATCGGTTTTGAGCGCCGCCTTCACCGCGTCGAGATCGTGGTTGTGCCCCCGCGTGGCGATCAGGAGGAAGGTGCCCCTGTCAACAAGCACCCGGTCGAACACCGTCCCGAACTCGTGCACCACGATCTCATGGGCGTCGGGGATGCCGTCCCGGTTCGCGTGCTCCGGCCGGTCGTCCGCCACGGTCACGCGAAATCCCGAGAACCGCGCAAGCCGGGCGACCGCCTTGCCCACATGGCCGGCCCCAAGGATCACGAGCCGCGGGTCAACGAGCACCGGTTCGATGTATACCAGGAGCGTCCCGCCGCATACCAACCCGCCCTCTTTTTCGGTAAGATCGAAGGGGACCGTACGGGGCTGCCCGTCCCGCAGGGCCATGAGGCTATACTGGACCACGTCCGCTTCGAGGCACCCGCCGCCGAGCGTGCCCATCGCGGAGCCGTCGTCCCGCACCAGCATCTTGGCGCCCTGCTTCTGCGGCGACGAGCCCTTGCACTCCACGATGGTGGCGAGGGCGGATGCGCGGCCAAGCTTGTTAAGCCTCACGATCTCTTCATAGATGTCCATGGAAACCTCAGTCTAAAAGCAGTCGGCAGTCGTCTGTCGGCAGTCGAATGCGAAATCACTATTGACTACGGCAATAGCTCAGGTCTCGGCAGTCAAATACTGTATAAAACCGGTTATTAAGCGAGCCGTCTCCGATGCAGCCTCATACAAGTCCTTGAATTCAATGTCCACAATATATCCTTGATCAAGCGCCACATACAACTGGCTTTGGACCTCGGCAGTGGAGCCAAGAGCCATGTAGAGAAATCTTCCGAAATCTTTGTCCGTCCTCCTTGCAAATCCTTCCGCGATGTTGCTCATGACGGATACGGAAGCTCTTCGTATCTGATCTTTCAAACCATAATCACTGCCGAATTTTGTTTTACCGTTTGTTACCTCATAGATCGTCCTGGTCAGAACCCTCGCTTTCTGCCAGGCTTGAATATCTTCGAACCGTTGTATTTTCGCCATTCGACCTCTTTCCAATTATTATTTGACCGCCGACTGTCGTCTGTTTTATTAACTGCCGACTATCTTCCCGACTGCCGACTTGTTTTTTGACTCTCGACTTTTTTCCCGACTGCCGACTGTCGACTGCCTCATGACTATCGACTGTATTATCCTTTCATTGCAGCCAATACGGCGGCCGGCGTCATCGGCAGGCTCCTGAGCCTGACCCCCGTCGCCGCGAAGACCGCGTTCGCAACTGCCGGGGCAGCGGGCGGCACGCCGGGCTCGCCGATGCCGCCGAGCGGGTCCTTGCCGGTCACGATATGCACATCGATCTCCGGCGTCTCGCTCATGCGCAGGAGGTCGTAATCGCCGAAGTTCGTCGTCTTGACACCGCCGCCGGCGAACTCGACCTTTTCCTTGAGCGCGGCAGAGAGGCCCATGATGATGCCGCTCTCCATCTGGGCGGCCACGGTGTCAGGATTGATGACCGATCCGCAGTCCACGGCGCACGTGATCTTATGGACCTTTATCGTTCCGGTCGCCCTGTCCACCGAGACCTCCGCCACCTGGGCGACGTAGGTCCCGAAGGAGAGATGGTAGGCGATGCCGACGGCCTGGCCTTTCGCCGGTTTCCTGCCCCAGCCGGCCTTCTGTGCCGCTGTCTCGAGCACGCGCTTCGCCCGCGGATGTTTCTGCAGCAGTCCCAGCCTGAATTCCAGCGGGTCCTTGCCCGCGGCTGCGGCCAGCTCGTCCACAAAGGACTCGATGATGAACCCGTTGTGCGACGCGCCGACGGAACGCCAGAATCCGACCGGCACGGGCAGATCGACGCGGACATACTCGGCCAGGAGGTTCGGCACATCGTATTCCAGGTCCGTGACGCCCTCGACCGCGGCATTGTCGATGCCGTTCTTCATCATGCCCGGGAAGACCCGGGCGAAGATGGAGGGACAGGCGATCTTGTGGGACCAGGCAGTCACCTTCCCCTTGTCATCAAGGGCGGCTTCGATCTTCGTATAGTTCGCCGGACGATAGAAGTCATTCTGAAAATCCTCTTCCCGGGTCCAGACGACCTTCACGGGCATTCCGGCGGTCTTCGCGATGTTCACCGCTTCTTCGGCGAAGTCCGTCTCGAAGCGCCTGCCGAAACCGCCGCCCAGGTAGGTCGTATGGACGAAGACCTGCTCGGGCTTGAGCCCCGTGGCCTTCACGGCCATGCCCTTGACACCTCCCTGGTTCTGCGTCGGCGCCCAGATATCGCACCGCTCGGCCGTGACCGACGCGGCGCAGTTCATGGGCTCCATGGTCGCGTGGGCCAGGTAGGGCGTCCGGTACTCCGCTTCCACCTTCTTTGTCGCGGCCGCGAGCGCTGCCTTCGCGTCACCCAGGCTCTTTGCGACCAGGCCCGGTTCGCCGATCCTGGCTGCGATGTCCTTCTCCAGGGTCGAGGTATCAAGCGCCGGCGCCTTGGCGTTCTGCCAGGTGATGTTCAGGACTGCCCTCCCCTTCCACGCCGCGTCCAGCGTGTCCGCGACAACGGCGATGCCGCGCGGACCTTCGATCACCGCCTGGACGCCCTTGACCTGCTTCGCCGCTTCCTTGTTGACGGCTGCGGGCTCGGCACCGTACTGGGGCGGTCGTGCCATCACGGCGTACAGCATGCCCGGTGCGAAGGTATCGATGCCGAACATCGCCTTGCCAGTGGACTTCTCCGGCACATCGAGGCGCGGCATGGCCTTGCCGATATACTTGAATTGGCCTTCCTTCTTGAGGGTCGGATTCTGCGGCACCGGAAGGCGCGATGCCTCGAACACCAGCTTCCCGTACGAGAGGCCCTTGCCCGTCCGCATGTGCCGGACCACGCCGTTCACGGCAGCGCACTCACGGAGCGGCGCCTTCAGAGCCTCGGAACCGGCAGCGATGAGCATCTCCCGGCCGGCGGCCCCGGCCTTCCGGAGGGTTTCGTGCATGTGGCGCACGCTCGTGCTGCCGCCTGTTGACTGCATGCCCCAGACCGGGTCCTTGTACGCGTCGGCGGCCGGCGCGGACACGAACCGCACCTGCTTCCAGTCCGCTTCGAGCTCGTCGGCGATGATCATGGGCAGGGACGTGGTCACGCCCTGTCCCATCTCTGACTTGCTCACCACCACGGTGATGGAATCATCGGGTGCAATGCGGAGATAGACGTTCGGCTTGAACGACAGGTCCTGTTCCAGCTCGGCGGCGGAGAGCAGGCGAAGGCCCGCCGGCGTCATGACGGCGGCGATGGTCAGGCCCGCCCCGGCGGCGAGGGAGGTCTTCAGGAACTCGCGGCGGGTATATTCTTTTTTGGTCCTCTTCATGGCCGTTTGCCCTCCTTTGCCGCCGACCTGACGGCCAGCTTGATGCGCGGATAGGTCCCGCACCGGCAGAGGTTGCCGTCCATGGCGCGCACGATCCTGTCGTCCGAGGGGTTCGGTTCCTCGGCCAGGAGCGCCGCGGCCTGCATGATCTGGCCCGACTGGCAGTAGCCGCACTGGGGGACCTGCTCCTTGATCCATGCCCTGACCACCGGATGGCTCTCGGCGAGGCCCTCGATGGTCGTTATCCTCTTTCCCGCTACGGACCCCACGCGGGTCTGGCAGGAGCGCGCCGCCTTGCCGTCGATATGGACGGTGCAGGAGCCGCAGGCGCCGATACCACAGCCGAACTTGGTGCCCGTAAGCTTCAGGTGCTCGCGGATGACCCAGAGGAGCGGAACGTCCGGACCCGCATCCACCTGGTAAGCCTTCCCGTTGATATCAAGCGAGATCATAGATGCCTCCTTTTAATGAGATTACATACTCGCGCCACTAAGGCACGAAGACACGAAGGGGGGGGTCTTGAATTCTTGCGTAATGAACAAAACGCCCCCATCCTGCATTTCTTCGTGTCTTCGTGGCAGATATTGTCCAGCTTGTGGGGAGATACGTTTAAGTTAATCAGATGGGAAAAGCAATGTCAAGAGGCGGAGATCGCTGCGGATGTATCTTGAACTTTTAATTTCGCATGCTGAATGATATTCAGGCCACCTGCCCCGCGGCAAAGCCCGATGCCCAGGCCCAGTGCAGGTTGTATCCGCCAAGCTCCCCGGTCACGTCGACGACCTCGCCGATAAAATAGAGGCCGGGGACCTTCTTCGCCTCCATCGTTTTCGACGACAGTTCGTCCGTGTCCACGCCGCCCGCGGTCACCTCCGCGGTCGCATATCCTTCGGTGCCCTTGGGGAGCACGTTCCAGGCATGGAGCCCGTCAGCGAGCGCCTTTAACGCCCGGTCCGAGGTCTGGTCGAACGGCTTCGAGATCGTCATCTGGTCGCACCACGCCTCGGCAAACCGTTTCGGAAGCCAGGACGCGAGCATAGTGCGCAACTCGATCCTGCTCCGGCGTCTGGCCATGAACTCACGGAGAATGTCCGTATCGGGAAGAAGGTCTATCGTGAGCAGTTCGCCGGGCGTCCAGGAGAGCGATGCCTGGAGCGCCGCCGGACCGCTCAGGCCGCGGTGGGTGAACAGGATGTTCCCACGGTACCGCTTCGTGCCGCAGGAAACCGCCGTATCGAGGGAGATCCCTGCGAGCCCTTGAAAGACCTTTTGGTCGCGTGCCGCGAACAGAAAGGGCACGAGACCCGGCCTGGGCGGGACGACCTTGAGGCCGAACTGCTTGCCGACGGCGTGCCCAAGACCGCTCGCCCCGAGGTCGGGATAGGAAAGTCCGCCGGTGGCGATGACGAGCGACTCCGCCCGGAACGCCCCCTGGTCGGTTGCGACCATGAAGTTCTGACCGCGGGCGATCTCCGTCACGCTGCATTTCAGGCGTATCTCCACGCCATATTGGGCGCACTCTGCTTCCAGCAGGGCGATGATCTCAGCTGCGCTTTTTACGCAGAAAAGCTGGCCCGCTTCCTTTTCCTGATAGGCGATATGGTGCTGCTCGATAAGGTCGAGCACGTCACGGGGGGTGAAGCGCGCGAGGGCGGATCTGCAGAAGTGGCTGTTGCGGGAGACATAGTGTCCGGCGGTCACGTGCAGGTTCGTGAAATTGCACCGGCCGCCGCCGGATATGCGGATCTTCGAGCCGGTCCTGCGTGCATGGTCCAGGACGAGCACCGAGCGGCCTCGCTTTCCGCATTCAATGGCGCAGAGCAGGCCTGATGCCCCTGCGCCGATAATGATGACATCCTTCGCTGTTCCTTCACTCACGAGGACCCCGGGGTGCCGTTTTGCGTCCCGAACCTCATGCTCCTAATTGTGCTTTTTCTTCTTCGTGTCCTTGCGCTTGTCATCCTTCTTGTCATCGCTGGTCTCTTTCTTTTCTGCCTTATGGCATTTATGGCAATCCTTTGGTTCCGTGGTACTGAAGGCCTTTTTCCCGTTGTGGCATACGCCGCAAAATTTTCCCTGTTTCATCGCGTCCATGGTCATGATATCGGCGCCCTTTTTCGTCTTGAACAGCCCTGCGATATGGCATGCATCGCAATGGATCTTGGCATGCTTCGTACCGTCAAAGGTCACCTTGCCTGCGCCGCCGCCCGGCCACGTAAGGGTTACTCCATCGGGAACGGCCGATGAGACCGCCGGAAACAGGAAGAACGCCAGGAATAGAATGACACTATTGAATGTGTACTTGGACATCTTACGCCTCCATAAGGAAACAAATCACTGAAGTGTCATTATAACATATTGTTGAACGGGTCAATGCGGAAAAATAAAGCCCTGCAGGACGGGTGCTGCAACAGTCTGCGACACGGCGCTCCCGGCACCCTGTTACTCATACCGGAGCGCGTCAATGGGGTTGAGCAGCGAAGCCTTGTAGGCGGGGTAGAATCCGAAGAAGATGCCGATGAACCCGGAAAAACCGAAGGCCAGCACGATGGACAGGGGCGAGACGACTGTGGGCCAGCCGGACAGGGACGACAGGGCCATCGCGGTCGACACCCCGACGATGATGCCGACGATACCGCCGATCAGGGACAGCGTGAGCGCCTCGATGATGAACTGGAGCCGGATGTCCCAGGTCTTGGCGCCGATGGCCATGCGGATGCCGATCTCGCGCGTCCGTTCGGTGACGGACACCAGCATGATGTTCATGATGCCGATGCCGCCGACAAGGAGCGAGACCGACGCGATAGCGCCGAGCAGAAGGGTCATGACCTTCGTGGACTCTTCACGCGCCTGCATGAGCTGGGTGAGGTTCCGGACCGTGAAATCGTTGTCCTGTTTCGGCCCGATCCGGTGGCGCTGCTTCAAGAGGGCGGTGATCTGCTGCTCCGCGGCGGCAAGGTCCTCGGCGCTTTTCGCCTTGACCGAGATGATCCGCACCATGCCGGGGAACTGGGCGCCGAAGAGCTTCTTCTGGGCCGTCGTGACCGGGATCATGATCGTATCATCCTGATCGCGCCCCTGGGCATCCTGCCCCTTCCGGGCCAGGACGCCGACCACGGTGAACGGCAGGTTCTTGATCCTGATCGTCTGGCCCACGGGATCCTGGTCCCCGAACAGGTTGTCCACCACGGTCTGGCCCAGGAGGGCGACCTTGGTCGCGCTCTTCACGTCCTGGCTGGTGAAAGGCCGCCCCGCGGTCAGCGGCCATTCCCGGATGTCCAGCATGGACGGCGTCGTGCCGAGAACGCCGGTGGACCAGTTCATGTGGCTGAACACGATCTGCGCGGTGCCGCTGTGGGTCGGCGCCACGGCTTCCACGGCCGGGCATTCGCGTAGAATTGCCTCGGCATCGGCCATGGTAAGCGTGGGCTGCGTGCCCGCGCCCATGCGCACGCCCCCGGAGGTTGTGGCGCCGGGCAGGATGATCAGCAGGTTGCTCCCCATGCTCGATATCTGCTCGGCGATCTTTTGGCTCGCGCCGGCTCCCACGGCGACCATGGCGATCACCGCGCCGACGCCGATGATGATGCCCAGCATAGTGAGGCCTGAGCGCATCTTGTTCACCCGGAGCGCCCGGATCGAGATCTTGAAGGTGGAAGGGATGTTGATCATAAATTAATAATATCGTAGGGGCAACCCTATGTGGTTGCCCTGATGCGGGCGGCCACGCAGGGCCGCCCCTACCGCGCTACCGCTTCATCGCTCACAATGTGCCCGTCCGAGAACCGGATGATCCGCTTGCTGTATGCCGCAATGTCGTGCTCATGGGTCACCAGGATGACGGTGATGCCGGACTCCCGGTTCAGCCTCACGAAGAGCTCCATGATCTCGGCGCTCGTTCTGGTGTCGAGATTGCCCGTAGGTTCGTCTGCGAGGATGATCGGCGCGTCGTTCACCAGCGCCCGGGCGATGGCAACACGCTGCTGCTGGCCGCCGGAAAGCTGGTTCGGGTGATGGCCTTCCCTGCCCTCCAATCCCACGCTTGTAAGGGCGGACATCGCGCGCTCATGCCGTTCCGGGGCGGTGTTGCCGTTGTAGAGCATTGGCAGCTCGACATTCTCGAGCGCCGAGGTGCGGGAAAGGAGGTTAAACCCCTGGAACACGAAGCCGAGCTTCTTGTTCCGGATCTCGGCGAGCTCGTCCCGGGAGAGCCCGCCCGTGTCAACGCCGTCGAGCAGGTACTGTCCCTGGGTCGGCGTGTCGAGGCAGCCCAGGATGTTCATGAACGTCGACTTGCCCGAACCGGACTGGCCCATGATGGCGACGAACTCGCCCTGCTCGATGGCCGTCGAGATGCCGTCGAGGGCCTTTAGATCGATGTCGCCGAGCCGGTATATCTTGCTGATCGTATGTGCTTCGATGAGGGCCATAGAATATAGAAATTGTAGGGGTAACCCTACGTGGTTACCCTTTTCCCGGGCGGCCACATGGGGCCGCCCCTACCAATATATAGGGTCCACCATTAGAACATCCTGGGTCCGCTCTGTGCGGCCTTCGGGGCACCCTTCTTCAGTGATTCGACGATGATCTGCTGGCCTTCCTTCAGCTCGCCTGACGCGATCTCCGTATAATTGCCGTCGCTGATGCCGGGCGAAATGCTGACGCGCTTTGGCGTCCCCTGCTCCAGCACCCAGACCGAGGGCCCCTTTTTCTCGCCGCCCCCGCCGCCGGCCCTGGCCGCCGCCCCGCTCCCCGGACCCGATGCGCCCGCACCCGCAGGCCGGTCGGACATGCGGAACCGCAGCGCGGCGTTCGTGATCCGGAGGACGTCGCGCCTCGTCGTAATGATGATCGATACATTGGCGGTCATGCCGGGCATCAGCCGGAGGTCGCTGTTGTTCACCTGGATCACGGTGTCATAGGTCACGACATTCTGCACCGTGATGGGCGCCTGCCGCTTCTGCCATACCTTGCCCTTGAACGTCGTGTCGGGATAGGCGTCCACCGTGAACTCCACGTCCTGCCCGACCTTCACCGCGCCGATGTCGGATTCCGCCACGTTCGTGTCGATCTGCATCTTCGTGAGGTCCTGGGCGATCGTAAAGAGCGTGGGCGTCTGGAAGCTCGCGGCCACGGTCTGTCCCACGTCAACGTTCCGGGAGATCACGATGCCGTCCACGGGAGAATAGATCTTCGTGTAGCTCAAGTTCGTCTCGGCCGCCTGGAGCGCCGCCTTTGCCTGGGCAAGCTGCGCCTTGGCGCTGTCGTAGTTGGTCTCCGCGGCATCGTAATCGTTCTTCGCGACCAGGTTCCGCGCAAAGAGGTTCTTGTTCTGATTCATGAGGCGCTCTGCGTCGCGCAGTGCCGCCTGGGCACGGTCCGCATTGGCCTTTGCCTGGGCCAGCTGGGTCTCATAGAACGCGGGATCGATCTGGGCGATGATCTGGCCCTTCTTCACCCGGGAATTGAAATCCGCGAAGAGGGACTTGATCGCTCCCGACACCTGGGTGCCGACCTGCACGGTGGTGACCGGATTCACGGTGCCGGTTGCCGTGACGTTCTGCTGAACATCGCCCCGCGTGACCGGATCGGTCCGGTACGCCACCCCGTTGTTCCCGCCCCGGAAAATAACAAAAAGCGCGATGCCGAGGACGGCCGCTGCAGCGGCGATGATCGCGATCATCCGGAACCGGCTGCTTCCAAGGATCGTGCTGATGCTTGATGGTTTTTTATTATTCATGCGATCTCGCCTTTTTCCGCGCCTGGAATATATGCAGTGTGCCCAGCCGCCTCTGGAGCCCGTCCATGTAGAGATACACGACGGGCGTGACGTAGAGCGTCAGTGTCTGGGAAAAGAGCAGGCCGCCCACGACCGCGAGGCCGAGCGGGCGGCGGGACTCGGCGCCGGCGCCGAAGCCCAGGGCGATGGGCAGCGTTCCCAGGAGCGCCGCCATCGTGGTCATCATGATGGGCCGGAACCGGACGATGCAAGCCTTGGTGATCGCGTCATGGGGGGTCGCCGCCTCCCGGCGCTGGGCGTCGAGGGCAAAGTCGATCATCATGATGCCGTTCTTTTTCACGAGACCGACAAGAAGGATGATGCCCACGTAGGCGTAGACGTTCAGGTCCAATCCGAAGATCATCAGGGTTACAAGCGCTCCAAAGCCCGCGAATGGCAGTGCCGACAGGATCGTGAACGGATGGATGAAACTCTCATACAGGATGCCGAGTACGATGTAGATCACGAGTATGGCGGCGAGCAGAAGCCATCCAAACCCTTTCATGGAAGCCTGAAATACCTGGGCAGTGCCCTGGAAACTCGTTGTGATCGAAGCGGGGAGTATGTTTCGGGCCATTTTGTTCACTGCGTCAATGGCAGTGCCGAGGGACACATCGGGCCGGGTGTTGAACGAGAGCGTGACCGCGGGCAGCTGGCCCAGATGGTTCACGGACAGCGGGCCCAGGTTCTGACTGAGTTTGGAGACGCTGCTGAGCGGCACCAGCTGGCCGTTCGCCGAGCGGATATACAGCAGCGAGAGCGAGGCGGGGTCCAGTTGGAACTCCGGCAGGACCTGCATGATGACCTGGTACTGGTTGTTCGGGGCGTAAATGGTCGACACCTGCTGGGCGCTGTACGCCATCGAGAGCCCGCTCTCCACCTGGGCGGCAGTGATGCCGAGCGCGGACGCCTTGTCCCGGTCGATATCGACGTTCACCTGGGGGTTCTTGATCTGAAGATCGCTGGTCACGTCCTGGAGCATCTGCAGCTCCCGCATCTTTGCCTCGAGCTTGGGCGCAAATTCGTAGAGCTCGTTCGTGTCAGGGCTTTGCAAGGTAAATTGGTAGAGGCTTTTGCTCAGCGCGCCAAGGCGGATCGGGGGCGGGTTCTGGAGATAGGTCTGGATGCCGGGAACCTGGGCGAACTGGGGCCGAAAGTTCTGGATCATTTGGTCGACATGGAGTTTGCGTTCGGAGCGCGGTTTCAGCCGGAGGAATAGGCGTCCCTGGTTCCCCGATACGCTCGAGCCGCCGGCTCCTATGCTTGACATGAAACCTTCAACATTGGGGTTCTTAAGAACGATGTCGGCAATCGCCAGCTGGTGCCGCTTCATGGAATCGAATGAGACGCCCTGCGCAGCCTCAGTGGTGATGAACAGCGCGCTGATGTCCTCGCTGGGAAGAAAGCCTTGCGGCATATTCCAAAAAAGAACCACCGTTGCCGCAAAAATCAGACCGGAGACGATCATCGTGGACAGGCGGTGCTTGAGCGCGGAGGTGAGCGTCCGCTCATAGAATCCCAGCATCCCCGTGAAGAAACGCTCCGACATCTGGTAGAGCCTGCCGTGCTGCTCATCGCCCGTGTGGGCCCGGACGAAACGGCTCGCCAGCATGGGCGTGAGCGTCAGGGAGACGAAGCCGGATATGAGGATGGACACGCCGATGGTGACAGCAAATTCATGAAGGAGTCTGCCCATGAGCCCGCCCATGAAGAAGACTGGAAGAAAAACGGCGACAAGCGATATGGTCATGGACAGGATGGTGAACCCGATCTCCTGGGATCCCTTGAGTGCGGCCTCCATGACGGTCTCGCCCGTTTCGACATGGCGGATGATGTTCTCGAGCATGACAATGGCGTCGTCCACCACGAATCCGACCGATAGCGTCAGGGCCATGAGCGACATGTTGTCCATGCTGAAGTTCATGACGTACATCACGGCAAAGGTCCCCACGATCGCCATGGGCAGGGCAAGGCTCGGGATGACCGTTGCCGACAGGTTCCGGAGGAACAGGAAGATGACCATCACCACCAGACAGACGGTGAGGATCAGGGTGAACTGCACATCGTGCACAGAATCGCGGATGGACTCAGAGCGGTCGAACATGATGTTCAGGTTCACCGATGCGGGCATCTGCTCACGGAACGTGGGGATGAGCTTCTTGATGGCGTCCACCACCTCGACCGTGTTCGTGCCGGGCTGGCGCTGGATCGCGAGGATGACGGCGCGCGTGTCGCGGTACCAGCTCGCGACCTTGTCGTTCTCCACGCTGTCGATGACATCACCGAGCTCCTGGAGCCGGACCGGCGAGCCGCCCCGGTACGCGACAATGACGGGGCGGTACGCCTTCGCGTCGTTCAACTGGCCCGATGTCTGAACGGTGAATGCCTGGTTCGCGCCGTAGAGCGTCCCGGTCGGAAGGTTCGAGTTCGCGCGGGCGACCGCGGTCGCGACCTCATCGATGCCGATCCCCTTGCCGGCAAGCGCGCGGGGGTTCAACCGGACGCGCACGGCGTATTTCTGCGATCCGAAGACCTGGACCTGGGCGACCCCGCTGATCATCGAGACGCGCTGGGCGATCAGGGTCTGAGCGTAGTTGTCCACGTCCGAAAGCGGCAGCGTCGGGGAACTGAGCGCGAGGTAGAGCACCGGCTGGTCCGCAGGGTTCACCTTCCGGTACGACGGGGGGCTCGGCATGTTCTGGGGAAGCTGCTTCAGCGCGCCGGCGATGGCCGAGTTCACGTCCTGTGCAGCGGCGTCGATGTCGCGGCTCAGGTTGAACTGGATGTTGATCTGCGTGAGCCCCTGGGCGTTGACCGACGTCATGGAATCGATGCCCGCGATCGTCGAGAACTGTTTCTCCAGCGGCGTGGCAACGGCCGAGGCCATGGTCTCTGGTGAAGCGCCCGGCACGTTCGCCGTTACCGCGATGTTCGGGTAGTCAACGTTCGGCAGGTCGGAGACCGGCAGCAGGCGGTAGCCGGCGATGCCCGCGAAGAGGATGGAGAGCATGATCAGCGTGGTCATGACGGGACGGCGTATGAAGGGTTCGGAGATATTCATAAGCAAACCTTTTTCAACACAGCGACACGGTGCTGGTAAAGCTTGAAGTTAAGAGGGTAGGAGGGTAAGAAGGTAAGCAACTTCTCCTGCTCCGCCTCTTTCTTTTCAACTTCCTACCTTCTTAACTTCCCACCTTCTTACCTTCGGACTTTTTCTCCTCAGGATTCTTGATCTCCACTTTGACACCGGGGGTGATCCTGAGCTGGCCGTCGGTCACGACCTTCTCCCCCGCCGCGATGCCCTTATCGATGACCGTCCAGTCGCCGTACAACCTTCCCGGCGTCACGGCGCGAAGCTCCGCGGTCATATCGTCCTTGATCACATAGACATACTGGCCCTGCTGGCCGGTCTGCACCGCCTGCGTAGGTACGACGACCCGGTCCCGCTCCGTGGTCAGGGTCAGGACAACGTCCACGAACTGCCCCGGCCAGAGCGCCCGGTCCTGGTTCGCAAACGTGGCCTTCAGCGTGATCGTCCCGGTCGTGGTGTTCACCTTGTTGTCGATGAACGTAAGGCTGCCCTTGACGGGTTTCTTGCCGCTCTGCGGGATGTTCACTTCCACATGCAGGTCACCAGACGACTGGTACCGCTTGATGTTCGCAAGGTCCTGCTCGGGAACGGAGAAGGTGACGTAGATAGGCGTGATCTGGTTGATGGTCACGAGCGGCACGTCGTTGGCCTTCACGATATTGCCCTTCTGGATGGTGATGGCGCCGGTCTGCCCGTCGATGGGGGACATGATCGCCGTGTATTCCAGCTGCAGCCGGGCGTTCTCCACGGCGGCCTCGTCGGCCTGCACCACGGCGTCGAGCGCTGCGGCATTGGTCCTGACCCGGTCGTATTCCTGCTGGGACACGAAGCCCTTGCCGGACAACGACGCATACCGCCTGGCCTCCTCCTCGGCGTTCTTCGCCTGGGCCCGGTCGCGGACCAGCGCGGACTCCGCCTGCCGGAGGGCCGACTCGAAGGGGCGCGAATCGATGCGGAAGAGCATCCTGCCCTTCCGCACGTCCTGTCCTTCGCGGAAGAACACCTCGGAGATCTCGCCGTTCACCTGGGACTTGATCGTCACCGTATTGTACGCTTCCACGTTCCCGATGGCCTTGACCTGGAGCGGTACGTTCTTCCGGTCCGCGGTCTCCGCGACCACCGGCACAGTGCGCGGCGGAGGCTGCTTGGCCTTTGAGCATCCGCCGATTGATGCGACTGTTATAATGCAGAGAAGCATCGCGACGGCAGCGCGGCGGATCTTTCCCCGTGTCCCCGTGTCCCCGTGTCCCCGTGTCGTTCCTGAAGCATTCCGCATTCGCATCACTCCCCTATCGCCTTCTGAAGGGCCGCCTCGGCGATCTTGTAGTTCGCCAGCGCCGCGATATGGTTCGTCTTGGCATTGGACAGGACCACCAACGCGTTCGTCACGTCCAGGGGGCTGCCAACGCCGGCATTGTACCGCCCCGTTGCGATGTCGTAGTTCTCCTGTGCCTGCCGGATGGTCAGTTCGGCGACGGCCACCCCATCCTCGAACGCCAGCAGGTTAAGGTATGCCTGCTGCACATCGAGCAGGATGCCCTGGCGGAGCGTTTCCTCGTTGGCCTTCTGGACGTTCAGGTTCTCCTTCGCCTCTCTGACCTGATTATTCGTCAGGAATCCGCTGAACAGGGGGATGGTGAGGGTGACGCCCGCGCTCCATCCGCTCTTCTCGGGAGGATATTCGCTGTCGGCGCGCGTGATGCTCGCATTGCCGGTCAGCGTCGGGTAATAGCCGGTCCGGGCAAGGGATATGGATTCCCTGGACGCCTCTTTCTTCGCCTGAACGGACCTGAGGTCCGGCCGGTTCGTGTAGGCCCGCTGGATGACATCCTCGAACGTGACCGGATGTTTTTGGAAGGCAAGGGTGTCTTCGATGGAAAAATCGGGGAGGTCCGGCGAGCCCATGGTGTTCTTGAGCGTTACCTGGGCTATCCGGACAGTGTTCTCTGCGCGGATCTGTGCAAGTCTTGCGTTGCTCAGGTTCACCTCGGCCGTCGTCACGTCGTACTTGGACTTGACGCCGGCGTCAAAGAATCCCCTGGCCTGATCCAGCTGCTCCTGGTTCAGCTTCACCGTCTCGATCGCAACGTCCCGGTTCTTTCCCGCCTGCAGGAGCGTATAGTAGGCCTGCTTCACATTGAAGATCACCTGGCTGTACACGGTCCGCCGGTCCTCGCGCGAGGCGTCATGACCTAACCGCTGGATCCGCACCTGGCTCGGGGTCTTGCCGAAATCAAAGATGTTCTGCGTAAGCGTCGCTGTTCCCTGGTACAGGTCCTGGGACGCGTTGGTCGGGTCCGTATAGGGAGAGAACTTGCTGTAGTTCCCCGCCAGGGAGACCTGGGGATAGTAGGCGGATTGTGCCTGGCCCACACGGGTCCCCGCAGCGTTCATGGTGGACTCGGCCGCGGTAAGGCTCGGGTTCCGCTTCAGCGTGATCTCGATGCACTGGTCCAGGGTCAGCCGCTGGGCGGTCGCGGCGCCTCCCGTCGGCGACGGCGCCGTTGTCACCGCCGGTCCGGCATTGGTGGTCGTCTGGCCCGTCGCCGGCGCGGGCTCCACGGCCCGCGCCGGTGCCGCCGCGCACAGGATGATGGCCGCCGCGACGGCTCCCGTCGATCGTATGATCCTCATGTTCGTCTCCGTTTCAGGGCGCCGTTCTTACCCGCTGCCGTGCCATGGATGAAGATGTCGACGACGCCCTTCACCGCCGCGTCCATGCGGCCGCCCTTCGTGATGTCCGTGCCTCGCATGATCTCCTCGGTCCGGAAGTAGGAGAACAGCATGCCGAGGAACATCCGCGCCGCGAGCTCCGCCGGGAAGTGCCGGAGCGCCCCCTTCTTCTGGAGCGCCGTAAAATAGGTCGCCAGCGTTTTCAGGATCTCGTCCATGAGCTGGCCGTACATGCGCCGCATCTTGCCCGGATAGCGCGCCATCTCGGACTGCATGATCATCACCATCTGCTTCCGTTCCTTGAGCGAAAGCAAAAAGCGCCTGCCGAGGGTCTCGAGCGCTTCCTCGTAGGGCAGTCCGTCGAGGTCGGGAAGGAGTTCGCGGAGGTCGGGAAGGAAGGAGCGGCTTTCCACGCACAGTTCGAAGAGGTTCTCCTTCGAGCCGAAGTGCCGGAACAGCGTGAGCTCGGTCACGCCCGCCCTGCGGGCGATCTCGCGCGTGGTCGCGCCGAGGTAGCCCTTTTCGGACACCAGCGCGATGGTCGCGTCGAGGATCTTCTCTTTGGTTGCGGTGGGTCGCATAGGAATGTAAGTGAGTACTTACATTATAGCAGGGCAGGGAAAAAAGCAAGAAAAAACCTTTTGTGATGAGGCAAAAAAAGGCCGCCCCCATGATTTGGGAGGCAGCGTTTCGGATCTTACAATATATGGTAGGCTGTTTCCTCCCTGCCAGTTCCGTCATTCCCGCGCATGCGGGAATCCAGGGTTTTCAAGCCGCTACTGGATCCCCGTTTTCACGGGGATGACGAATTAACTGACAATGCAGGGCCTTTCCAACCGCCTGTCAAAGGGTCGTTCTTTTTTCACTTCCCCGGCAGCTTGCACTGCGGGTTCTCCTCTCCCTTGTTCCACGGCATCTGCTTCAGCGCCAGCGCGATCCCGCAGCGGTCGAAGAGCACTACCATCACCGTGCCGACGGCAAGCAGCGCGTAGCAATAGACGCGGCCCGCCTCCCAGAGGCCGAGCAGGGTGTAGGCGAAGTAGACGATGCGCACCTGGGACGGAAAGGATGCAGCGCTGCCCGTCCGCACGCCGATGAAGACCGTTTGCGCCAGGCTTACCACGATCACCGCGCCGTATCCCGGCGTCCAGCCGGACAGGGCCGCAATGATGAACACCAGCGTTACCGTCCAGAACCACCACTCGATGCTCCTCACGTCGATCTTGAGCTTCATAGCAATCCCTCCTTTGCATGAAGATCAGGTGAGCCCCGTCTCCATGTCGCCTTGTCTGATCTATCTGTCTCCCCATCCCCTTGTCACATTGTCGGTTCTTCTTTTTCGTTTCCTCTTTCCCCTTGTCCCCTTGTCACCGCGTCACCGCGTCACCGCGTCTATCTTCTCAGCGGCTGGATCTCCTTGTCAACGGGGATGTATTCCCTCACATAGTGCTTCGCGTGAAAGACGGTATAGAGCTTCTCAATGAACAGGATGATGCCGAACAGGATCACCACTGGCAGGCCTGCATCACCCTCCGCGCCCGATATCAGATTTACGAACGACGCGAGTACCATAACGATGAGAAGGGTCTCGACGATCGCGTCGCCGATGCCCATGAACGGATGGCCCGTGTAGAAGTACCCTCCGCCGGGATACAGGATCGAGAGGTTCCGGGCTTTCTTCTCGCTCTTGAACTCCAGCTTGCAGGAGGGGCAGAGATACTCGCCGATCGTGAGCGGGTCCGTGCACTTGGGGCAGAGATGGTGCCGGATGCCGAAGGTCGTCGGCTGCTGAGCCGTCATCCGGACCTCGCTCAGGACCGCCTTAAGCTTTTTCGTGTCCTTCACGTACAGGAAGACCTCCTTTTTCCCGTTCTTGTACTTCACCGTGAACTTCCGGGAGAGGAACGTCGATGCCGTGATCGTATCCACGTCGCCGAACCGTATCTGGGCGATCGAATGGCGGGGCGAGTAGTTGCTCCTGGCGGGAAAGTGCAGGATGCGCCGGTCCGTCACCACCAGGACACAGCGCTTGATGTAGTAGATCATCCAGCCCGAGGTGAACTGCTCCATAAAGGACATGGGCGAGCAGCCGCGCATCGTGAGCAGGACCTCCTCGCCGGGCTCCAGGAACTGCTTGAGCAGCGGCGCGAACGGCTCCAGCGTCTTGAGCTGCTGCTTCTTGAGACGTTCCTTGAACTCGCCCTTGTGGTTCGCGAAGGCGATGGACTGGTTGAGCGGAAGGCCGAAGGTCTCTGCGGATGAAGATGTGTTGATCATGGATGCCTCCTGATAAGATGGGATATTTCCGAACTCTGAACTAACAGCACTGCGCAACGGGCCGGTAGAGGGTCAGACCTGGAAAGCTGGAATTTGCAGGACAAACAACCCCAGATTCAAGCCTGGCCTTCTGCCTCATCCATCGCTTTCAGACACGTCACTCGTTTGGCAAGTTGACGTTCACCGTTTCCCGCTCGTCCTATACACTGCCTTGCTCTCCTTGATAAACCCGATCCTCTTCTCCTTCGGCTCCGGCTCCGCCATTAGCTGCCGCAGAGCATTAAAAACTACTTTGAATTGCCCGTCATATTTCTTTTCCAATTCCGCGAGCTTGCGGCTCAGATCCTTATGGGTGGCTATCATCTTCCGGAGCTTCACGAACGTGCGAACGACCATGATATTCACTTCAACCGCCCTTTTGCTGTTCAGGACACTTGAGAGCATTGCGACTCCTTGCTCGGTAAAAGCGTAGGGCAGCGATCCGCCGAAATGCTTTCTGTGTGGTATCACATTTTGTGAGACCAGCCATTCAGCCTCGTCAGCAGTAAGCTGAAACATGAAGTCCTCCGGAAACCGCTCGCTGTTTCGTTTAACCGCCTGATTCAAGGTTCTCGTTTCCACACCGTAGAGCTCAGCGAGGTGCGGGCTTAGCATTACCTTTTCTCCATGTATCAGCAGTATCTTCCGTTCAATGACTTCAATCGGAACGAGTGCTTTCATCCTTCCTCCTCAAGCCGTTACACAGCGGCGGAGAACCGCATGTGGTCAGATATGCTTTCCTGTTATGTTCTCCAATATTTTGACCGAGAACCCGTAGGATCGTTAGTCTTACATCTTGTCTTTTGCTATCTACTCTTCCGTCAGCGATATCGATTTTACGATAGTCTCCCTTTTCTTCTCCCTCACCACCACCGTCTCAGCCACCAGGTCGCCGAGCCGCTGCCATTTCATGGTTCCCGCAAGCGAGATCGCCGCCACGAGATAGTAGAAGAAGGCGTCGACGATCCGCAGCAGGTTCCGCAGGAAGCCGGCGGAGAGCCCGCAGGGCGTGAAGTCCGCCTTCAAGACCCGGATGCCGCACAATTTCTTCCCCAGCGTCTGGCCGTACAGGCCTTCCAGCAGCGAGTGATAGAGATACCCGCCGACAAAGAAGAGCGCCATCGCGAAGAACATCATGCACATAAAACGGAGTGGATTGCCGGGGATGGCCTCGAAATCAGAGAAGAGCAGGGCGATCACGATAGCCGAAGGCACGAGCAGCAACAGGTTGTCGATGGACGTCGCCAGGAACCGCCTGAACAGGCTCGCGAACTCGTACTCTGCCCCGTGTTCGGTCCACATGCGTTGTTTGAACTTGTTGATCAGCGCCGAGAACCCGAAGACGGCCAGCACGGTGAGCACGAGCGAGCCCGCCATGATGAGCGCCATATTCCCCAGCATGCTCGCGGGATCGAACGGGGCCTTGAGCCGGACCGGGTCGACAAGGTTTTCCTGCTCTATGGTGTGCAGTGCCTGGCTCGTGATGTGCTGGGTATATAGCTTGAGCTTCCCCTGCTGGATGAACACGTCCCAGCTCGTGAACACTCCCGGGACCTGCAAGCGCACCGGACCTGACCATGCATCGCTCGTAAAGAGGTAATAACTGAGACTTCGGTCAGGCCCCTCCCCCTCGCGGTGGAAAAAATAGAGGCTCCGGTCATCGGCGATGACCTCGTATCCGCCGGAATACGGGGACGCCGCCGCGGACGACCAGGTAGATCCGTTGAAGACGGCCCAGGCGATCGAGTCATCGGCCGTCCAGAACAGACAAAGCCGCCCTTGGTACCAGGCCAGCCTGGAGCAAGGGCACCGGTCCTTCTTTTCCGCGGTAAGATACTCACTGGGCAGGGGAACATCGCCGGTCTTGCCGGGTCCGATGAGACTGAGACGGGGTCCGGTCTCGAAGCTGCTCAGGACATATAAGCCGTCCGGCGTGAGGATACCCCGGGGATCCCTGCCGATCCTGTCGGACCGTTCCTCGGCCCAGCGAACGCCGTCAAAGGTCCGGTAGCTCCCCTTGTTCAGGAACACCAGCCGGCCATTCGCGCCGAGCGCCTGCTCGTAGGCCGGTATCTCCTGCGAAACGCCGGGCTCCGTCCCCTCCAGGACGGTGAGGAAGTGTTTGGTCTCCGGCGGTTTCTTCTCCCGCGGGTTCACGTTGCTCATATCCAACTTCTGGACAAGGAGAAAGGTCTTGTTCCCGTCGGACAAGGCCGCGTCGGTGATGGACGGCACCGGCATGAGCTGGAACAACAGCCCGGGCCGCGTGATCATGACGGCGAAGAACAGGATGTAGAACAGCGCGAACGCGCCGAACCCGAGGACGCCGACACCGATGGCGAGGTTCCTGTTGGTCTTCTGCGCTTCGCTGTTCTCGGACTGAATAGTTTCAGCGGTCATAGGAGATTGTCCCCGACATACGTACATCGTCACCGGGTCCCGGTCCGGGCTTATGAGAGTCAGATCTGGACAGGTTGTTGAATAGGATTTCGTAACGTCAAAACGCACCCTGAAGGGTGCGGCTACCAATTACAAGATCAATGCGTTACGATCTTGTAGCCGTCCCGCTTTGCGGGGCGCCATTAGTTTTTCAACAGCCTGTGGAATGCTGGAATCTGCCGGGCCAATAACTTATTACGGTCACTACAAGAACGTTCTGTTCAACTTCTACACCTGCTTCGTAAAGGAGATCTTATACGCTTCATAGACGGCCAATCCATAGAACAGCACATCCATGGGCTGGAAGGTTTCCTTCAATATGTCCAACGCGAGGCCCGGCGTAAGCCGCGACAGCACGGTCAGGACCTCCAGGCTCTCCTGGCGGGAGACCATGATCACGACGGTCAGCAGGTTCCCGATAATACAGCCCGCCAGGGCGATGGCCGCGCCCGCGTAACCGAAGACCGGGTCCACGCCCTTCCCGAGCAGCTTCACCGCGTAACCGACAAGGAAACCGACGCCGATGGCCATCCAGCCGATCTGGTATCCGGTCGCGATGGTGATGATCGCCCAGATGACCGCCCCGACCGCAGCCGCGGCAATGCCGCCGACGGCGCCCATGGACAGGTTCTGGTTGTCCCGCGCTTCCTGCAACTTCCGCTCTTCCATGCCCGACACGGTACCGATGGCCTCTTCACGCGTTCTGTTCTGCTGTTCCATTGTGTCCTCCCTTTCCGGCGCTTCGTAATGTCAAAACTTTCACCGCAGAGGACGCGGAGGACGCAGAGAACTTCTTGAATTACAATACATTAAACTCTTTCTCAGCTCCCTCACTCTCTGCGACCTCTCAAAATCCTCTTCTTTGAATCTATATTCTTTGCCTAATGTCCGTTGAAGTTCGTTTAACCTGAATATGTAACGAATCAAGCAGATTTCTTTTACTTACTCTGCTTTTATTTCAAGATCTGCATGTCTCTGCGACCTCTGCGACCTCTGCGATCTCTGCGGTAAAATATCTTTCGTTTTTTTCATAGAACTTTTGACAGTACCCGGCGCCTGGTTTCTTTCCTACTTTTCCCTGATCACCACGGCAAGCCGCTTGACCACATCCTTCTGTGTGATCCCCGGGAAGTCACGGGGGAGAGAGTTTAGAAGAGATCGTCAAGGATAAGGCTTTCAAATGCCGTGACCTTGCCGAAGACCCTGTCATTGCACACAAAGCCGGTGGCGCCGCAGGAGCTCGCCGACGCCGCCTGGATGGCATCGGGTGTCTTGAGCCCGTATTCCGCTCGAAGCTTCGCGGCCTGGTCAGCAACGTTCAGGGTCATGGGAACCCAGTTCAGATGGGGATACGTGGTCAGCAAAGCATAGAATTTGAGGACGAGTTCATCTTTTTTCCGCCGGTAGGGTTGCACCAGGATCTCAAGCAGCGTGAGCGTGGAGGTCGATGCGTTCGTACGGCCGGCCTCGATATCACGGAAAAGTTCTTCACAGGCGGGGAAATAGCGGGGATGCCGCTCGACAAAATAGATGAACGCGCTCGTATCAAGGTAGATCGAGCGGTGCTTTTTCAGGAATGCCGCAAGGGCGTGTTGCGCTACCACGCTCCGCGCTCCTTCTTGAGATAGGTCTTCGGGTAAACGCCCTTGCCCGAACCCGAGAGCGCTTCCCGATAGTTCTTCGGTTTCGGCATGATCACCGTGACATCATCCTTCACCACTACCAGGAGCTCGTCCCTCCCCTTCAGATGCATTGCTTCGCGGGCCTCGCGGGGAAGTACGATCTGGTTCTTGGAACTGAGCCGAACGGTCGTCTGCATGTCGGTCCTCCTTGGGATGCTTTACTTATACCCTATTTGGTAAAGCGTGTCAAGAACCGCAGCCCAGGGAGGGACGGGAAAAAATCAGGTGCAAAGACGGGAGTCAAACAATATAGACCCCAAGAAGTTTGCCAACAGGTCCTACTTTTCCGATCCGAAGAACACGGCGATGCTGATCACGAACAGCAGGAGGTAGACGATCATCAAGACAAACCGCCAGCGCTTCGGCTTCGACCGCTCGTCCAGGTTCGGGATGCGCCGCAGTGTCCTGAGCAGGAACAGGTTCGCCGCCATCAGGACAAGGACCGCGACAGAGACCGTTGCCAGGCCTGGGTATGGTCCCTCAGGAACCCCCGGGAAAAGGCGACCAGCACCAGGGGGATCAGGAACGCCAGGAAATAGGAAAGATAGGTCCGTGAGCGGGGATAGGGTTTGATCGGCTTCCACCGGCCGAGAAGGCCCTCGACCTCGGACAGGCCGATGAGGCTCGGGGGAATGACGATGAACTTTTTCCAATCCCTGGTCTTCACCACGATCTCGCCGGCAGTGGATCTCCAGATCGCCTTCACCTCGTCCCGCGCGATCCGTATGTCCGGATAATGGGACTGCTGCTTGAGGATAGAGTCGTCGGTCATGGTCAGCATATAGGACGGCCAGGTCTCGTCCATGCGGCGCAAAGCGCGATAGAAGCCGAACCCGCCGAATACGACGACAAAGAGGGTAACGAAGCCGTAGCCCAGCGGAGCCAAGCCCCCGGGCAGGACCGTCCCGACACTTGCCAGAACGATCACCAGTGCAGCTGCGCCGAACATCAGCATGCGCTTTTTGATGGGATTGATGCCTTCCGGTTTGACGCCGAATGTTTTCATAGTTGAAAAGAAATCGAGTGAGACTGCTTCATCGGGAATTTTTTCGTTCTTAAACTACAGCCTTGCTCAAGGATGATCAGCTATGAGATATACCAAAATACATGACGCAACCCTATAATTTTACTACAGGCACCCTATGGTCAAATAACAACAGATTCATGTCTGACCCCGGACAGTCCCGGTTCTCCCTATTAGCTGCAGATGTCGTATTCATCTAAGGCCTATCTAAACGCTCGTTACCAGTCGCCATGTACGGAGGAACTCTTGACTCTTTTATTAAAATGTCAAAAACAATTTGAGACCATGGCTCCAACTGGCAATATATCTTTGCAATATCAGCTAGTGTGATAAAGTGGGCTTCCAAAATGTCCTTTTCCCGAACGACTATACTGGGCTGCACTAAATCCCATATATGCAAGATTCCAAAATGAACGCGACCGACGTCATTGAAATCATCATTTAGCAAAGCAACTATCCGTTCATAAAACAAGGATTCAATTTTTATTTCTTCCCAGACCTCGCGTCGAGATGCAGCAACGTATAGTTCATGATTTGTCGAGGATAATTTACTATCACCTTGTTCAACATGGCCACCTAATCCTAAAGCTCGCTTACCCACCAATCTGCTCTCGCCAATGCCTTTACCACGAACATATGAAAATATGCTATCTTTGTACCTGAGCACTACATAAGAAATAATTTGTTTATACACTGGATCATATTCGACATCTGACCGGTCCTTAAATTCATTATTAGAGGGATGAAGAATCGCTGAAAGATATTTAGTAATGTTCAGCGTATATCCTTGAAAAGACCCCAAGGAGACAAGCAATTCATTTCGAAAAACTAATACCTTCTCCCCCATATTATAATTACCCTTCAACAACCTCGTATCCCATCGACACCAATATCTTTCTTATACGATTTACTGTTATGTATCGTGCCCCGGTCCCAGTATATTCTTTCCTAACATGCTCCCAATTATCAATCATATCTTTGTGCAATTTATTTGCAACGGCATTATTTCGACAATGAAGTGCAATTATGCAATCAGAAAGCACAAGCGGCGATCTCTTCTCATAAATTATCAGTTTGTGTTGACTCGGATTACAAACGCGCGGCAATAGAACGGCGGGACCACGAATTCCATTCTCATTGAACTTGATTCTGTATCTCTTTATATCAATCCCTGCTTCCTGCAATTCAGTACTATGAATGAAAGGAAGCCCTTTCTTTGATTTGCTCGATTCGAACTTGTGCATCTGCACTTTGCCGCGATGTATTCTTACTTGTTCATTGTTTTTCTGATGTGGCTCATGTAAGTGTTTATTTTGCCACGGTTCACAATTCAACCCGCTTTTCTTTCCTTTTTGAAATAATATAATTACTGAATGAGCAGTACAGCCGGAAAATGCTTTATGGCCATTTGCACCGATAATGCTAATTTTCCCGAGTCCATGGAGTAATATTCTGGCCTGTGCGTCTTTATCGCTATACAAACAACTTTCTGGCAATATCGCCACAAGCTGACCGTTGGATGACAAGAACTGGAGCGCTTTTAGAATGAAGGCAAATGCTGTGCTACATCTTACCTCTGTTTCATTAAACGTAACACTCTGGTAGGCACCTCCCCTGCAAGAAAAGGGGGGATTGAGTAGCACTAAGGAAACCGCGCCCCTATACCTTTCCACTTCTCGCCGCTTCTTTTCTGACGGTTCATTCAAGAAATCTTGTCTGAATACCTGCCATTTTTTTTCTTTACGTTTAAGATTCTTTACATTATTAGTACAAACGTCGATGGCAATTATGCTGCTTTTGGGCCATTGAATTCTGGCCGCCCTTAAAAGACTGCCATCACCGGCGGAAAAATCTGCAACGCAATGGATATCGCTCCCCTTTACAGCCGATACCATTCTCAATGCAATTTCGTTGGGAGTATAATACTGGTCTCTCAAATTCATATGCTTGGGCTTACAAATGTTGAGGCATGATAAACAAGTAATTTTGATGACCCTTTTGTTCTTGAAGGTTTACGGATAGGGTGATCATATATAAGCTCCACACTTCTATTATTCGCAATGGCAAATAATACTGCTCCAAGAGCATGAGGCTTGGTTCCAATCGGTGCGATTTTTAGCATATCATCAGGATAATCTTTCACAATATCTTCGAGCGCATAGAACAGGCTAAAGGGACAATTAGCTATTGCATATCGAACGTTTCTGTATGCGTGCGTTCTCAGTAAGGGAAGTTGATTGCCGTGATACGCATAAAACGGATATTCAGGCCTGAATCCCGGAACGCCAATTATTGGCAATATTTTGTTTCCCGGTGGTTGAACTTGTTCTATTAGATAGGCTAATCGAGTCCCCTCAAAACCCAGCAATGGGACAAAACAGACTTTTTCTTCTTCTAGTGGTTCTCTGAACGAAATGAAACCAGGTAGCGGAGAAATTCCTAATATTCTTTCACTGAGATCAAAAATTTCGCCCTCTTTAGGAGCGGCACTAAAGCTATATATTTCCGGTTCAACATAAACCACCAGTACTTGCTTGCGCAATGCTAGTGCATTTCTTAATAATGGCGCCCATATATTATGTGACAATCCAGTAATATCTAAGTAAATGACACGTTCACCAACAACTTTTAATAAGGCCTCGATTTGACTCGTGTTTCGCAGTAATATTTGATAATCTATTTCTTTATAGTTTGCGACAAAACTGGACGCTTCCTGACGCACGATTCGCACAAAATCCACACCATGCAACCGACATTCCCATGCGCTATAATGAGCGCACCGCTCTTCACCAGCAGTCCCAAATATGTAGATGCTGTCGTTATCAGGAATAAAAGCGTCAATTGTTTCGTAGGTGTCCGTCAATAACGGCTTATCACGTGTGTTCAAGATAATATCCCTCAAACAAAGTTAGCTGATCTGGCAAGGAATCCTCTGGATTTCTATTGTGTTGCTCTAGTAATTGCCGAATTGTTACTTTTGGGCTATTAACTAAACCCAACAGTTGTCCCGCTGCTATCACCATTTTCCTTTTTTTCCTATAACTAAAAACAAAAAATGGCGTAAAGATTGGATGCATCATATAATCATAGTCACGTATATCAGCTTCATCGGTTAGCTTATTTCCCGGGAAACGAATCAAAGCAAGATGCATCACTGCGGATGTTAATAGCTCCTTGACATCCCTATCTATGTCTTCGGTTAACGAAGTATCTTCGCTTAAGTGAAATTGATTTAATTCGGGCGTATGACCTCCCATATCAGAAGCCATAACCTGGAATATTCTCCCAAGGCTTAGCAAAAGCTTAGTGAGACGCGCTCCATGAACAGACAAACCTTCAAGTTCCGACAAATTTTTTCTTCCTGCGTTTTGTGCTGCAATTGTTTGTGTTTTTGGTGATACTAAATCACCCAACTTACCACCCTCATTAAGATGCGCAACCAATGATTGATCAACAAGCTCCAGTAAATAGCGAATGTTATTTGCGGATAAGCTTACAAATACATCCCATCCGGCGTAATATTTCTGAATCCCCCTTTTCCTTCTTCTGATTGTGAATAACAACGCATGTTTATAATTGTTATATCGGGTATTCCAGCCGGATTGATCCTTTGATATTTCATTAAGAACGTCTCTTACTGAAAGTCCTTTGCTTTCCGCCCAATAGTCAACGAAATATAATTCTAGCGGTGAAAGATTTTCTGCTATTCTGCATAATTCTTTCTCTTGCAATAATGCGATCTTCTCTTTTACAGATTTAGTTACTTCTTTGACGCCCAATTCTAACGCTTCCTCATCCTCAGTTAGTCCAGGAAGAATATGCGATATATCATAATTAGCTTTCTGTCCAAGCAGGTGAACCTTTGAAAGTCTCGCGTTGCAGACATCGAGAGCAAATTTTTTGAACTTATCATCCGATAATTTTTCTGCAATATTTATTCTCACATAGTCTGCTGGATGAATTAATTGCTCATTTTCATTTAACGTTGTTTTTCGTCTCCATCCAAGTTCGCGCACTCCGATCTTGAATGAATAGTATTGACCAGCATGCTTTATTAGCGTATTGACAACCTGTTGCTGATAGTCTTCAAAATTTTCATATTCATCTAACAAGAAGAAGAAGTCTTTATTCCTGAATTGCGGCAGCTGCGAGAGGGCTTCGGCCAAGATATCAATGGGTGCTCCCTGTATCGATAATGAACGGAAAGTAGTATTTGCTACATTATTGATATGCGCCTCAAATTCAATTTTCAAATCATCTATTTTATTTGCGAGTACACGGACTGATTCCACCTCACCCGCTATATTAAGGCTTCGCGCAACCCTTTTGCATGCCTCCGCATCGAGTTGCTGTGCATTTGGTCGGTGTCTTTGATACCAGCTTAAGAAACGCAGAGTCAAATCGCATAGCAGCAGGTTAAAATAGTGTGCAAATAGATCAGCCCATTTAGAAACTGGTAATTCATCACCACTGAAGGCTGTAACTCGATTGGTATTAACACGATAATATATACCATAGAACGCCCAACTATCAATTTGATGCGGATCATTGTTGTTTAAAGCAAATTGTCCTTCATAGGATAAACTCCTTAAGACGGTAGTTTTACCAGTCCCCCGTCCGCCGACGAGCAAGCACGGTCTGGAAGTCTTCAATTCAGGTAGATACGTCGGCTCTGTATATAATGAGTAGATTTCATCCCTTAACCATTCCGCTTTGTAACTACCAAACAGCTGACTTAGCTGTTCTTGCGGCTTATCAGCACTTATATTGTTCACCATCACGTCCTCCGCATTAAAGGCTTCCAACCATTTTTTGACCAATAAAGAATAGGTAGCGTTGCATCAGGAATAGAATGTGCAAACGCAATAGACAGACCGAGTTTTCTAAAACCTCTCCAATCATCGACCTTCCCATTATTGTCAGGAATTCCAGCTCTTTGACTCGCCTTCTGTAAAAAACTAATCGCTGATGGCCTCAGATGATCTGGCCACAAGAATGAAGATGGGTCGAGTGCGCTATATCTACTAGGTAATATGTGCACTGGACTGATTATGACTTCTGGACAATATCGCAGTAAATAGCGATATCCCATTTCGGTACATACTAAGGGGCAGTAATAGAAGGAGGATCCTCGTGCTTTGGCAAGGTCTTGAAAAGAAACACTTGTATTTCTATCTAATTTTATTTTTCGCTCCCATGTAGTGCGGAATTGCGCACCACTACCGACAAAGTCGTCAACAAACATTACAGATCTCGGCCCATCAATCAAGGCCCGCAAGCACGCTTCTTGGTCCATTAGTTGTTCTTCTTTAAGATTAAGTTGCTGTCGTGCCTTTCTCGCAAAAGAAAACCCACTATCTGATATGTTTGGCTGTTCGCCTCTAACAGGAGTAACAATCACATTATCTATAAATGAATTCCATGTTATCTTTGCACTCTGATACGAAACGCCTCGACCTCTTATCCGATTACTTAGCAAATGAAAAGACGCAGCAAACATTCTATTCGTTAACTCATCAGAAAAGAACATAAAAGAATTCAATAATTGAACTGCATGTTCTATTTCATCCGGCAGGAAATTTGACAACCAGCGTTCTGGATTTAGATTGACCTTGGTCGGCCATAATTGTGCATCAACAAAATAATTACATTTTGATATCACCAGCTCTTTTGTCATTTCTGCTGGTGATATCGATGGTGAACTATAATTATCCGTTTCTATTGTCAGCGGTGGCTTTCCTTCCGCTATTTCCATCAATTTCTTTTTTATCACGCTAAAGATATTCACACATTACCTCTTAAGGGCTTCACTGAAATTCCATTAGGAAGCGGGGCCGACTCGGGGACGTTGATGCGTTTGATGCTTTCCGTCTCCGGCGTTTGTCATCTCATATTTCCCGATCGCCGCGTGATCTCCTCTTTATGCATTTTCACGTACTCGCAGCTCGGCTCTTCGCCGCACTTCCGGCATTTCAGGTCGTACGCGGAATTGATGGTCCCGCATGTTCGGCAGGAAAAGTGCTCGGTCATCTCAGCATACCAGGTCTCGTATCCGGCTTCCTTGATCCGTTCATGCGATTTCCACAGCTCGATCCTGTGCGGCTTTGCCGCCTGAAAGGTCTTCAAATCGTTGCAGGGGTACTCCGTGCACTGGCCGCAAAAGTCCACGCCCTTTTCAGCGGCGCATTTCGCCATGGTGCAGACGCTCAAGCAGAAATAGCATCTCTTTTCCGTACGGCATCCATGGCATTCCAATTCCTCGACCGTACGCCCCCGTGCGACGCGCGCTCGCTTTCAGCCGGTCCGGGTCTTCCCTGGTCCCGATATATATCGTGCAGGCCGGGCAGAAGAGTCCGCAAACGGCGGCAAGTTTTTTGTCAGTGATAGCGGGCATGGGGTCTCCTGGAAAGGTTGCTCAAGAAGAAAAATTTTCTGTCATTGCGAGGGGCTGTATCGACAAAGCAATCTCGTAGTGCATTGCGGGGTCGACACCGGTCCATCCCGAACGTCTGCAACGAGAGTGCTTCGCCTGCGGCCCGCAAAGACACTGAAGGAGACCAGCGACCACTCCTCACCCTGCTACCACCCCTCACCCCGCCCTCTCCCGCTGAGGGGCGAGGGTAAATCGGAAATGCGCTCGCTCCCGGAACCCGTTATACCGCTGCAGAAATATATTTTGTAATGCCGCTAACGAACTCCCGGGCGCCCTGTACATGCGTTGCGGCCTCCTGGGCGGTAACGTCCACCATTTCCTTAATGGAAAGGAAATTTTCGCCACTAAGGCACTAAGACACAAAGAATGTCTTAAATATTCTCGATTATATTAAACATACAAGACACTCGGGCATCTCTTCGTGCCTTCGTGTCTTTGTGGCAAGTTTGTTCCGGCTTGTCCGGGTTATGAAGGAGTTTTGACAGGCGGGTGTCGAGCTTGCCGGTGTGAACGAATTCCCTGTCGAAGATCGATATCACGCCGGCGTGTTTGGAGGTCTGCAGATCGGTGCCGGATTTGAGGAATAGGGCCAGGACTGCATAGAACATCGCGTAGTAGGCGCGGTTGGAGACCGACCGCGGGCTAAGACCGCTTTCGAGCATCCGCTCCGCGTCGGCAAGCGTTTCCGCCGCCTCCCTCATCCGGAAAGCGAGCAGCGCCTCCCGGTCCGTCATACGGCCACCCCTTCTTCAGCGATGGACCTGACGATGGGCGAGACGCGGAGCGGAGACCGCTCGAGTTCATGACGGGTGAAGATGAGCGGCGAGATGACCGTGTAGTTCTGGTATCCCACTTCCCACACAGCTTCCGAGACCGCCTCCTGAAGCGCTGCGTCGATGGTCTCGACCTCGATGAATACGTCCAGGTCCGAATACTCATCCGCGTCGCCCCGCGCGCGCGAGCCGAACACCTTGAAATCGACGAGCTGAACGATCCCGGAAAGGCGTTTTTTAAGCTGCTCTGCGATGGCGCGGTCTTTTTCATTCATGAAGAAATGCCTCTTATGGAGAACAGTACTATAACTCCGGGGAAAAATCAAGCAGCAGGGAGTCTGGGATCCCGCTTGAGAATATTTAGGGTCATTTCACTTCTCAGACCCTTGCTTACGTTTTTCTATCCATGCTTTCCCTTCATTTTTCCGCCTGCTCCTTCTTCGTTTCCTTGAGCGTCATCTCGTCCTTCTGCTTCTGCATGTCCCTGATCATGCCGCGCAGCCAGGTATTATCTTCGATGAGCGACTCGACGTTCCTCTTGAGCTTCGCCGCATTCGGCGCGTCGAGACAATACTGCCCGTTCATCGCGGCCATGCTCCACTCGGGCGTGAAATACGGGGCCTGAGGGGGCACAGCGGGCAGGTCGGGATAGATGAACCTATCTTTGAACACCACCGCCGGCGTCGGGCAAGAACATCCGGTTAAGATCAGTAAGAACGCGATCGTTGCTCCTCCCTGAAGTGCCAGTCGCATAGGATGCCTCCTTTGTGCCGGTCAGATTGTTGACCATATCCTGCAGTGCGATGATCTTCGCCTGCTGATTGCGCATGGTTTCGCTGTCCTTCTTCCGCACGAACGTCTGGTGGGACCGGTGCTTCTCCAGCGTCTCGTCATTGTTCTTCGCGACCGAGACGCATTGATCGAGGTCCTTGGTGCGGACCTTGAGCTCCGCCTTCACCGTGTCCAGCCTGCCTTCCTCGACGAACCACACGATCATACCGCCCGCGATCGCCATCGCGACATACGGCGCGGCCTTCAGCATCAACCTGATGTCCATGGGACCATCCTTTCGCGAACGTTATGCGCGCTCCATCGAATACGGTCGGGGGCGCCTGTCAGGATCGCGCCGCACCAGGCGCCTCGCGGCATCCGATGTTCCTGCCCGTTCCTCACCCCTGCTTCTTTATGATCTTTCCCATGATCCATCCCGCGACGACAGCCTCGACCAGGCGGCCGAGGAACCACCAGAAGGCGATTCTGTACGGCAGCGGCATCACGGAATAGGACCCGTAGCCCATCGCAAAGCCGGACCCGATGCCGAACAGGACCCCGTATTGCACGGCGGTCTTCACGCTCTTGTCCGTGATCAGCCACGCATAGATGAGCACGAACGAGGCCACCTCGACCAGGACCGTCCCGTGCATGAGCCACATCTTCATCTCCTGCATCGGTCTCCAGAGCTTCGGGGTCGCCGCGTAAGCGGCGGAGAGAATGCCCACATGGATCACGGCGTCCAGCACTGACCAGGCAACGTAAACCGCAAGCAAAGCAAGGAACGTTCTTTTCATGACGCGCCTCCCCCAGGATGGTGTCGGACCCACAGGGATCAGGTCCGTAGTGTGTTTAAACAGGAGCTTACAAAAGAATGCGGTAAAGCGGTCGTGCACGGGGAGGTAGGGAAAGTGCCTAAAGCCGCTCGCTGGAGAAGTGCCTCCCGTGGAAAGAGAATAGTACAAGCGTCCTTGAAATGCAAGAATTTCGGCGGGGTATTTTCGGGGTACGGCGAACGATCAAGTCTTGTCCTGTTCCGTCGATCCAAAGCGCGAAAAAATGGTTTGCTCCTATGTGTTGTTCCCGTTCGGTCCGGCCTTCTTCCGCTTCTTGTCCTTGTACATCTCCTGGTCCGCTTCGTGCAAGACGTCCACGATGTCCTTTCCCTGCTCCCAGGCGGCGCAGCCCACACTGAACGAAAGCCGGTAGTCGAACGCCGAGAACTGGGTGTTCCACGCGGCGAGGTTCGTCTGGATACGCTCGAACAGGTGCCTGTTGTCCTCGCACGCGGGTTGGGGTGTCACGATCACGAATTCGTCGCCCCCGAAGCGGCACAGAAAATCGGACTTCCGGACCGACCGTTTCAGAATGTCCGCGCACGCCCGCAGGACCCCGTCCCCATGCAGATGGCCATAGGTATCGTTGATCTGCTTGAAGCCGTCCACATCGATCAGGACGAACGACAGGCGTTCACCGTACCGCTTCGCCCGCTCGATATCTCGCGCGATCGTCTCGTTGAAGTAGTTGCGGTTGTAAAGACCGGTCAGCAGGTCGCGCGTTGCCATCCGCTTGTAGCGCTCCTGCGTCGACTTCAGGGCGTCAACGAGCAGGGTCAGGTGATCATAGACCTCCCGCACCAGCGATCGATAGAGTTCCAGATCATCCTTCCCCACCGACGCGGGCGCCTCCAGCTCGTCGACCTCCTGTTTCGCCATCTCCACGAGGTCGTTCCAGGACTTCATGTCTTCCTTCGTGGCCAGATTGAAGAGCGTGTTCAGGTCCCCTGCCAGGCGCTTCAGCGCCTGATACAGCGGGTGATCGTGGGGCCGCATCCTGTCGGCATTCGATGGGTCGTCGGTCATGGGCCCTCCGGGGGTTTTCGCGGCGTGTACGGCGGCGGGAACAGCGGCTCACCCGGCCCGGCGGGAGCGGGCCGCATCATGCAAGAACGTACCTCTCTCACAGGGAATTTGCAAGGATTAAATGCGGTAGATACCGGGGCATCTTTTTTTTGAGATACGAGGGCCCTCGTCCCCGCGGTGTTTTTGCATACTGTATTGACCTTTCCCGCATGCTCTGCTATCGTTTCTTTAGCTGCTTGATCATCGACAGTCATCTATGGGCTATGATCAAGATGACGGTCGACCTCACGGGATCAACTCGTGATGCCGACTTTTCCTTCACGCATAGTGACTTGACCTCAACGTGTCCCAGATGAACAGCCGCGTATCTGGAAGCGAGGTGCACCATGGCAACAAATAAGGTTTTCAAGACGCTCCGGGAGAGCATCAGCCTGAAGTTTCTGGCAATCGTGGCCGGCGTGTGCGTCGTCGGGATCCTCGGGTCGAGCATCGCGATCACGTCCAGGACAAAAGCGGTGCTGCGTGAATCACTCGTCTCGAAAGGACAGGGATTCGCGGCGTTCCTCGGCGGGGCAGCCAGGGAGCCGCTCCGCGCAAATGACCGGGCGAAGCTCGACGCAATCGTTCGCGGGACCGCGGGGGACCGCGAGGTGCTGTTCGCGGCGGTCCAGGACCAGGGCGGCACATTCGCAACGTCCGCCGACGCAAGCATCGGCAGCCTGCCGGACGACCTGCGAGCGGTCGTTGCGGCCATGCCGCCAAACTCCTCGCTCAAGGACCAGATCGATGCGATGAAGGCCCATGACGGGGTGATCCTCCTGAACGCCCCGGTGATGCAGGACGGCGCGCTGCTCGGGACGGTGGTGATCGGCATGTCCGAGGCGGTCATGCGTGCCCGGATCAACGCGACCATCGCCTTCGTTTTCATCGTCAACATGATCACCGGCGCGTTCGTGGGAGGCGCGATCTATGCCGCCTCACGGCGGCTGGTGGTGTCGCCGCTCAGGTCGCTCACGGTCATCGCCGAACAGATCGCCCGGGGCAATCTGGGAACGCGGATCGAAGCGGGCAGTGAGGATGAGACCGGAAAACTGACCGTCGCCATGGGGACCATGGCGGAGAAGATCGGGAGCGTGGTTTCGGACGTTAAAGAGACGGCGCAGATGCTCGCGGTGGAAAGCGGCCACATCGCCGCAAGCGCGGGGCAGATGACCCACGGCGCAACCACGCAGGCGGCATCGTCCGAGGAGGCATCGGCCTCGATCGAACAGATGGCCGCCACGATCAAGCAGAACGCCGAGAACGCCCGGGAGACCGAAAAGATCGCGATCAAGGCCGCAGCCGACGCTTCGGACGGCCGCAAATCGGTGTCGAACGCCGTTATGGCGATGCGGCAGATCGCGGGCAAAATATCGATCATCGAGGAGCTTGCGCGGCAGACGAACCTCCTGGCCCTGAACGCGGCGATCGAAGCGGCGCGGGCCGGAGACCGGGGCAAGGGATTCGCCGTGGTCGCCGCCGAGGTCCGCAGGCTCGCCGAGCGGAGCGGCGCGGCGGCGGCGGATATCGGGGAGCTCTCGACGACCAGCGTCGAGGTCGCGGAAATGGCCGGCGAGATGCTCGACAAGCTCCTGCCGGACATCCAGAAGACCGCGGACATGGTACAGGAGATCAGCGCCGCGAGCAGGGAACAAGCTGCCGGCGTGGACCAGATCAGCACGTCCATCCAGAAGCTGAACGAGGTGGCGCAGCAGAATGCCGGTTCGGCCGAGGAGCTGTCTTCGTCGTCCGAGGAACTTGCCGCCCAGGCGGACCATTTGCGGCATGCGATCTCCTATTTCATCGTCGAGCGGATCGGTCGCATAGAGGCTTGAATGTTCAATACGCCGCATCGATCCTTACGGGCATTGATGCCTGCGGTCCTTTTACTTCGGCGCCGGCTGCCGGCCCATGATCGTTATTGAAATTTTGTTATAATTGCCGAATAGAGTTCAGTCTGCCGCGACAGTCTCCCCCATCAGGTATAGACTTCCGGTCGGGCCCTCCTGGTACGTGAAACATTTACGCCAATGCGTCTTAAGGAGACCATGATGAACATCCTTCTCGTCTATCCGCAGTATCCCCTCACCTTCTGGAGCTTCACGTACGCCCTGAAATTCATCGCCAAGAAAGCAAGCCTGCCGCCCCTGGGCCTGCTGACCGTCGCCGCCATGCTGCCCCGCGAGTGGAAGCAGCGCCTCGTTGACCTGAATGTCCGGAAGCTGACCGACGCAGACCTGCGCTGGGCGGACTACGTGCTGCTGTCGGCGATGTCCATCCAGAAGGCATCGGCCGATGCGGTCATCGAACGGTGTGCGAGGCTCGGTGTGAAGGTGATCGCCGGCGGGCCGCTCTTCACCGCCCATCCCGGGGACTACGGCCACATTGACCACCTCGTGCTGAACGAAGCGGAGATCACCCTGCCGCTGTTCCTCACGGACCTTGCGCAAGGCAGGACGCAGCGGGTCTATACATCCAACCGCTGGGCGGACCTCACGAGGACCCCGCTGCCCCGCTTCGATCTCCTTCGGATGAAGCACTACGCCTCCATGAACATCCAGTATTCCCGGGGCTGCCCCTTTGACTGCGACTTCTGCGACATCACGGTGCTCTACGGCCGGACGCCGCGTACCAAGGACGCGGCACAGATCGTGGGCGAGCTCGACGAGCTCTACCGGAGGGGATGGCGCAACAGCGTCTTCATCGTGGACGACAACTTCATCGGGAACAAGGCGAAGCTCAAGAAAGAGGTGCTGCCCGCCATCATCGTCTGGATGGAGCAGCACCGTCGTCCCTTCACGCTCTTTACCGAGGTGTCGATCAACCTGGCGGACGACAAGGAGCTGATGGTGCTCATGGTCCGGGCAGGCTTCGACCAGGTGTTCATCGGGATCGAGTCGCCCAACGAGGAGAGCCTTGCCGAGTGCAGCAAGCTCCAGAACCGGAACCGCGATCTGATCGCGAACGTCCGGAAGATCCAGCACACCGGCATCGAGGTCCAGGCTGGGTTCATCGTCGGGTTCGACAAGGACCCGGCTTCGATCTTCGAACGTCTCATCGCCTTCATTCAGGAGAGCGGCATCGTGACCGCCATGGTGGGGCTGTTGAACGCGCCGACCGGCACCAAACTGTACCGCCGCCTTGAGCAAGAGGGCCGCATCATCACCACCGCGACCGGCGACAACACGGACTTTTCGCTCAACTTCATCCCGAAGATGAGCAGCGAGACGCTGGTTGACGGCTACCGCCGGATCCTCGGCACCATCTATTCCCCCAAGCACTACTACGCCCGGGTGCGCACATTCCTGAAGGAGTACCAGCCCCCGCAAAAGATGCAGGCCCGTTTCCGGATCATGTATATCCGGGCCATGGTCCAGTCCGTGGTGCGGCTCGGGATCATCGGCAGGGAGCGGTACCAGTACTGGAAACTCTTCTTCTGGGCACTCATCCGGCGACCGCGGCTCTTCCCGCTCGCCATCACCCTCTCGATCTACGGTTTTCACTTCCGTCAGGTCTTCCGGCGGCACGAGAAGCGGCTCAGGGCGGAGCGCGCCTGAATTCGGGTTCTTCACCTTTGAACCGTGAATAGCAGGAGGCGTCTCTTTTTTCTGCACCCCGGTTCACAGGTCCGCGCAGGCATGCCAGGTTGTCCTTCTTTCTCCCGATCCATGCTGCCATCCATGAGCGCTTCGCTGCGCACGCGCAGGCACGAGCTGTGTTATACGGACTCTCTCCGGGCATGCTTGTGCGCAGACCTATTCACGGGATGCAGGGGCCTCTGGTAAGACATAAAAAACTTAATCCGTTGCCGTTGCCCTACCCCTGCGCCGGGTGGCTCTGACGCGAAAGCCGCGTTAAGGCATGCGGTGCTTAAGGATCGTAATAGAAGGGACCAAAAGCAGCGCGTCCGCAGGGGAAGCGCTGCAGGGACAGGGGAAACAGGAAGGAATTCCGAGATAGAAACTGGCATGCCAACGCGGCAGAGCGATGAGCCACCCAATAAATACAACCTGTGCAAGAGCGACCATCGGGATGCCGGTATAGAACTCAGGAGTTGGTTCTGCTGGGAATAGAACGGGCGGCCGGAGGACCCGGGCCGCCCATGTTTGTTTCCGGGAATAGCATTTCCCGCTCCGCCAGTCGGGGACATCAAGGTCAGTGCATAGGCGGAACCTACTGCTGGATGCAGAGCAAGTTTCTGGGTATGTCGCAGGTGCTTGCACCGCCTCCTATTGCCGAGTCGTCGGCCCGATCGCCAAAACCGTAGTCATCGTTAGAACCGCTGGTGCCATCCGTCCAGGGTGTAGCTCCGCATCTATGAGCCGCATCCGTTATGATCCAGTTCCACTCAAGGCCCGTTCTGTACCGGGAACCCGTAGTATCAAACGTTGCGGGTAAATTATTGGGATCGGTGATCGGATCCACAAAATTCCAAATGCCCGTAGTGTCGGTTATCATAACCGTCGTGGTCCCATCGCTGCGGACATAGGTCGTACTGGCGTGGAGTACCCAGTCTATATGCTCGCTGACCCCGCCGCCGCAGTTCGCCGTGGTGCAGGCGACCCTGTTCACGCCGTCCACCAGCATAGCCTTATACGTACCGCCCCCCGCGGGCTTGCTTGCGTCAGCCATGCAGAGACTGTCGGCGCTCGCAATGGCGTTCGCCTTGCCCCCGGCCGTTTTGATGTCCCCGCTGTACGTGGCAGCGGTGACGAAGGTCATGCATGTTGTGCAGACTTGCGCAGGAGCGACGGGACTGGAACTTCCTCCGCTGCTGCAGCCGACAACCATCACTACCGCCGTGATCAAAAAGACCATCTTTATCGCTATGCTCCCTGCTCCCTGCTTCATGGCGCTATCCTCCTTTGGCAGAATTATCCTACGTTTCGGTAACTTCACGAGCGCGATATGGAGCTTCTGTTATGCACATTGTTGAGGTTGTTCCTGACAAGGAATTGCTCTCTATTGCATGAAAGAGGACGCTCTATGGTGGAGGAAAACAGCGTCGTCAGTGTACTGCGATGGAGTAATTTAAGCATGCGGATAAGCAACTGTCAAGCCCGTCAAACGGCCTGAGGTACCCTAATACAGCTATCAATGCCTGTGAAAGAAGCTAATAGAAAAGGCGGCCATTTGGTCCGGTCGCCCATGAAGATGTTTCCTTATATTGGCCCTACTTCTTCCCGTTCCCGCACGTCGGGCAGTCGGGGTCCTTCCGTATCTTGTACTTCTTGAAGTCTGTTGTCGCCCCTTCCCATACTAGGAGTTGGCCCTTCAGCGTCGTGCCCATGCCCGAGAGGTACTTGAGCGTCTCGAGGGCCTGGAGCGAACCGATGACCGCCGGCGTGCAACCGAGAACCGGAAAGACTTCCTTCGGCGGGGCCTCGGGGAAGATGCACTGGAGGCACGGCGTCTCGGGCGTCTGGATGAACGAAAGCCTGCCGTCGATGCCCCAGAGGCTGCCGTACACGAGCGGGATCTTCTTGCGCCTGGCCGACTCGTTCAGAAGGTACCGCGTCGGGAAGTTGTCCATGCAGTCCAGGATGATGTCCGCGTTCCCCACCAGTTCGTCCACGTTCCCGGCCACGATCTTGTCGGTGAAGGCGGTAACCTTGATGTCCTGGTTCAGCCGCTCAAGGGTCATCTTGCCCGAGACGGCCTTGTTCGTACCGATGCGCGTATGGTCATGGAGGATCTGGCGGTTCAGGTTCGACCAGTCGGGAGAATCGAAATCGCAGATGCGGATGTTGCCGATGCCCGCCACGGCAAGGTAGATCGAGACCGGCGAGCCGAGCCCGCCCGCGCCGGCGATGAAGACCGTGGAGTCCTTCAGCTTCTTCTGGCCCGCTTCGCCCCACCCCTCGATCATCATCTGGCGGTTGTACCGCTTCAGCTCCTGTTCAGAAAGTCCCATCGGACCCCTCCCCCAATTCCGGACCAGCCGGAGAATTACGGAGTAAAAAATAACAAGTACAGCTATCCGGCCGCCTGCTTTTTTTTGGCGGTCCGTATTGAGTGCTTGGTCAGACTTTTTACCTTGCGGCTTTCATTGATCAAACGCAACTCAAGGCGACAGCCAAGAGCACGAGCGTACTTTTGCAATGTGGCCAGCGATGGCGAGTGTTTGCCGCCGCCGGATTCCAGGCGCGCTATCGCGGATTGCGTTGTGCCGATACGGTCGGCAACTTCCGCCTGCGTAATGCCGGCCGCAGCCCGCACCTTCAGGAATGCGTCAAAAAAAGAGAATTCCTCGGCAAGCCTCTCGTATTCGGCCTTTACATCCGGCCGTTCAAGGGCACGGGCTTTAAGTTCTTTGTGGGTGAGCATCTTTGATCTCCTTCATCCGTCGTCGGGCTATTTCCAGTTCTTTGGGCGGAGTTTTGTCGGTTTTCTTGACGAACTGGTGAAGCATGACAATTTTATTTCCAACTATCGTGCAGTAAAATACCCGCGCGATACCCTCTTCGGATTTCAGCCGCAGTTCATAGAGTCCATCACCCATCGCACGCGTATGCGGCATGCCAAGATTCGGGCCGGATACCTCCATCCGGTCGGAATACCGAAGATAACGTCCGAGGAAACCTGAAGGCATTGCAAGGATATCTTCCTGCAATGATCCGCTGTAATAGGTGACCCTCCAACTCATTGGCGATTATAGCGCATTTGCTATATTGAGGGCAAGTTAATTTTCGGGGTTAATTGAGGAATAATGGCGTACCGCTTCATTTCCTGCTCAAAAAAGTCCCATCGGACCCCTCCCCCATTTCCGGACCGGCCGGAGCATCCCGCATGTCAATGGGACACAAATTAGCATACTCAGCCGGGGATTTCAAAGGATTTTATGGGAAAGCAATGCAGTGAGATCGGGAACATCACACCCCGGTGTGTCCGCGTTGAACACACCGGGGTGCTGTCATTCATTGATATGTGGCAACGGTAGTAACAGAGATGGGACTGTCCCCTGCCGCTGCGTTCGCGCCAATGCTCGTCAGAATGCCCGTCGTGGCATTAATGGCGTAGATCGACACATCACCGCCGTTAGTATTCGCCACGTAGGCGTATTTTCCTGCGGCGTCTACGGTGATGGAGAAGGGACCTGACCCGGCCGACACGGCCGCGCCGATGCTGGTCAAAGCCCCGGTGCCGGGATTGATGGCGAAGGCCGAGACATCGTCGCTGTCGTTGTTCGCCACATAGGCGAACCTGCCGGAAGGTTCCACGGTGATAGAAATGGGAGAAGTCCCCGCCGTCACCGTGCCGACACCGGACAAGGCCCCGGTCGTGGCGTTGAGGGTGTAGGCCGAGACGTCGTGGGACATGCGATTCGCCACGTAGGCGAACCTGCCGGAGGGGTCGACGCTGATGGAGTAGGGACCTGACCCGGCCGGCTCTGCCGCGCCGACGCTGGTGAGCGCGCCGGTGGCGGCGTTGATGGTGTAGGTTGAAACATCGCCGTCTTGGAAATTAACCACATAGGCGAACTTGCCGGAGGGATCGACGGTAACAAGTTGGGGACCCCACCCGGTCGTCACCGTTCCCATGCTGGTCAGGGCGCCGGTCGTGGCGTTGATGGTGTAGGCCGAGACATTGTCAGAGAAGTAATTCGTCACGTAGACGAACCTGCCCGTGGGGTCGATGGTGACGGAACGGGGCGAGTTCCCGGCCGGCACGGTGCCGATGTTGGTCAGGGCCCCGGTGGCGGCGCTAATGGTGTATTCGGAGACATCGGTTCCGTTGCCGCTCGTCACGTAGGCGAATCTGCCGGAAGGATCAACGGCGACGGACGCGGGATTGGTTCCGGCCGGCGCGGTCGGGGTCGCCAATGACGTGAGACTGCCATTCGCATTGATCGTGTACTGCGAGACATCGAAGCTGGACCAGTTCGCCACATAGGCGTATTTCGGCACGGCCTTGACCGGCGCAGGGCCTCGCGTCATGGCCATGGCAACGGGAACTTTACGCGCGGGAGCTGTCGATGGAGTAAGAGGCGTAAGTGTACCGTTTGTCCCTATACTGAACTGAGCGACCGAACCGCCTCCATTCGTGACGTACACATACTTACCCGACGGATCGACCGTGATGGAATTTGACGCAGTCCCACCCGCGGCAACGGCGGCCGGGCTCATGGCTGAAAGACTGCCGCCGCTTACGATGGTGTATTGCGAGACCGTGCCGCTATAGTTCGCGACATAAACATACTTGCCTGCCGGATCCGCCATTATCGAAGAAGGATTTGTGCCGGCAGCGACCGTGGGTGTCGCCATGGACGCAAGGGCGCCATTCGTTCCGATAGTGTACTGCAATACGCTTGAGCTGCTCCAGTCAGGTGCATAGGCGTACCGACCTGAGGGATCTACTGCCACGGGACCGGGAGCCGCACCTGCAGCGACAGTGGCTGTAGCCATTGATGAAAGACTTCCGGCAGCACTGATCGTGTATTGAGATATGAATGATGCATTGCTCGTGACATAGGCATATCGGCCGGAAGGATGGACAGTTATCGTAAAGGGTGATCCCGCACCTGCCGGGACCGGTGCCGTGCCCAATGCTGAAATACTGCCGCCGCTCACGATAGCAAATTGGGAAATATTAAAATCATTTGCGTTGGCAACGTATAGATATTTGCCCGAAGGTTCCACGATCGCGGACATTGGGAAAAGCCCTGTTGCGACCGTTGCTGTTGCCATTGATGTAAGAACGCCGTCAAGCCCAGCCGTGTAAAGCGAGAGCGAGTTGCTGGACTCATTTACGACATAGATATATTTTCCCGAGGGATCGACTGCTACAGATACCGGTGCTGTCCCTGTCGGGGCCGACCCGATGTACTTGAGCCGGCCGGTTGTCGCATCAACGACATGAGTCGACACGCTGTTGTCACCGGCGTTCGCCACGTAGGCAAATCGCGGATACACCGCTGCCGGGCCGCCAGGCGGCGTCCCGCCCCCACCTCCGCCTCCACTGCATGAGATAAGGAGCACGAAGAGAGCCGCGATCAGGATCAGTACCGCGATAAGCCTTTTCATAACAACACCTCCTATGGATAATGTTCATTCGTTGCGCAGGAATATGCGGTCCTGCAGGCCGGATGATCTGGTCGTCCCTCTTCCCAACAGCCTGGTGATCTTCCCGATGATTTCCGTGGAAACAGCTTGCCGCCAGTTCACGCGCTATCTGAGCTTACACCGGCTCCGCCCAGGTAACGCCAACCAGCCAACTATGTGATAGACCCATATCCATTCACCAAACAGTTTACACACAATGAAACTGCCGAAGCGTTAAGCATGGACCTGTGGTCTCGCTAAAGGAAAGTATAGCCGAAATGATTTATAAGAGGGATAAAGTGGAAGGTTTTTTTAAGTACTCAGCGGCATCACGGCCGAAGTCTCGCAAGCGCCGGCGATGAAGACCGTCGAGTCCTTCAGCTTCTTCTGCCCCGCTTCGCCCCACCCTTAGATCATCATCTGCCGCGTGTAACGCTTTTGTTCCTGTTCTGATAACGACAGAGCACTCCCCCCCGTATATTATTCCTCACCTATATGATCCTACCCGAAAAATACCCCGACCGGGGTATATACGTTGTAGTCCCTATACCCTATACTCCCTCCTGCATGAGCGGAATCGGCATCTTAAGATCCAACAGTATCGAGCTCATTGACGCTACGCTCAATGACGGATCGATCTTTCCCACCGCCTGTCCGGGCGACCTCAATATCCCGTGCACTGCATGCGCCCATGCACACGATACCGGTTCCCGTCCGGCGCACAAGAGCCGGCGGCGCATAAGCACGAATGAGCCGCAGAGCTCCTTCATCATTTGCCACTGGCACGAGCAGGGAGATGCGAAACACACCCCGCCGTCCTCTGACGCGCCTTCCTGATCCGCCATCACCTTCATTCGTTCTTCGCCAGCAGGCGCTGGTAGAGCATCCCACCGACATAGAAGGTCGCTCCGATGACAACGAGCCCGATGATCCGCGCGATCGTGGATGCTCCGCTCAGGTCAGAGAGCAGCACCTTGACCGCTGTCGCGCCGAACACCGCAAGGGACGACTGGCCCAGCAGCCGGTCTTTCACGTACAACGACAGGCCCAGGCACCCGATGGCGAGCACTCCCCATGCGACCGATTCGATGATCGGCACGTCCAGAAGGCGCAGTGCCGCCGCCATCGCGCAGATGTGGCCCATGGCGAGCAGCAGCATGTTCGCGCCGCCGAGCAGGTCCTTCTGGCGGCAGAACCAATAGGCGAGATAGAGGAGCAGCGCGTAGGCGACCGGAAGCAACTGCTTTGCCGGCACGGTATGAATGTCGGCATTGAAGAGGATGCGCAGGTAGTTCACCGCGAATATGATCCCGATGGCGACCCAGATCGGCCAGCGCGAGCCGAATCCGTCGTCATCCCGTATGCTTGCCACAGCGACGACCGGTACGAGGATGAAGCCGACCCAGGGCCCCCATGCATGCGGCACGGTCTCGATGTAGCCCGCGTGGAACAGCACGAGCGCTGTATAGCACCACAACAGGAACTCGCCGCCCGGTAATGGTTCCTGCAGCGTGTACCGGGCGATGCCGTAGATGGCCGCGAGCGCGGCCAGGCTGCCGACCGCGATCCAGGGCGCAAGGCCGGGCAGGTGCTGCACGAGCAGGCTGTACTGCAGAAAATAGAAAAGCAGCAGGGGCGGCAGGTGGCCGAGCGCGTCACGCTGGTCAAGGGGCGAGCTGTGACGGACCGAGAACACCGCGGTCGCGATGCCGAAGATCGCGAATTGCGCGGTCTGAAATGCCAGAACCGCGAGCCACTGGTCAGCCCCGCCACGGCCGCGCCAAAGCATGTCAAAGCCGATGAGCGCGAGGTAGAGCGCCAGAAGATAGATCAGCCTGCGGCCGTGCCAGATGGAAAAGACGCTGAACACCACGCCCCATGCCGAGTAGTAGATCGCCACGTCGGTGAGCGAGCCCACGGCGCCCCTGAGCAGGAATGGGGCGAAGTACGATCCGGCCACGGCGAAGAGGGCGAACAGGTCGCTCTCGAAGGCCCTGCATAGCCAAAGCGAGGCAGCGCACACGATGATGACGGCAGCGCCCGCCTCCTGAGCTCCGATGAGGTGATGGTACAGGTGCCCGCCGTAAATGGTGAGGAACAGGACGGCGACCCCGGTTGCTGGAAGCAGGCCGGCATAGTCCCGGTTGCCCCTTCGCAGCGCAAAACCGGAACCGATCAGCAGCAGTCCGAAGACAGCCGCGAAGGCCAGCTGCCTGATCGGCGTCAGCCATCCGCTGTCGACCGCCAGCCGGATGAGATACGACGCCGCCAAAAGCAGCGCAATGGCCCCGCCCCACCCGAGGATGTTGCCGATGAGCTGGGACTCTTTGAGCGGTTGTGCCGGTGGCGATGTGCGGACGGGTGCCTGGCCCACGCGTGCCGCCGCGGGCGGAACCGGCCGGACGGCTGCCGGTGCCTGGGATGCCTGCCGCAAAAGATGCGCCTCGATGCCTGAAAGACGTGTTTCGATGTCAGCAATACGATTTTCGATTTCACGGGGATTCATTAAGGAACGCCCTCCTTAGTTTATATGCCGGCACATCCCGGACCCGGACAAGCCGAAACCAAAACAAAAGGCATCTCTCGCAGAGCACGCAAAGGACGCAGAGTTAAATCAAAATCATTAAGCCTTGGTTTTAACCCTGAAGATATTCTGAGTTCTTCTCTGCGATCTCTGCGGCTCTGCGAGAAAATTTATTGTCATGTTGAGTAGAATTCGATTCCTTAGTTACTGACCATAACGGGTCAGACATACCGCCGCAGCCGCACCCTGGCCTTTTTCACCAGCACATCGGGAACATAGGACGATTTGAAGACCCGCAGATTCTCCTTGTCCAGGTCCTGTTCCAGATTCAGGTATGTGTACTTCGGCGGAAGGATCTTCGCGAAGTTGTTGAACATGAACTGGTACACACCCTTGAACTTGGTCAGCGCCTTGGCGAAGTGCAGGACAAAGGTCTCGTCATTGACCTCCTCGCCCAGGAGAAAACCGGCCGGTTCTCCTTCCGCGTAGGTGATGCCGCCGCACAGGACCAGCTCTTCGTACCGGTCGAGGGCCTCCCGGCAGGGGCCGTAGTCCGTTCCGCCCCGGTCAAGCCCGCTCTCCTTCTGCCAGCCGTCGAGGACCTGCCGTGCGTCGTCCAGCCTGCCCGTGGTCAGCGGCAAGGCCTCGTGTCGGTATGCCTCGAGGAACTGCTTCAGGAGATTTCGCTTCTTGTGGAGCTTTCTCCCTGCCAGGGTGCCCATCTTCTCCACGGTATAGAGGTAATCGGCGTCGCCCTCATGGAACGAGACCTCGTATCGGCCGGGGTCGAATGCGCCGAGCCACTCCTCGGGGACGGGAAAAAGAAGATCGACGTCCCGGAGGAGCTCCTGCAGTCGGGACGCGTCGAGCTGCTCGGCGGGGACCGTCGGCATGAGGTACGTGGATCCGTCATAGGTCCTGCCCTTGATGAAGAGGCCGCCGTCCGACAGGACCTCGTACCCGTGGCTTTCGCGGAAGAGATAGAGGTTCGCGAAGCAGTATTCCGAGATCGGGACCGTGATCGCCCGGAGCAGCGGCGCGAGCACGTCCTTATGGTGCAGGCCTAATGGCTCGATTCGCATGGTCTCAATAGTAAGGTTTTTTCGCTGGCCTGGCAAAGGATTTTTCTGCGGCGCCAATAGAGAGAGTAACCTTGAATAACGCCGGTAAGTATGCTATACATTTTCCATCAACAGGAGGATCTGCCATGGAACGGGTACAGTTCATCCAGCATAAGGGAAAGAAGATCCTGCACCTGAACTTCGCGGACTGCAAGGCCGACGAGGTCCTCACGGTCATCGACCAGGCCAGGGCGACCATCAGGACGCAGGCCCACCAGTCCGTGCTCACGCTGACCGACGTGACGAACACCGCCTTCAACAGCAAGGTGTCCGACGCCATGAAGGATTTTGTGATGCATAACAAGCCCTATGTCATGGCATCGGCCGTCGTGGGCGTCACCGGCCTGAAGCAGATCATCTACAACGCCGTCATGCGGTTCAGCGGAAGAAAGCTCACGGCTTTCGACAGCCTCGCCGAAGCAAAGGACTGGCTGGCCGAACGCTGACCTTGATCCCCTTGTCTCCCTGTCTCTTTGTTTCCCTGTCCCCTTGTCTCCCTGTCTCCTTGTCGCTTTGTCTGATCTACCGTCTCCCTGTCCCCTTGCCGCTTTTTCTGTCTTCCGTCTCCGCGTCTCCGCGTCTCCGCATCTCCGCGTCCCCACGTCTCCGTGTCCCCGCGTCTCCGTGTCTGACGTTCCACTGTCACACTGTCCCCTTGTCGCTGTGTGATCCGTCCTTCACGGCGTCCCCGCGTCCCCGTGTCCCCGTGTCTGGTGTGATCCCTCCATCACGTCAGATACCCTTCGGCGAAACCCGGCTCATTGCCCGCTCCGTGATCGCCGCGATGGTAAGCGACGGGTTGACGCCGGGGTTCGCCGATATCATGGACCCGTCGCAGACGAACAGGTTCCTGTACCCGAAAACGCGGTTCTCGACGTCGATGACCCCTTCCTCCCGGTCCCTGCCCATCACCGCGCCGCCGAGGATATGCGCGGTCGTCGGAATGCCGAGGAGCGTTTCGGAAAGGAGCACCATGGGCTTCCCGTTCACGGCCTTCGCATATCGCTCCGCCAGGACCTTTGCCTCGGGAATGAACGCCGTGGGCGCCTCGCCCTGGTCCTTCTGCGACCGGAGACGGAACCAGCCGTCAGAAAGACGGAGCGTGCTGCTGATCGTACGCATGAACAGCAGGATCTGCGTCTTCTCGGCCCAGTTCCGCACGAAGTATACGCGTAGATTTGCGACGGGATGGGTGATGAGGTCCAGCGCCAGCTTCGCGATGCGCGTAAGAACGTTGCGGCCATGGACCTGTGGGGCCATGAACAGCCGCCAGAATCCGGAACCCGAGGGGTACCGGACCGGTTCGAGGAAACTGTGCTCGTCGGTCTGCAAGATCGAGCCGATGGCGACCCCGTCGGAGAACTTCCTGTCCCGGTCAAAGGTCATGACACCCATGAGGCTTTCCGAATTCGTCCGGACATCGCGGCCGACGCGGTCCGAAATGCGCGGCAGGGACGTCCGTTTCATCGCCGTGAGAAGCTTCACCGTGCCGAGCACCCCGCCGGCAAACACCACGCCGCGGCAGGTGCTGGAACCCGTCCTCTTCAACAGGGCGGTCGAAGCCCGCCACCGGACCGTGTAGCCCTCCGAACCGTCGTCCTTCCCCAGCGGCGCCACTGCAACCGCCTCGGATCCCGGCTGGACCCGTGCGCCGGTCCGCTCGGCCAGATAGAGGTAGTTCTTGTCCAGGGTGTTCTTTGCATTATAGCGGCAGCCGACCATGCACCCGCCGCAGAAATTGCACCCCGCCCGGCCAGGGCCCTTCCCGCCGAAGTACGGGTCCGCGACCGTCACGTCAGGCTCTCCAAAGAACACCGCCACCGTTGTCGGCCCGAACTTGTCCGCTGTTCCCAGTTCACCGGCGAGCTTTTCCAGCGCCCGGTCACCGGTTTCGAGGCGCGGATTCGGAACTGCGCCGAGCATGGCAAGCGCGGTAGTGTAATGACCGCCCAGTTCCTGCTCCCAATCCGCGAGGCCTGCCCAGCTCCCGGAGCGGAAGAACTCCTTCGGCGGCACCTGCAGTGCGTTCGCGTATACCAGCGAGCCTCCGCCCACACCGACGCCGGAGAGCACCGTAAGGTGCCGGAACAGGGTGATGCGGAAGAACCCGAAGAAGCGAAACGTCGGGAGCCAGAGCCATTTCCTGAGGTTCCAGTTCCTCTTCGGGAAGTCCTTCTCCGTCAGCCGTTTCCCCTTTTCGAGCACCAGCACGCGATACCCTTTTTCGGACAGACGAAGGGCGGAGACGGAACCGCCGAAACCGGAGCCTATAACAACGTAGTCATGATCAAATTTTTGCTGTTCGGCAGCCATTGGTGCCGCCATTCTATCACCGGCATAAAACCTTTGCAAAGAAGAAACCACAAAACGTCATATTCCCAGATCCGCTGAAACAGGCGCCTGAGCAAAACGCCATAAAACGACAGAGTGGCAACAAAATTTACTTGCCATAACGCACTATTTATTGTAATCTGTATCCATTGATTTTTTATGGCTGATATTCCCTCGGTCCGCGACGGCCGCGTACGGTCCGGCGCCGCGGGAAACATGAGAAAGGCAAAGCGATGAATATCTCCGATACGATCAAGGACGCCCTGGAAAAAAAGGGCCTGCGAAGCTTGAAGGACGCGTCCGAGGTGCTTGGGATAAGTTCCGAACTCCTGCGCGTTATCCTGAACAAGGGGCACCTCCCCAAGGACAAGACCCTCGGCATTATCGCGAAAAAGCTGGGCATCAGCGCGCCGCTCCTGATCCTGTCCGCCCACCAGGAGAAGGTCCCCGCCGAAGTAAAGGGTTTCTTCCTGGCCCCCTCATCATCGTCAAACGCCGTCAACGGACAGCGGAAATTTCCCCTCTCCCACGAACAGTGCGAATATCTCGAGAGGATCCTGACCCCCATGGAGATCCAGTTGATCAGAAAGCTCCGGCAGGTCTCCGACGAGACGAAGACGCAGGTCTTCGGCTATGTCGACTTCATGTTCGCGACGAAGAGAGTGTACAACAACAAAGGCAACGGGTCCTGACGTTCTTTCCGGCCCTACCCTGCATCTCCGGCCCCTATCCTCACCCCGACCTGAACGGTCACGATCACGGCATGGTCGTACGAACAGGCATTCCACCCGATCTCAACAAGGGAAGCTCCCCGCAGCAAGCACCGGGGAATGCGCTCGCTCCTGGATTCGCAGATCACAACGTCTCCCCCATTGCGCAAAGGACGTTGCGGTGCTATGCTTGATGCATGTACCGGAAGATCCTCGCCGCGATCAACGAACACGTGAACTCCGAAGTGGCCGGTCGCTACGCCAAGCACCTCGCGCGTGCCGCCGGGGCGAAGCTCATCCTCTGCTCCATCCGGGAGCCTGCCCAATCCGAGGCATCGTTCGAGCTCGCCCGGGACGCCGCCAGGCGCCTCCAGCATGCGGCGCGGGAGCTCGGCATCGAAGCAGACTGCCTGTTCGAGACCGGCGATCCCGTCGAGAGGCTCCGCGCAATCGTCCTCGCCGAGG
>CAKKRC010000026.1 GCA_919902495.1 Nitrospiria bacterium
CGGTCTCGCTCTCCATGCCGACGGACAGGGCGGGGCCGAAGGCGATCTTCGGATGGGGATTGAATCCCTGGGAGAAGGCGAGGGGAACGCCTGCACGGACGGCTGTCCGGTGGAACAGCGTCATGAAGTCAAGATGGGAAAGGAACCGCACGCGTCCGATGCGCGAGAATTTCATTCTGATGCGGGTCGTGATCTCCGGGGGGGCCGGGGCCCTTTTCGCCGGGGTTGCCTGCTCCGCCTGGGTGCTCCGAGCTGCTCGTACTTCCGGCCTTCCCATTTCCGGAACACCGCCGTCGGCGCACCCGATGCCGCAGTGGGTGCATTCCTCACGGCAGTTCCCGGTGACTACGGAATCGACAGCCCGCTGATATTCTTTTTTCAAGAAGGCGTCGGTCACGCCGGTCCTGATATGGCCCCAGGGAAGCTCTTCGTCCAGGGCATAGGTCCTGCCGGCGCAGGCCGCGAGATCGATCCCGCACGCCGCAAAGGCCTCGTTCCATTTCCTGAGATCGAAGGTCTCCGACCAGCCATCGAAGCGGCAGCCGAGGTCCACGGCCTTCTCGATGACCCTGCCGAGAGCTGCATCGCCGCGGGCGAAGGCCGCCTCGAGCAGGCTCGTCTCGGGATCGTGGGCCTTGAGCGTGATGCCCCGCCTCCTGAGGCCCTGGCCGAGATAGGCCTGTTTTCTCCTGATCTCGTCCATAGGCGCCTGGCCCATCCACTGGAACGGGGTGTGGGGCTTCGGCACGAAGGTCGACACGCTGATGTTGAGCTGGATGCTGCGCTTCGCCAGCCGCTTGCCGCGGGCAAACAGTTCGTTCGACAGCCTGATGATGCCGTCCAAGTCCTCATCGGTCTCCGTGGGAAGGCCGATCATGAAGTAAAGCTTGATCGTGTTCCAGCCATTCGCGAAGATGGTCTCCGCGGCATCCATGAGGTCCAGGTCGCTCACGGGCTTGTTGATGACCCTCCGGAGCCGCTCGGTCCCCGCCTCCGGCGCAAGGGTGAAGCCGGTCTTCCGCGTCCCGGCGATGGCCTCGATCATGGCGGGCGTGAGCGTGCCGACGCGCAGCGAGGGGAGCGAGACCGAGACGCGGCCTTCGCGGTACGTCCTCATGAGCTCGCCGATGAGCGGTTCGATGTCGGAATAGTCACCGGTGCTGAGCGAGGCAAGGGAAAGCTCTTCGTACCCGGTGCAGGCAAGGGACCCCCGCAGGAGGTCCTTGACCGTCTCCTGGCTCCGCTCGCGGTAGGGCCGGTAGATGATGCCGGCCTGGCAGAAGCGGCAGCCGCGGATGCATCCGCGCGCCACCTCGACCGTAACGCGGTCGTGGATGGGCTTCATGAGCGGCAGGAGCGGCCTGTCGGGATAGGGCGCCGATTCGATGCTCTTCAGGAACCGCCGCCGGACCTGTTTCTTCCCGAGAGCAGGAACGAAGAACCCGTCAGCCCGGCTGATCGCTTCGAGGAACGCCTGCTTTCCGGGATGCCGCTGCTTCAGCTCGACGATCTCGTGCACCGATTCTTCCGCCTCTCCGATGAAGAAGACATCGATGAAGTCCGCAAGCGGCCCGGGATTGACGGCGCACGGTCCGCCGGCGACGATGACGGGATGGGCGTCGCTCCGGTCTACGGAACGGCGGGGGATGCCGCCGAGGTCCAGGGCGGTCAGGATGTTGGAGTACGAAAGCTCGTACTGGAGCGTAATGCCGACGATGTCGAATTTGCCGACGGGCAGGTTCGATTCAAGGCTCGTAAGCGTCCGCCCCGAAGCCCGGAGCCTCGCCTCATAGTCCGTCCAGGGCGAGAAGACGCGTTCGCAGACGGTGTCGTCGCGCTTGTTCAGGATATGGTAGAGGATGCGGAGGCCCAGGTGCGACATGCCGACCTCATAGGTATCGGGGAACAGGAGGCAGACCTTCGTCCGCACGGAACTGAGGTCTTTGTGCACGGCATTGACCTCGGAATCGATGTACCGGGCCGGCTTGCTGACGAGCGGGAGAAAAGATTCGTACATGTAGTTCCTTGATCTGCCACAAAGACACGAAGACTCGAAGAAAGCAAGAGCCGACTTTGTGCCTTCGTGGCGAAGAATTTTAATAGAACAGCATAAACCGCCGCGACTGGATGTTCAAGAGCAATCCGAGGGCGAGGAAGGTGGTAACGATGGACGTGCCGCCGTAGCTCACGAGGGGGAGCGGGACGCCCACGACGGGCAGGATGCCGGTAGCCATGCCGACATTGATGAAGACATAGAGCGAGAGCATCGAAACGATGCCGCCCGCCATGAGCGAGCCCAGTTTGTCCTTGGCGCTCTTCGCGGCGTCCACGCCGGTCAGGAGCAGGACAAGATAAAGGATGATGAGCAGGCTTGCGCCGATGAACCCGCGCTCCTCGGCGATGACGGCGAAGATAAAGTCCGTGTGGCGTTCAGGCAGGAACGCCATCTGGCCCTGGGTCCCCTTGCGGAACCCCTTGCCGGTCGTCTGGCCCGAGCCCACGGCGATCTTGGCCTGCGTCGCGTGGTAGCCGCTCCCGAGGGGGTCCGAGGATGGATCGATGAAGGCGGTGATCCGCTTCTGCTGATAGGGCTTGAGGGACTTCCATATTTTGCTGCGCACGGGCGATACGAAGAGGACCGCCGACGCGACCACCGCGCCGATCATGACGACGGTCATCACGGTCTTGAACCGGATCCCGGCAAGGACGACGATAAGCGACGAGGTGAAGAGCAGCATGAGGGCCGTGCCGAGGTCCGGCTGCTTCATGACGAGGACGAGCGGGACGAGGACCATGGCCCCCGGCACGAGCAGGTCCCTGAGCTCGTACCCGCCCCCCTTCGGGTCCTCGGCGAAATACCGCGCCAGGGCGAGAACGAGCGACAGCTTCGCGAGCTCCGAGGGCTGGAACGCGAACGGCCCGATCGGGAGCCAGCGCTGGGCGCCCATGCCGGTCCTGCCCACGATGGCCACGAGGATCAGGAAGAAGATCGAGAGCGCGTAGAGCACGTAGGCGTAGCGGCCGACCGTATGGTAGTCCGGGACCAGCGCCGCGAACATGACGATGAGGCCCAGGCAGATCCAGACGAGCTGCTTCTTGAAGAGCGACGAAAGGCCGCTCGCCGCGTAGGTGGTGCTGTACACGGCCGAAAGCCCGACCAGCGCGATGGCGATGATGAGGGCCACCATGCCCCAGGGCACGTTACCGAGCAGTCTTCGTTCCAGCATGTTTCATATACTCCTCGATCACTTTTTTTGCCACTGGAGCCGCTGCAGCGCCGCCGTGCCCGCCGTGCTCCACGACCACGGCGACGGCGATCTTCGGATCGTCCGCCGGCGCGTAGGCCACGAACCATGCGTGATCCTGCGTCGTTGCGGTGAGCTTCCCGCCCGCGACCTTCTGCGCGATGACCTGGGCCGTACCGGTCTTGCCGGCCACGGCGGCGAGCGGCGTCGCCGCGCCGTGCGCCGTGCCTCCCGCCTCGGACGTGACGCCGAGCAGCGCGCTCCGCACCGCCTCGAGCGCCTCGGGTTTGAAGACAGCCCTGCGTTTCTCCTGGGGCGCGAAGACCTTCTCCGCGCCGGTCCCGCGGTTCCGTGTCCGCTTGAGCAGCATGGGCTGATAGAACACGCCGCCGTTCGCCACGGCGCCGATCATCTGGGCCGCCTGGATGGGGCTGACCTGCATGAATCCCTGGCCGATGGAATTGATGAAGTTATCGGCGGGGTACCAGGGCTCACGGACCTTTTCCCGCTTCCATGCCGCAGTGGGGACGAGACCGGGTTTCTCGTCCGCCAGCGCGATGTCCGTTTTGCTGCCCAGGCCGAGCTTCCGGGCATACTCGGCGACGTGGTCGAAGCCCATGCGGTCGCCCATGGTGTAGAAATAAACGTCGCAGGACTCCACAAGACCCTTGTGAAAGTCGACCTGGCCATGGCCGCCCCTCTTCCAGCACCGGAAGGCCCTGCGTCCGGTGCGGAGGGAGCCGGTGCAGGTGATCTTCTCGTCGGGATCGATCTTTCCCGAATCGAGCCCGGCAAGGGAAACGACGATCTTGAAGGTGGAGCCCGGCGGATAGACGCTCTGGATCGCCCGGTTATACAGGGGATGGGACGGATCGTTCGAGAGCTTGACCCAGTCCCGGGGCGATATCCCCCGCGGGAAGAGGTTCGGATCGTACGTGGGGTGGCTCACCAGCGCCAGGACCTCGCCCGAGTTGGGGTCCATTGCCACCACGGCCCCGGCCCGGCTGCCGAGTGCATCTTCTGCCGCGCGCTGCACATCGAGGTCCAGGGTGAGGTAGAGGTCGGTGCCCGGCTTCGGCTCCTCGATGCCCAGGTCCTTCACCTTCATGCCCGCGGCGTTCACCTGGAGCATGCGCCTGCCGGCCGTGCCGCTCAACAGCTTTTCGTAGACCTTCTCGAGCCCTCCCTGCCCCACGAGGAGGCCGGTGTCCACGTGCTCCTGTTTTTTCTGGGACCGGGTCAATTTGCCGATGTAGCCGAACTGGTGCGACGCCATGCCGCCGTAGGGATAGTGCCTGCGATGTTCGGGCTCCACAATGACGCCGGGAAGGTCGTTCTGCCGGGCCTCCGCCAGGGCAACTTCGTCCCAGGGGGCCTCTTCCTTGATCTTGACCGGTTCGTACTTGCCGCGCACGGACTCCGCCTGTTCGAGCGCGGACCGGATGGCCTCGGGTCTCATCTTGACGATGGAGGCGAGCCGGGCGATCGAATCCTCGAGGTCGGGGGCATCCTCCGGCACGATGGAGATGTCGAAGGTAAGGGCATTTTCGACCAGGGGACGTCCATGCCGGTCATAGATGATCCCCCGGGGAGGACGGATCTTGATGGGCCGGATGCGGTTGCTCTCGGCCAGTTCCTGGTAGGTGGCGCCCTTCACGACCTGCAGGTACCATAGCCGGAAAAAGAGGACGACGGCGAACAGAACGATGAACGCCGCGAGGAGGGGAAGCCGTTTCTGAATATCCGCCGGAGTGTCCTGCTGCATCTAGAACTCCTTCTGCAGTTCGCGCCGCCTGATCCACGAAAGGACATGCTTCCCGGTGATGAGCCGGAGGATGGCATAGCCGGTCAGGGCGGTCGTTGCCGCCCGGAGGATCGCGCGGCCGAAAAAGAGGCCGACGACCGGGACCGACCCGTAGGTGATCTCCAGGAAGAGCGCGGAGAACAGCGAATCTGCGAGGCTGATGACGAATAGAAAGATGATGTTCGACGGGCTTTGGATGTCCAGGACGCGCCTCCCGAGGAGACCCGTAACGAGCCCCGCGAGCCCCCGGGTGAATCCCGAGAACCCAAGAAGGCTTGCCGAGCCCACGTCCTGCAGGAGGCCGATCGCGATCCCGGCCAGCGCCCCTTCGATCGGGCCGGTCAGAAGCCCGACACAGTAGAGGACGGCCAATCCCAGGTCCGGCACAGCGGCGCCCAGGGGAAGGGGGCCGAACAGACTTGCCTGGAGAGGGATAAGCAGCAGGAAGATGATGAGATACGCGCGCGGTTTCATTTCAGGAGCACCAGGGCTTCTTCGAGCCGGGATATCCGGACGACCGGTTCGGCATAGACGGTCTGGAATGAACTTGCTTCGTGTTTTCGGACCTTGGTCACGACGGCCACCGGGAGGCCCTTGGGATAGATGCCGTCCAGTCCGGATGTTACCAGGAGGTCGCCCTCCTGGACATCGATGTAGTAGGATACGTATTTGAGGGCGCAGCGGTCGATCTTGCCCTCCAGCAGGCCTTCTTCCCGGTTCCGCTGGACCCGCACGGCTATGGTGTTCCCCGGATCGGTGAGCAATTGCACGCGGGCGGTTCCAGGCAGGACCGTCTGGACCCGTCCCACGACGCCGTCGGGCGTGATCACCGCGTGGTCGCGTCCGATGCCGGAGGAGGATCCTTTGTTCACGGTGATCGTGCTGGATGACGGGGAGGATTCCTTGCCGATGACCTGCACCACGGCCGATCTCGGCGGATTGAGCTTCATGAATCCCAGTGCGGACCGGAGACGGTCATTTTCCGACAGGAGCTCGTTGGTGATCTGGTTCTCGAGCCGCAGGCGGCCGATCTCGTTCTTGAGGCGTTCGTTCTCCCGCTCCGTGCGGACGAGGAACGCATAGCCTCGGCCGAGGTCGATCACGGCATGATAGGTCCCGGAGATGATCCGCTCGACGAAGCCCGATACGGCCAGGACCGGCCGTTCGAGCACGGTGAACCGGCCCGCCTTGACCTGGATGGTGACCAGCCAGAAGAGGAGGAGGAACAGGACCAGAATGGCGATGTACTTTTTGTTCTTTTCGAAGAAGCCGGGCATGGTGCCGCCGTTCTCACGCTACATCATGACTTTTCTGAGGACGTCGAGATCGTCCAGCACCTTGCCTGCCCCGAGGGCGACGCAGGTGAGGGGGTCCTCGGCGATGATGATGGGCAGTGAGGTCTCCTCGCGCAGGAACACGTCGAGGCCCTTGAGGAGCGCTCCTCCGCCGGCCAGCACGATCCCCTTGTCCACGATGTCCGCCGAGAGCTCGGGCGGCGTGTTCTCCAGGGCGAGCTTGATGCCGTTCAGGATCTGGCTTACCGGCTCGGCCAGGGATTCGCGCACCTCGTCGTCGTCGAGGATGAGGGTCTTGGGGATGCCGGACACGAGATCGCGGCCCTTGATCTCCATGGTCTGGCGCGTGCTTTCCGTTTTGTATGCCGAGCCTATCTCCAACTTGATCATCTCGGCCATCATTTCGCCGATGAGCAGATTGTACTTGCGCTTGATGTAGTTGATGATGGCCTCGTCCATCTTGTCGCCGCCGACGCGGATGGCCTTCGAGTACACGACTCCGTCCATGGAAATGACGGCGATGTCCGTCGTGCCGCCGCCGATGTCCACGATCATGTTGCCCGAGGGCTCCGAGATGGGCAGGCCCGTGCCGATGGCCGCCGCCACCGGTTCTTCGATCAGGTAGACCTCGCGGCCGCCCGAGGAGATCGCGGCGTCCTTCACGGCGCGCTGCTCCACCTGGGTGATGCCCGAGGGTACGCCGATGACGATGCGGGGCCGCATGAAGGACTTGCGGTTGTGCACCCGCTGGATGAAGTACCGGAGCATTTCGCCGGTCACGTCGAAGTCGGAAATGACGCCGTCCTTGATGGGACGGATCGTCTGGATATCGCCGGGCGTCCGGCCGAGCATCCTCTTTGCCTCGGCGCCCACGGCGATGACCTTGCCGGTCTTGACGGACTTGGCGACGACCGAGGGCTCGTTGCAGACAATGCCCCTGCCCTTGACATAGACCAGGGTATTGGCCGTGCCGAGGTCGATGGCCATGTCGTTGGAGAACCAACCCATGATGGTATTGATGAACATGACGGTGTGAAGCTCCTTTCAAGAAATGCCTGGATCCGGAAAATGCCCGGCAGTGTATTACCGGGTCGTATCGCTCATGCCCGCATCTGCTGCCGGTCCTTCCGGGACCGCCGCCGCGGCGTTCGCCTGCACCGTGTACGTCCGTGCGAGGAGGTCGCCGATGCGCATGCCCCGCTCATCACCCATCGCCGTGAGGGCCTCGACCGTCAGCGCCAGGGGAGCGAGCAGCCAGCCGGCATAGGGGACCAGGAACAGCAGGTAGGCAACGGCAAGCGGTACGTTCCGAATGATCGATTCGCGGAACGAGACGGTCTTCCCGGGATCGTCGGTGAGCGCGACGCGCAGCCCGATCACTTTCTTGCCGACGCTCTGTTGGGCGAACAGGCCGTCCCGGACGAGAATGTACCCAATGACGACGAGGAACCCCAGGACATCGGGAAGCCGCGCCATGCCGATGACGAGGAGAAGATCGATGAAGCCCGCGACCGCCCGGGTGGTGATATCCGCCTTTTGCATGCGCCTCCTCAAGCCCGGGCATCATAGCAGAACAGCGTAATGATTTCAAGTGATTTCAAGGTATAAGACGGTTTCTCGGGAGTACGAAGGACCGCGGAAGGCATTTCCTGGCACGCAGGAAAGGTGACAAAAGAGGCTTGTTTTTTTGGCAGCTCAGTGCGACGCTGTGCTAAGCATGCAGAAAGAGATTTAACGTTCCTTTGTTAATTGTCCATTGCCGGCAGCGCTTCCCCTCGCTCTTTAAGGACGGGCTCGGATGCGCTGCTTTTAGTCTGTAGATATTCCAGGCTTATCAGGGCATGCATACGCACAGTCGTCGCGACCGAGCCGCCCGGCGCAGGGGTACGTCAAAAGCCTTGGAACTGTCACTGGCTTGTGCTTTTCCAAGGGCCCCTGCATCCCGTGATGAGGGACTCGCACAAGCGTGACCGGAAGATGACTCAAAAAAACCACAGTCATGCCTGCGCGTGCGTACTCGCGAAAGCGCACATGGAAGACTCTACTGTCGTGTAAACACTAAAGACAATATGTCACGCCTGCGAGGACCTCAGAACCGGGGTGCAGAAAAAAAGAGCCATGTTATTGAGGTGAGGAATGCTCAGTTGTTCGATGTTGATCTTCGCCGTCGGCAGCTTCTATCCGCTCATGCACATAACTCCGCAGGTTGCCGACGATCCGCGCGGTCTCTTCGGTCCGCGGGACAGATGCGGTGAGCCGTTCGATGACGCTCCGCTCGAGGACCATGGCCAGGCTCGGGGCGAAGTTCAGGTCGTAGATCCAGGCGAGTTGGAGCAGCTTGAAGTCGTTCAGGGTCCGGAGGCTGGTGAGCCGCACCATCTGCCGCTGCTCGAGCGCTGCGAGGACCGAGGGCGAGCATGCCGGTGTGTCGGGAAGCCCGAGGCTCGTCGCCGACGGCCACGTGGCAGGATCCCGGTCCGAGAGCTCGATGAACACGCGCCAGATATCGAGCTTGTCGGCGTCGCGGACGATCTCCGCGTGCAGGCGGACCTCGTCGTCGAGCCTGGCGGGCAGGATGAAAACGTTGTGCAGGGCGACGGCGCGGACGATGAGGGAGCGCTCCCGGACCGGTAGGTCCCGCAGCACATTCCGCTCGAGCAGGACCTTCGCGCCCAGGACCGCATGGTTCACCGAACGGCTGTCCTCAAAAGTCCGGTAGCGGGCGTACTGGGGAAACCTGCCGACGTCGTGAAAGAGGGCGATGGCCCCGGCCAGCGCGGTCGCGTCCGCGTCCAGGCCGAGCCCGACGGCGATCCGCAGGGCATTGCCGCAGACCCCTGCGGTATGCTCCTCTTTGAGAAGGATGTTTCGCTGGTCCAGCTCGTTCTTCGTCGCGTGTTCCTGCACGAAGCGGATAAACCAGGTCCGGTAGTGTGCGATACGCTCGTTGTCCATGGTGTTCCTGATACCGCGGCCGCGAACCCACTCGACGTGCGGCTGCTGCGTGATGTCGCTGTTTCCATTCCCGACAGGTCGGGATGCCGGAGGGGCTCCACTATGTACCATATTTTCGCGATGGTCCGCAAGGAGAAAGGGCCGGCCGTTCGCCCGCGCCTCGCAACCTACAATTCCATTGACATTTGCCAGGCACAGCGATAAATTCATTCAGTGCGCGCCCGCGCCGGTCTGGTTCGAGGGACCCCATGATAAAATCACACAAGCTCTGGTACGAAGAAAATGTCGTGATGGTCGCGATTATCGCCGGTCTCGTTGCCTGGCTCCTGGACGCGGCCTTCGATTCCCTGCTGTTCTCCCGGGAGTCGTTCTTCGATTCCCTGATCCTCGAGGTCACCCCCCACGAGCTCTATTTCCGTCTGTTCATCGTCCTGACCCTGTTCATCTTCTCCATTGTTACGGCAAGGACGCTGGCCCGGCGCAGACACGCAGAGGACGAGCTCCGGAAGGCCCTGGCCACGATCGCGGACGAAAAGGCGAAATCCGAAGCGGTCATCGCGGCCATACCCGACGGCATCAGCATTCAGGACCGGAACTACCGCATTCTCTATCAGAACGAGGTCCATCGGTCCCTGGTCGGGGACCAGCTGGGAAAGACGTGCTATGAGGCCTATTCCGAGCGCGATACGGTCTGCCCGGGGTGCCCCGTCGCACGTTCTTTCGCCGACGGCGGGAACCATGTCCTGGAGAAGCAGCGGGAAACGGGGAACGGAACGATCTTCATCGAGATCCACTCCTCGCCGCTCAGGAACGCCGGGGGGGAGATCGTCGCCGGCATCGAAGCGGTGCGGGACATCACGGAGCGCAATCGCGCGGAGCAACGGCTCAAGATGTTCTCCCAGGCGATCAACGAGGCGATGGACGGCGTGCAGATCGTCGGCCTGGACGGGAAGATACTCTATTCCAACAAGGCGGTCGAAGAGATCTACGGATTCACTGACGAGGAATTCAGGGGAAGGGACGTCAACGAGCTGAACGCGGACCGGGAGTTCGCGAAGACCGTGATCTTCCCGAGCATTCAGAAGCACGGCCGGTGGAGCGGCGAGGTGACCGTCCTCCACAAGAACGGACGGAAGTTTCCTGTCTGGCTTTCCACCTCGTTCGTGAAAAATGACGCCGGCGAGCCTGTCTCGATGGTGGGGATCATCCGGGACATCACGGCGCGCAGGAAGATCGAGGAAGAGCTGAAAAGACACCAGGAACAGCTCGAAGACCTGGTGGAGGAGCGGACGGCCGAGCTGAAGAGCAGCAACAGCCGGCTGCAGAGGGAGATCGCCGAGCGGGAGCGCATGGAGGCCGAGCTGTCGCGCGTGCAAAAACTGGAGTCGCTGGGGCTGCTGGCCGGCGGCATTGCCCACGATTTCAACAACCTGCTGGGCGCCATCATGGGGAACATTTCGCTTGCCATGCTTGACGTGGACCCGGAAAACAGCGCATACCAGCAATTGACCAAGGCCGAGCGGGCCTCATTCAGGGCGCAGGACCTGACCCGGCAGCTGCTCACCTTTTCACGGGGCGGCGCGCCCGTGAAAAAGACCATCACCCTGCCCGGCATCATTACCGAAGCGGCCGGTTTTTCCCTGCGAGGCTCACGGGTCCTGCATGAGCTGTCGATCGCGGCCGACCTCTGGCCCGTGGATGCCGACGAGGGGCAGATGATGCAGGTCTTCAACAACCTGCTGATCAATGCGGACCAGGCCATGCCTGCAGGCGGTATCATCCGGATCGCGGCGGGGAACGTCACGCTCGGGCCGGGCGATGTGCCCTCCCTTGCTGCCGGCAGGTATGTGCGGGTAACGGTCAGTGACCAGGGCACCGGCATCCCCCGGGAGCACCTGGGCAAGATCTTCGATCCCTATTTCACGACCAAGCAGAAAGGGAGCGGTCTCGGTCTCGCGGCCACCTATTCCATCATCAGGAAGCATGACGGTCACATCATCGTGGCGTCGGAACTGGGCAAGGGGACGGTCTTTCATATCTACCTGCCCGCTTCACAGGGCGAGGTGACGCTGCCGCCCCGCCAGGAGAAGCTCGTGCGGGGAAGAGGGGCCGTTCTCATCATGGACGACGATGAGGACATGCGGAAGACCACCGGCGACATGCTTATACGCATGGGCTATACGGTGGACTATGCCGACGAGGGAAATGCGGCCATTGCCAGGTACCGGCAGGCCCGGGAGGCCGGCCGTCCGTTTGCAGCGGTCATTATGGACCTCACGGTCCCCGGCGGCATGGGAGGCAAGGAGGCCATCGGGAAACTGCTCGCGATCGATCCTGCGGTCAGGGCCATTGTTTCCAGCGGCTACTCCGAGGACCCGGTGATGGCGGATTTTCGTGCGTACGGATTCCGGGGCGTGGCGATCAAGCCGTACCGGATCCGGGAGCTTTCAGAGGTCATCGCGGCCGTGATCGGGAGTGAAGGGGGGTAGGCAGGGACCATGTTCATCCGACGCCTGCAGGATTGCACAGAGTTCATCGCGGGGGATAACTGCCGGCTCCGGGAGATCCTGCATCCGGACAAGGCCGACCTGCAGCTTCGCTATAGCCTCGCGCACGCGGTCGTTGCTCCCGGCCAGACCACGTGGCTCCACGCGCTCAGGACATCCGAGGTCTACTACATCCTGTCCGGCGAGGGCATCATGCACATCGATGGCGAGTCGCGCCCCGTCGTCCCCGGCGACACCGTCTATATTCCGCCGAAGGCGAAACAGCAGATCACCAATACCGGCCCATCGGACCTCGTGTTCATATGCATCGTTGACCCCGCATGGCGGAAGGAGGACGAAGAGGTCGTGTAAATTTCTTTCCCGGTGTTTTTTTTAGTTTAGCTGCGGCCCTGCCCTTTCTCCGTGTCCCCCCGGCTTTAACCGTTTCTTCCGGTTCTTTTCTTCGTACATCAGGGCATCGGCCTGGGAGATCAGCCTGTCGAAGGTGCTCGGATGTTCCGGATCATATACCTGCAGCCCGATGCTGAGGGAGATCGACGCCGCGCCCGGTGCACGTTCATGGTGAGCGCGGATCGCATTCTGCAGGCGGTCCAGAATGACGGCCGTGTCGGGAGTATTGCTGTCCTCGGTCAGCAGTACCGCGAACTCATCTCCTCCCAGCCGGGCGATGATGTCGGATTCGCGGAAAACATCCCGGAGGAGCTTGGCGGTTTCGACGAGCATCAGGTCTCCTGCCGCATGACCGAGTGAATCATTGACCGTCTTGAGCCCGTCGATATCCCCGTAGAGCAGGAACAACCGCCGCTTGGTACGATTGGCGAGCTTGATCTGCTGCTGGGTGAGCGTAAAAAAGCCGCGCCGGTTCAGAAGACCGGTGAGGTCGTCGGATATGGAGATGGTCTCCAATGTGTCCTGCAAGGCCTTCCGCTCATGGATGTCTAGGCAGGAACTGATATACCCCGCGAGCTGGCCGTCGATCCCCCGGTAGGGACTCCCGGACTCGACGACCCACCGGAATCCGCCTCCTCCATGGCGCAGCCGATATTCCACCATGAAGGGTCGCTGCTCCCTGATCGAGTTCTGGTAGAGTGTGCGGAACCGCTCCCTGTCATCGGGATGGAGGCTCTCCATCCAGCCGTCCCCGATCTCCTGGTCCGCTCGCCGTCCCGTAAAATCGAACCATGCACGGTTGAAATAATCGCACTTTCCGTCGGTGTCCGCCAGCCGGATGGGATTGGGCAGCTCATCCATCAGTTTCCGGTAAAAATCGCGGGACTTGATGACGGCATCCTCTGCCCGCTTTCGCTCGGTAATGTCCTCGCTTATACGGATGGCGTACTGCACGTTCCGGTTCGCACCGCGCACCAGGGTGACCGAGAGGAGGACCCATATCGCTCTGCCATCCGTCCGAAGGTCCCGTTTCGCCAGGCGATAGGAATCCCGCGTCCCTTCCAGGAGCTCCCGGAACAGGTTGCCGTCCGCGGCCCGGTCATCCGGGTGTGAATAGCTGGAAAAGTGCCTGCCCAGAAGCTCCTCTTTGCCGGATCCGAGCATGTCATCAAGGGCGCTATTGTTCTCGATGATCCTGCCCTCGGCATCCACGAAGGCGATACCGACGGGAGCGCTCAGGAAGAGCGCCTTGAACCGCGCTTCCGATTTTCTCAGCTCCGCCTCGAGCTCTTTCCGCCGGGTAATGTTCCGGAACGTGCATTGGATGAGCTTTTGATCGCCCACCCGATGCACCGTACAGGACAGTTCCACGCTGATCCGGTTCCCTCCGCGCTGCACGAACGGCAGGTCATCGTAAAAGATGTGGTCCCTGACCTTGAGTTCCCTGAAGATCACGATGCCGGCGTCTATCGCTTCCAGCGGCCCGATCTCCCACAGAGATCTTGTTACGATCGCATCGGGGTCATACCCTGACAGGACGGTAAAAGCGCGGTTCACCGAGCCGATACGGCCCGTTTCTCCGCTCACCAGCACAATGCCGTCCTTGGCCGTTTCAAAAAGCTCCCGGTACGGCATTGTGTCGCCGAATACGGGGCCGGGCTTTGCCTTGAGAGGGTCATTGTGCATGGGGGATCCGTAGTGGTATCGAGTCTGATCTCTATTAAAGTGTAGCAAACCGAGGCGGCTAAATATAGGGGAGAACAAAGATATTTCTTGACAAGTCTGCCTGGATATGGGAATATCGCATAGAAGTTCGGAAGTCTTTGTCGTTCACGTAGCCGCAAAGATCCCATCTTTGCGGTATTTTTTTGTGACACACGTTTCCGCCACTTCAATTCTCACGGAAGGAGGTTCCGCACACATGGCAAAAGGAACCGTAAAGTGGTTTAATGACTCCAAGGGATTTGGATTCATTGCCGCAGAGGACGGAGCAGACGTGTTTGTTCACTTTTCTGCTATTCAGGACGCGGGCTTCAAGTCCCTGGCCGAAGGTCAGGCAGTGACGTTCGACATTGAAGACAGCCCGAAGGGTCCCAAGGCAGCGAATGTCGTAAAGGCATAGTTCGCGTCATCTCTGAACAAGGCAGGTTACCTACGGGTAGCCTGCCTTTTCTTCTGTACCAGCTTTGATCGCCTCGCAAGTCGTCACCCCGGTGAAAAGCGGGGTCAAGCGATAATCGGATCATTTCATAGCCTGGATACCGGCTTTCGCCGGTATGACGAGACCGGGCGAAAAAAACCGGGCAGGGAGTTTGCCTCCCTGCCCTTCTGCTATCCCCTTGGTGCCTGCCGATAATGACCCGGAGGTCATGGTCTGCAACTTATTGAAAAGGCCGATCTATATAGAGGATAGTATAAATCCTGTATGTTGTCAAGCTAAAAACCGTTCCGCCGCTGCCGCGCAAAGGCCGGACAAGCCGCGTATTTTCCTTCCTTTTTCCGCTTTTCTCCCCCGGGGTAGTATGCTATACTTCCGCCTATGAAAAATGAGATGCTTCCCCTCGACCAGATGCTGGGTGAGCAGGCCCGGCAGATCCCCCGAAGGACGTACGTTAAATTTGAAGGCAGGAAGTATTCGTACCGGGACATGGACCGGCTTGCCTCGGGTTTCGCGGCCTTTCTCCTGGAGCGCGGCATCAGGCGCGGCGACCGGATCGCCCTCCTGAGCTGCAATTGCCACGAGTACATTGCCGCCTATTTCGGCATCATCAGGGCCGGGGGATGCGTCCTGCCGGTCAACAACATGCTGACCCACGAAGAGGTGGACTTCATTCTTCAGGATGCCGGCGTGACCACCGTATTCTACGACGGCGAATGTTCGAATACCGTGCACAAGCTCCAGCAGCGGGACCGCGAGAGCCGCCAGTATCATTCTCTTGCGGAGACCGCGCGGAAGTTCTCTCCCTCCTCTCTGTTGCCGGAATTTCCCCGGACCGATCCCGATGACGTTTCTACCATCCTGTACACGTCAGGCACCACGGGCAGACCCAAGGGCGCGCTCCTGACCCATCGGAACATCGTTGCCAATGCGCTCGCCTCGAACGAGGTCATCCACATCTCTCCGAAGGACCGGTTCGTGGTCTTCCTGCCGCTGTTCCATTCCTTTACCTTTACCGTCTGCGCCGTTCTGCCGCTCCTGCGGGGCGCCATGATCTCGCTGCTGCCGGGCGTGAGGCCTTTCCAACGGGTCGTGAAGAGCCTGATCGTGGACCGGATCACGCTTTTCGTGGCCATTCCTACGGTCTACAAGATCCTCGCTGAGAAGAACATGCCCTTCATCATAAAACTGCTGCTGAACCTCAGGCTGTGCGTCTCCGGCGCGGCACCCTTGCCGGTCAAGGTCATCCGGGAGTTCGAGGCGGCCTTTAAGGTGCCGCTCCTGGAAGGATACGGGCTCACCGAAGCCTCGCCTGTCGTTTCCATCAATCCCCTGGAAAAGGGGATGAGCAAGCCCGGCACCGTCGGCAAACCGCTCCCGGGGATCGAGGTCAAGATCGTGGACGATGCCGGCGCGCCGCTCCCCGTGGGGACCCCCGGCGAACTGATCGTCAAAGGGCCCAATGTGATGAAGGGGTATCTGAACCGCCCCGAGGACACGGCCAAGACCATCAAGGACGGCTGGCTCTATACCGGCGATATTGCCGCGCTCGATGAGGACGGCTACATCAAGATCATCGACCGGAAGAAGGACCTGATCATCGTCGACGGCCTCAACGTCTATCCCTATGAAGTGGAGGAGGTCCTCTACCGGCATCCGGCGGTCAAGGACTGTTCCATGATCGGCGTTCCCCACGAGCACGAAGAGGGGAAGGAACTGGGCATCATGTACGTGGTGCTCCAGGAGGGGAAGTCCGCGAATCAGAAGGACCTCCGCGACTACCTCGCCGAACATGTGGCCCATTACAAGATACCGCGGCGGTTCATCTTCACCGAAGAGCTGCCGAGGACCGCGACCGGAAAGATCATGAAGAAAGAGCTCCGCGTTTGGTACAAGGAACGGGAGATGAAGAAGCAATAGACCCGCCTCCCGCACTCACTCGCCGCGTCGTCCGACGCGGCGTTCCTTTTTTTCTCTCGGCAGTTGCCGCGCTGTGTCCATCATGGTAATATTACGAAATTCACGAAGCTGCTCCAGCCCGGCGTTCAGGCGGCTCCTGGAGAAGGAGAAGGGAGACGGATATGATAGATCGTTTTTTGCGGTTGTGGACGGGAGCTGCGCTGCTGTGCATCATCACGGCTTCGACCGTTGCGGCAGGCGACGTGCGGTATACGACGGACATCAAGGCGGTATTCGAGCGTCAGTGCTCGATGTGCCATGGGGCGGGATCGCCGGAATACGGCGAATTCAAGAAGGACAAAGAAACATTCGTCAAACTGCTCAAAGGACCGAAGATGGACAGCTACGCCCATCTGGTCTTCTTCGCCGGCTGGCCGGACACGGGCGCGCTCATGCGCCGTCTCGATGACGGGAAGGGCGCGAAGGACGGCAAGGCGGGGAACATGTACCGCTATCTCGGCGCGGACGACGCGGAGCGGCAGAAGAACCTGAAACTCTTCAAGGACTGGGTCGGGAACTGGACGCTCAAGCGGTTCCCGGACATCACGAAAGAGGAGCTTGCGGGGATCACCGTGAAGTACTGATGACCCTGCCAGGCAGGTCAGTTGGCGGGAAGGGTCTTTTTCTTCTTCTTTTTCGGCGCAGCGGATTTTTTCCGGTCCCCCGTGGTCTGGGTGCGTTTCTGCGCGACTGACGATGTCGGTGACGGTCTCGTCGTGACCGCCGGGGAACTGGACGGCGGGACCGTGACGGCAGGTATGCCGGGCTGAACAGCCGTTGCTGTCGGGGTAGTGGCCGTATGCGGCAGCGTCACGAGTGGCGCGACCGGCAACGCAGGGGGCGGCTGGAGCGCGCTTCTCCCCTCCATTGGCTGGAAATAATAATAGTAGGCCCCGGCTCCCGCTCCCAGCAGGAGCAGCAGCGAACCCGCGACAGCAGTGTTCCTGAACCGCGCCGGACTCTTCGGCTTGCCGGTTATGACGATGGTCTCCTGCTCCGGGGCCGCCTCGAACAGCTTCCGGGACACGAGATAGTCGGCGATCCGGTTGAGCGAGGCGGCCTTGGTCGTTCTGCCCGCGAGCCGTCTTCCCAGCTTCTTCTCGACCTCCAGCATGGATCCGAAGCGCCTTTTGGGTTTCTTCCGGAGGCACTTCCTGATGATGCACTGAACGCGCCGGGGGATGTCCCGGTTGATGCGGCGAGGCGAGGGGTAGTCGTCCTTCATGATCTTCGCGGTCACGGCGCGGGTGTCCTCGTCGGTGAAGGGCTTTGCCCCAGTCAGCATCTCGTACAGCACGATGCCGAAGGAAAAGATGTCCGACCGGACATCGAGCGGCTGGCCGATGATCTGCTCCGGGGACATGTAGGCCGGCGTGCCGATGAGCGTGCCGGGCAGCGTCAGGGCATCGAGGTGCTTCGTGTGGGCGATGCCGAAGTCCATGAGCTTGACCTCGCCGTTGCGTTTGATCATGATGTTGCTGGGCTTGATGTCGCGGTGGACCAGCCCCCGCATGTGGGCATAGTCCAGTGCGCTGCAGACCTGGATCGCGATCATGATCCCCACATCGACGGGCAGGGCGCCGCTCTTCTCGATGACCTCGGCAAGGTTGGTGCCGTCGACGTATTCCATCACGATGGCGTAGGTGGGCTTGTTCCAGTAGTCGTAGATATGGACGATGTTCTCATGCTGGAGCGAGGCGGCCATCCTGCTTTCGCGCTCGAAGCGCTTGACGATCTGTTCGTCGGCGTGGTAGGCCTTTTTCAGCTCCTTGATGGCCACCGGCCGGTCGAGTGACCTCTGGATCGCCTTGTGGACCGTGGCCATCCCGCCGGAGCCGATCTCTCCCAGGATCTGATATTCGTCTTTTATCTGTTGTCTTGGCATGGGATCCTTGATCAAACCGGAACATCTTCTTTGTCACCACGGTCCCGCGAGTACGCGGGAACACGGTTAGAGGCTCGTCCTGAACAGCATAAACTTTTTGCCGTTATCTGTGTGTTCCGACGAAGTCGGAACCCGTGGTTAAAATGCGTTCAAGATCTGGGTTTCTAGACCTCCACCACCTGCACCACCACCGCGGTGATGTTGTCCACGCCGCCCTGCGCGTTCGCCGCGTCGATCAATTTCCGGGCCGCGTCGCGAGGAGCGGACCCCGCCAGGATCCTGCCGATCTCGCGGTCGTCCACCATTTCCGTCAGTCCGTCTGAACACAAAAGGAACATGTCGCCGGGCTTCACGGGCTGCTCCATCAGGTCCGGGGCCGCCTCCCGGTCGGTGCCGAGGACCCGGGTGATCACATGGCGATAGGGGCTCGTCCGCGCCTGCGCTGCAGTGATGACGCCCGACCGCACCTGCTCGGCAACTACGGAATGGTCGTTCGTCAATTGCTCAAGCGTTCCGACGCGCAAGCGATAGGCGCGGCTGTCGCCGATGTGCGCAAGGAAGGCACGCTTCCGCGCCACGAGGAGCGCCGTCAGCGTAGTCCCCATGCCGGCCCGGGCAGGAGTCTTCGCGGCTTCCTCGAAGATGTTCCGGTTCGCCAGCACGACCGCATGGCGGAACGCGGCAAGCTCGGGAACATCTCCGGCGCGGGACCCCGTAGGCGGGGTCCGGTCTTTGTCGCCCAGCAGATCCGGCATTGCGCTAGCGATCGTATCCACGGCGATGCGGCTCGCGACCTCGCCGGCCTCGCTGCCCCCGACACCGTCGGCAACGGCGTAGAGCCGCAGTTCGTCGTTGACGAGGTAGGAGTCCTCGTTGTTGGCCCGCTTTTTCCCGGGGTCGGTCGCACCGAAGGAGAGGATCTTCATTTAGGAGATCTCGTAGGTCCTGCCCCTGCCGCTGTCCTGGAGGATGAACTGGAGCGTGGTGTCGCCCACGCGGAACTTGTCGCCATGGCGCAGCTTCCTTTGCCGGATGGACGCGCCGCGCATGTGCGTGCCGTTGGTGCTGTCCAGGTCCTTCAGGACGAAGGCGTTCTCATGGAACACGATCACGGCGTGCTCCCGCGAGGCCAGGGGGTCCTTGATCGGTATCGCGGCGTCCCTGCTCCTGCCGATGATGGCGTAGGTCCTCTCGATCGGATATTCCATGCCCGCGGCATAGCCCTGAAGGATCACGACGGAGGCCTGGTACCGGGCTGGGATCCCTTTCGTAGCTGGTGCCGTCTGGCGTATTTGTGTCCTGTCATCTCCTGCTGCGGTTGCCATGGTAACGTCCCTCCCTATTCCGCTCTCAGATGAGGACAATGATAGGATACTGCCGGGAAAAGGTCAAGGTCAAAGCAGGCTCCGCGCTGCTTCATAGCGGTCCGAACAGTATTATCATTTCTCTGCTCTTGTGATACAATGATCCCATGAAAAAAGGGGAGAAGCACGAAAGCGCGCCGGGAAAGAAGGCCGACAGGACCGAGGTGCTGACCGATCAGACCAGCCGGCCGCTCATTATTAAAAAAGCGCGCTTCACGGTGATGAACGGCCGGGAGGCCGGCAAGGAACTGGTGATCCAGAAGCCCCTGGTCACGATCGGTACGCTTCCGGAGAACGACCTGGTGCTGACCGACCCCACCGTCTCCCGCCGCCACGCCGAGGTGGAGGAGCGCTCCGACGGCTACGTGCTTCGCGACCACGACAGCACCAACGGAACGTTCCTCGACGGCGTGCGGGTGCGCGAGGCTTATCTCTCCCCTGGCTCCGTCATCCGCCTCGGGCAGACCGAGCTGACCTTCGCGCCGCTCGAAGAGCGCATCGAGGTGCCCCAGAGCAAGGCCGGAAGTTTCGGCGAGCTCATCGGGTCGGCAACTCCCATGCAGGAAGTGTATGGCATCCTCGAGCGCATCGCGCCGACGGACGTGACCGTTCTGCTCGAGGGCGAGACCGGGACCGGCAAGGAGCTTGCCGCCCGCGCCGTCCACAGCCACAGCCGCAGGTCCGGCAAGCCCTTCGTCGTGATCGACTGCGGGGCCGTCGCGCCGAACCTGATCGAGAGCGAGCTCTTCGGCCACGAGAAGGGAGCCTTCACCGACGCGGTCAAGGCGCGCCAGGGCGCGTTCGAGCTCGCCGACGGCGGGACCATCTTCCTCGATGAGATCGGCGAGCTCTCGCTCGATCTCCAGCCAAAGCTGCTGCGCGCCCTGGACCAGCGCGAGACCAAGCGCGTGGGCGCCGACAAGCCCGTCACCGTCAACGTCCGCGTCATCTCCGCCACGAACAAGGAGCTGGACAAGGAAGTGAAGGCCGGCAGGTTCCGCGAGGACCTGTTCTACCGGCTCTCGGTGGTGCGCATCTCCATGCCGCCGCTCAGGAAGAGGAAAGAGGACATCGAGACCATTGCGGGGCACCTGCTTACGAGCATGGCGTCGGATATCGGGAAGAAGATCACGGGACTCTCACCCGAGGCCCTGGCCGCCCTCACGGCCTATACCTGGCCGGGGAACGTGCGCGAGCTCAAGAACGTCCTCGGCCGCGCTGCTGCCCTGTGCGACGGCAAGCGTATCGAGGCAAAGGACCTCTTCCTGTCGCAGGGAAAGAAGACTGCCACCTTCGAAGGCCTGAGCGGCAAGACGCTGGAGGAGATCGAGAAGGCCGCCATCCACGCCACGCTCAAGTCGGTCGACGGCAACAAGACCGAGGCCGCGAAGGTGCTCGGCATCGCCTACTCGACGCTGTATGAGAAAATGAAGAAGTACGGGATGCGGGAGTGATCAATAATTTGTTATGCGATCACCTTTCTGTTAGTGTGATGTTATTCACAAAGGCTATAGGTGCGTGCTATAAGCTTTATTCGAGAACTTAACAGTACTCAAAGATAGAACCCACACGATAGCCGTACATGAATCTTTTTCGAATGATATAATGATGGACCGCATGTTGCTATTTCATTGTTTTGTTTCACTGAATGGATTTAATCTGGGACCCAACTATGCTATATCGTAAACCCATAATGATATTTATTGTGACTGTAGCCTGGATGTTTTCAACTGGTTGCTCAATCTATAGAATTGTTGATTCCTATGCTGGAGTGGAGGTGCGGGTAGGCACCGAATATAAACAGGATGACGCCCTTGCGACTTTGCGGATAGAGGAAAACGTTGTTTTTGAGTCGATAGGTCCACTATGTTTGCCTATAATTCCTTTGGTGAACTCTAACAAAATAACTGTCATCTCATTTCTCTTGCTGCGAAATGAACACCCCTTTTCCATTAATGCAAAGCCATGCATTGTAACTGATGCGTCCAAGAAAATTTGCGCTAACATGCTAACCGCAAGCGCCAAGGCAACGTTTCCCCATGATTACATAAAATCGCATGAAGAACCTAAGGATCGGTTGTATGGCGTAATTGGAGCGATACTTAGTAGAGAAGCAAAAAAATACGGTGCCTTTGAAAGAGAAGATGAGCTGCTCGTAGACCCGTCTGAGGATAACTCTGTGAGTCGTATCGGCACAGAAGAACTATATAAGCATTATAACTATGGAGGAGATCCTCGATGGGAAGACCTGCAAATCACTTTTACTTATACATTTACTTGTGCTGGTTCCTGTCCGAACAAATTCACCTTGGATGCAAAAGATTTTCTAACTATAGGTAATGAAATGTTTCTTGATGCTGAATATGATTATGTAAAAAAAGAACGTCAAAAAAGATTCTACTTCATGTTCTAATAAATCACAGGGAGCGTTTCATCATTTCCACAATAACCGCACGACATATCATCGAGCGGACATTTCTGCCCAACCTCAGGGTAACCAGCGCCGCTTAGGTTTCGCCGTTACAGTCTTGAAAGTATAGTCCGCAGTGCCCCCGCATCCTACCTCATCATCAACACCCCTGCGATAGCCGCCGCGATCAACATCGAATCGATCAGCAGCCACGGCCAGGGCCGTTTGAAGGAGAGCTGCGGCCGGAGGATGCCGGCGTCGGTGTGCACGGTGATCGTCGGTCGGTACTCCCTGCCCATCCTGAGCTTCGCAGCATCGACGCGGAACAGGAGCTGCGTGGCGGCATGACTGAAGGCCCGGGGTTTCGGATGGAGCCAGCGGTCGTGGGACGACAGGGTGCCGGTCGTTCCGTTGCACCCCAGGGCCATCACGGGCATGCTGACCCAACTGGTCTTCCTCCACCACGGCAGGTTGATGGGCTTGCCTGCTACTGCATGGATGACGCTGTCCACGCCTTTCGGCAAGGTCTCGAGGTTCTGCAGCACGCTCTGGATCGCCTGCTTCATCGCGAGCGCGCTTTGATAGCGCCGCTGCGCATCCAGGTCCAGCGCCTTCTTGATGATCTTCGCCGTCCCCTTGTTCAGCTTTGGATTCAGGAGGAGCGGGTCCGGAAAGTCCAGCGGATGCGCCGACGGGTCCCTGCCAGTGAGGCAGTGATGAAGCGTGGCGCCGAGGGAGAAGATGTCGGAGCGCACGTCGGTCTGGCCGGTGCCATACTGCTCCGGTGCTGCATAACCCGGGGTTCCGTACACGTAGGTATCCTCCTGCTTATCCTCCTTGAAGAAACGGGCGATGCCGAAGTCGATGAGCTTCACGCGGCCGGTCCGGTCGATCATGATGTTCGACGGCTTCAGGTCCCGGAACACGACGGGCCTCGGCTTCTGGACGCTCAGGAACTGCATTGCACGGCAGATCTGGAGGCCCCAGGAAAGGGCGAGCCGCTCGTCTATGACTTTTCCCCGCCTGGCATTGAGCAATTGCTCCAGCGTCCTGCCCTGAACATATTCCATCACGATATAGTGCGACCCGCCGAAGGAGAAGTAATCGGTCACCTTCGGGAGGTTCGGGTGCGTGAGGCGGGAGAGGATGAGCGCCTCGGTCCGGAAGAGCGCGATGGATTCAGTTGCCTTGTTCGGCGCCTGGTTCGTTGTGCGCAGTTCCTTTACGGCGAGGACCTTGCCGCGGGCGGAGCGGTCCGCGACCTTGTACACAGAGCCCATGCCGCCCTGGCCGAGGGTGCCGGTGATCTCGTACCGATTCTTTAAGAGTTTGGTCATAGATTTCTTTACAACTTAAACAATAAGAACAATCTTTGACACTGATCGAGGCGGATTAAGATCCTGATAAGTGCGGATACGTCAAGGTCTTGATCATGCTTCTTCATACGTCAAATCCGCCGTTATCTGTGTCAAAAGTTATAAGTCTTATGCTGTCTTGACGCCGCACTTCGCGCAGAACTTCGCGCCCGGCCGCAGGGCTTCGCCGCAGCCCCGGCAGGCCTGCATGGTCGGCTCGCTGAACACGATCGTGGCGTTGCCCACGTCGATGACGTCGCCGTCCCGGAGCGTCTGCCTGCCCGTCACCTTCCTCTTGTTCACGAAGGTTCCCGTTGCCGCGCCCTTGTCCTCGATCACATACCGGCCGTTCTCCTGGACCACCTCGGCGTGCTGAGGCGCGATGGTCCGGTCCCTTGTCAGGCCGATGGTGCTGCCCGCTGCCGCGCCGATGGTCACGGTCTTGCCGATATCGATGCCCTTCGTCGTGCCCTTACCGCGCACGAGGCTCAGGTGGCCGGTCGCGTATTGGCGCTCCATCGTCCTGAGGGATATGGCCATGAGACCCAGAAGGCTCAACAGGGACATTGCGAAGGTCGCATACGGCGGCCTCATTTTTCCAGAGCCGAAGAGGGACGAGTCAGGCTGGAAGTAGGAGCGCATGGCTGTCGGACCCGCGCTCAGGGTGAGGAACACGTTCCTGAGATAATCGGCCCGGTCCTGCGTATGGTACGTAACGACGTATTCATTACGGATCCTCTTGCTGACGGCCTCGTATATCTCGGCAAGGCCCGACGCCGCCGGCGTGAAGAAATAGGAGCCGCCGGTCTCCACTGCGATGCGTTCGAGCCGTGCAGTCCTGACGTCAGCGCCCAGGCCGATGACGGTGACGGATATATAATCCTTGACCGCTTCGGCGATGGCCTGATGGATGTCGAGGCTTCCGCGGTTGGCGATCCCGTCGGTCAGTACGACAACGGCCTTCCGGCCGGGAACGTCTTTGAGCGCTCCGGCACCCTGGGCAATGGCGTCGTAGAGCGCCGTATGCCCTTCAGGTTCGATGGCCTGCACAGCATTGGTCAGCCTGGCCTGGTCGTTGGTCAACGGTTCGAGCAGCGCGACTGTGTCGCTGAAAGCGATGAAGGCCGCCCGGTCACCAGGCTCCATGAGCGCGATGAACCGGAGCACCGATTCCTTCGCGCGTTCTATCTTCTCCCCGGACATGGATCCGCTCCGGTCGAGGACGATGGCGAGGCTGAGCGGTTCGCGGTCGCCGCCGGTTCCCGTCGTCGCCATGCTGTCGATGGACATTTGCTGGCCGTTCTCCAATAGTACCGCGTTCTCCTTTGTCAGGCCCCGGACCGGCTTACCGTTCCCGTCGAGCACGGAGACATAGGCCTTGACGACGGGGAAGCTGCCCAGGTCGAACTGGGTGATCTGCGCTGAGGTGGGTTCACCGGCAAACACAGGAGCAGCCAGGCCGGCCAGCAGGACGACGGCCGCGATCGCCGCCGCCTTTTTTACGGCCGAGAACATGAGCAGGATACTGCCGACGCGGATGACATCGCCGTCAGCAAGCTTGCTGTTCCGGGTGAGGACCTGATTCACGTAGACCGCCTTTCCCTGTTCGTCGGTCTCGATCAGGTAGTGACCGTTGTTCCGCTTGATGCCTGCGTGCTGCAGGGCCACGCCTTCGGCGCCTGAGAGGCAGACATCGGAGCGGTCGTCCCGTCCGATCACGTTCATCTCTTTAAGCAGCGGGAACTCCCTGTTCAGGTGTCTTCCTTTGATCACCCTGACCTTGGCGGACACGAACGCCTCCTCGACGAGACTGATCAACGCCCCGATCGAAAACCCCAGCAGGGCGAGCCCTGCCAGGACCGGCCAGAAGCTGGCTGTCGCCAGGACGGAGTAGAGGCCGCCGCCGAGAAGCCCGCCGAGCGATCCGCCCGCAAGACCGTACCACGCGCGCTCGCGGGACCTGATCATGAGGCCGCCGCTGATGCCGATCGCCGCGCCCAGGATGGCCCAGCCCAAACTGACGGCCAGGATGATCCCGAGCGATGCAGCAAATCCGCTCTGTTCTGCCGCGTACCTGCCCAGGATGGAGAAGATCGTATTGCCGAGGCCCGCGCCCAAAGCGCCGCCCAGCAGACCGGCAGCGGCGCCGAAGGCCGCGCGTCTTATTGCAGTTCCGAACTGCCTGCCCGCAAGCGCCTCGTGGCTCCAGATGAAACCGCCGAGGAACACGCCCGTAACGGCGCCGAGCAGGATCTCCGTGCGCAGTCCGGCAGCCGCAGAGGCGGAAAGGGCAAGCACGAAGGCCCAGGCCGTGGAGCCGCCTAGCGCCCCCGCAGCGCCGTACAAGAGAGTCTTATGAGTGGGTCTGGTCATGGCGACCTCCTTCTTGCTTGCGTCAATGAGAATCAGACAACAGGTAGTAGACCGTGGTCAGGATCCACGCGATCGCTACCGCGATGCCGTACACCACCGTTCTCAATGTCCCTGGTCTGGTCCCAGTCCTATAGGAAAGCCTGATCATCGGAACCTCCTTAAACTATTGCGGATTGATGATTTCGGATTGCGGATTAACAAAGCAATGAGCAAAGCTGATCACGGAAAAAGGCATGAGCTTACGCTGGATTCCGCAATCCGCAATCCGCATTCCGCAATTGAATTACGCTGCCTTGAGCGAGAAGGTCAGCTTGCCGAACCGGATCTCGTCGCCGGGTTTTATCGCCTGCGGCGTGTTCGGCAGGATCTTCTTGCGGTTGATATAGGTCCCGTTCGTGGAGCCCATGTCCTCGACAGTATAATCCGCGCCGGAGCGGTGAATGACCGCGTGCTTTCGCGAAACGCCCTTTTCCATCCCGCCGAAGCCCGTCAGATCGAGATCGGGGAAGACCTCGCTGATGGGATCCTCCCTGCCGATGACCACTTCATCCTTCGCGGGGATCTCCAGCGTGCTGCCGTCGACAGACGCGAGCACCAGCCGCTCTGTCGGACTTCCCTTCACGGTCTCCTGCAGTTCGTTCTTCGCTTCAAGCTGTGCGCCGCACTCTTCGCAGAAGAGCGCTCCTTCGATGTTCTCCATCTGGCATTGTGTGCATTTCATGGCAATTTCCTCCTTTTTACGATTGCGGATTTCGGATTGCGGATTGCGGATTGTCGAACTCCGCGTATACCGCAAGCCGCGCTTCGCTGGCTGATTTAATTTACTTGCCAATAGACGTTGTCATCACCTGCGTAAGCTTGCGCGTGCCGTACTCGAGCTTCTTGGTCCCCGCTGCGGTGAACGCCCCGGTCTTTTTGAGCGACGCTATCTCTCGCTCCACTGCATCGGCAAGTTCGTCCTCGCCCAGGTCCAGCAGGACCGTGGCGGCGGCCTGAAACTGCCGCGTTGCCGCGGCGATGTTGCCGGTACGAGCCTCGGTGAGCGCCCGGGTCTGGAACTTGAATGCCGTCACCTTTTCCACGAGATTCATCACTTCGGCGTTCACTTTTGCAGCGTCCGCCGCGTTTGCGGCGAAGGCGACGTTCAGGTCGGCCTTGACGCTCTGGCCGGTGAGCCCTTGCGATGGGACGTCATACCCGATCTCCACCTGGCCGAGCCGGAAGGGTCCCGCTTTCTGCGCAGGCACCCGTGCCTCGATCAGCACCTTCTGTCCTGTCTTGGCATCGAGCGAACCGAGGTCCGCCTGTATCGTGCCGCCATTGATCGTCCGGCTGCTGACATCGGCGATCATCGGGCTGGTGGTGTATACCTTGACGGGCCGTACGCCCGCGCTCATGCGTCCGGTGATCGTCAGGTTCGTCGCGGCGATCGCCTGCATGCCGTCCACCTCCTGCCGGAAGGCGTCGAGGATGGCGATGGGATTCTGGATCCAGTGCGAGTTGCCGTGCGACCGCTCTGCGATCTGGAGCAGGAGCTTTTCGTTCCACTCGTTGCCGATCCCGATGCTCGTGATCGCAACGCCCTGCTTTCCCGCCTCGTCGGCAAGCCTGAGGCAGGCGTCCTCGTCGTCCCACGTCTGTCCGTCGGTCAGAAGCAGTACCCGGCTCACGCGGTCCTGGCCGAAGCCTTTCTTTGCTTCCGCGAGTCCTGCGGAGAGGCCGTCGGATATCTGGGTCCCGCCGCGGGTGATCACCTGGCTGAGCTTGGTCTTGATCTCGTCCCGGTTCTTCGCGGGCTGACTCGATACCAGCGTCTCGACCTGGTCATCGAAGATCGTGACGGAGACAAGGTCCTCATCGCCCAGACGGTCCACCACATAGCCTACGGCTTCCTTGAGATTGTCCATCTTTTCGCCGTCCATGGAACCGCTCCGGTCGAGCACCAGCGCGATGTTCGATGGCATGGTCCCGATGCCCAAGCTCGTACCGGCCTTGATGTCCACCAGGGCGTAGACAGCCTGCTCGCCGCCGGTTACGGGCAGCGTGTCCTTGCTCATGATGCAGCGGATGTTCAGTTCGTTCTTCATAATTCCCTCCTTATTTCTTAAGATCGAAAAACCGAAGATCAAGTTCTTTGACACTGATCGAGGCTGATCAATATCCTGATAAGAGCGGATAAGACAAAGTCGTGATCATGCTTCTTCATAAGTCAAATCCGCCTTAATCCGTGTCAAAGATCCTCTTTCAATTGACTTTGACCACGATCGCCGTGATGTTGTCCTTACCGCCGTTCGCCTCAGCCCTCTGTACGAGCCGTGCGCAGATCAGGTCGGTATGCTTTTCACCAGCGCAGATCTTGCGGATCTCCTCGTCGTCAACCTCGCCCCAGAGCCCGTCCGTACAGAGCAGCAGCGTGCCGCCTCTCGCAACAGGCACCGTACAGATGTTCACCTTGACCGTTTCATCGTTCCCGATGGTGCGGTACAGGAGGTTGGCGCGGGGGTGGTTCCGTGCATCTTCCTTCGTTAACTGCCCTTTGGCAACGAGCTTCGCGACCACGGAGTGGTCCTCGGTGATCTGGGTGATGGAGGCGTTCTCGATCCAGTAGACCCTGCTGTCTCCCACGCTGCCGATGAATGCCGTGCCATCCGACATGAGCGCGACACTGAGCGTCGTGCCCATGTTCGAGCCTGTGCGTGAAGCTTCTCGATTAACTTCGGTATTCGCCCGCTGCACGGCGCGTTCGACGAGTTCGAGAGGGTCCGTGCCCCGTTTCTTTGCCTCCCGCACTTCGCTGCATACGGCCTGCACTGCGATGGCGCTCGCGATCTCTCCGGCATCATGGCCGCCCATGCCGTCGGCCACGACGAAGAGGGTCTTGTCCCCGAGATCGAGGAATGTGAAATTGTCCTCGTTATGGTCTCTCACCAGGCCGGTGTCCGTGATGCCGTGCCACGAGAGCGCGAGCGGCGCGGGCATCTGCGCTTCTTCAGGCTCGGGCCGCAGCCGCACCGTGTGGACCGGCTGAAGCACCCTGGTCAGGGACCGCGCTGATGCCGGATCGATACCCACCCGGGAGAGGGTCATCGTTTCCCAGGCGACATCCATACCAATAATCCTTTTCAGCAAGTTCCAGAGGCTGCTCATCATGACCGGCTCCTGTGAGGATTGACATTCGTTTCGTTCTGCTGTGTATGTTGCATTGAGCGTGCCAGATCGGAACGGGTCGACGGGAAAGGGGAAAGAGCAGGTATTACAGAATGTTTCCGCCGAGCCACGGAGGGACGAGAACGGGATCGTGCGAGGGATCCTCTGATTTTCGAAGGAGGGGTATTCGATTATCGAACATCCAGTTCTTGTCAAGAGAAATGGTTCTTTCCCCCTTTCACCTCATTAAGGTTTGCTATCAACTGCGGCTCTTGCCGTTGCAAAGAGGCCCTGTTTATGGTATCGTTTGCCCTTGAATTTAGGACGTCCAGAAGGCGGTCGTAAGGAAGGCCATGGAAATAGTTCTCGCCACGCGAAATAAGAAGAAGGTCGAGGAGATCCGGCGCATCACTACGGATCTGCCCGTCACCGTCCTCTCGCTCGACGATTTTCCCGCATGCCCCGTCACCGTCGAGGACCGGGACACCTTCGAGGGAAATGCCGTCAAAAAGGCCTTTGAGGCCGCTCTGTACACGGGAAAACCGGCCCTTGCAGACGATTCGGGGCTCGAGGTGGACGCCCTTGGCGGAGCTCCCGGAGTGTATTCGGCACGGTATGCGACCGACGCGGAAAGCGGGAACGATCCGAAGAATTACATCAAGCTGCTGAAAGACCTCATCAATATCCCTCCCCAGGAGCGAGGCGCCCGGTTCGTCTGCTGCCTTGCCCTGGCCTACCCGGACGGCAGGACAAAGACCTTTTTCGGTTACGCCAAAGGACACATCGGACGTGAATCCCGCGGTAAAAAGGGGTTCGGATACGATCCGGTCTTTTACCCCGAGGGTTTTGACCGTACCTTCGCCGAAATGACGGCTGACGAGAAGGATGCCCTGAGCCACCGGGGAAAGGCCCTCGAAAAACTCGCAGAATTCCTCCACTCGTTTTCAAGGTGAGACTGCCAACGGATGATATCCGATCGAAAATCAATCGCTTTTCCCGTCCTTAGAACGCTGAAACAAGCCAATATATAGCCCTTCCTTCCGCTAAATTCACCCTCCCGTTGAGCAGGGCCTTTCATCAGGGAAATGAGCGCTCTTGAGGAATGGTGCTTAAAACATATGACGCTATATGACTGAATTATAATGACTTTTTCGGCTCCGTTTTTTCCTACATTAGGAAAACTAATATTCAAATTATAATTTTTAACTTGCAAAAGAAGGCCGATTCAACGATATTACTGCCTGCGCCAAAAGTACGCTTATGCGAGGTGCGGGCAGTGCCCTCCTCGTTCGCTCCAACGCTTCTAACTCATTCTCATTCGCGCACTCGATAATCCTCTGACGGAGGTTTCGCTCTCATGGCAACACGTGTCGTCCTTCTTGGTGCTCCCGGTGCAGGCAAAGGCACCCAGGCGAAAATGCTCATCGAACGGTTCAAGATCCCGCAGATATCCACGGGCGACATCCTCCGGAAGGCCGTTACCGACGGCACGCCGCTCGGTAAAGAAGCGAAGGTGATCATGGATTCGGGCGGCCTCGTGTCCGACAAGATCGTGCTCGGCCTCGTGGAAGAGCGGCTCAAACAGCCTGACTGCAAGAACGGCTTCATCCTCGACGGGTTCCCGCGCAACACGGCCCAGGCCGAGGCCCTCGACAAGATCCTCACCGCCTCGGGCATGCCCCTCACCACGGCGCTCAACATCGATGTGGACCTGAACGACCTCCTGAAGCGCCTCACGGGTCGCAGAACCTGCAAGGCCTGCCAGCAGATGTACAATATCTTTTTCTCCGCCCCCAAGAAAGAAGGGATCTGCGACAAGTGCGGCGGCGAGCTGTTCCAGCGCGACGACGACAAGGAAGCGACGATCAAGAAACGGCTTGACGTGTATCAGCAGCAGACCGCTCCGCTCATCGATTATTATTCCAAAAAGAACATCATGAAGACGGTCATGGGAGTCGGCAGCATCGACGATATCTTCAAGAAGGCCGTCGCGGCGCTCATCTGAGGCAGGGAAAATAATAAATAACAAATCCCAAAATACAAATCTCAAATCAATTCCAATATCGAAATTCAATGTTTGGATATTGAAGTTTGGAGCTTATTTGAGATTTGATGCTTGAGATTTGGAGCTTGTGTTAGAGTTTTAAAATTTCATAAGGAGGAAATGTTATGGCACTGGTAAAGCCTCATGGCAAAAAGAAGAAGCTTATGCCTCTTCTTCTCGAAGGATCGGCCCTTCAGAAAGAGCTCAAGAAGGCCAAGACCCTGAAGCAGCTCAAGATCTCCTCGCGCGAGACCGCTGATCTCGTGATGATGGGCATCGGCGCGTTCACGCCGCTCACGGGTTTCATGACCAAGAAGGACTGGAAGGGCGTTTGCGACAAGTTCAAGATGGCTGACGGAACGTTCTGGCCCGTCCCGGTCACGCTCTCGGCAACGCCGGAGTTCGCCGCATCGCTCAAGAAGAACGAAGAGATCACCCTGGTGGATGAAGAGTCAGGCGAGATCATGGCCACCATGAAGGTGGCCGAGAAGTACGCCATGACGAAGGCCGACAAGGAGCACGAGTGTACGAAGATCTTCCGCACTAATGATGTCGCCGGTCACCCGGGCGTGCAGAAGGTCATGGGCCAGCCCGACGTCAACCTGGCCGGTCCGGTGAAGGTCCTGTCCGAGGCGCACTTCCCCCAGACCTTCAAGGGCATCTATATGAAGCCGGTGGAGACCCGCAAGATATTCGAGGCCAAGGGCTGGAGCAAGATCGCGGCGTTCCAGACCCGGAACCCCATGCACCGCTCCCATGAGTACCTTGCCAAGATCGCCATCGAGACCATGGACGGCGTTCTGATCCACCAGATCCTGGGCAAGCTCAAAGAGGGCGATATCCCGGCCGATGTGCGCGCCGACGCCATCAACACCCTCATGGACAAGTACTTTGTGAAGGACTCCGCCGTTCAGTGCGGCTATCCCATGGAAATGCGCTACGCCGGTCCCCGGGAAGCCCTCCTCCACGCGCTCTTCCGGCAGAACTTCGGCTGCAGCCACCTGATCGTCGGCCGCGACCACGCGGGCGTGGGCGACTACTACGGCCCCTTCGACGCGCAGAAGATCTTCGACGAGATCCCGGCGGGCGCGCTCGAGACCCAGCCGCTCAAGATCGACCACACCTTCTATTGCTTCAAGTGCGACGGCATGGCCTCCATGCGGACCTGCCCCCACGGCAAGGATGACAGGCTCATGCTTTCCGGCACCAAGCTGCGGAAGATGCTGTCCGAGGGCGAGAACGTTCCCGACCACTTCAGCCGCCCCGAAGTGCTCGAGATCCTCAAAAAGTACTATGCCGGCCTCACCGAGAAGGTGGAGATCAAGCTGCACAGCCACGCGGAAGGCACGCATACCAATAAGTAACCAGGTCGCATCGACTGCGGAAGCAGTTAACTAAATTCCACAGATAGGAGGAAGAGATAACATGCCGAGTTACGTAATTACCGAGAAGTGTGACGGCTGTAAGGCGCAGGATAAGACTGCTTGCCAGTACATCTGTCCGAACGACCTCATGATCCTGAACAGGGACACCATGAAGGCGACCAACCAGGAGCCTGAGCAGTGCTGGGAGTGCTACAACTGCGTGAAGATCTGCCCGCAGCAGGCTATGGAGGTCAGGGGCTACCAGGATTTCTGCCCCATGGGGGCGAACGTGATCCCGTTGAGGGGCACGGACTCCATTATGTGGACCGTGAAGTTCCGGAACGGGATCCTGAAGCGTTTCAAGTTCCCCATCCGGACAACCGCCGAAGGCTCGGTCGATCCCTACAAGGGCAAGCCGGAAGCGGATTTCGCCAACATCAAAAAAACGGGCTTTTTCACCACGACGAAGCCGATGCCCGTCATCAAGAAATAAGGAGGATATGATAAATGGAAAAGGAAACCTGTACATTTTCGTTCTGCGCGAAGCCGGCAGTAGAAGAGGTTGAGACCGATCTCCTCCTCATCGGCGGCGGTATGGCGTGCTGTGGTTCGGCGTTCGAAGCTGCGCGCTGGGCGAACCCCAAGAAGATCAAGATCACCATGGTGGACAAGGCCGCGACCGACCGGTCCGGCGCCGTCGCCATGGGTCTGTCGGCCATCAACACCTACTGCGGTGAAAATGATCCGGCGGACTATGTAAAGTACGTACGCAACGACCTCATGGGCATCACGCGCGAGGACCTGGTTTATGACCTGGGCCGCCACGTTGATGATTCCGTGCATCTCTTCGAAGAGTGGGGCCTCCCGATCTGGAAGATGGGCGACGACGGCTTCTCCCTCGACGGTTTCCAGGCAAAGGAAGCAGGCAAGACCATGCTGAAGGACGGCGGTAAGCCGGTCCGTTCCGGTAAGTGGCAGATCATGATCAACGGCGAGTCCTACAAGGTCATCGTGGCGGAAGCCGCGAAGAAGGCCCTGGAGACCAACCGTGCCGCGACCGGCGTGAAGACCAACCACTATGAGCGCGTGTTCATCGTGAAGCTGTATCATGACGCCAAGGACCCGAAGCGCGTGGCGGCAGCGGCCGGTTTCAGCGTCCGCGAGAACAAGATCTATATCTTCAAGGCAAAGGTCATGGTACTGGCAGCCGGCGGCGCAGTGAACGTGTTCCGCCCCCGGTCTACCCAGGAAGGCCAGGGCCGCGCCTGGTACCCGGTATGGAACTCCGGCTCCGGTTACGCCCTCGGCATGCAGGCCGGCGCGGAGCTGACCATGATGGAGAACCGCTTCGTGCCCGCCCGCTTCAAGGACGGCTACGGACCGGTGGGCGCCTGGTTCCTGTTCTTCAAGGCCAAGGCGACCAACAGCCTGGGCGAGGATTATTGCCTGAATCCGGAATATCTGGCGGAAGCCAAGGCGAAGTACGGCAAGTACGTTGACGCCCTCGGCACGGCCATCCGGAACCACCTGATGATGAAGGACATGAAGGCGGGCAAGGGCCCGATCCTCATGAACACGCACCATGCCATGGATGCGATCAACAAGTCCTTCACCGAGAAGCTCGGCGAGAAGGAAGGCAAGAAGAAGGTGAAGCACCTCGAGGCGGAGGCGTGGGAAGACTTCCTCGATATGTGCATCGGCCAGGCCGGTCTCTGGGCCTCCAAGAACATCGAGCCGGACAAGACCCCGTCCGAGATCATGCCGACCGAGCCCTATCTCCTCGGTTCGCATGCCGGCTGCGCCGGATTCTGGTGCTGCGGTCCCGAAGACCTCGGCGCGCCGGAAGAGTGGAACAAGAAATGGCCGGGCGGCAGCTACAACCGCATGTCGACCGTGCCGGGCCTCTTTATGTGCGGCGATATCTGCGGCGCGTCGGGCCACAAGTTCTCCTCGGGCTCGCATGCCGAGGGCCGCATCGCGGCCAAGAGCGCGATCGCGTTCCTGCTCGACAACCCGAACTATACGCCGACCATCAAGGAAACGGCGGACCAGATCTCGGCCGAGCTCTATCTGCCGTTCGAGGTGTTCGAGAAGTACAAGACCTTCACTACGGACACGGCGATCAACCCGAACTACATCAAGCCGAAGATGCTCCAGACCCGTCTGCAGAAGATCGCCGACGAGTACTTTGGCGGCATCGGCACCTGGTACATGACCTCGAAGACCATGCTCGACGAAGGCCTCAGGCAGCTCGACATGCTCAAGGAAGACACGAGCAAGATGGCGGCCGGCAACCTGCACGAGCTGATGCGCTGCTGGGAGAACTATCACCGTATCCTCTCCGTTGAGGCCCATGCGCGCCACATCCTGTTCCGGGAAGAGTCGCGGTATCCCGGCTACTACTATCGCGGCGACTTCGACAAGATCGACGACGACAACTGGAAGTGCTTCGTGAACTCCATCTACGATCAGGACAAGAACACCTGGATCGTCAAGAAGGTTCCCTACGCACAGCTGGTTCCGTAGTTTAGCGTCATGTCCGGGGAAGGCGCAAGCCTTCCCCGGAATTTATTGCAAATTGCAAATTGCAAATTGAAAATTGCAGAATTGCGGAAAGCGAGCGATGCTCGCTTCTTTTTTAAGTTTCAAACTTGCAATTTCCAATTTACAATTTTTTCGGTCTTAGAGCTTTGAAGGAGGATTACGTACCATGGCGGAAAATAAGGTGTTGGTTGTCGGCGGAGGCTTTAGCGGCCTTACGGCAGCAGTGGAAGCCGCGGAAGCGGGGTCGGATGTCATCCTTGTCGAAAAGAACCCCTACCTCGGTGGACGGGTGACGCAGCTGAACAAGTACTTCTGGAAAATGTGCCCCCCGAACTGCGGACTCGAGATCCAGTACAAACGGATCAAGAACAACGGCCAGGTCAAGATCTATACGATGGCTGAAGTGGAGAAGATCTCCGGCAGCGAAGGCAACTTCGAGGTGACCATCAAGACCCAGCCCCGCTTCGTGAACGAAAAGTGCACGGGCTGCAACAAGTGCACCGAGGCTTGCCCGGAAGAGCGCTCCAACGATTTCGACTTCGGGATGAGCAAGACCAAGGCGGCCTATTTGCCGCATAACCAGGCCTTTCCTCTTCAGTATGTGATCGACGCCAAAGCGTGCAAGGGCTCGTCCTGCGCCAAGTGCGTAGCGGCCTGCGCTTATGACGCCATCAAGCTCGACATGAAGCCGGAGACGGTGACGGTGAAGGTCGGGGCGGTGGTCATGGCGACCGGCTGGAACCCCTATGACGCGACCAAGATGGACAATCTCGGGTTCGGCGCGGTCCCGAATGTGATCACCAACATGATGATGGAGCGTATCGCCGCTCCGAACGGCCCCACGGGAGGCAAGATCGTGCGGCCCTCCGACGGCAAAGAGGTCAAGAACGTCGCCTTCGTGCAGTGCGCGGGTTCGCGCGACGAGAACCACCTGGCCCATTGCTCGTATATCTGCTGTCTGGCATCGCTGAAGCAGGCATCCTATGTCAGGGAACTCTATCCCGACGCCAAGGTAAAGATCTTCTATATCGACATCCGCACCCCCGGACTCTATGAGAACCGGTTCTACACCAAGATCAAGGAAGACAAGAACGTGTCCTTCCTCAAGGGCAAGGTCGCCAGGGTCGAGCAGGCGCCGAACGGCGACGTGAAGGTCACCGCCGAGGACATTCACGGCGGCAGCAAGATCACCGAGACCTTCGATATGGTCGTGCTTGCCACCGGCATGCAGCCCACCGCGGCATCGCTGAAGAACGCCGGTGTTGCAATGACCGATGACGGGTTCGTGGACCAGGCGGCGCTCCCGAAGGGCATCTACGCGACCGGCACGCTCAAGACGCCCGTTGACGTGGCACGGTCGGCGCAGGATGCAACGGGTGTGGTCATGAAGAGCATCCAGAGTTTGAGGAGGAAATAAGGATGGAGAAGAAATACTGCGTATATATCTGCAAAGGATGCGGCATCAAGGAGGCGCTGGACGTCGACAAGCTCTCCGGCGCAGCCAAGAAGGTGCAGAATTTCAAGATCCATGATGTTCTGTGCAGCCCTGAAGGCGTCCAGCTGATCAAGGACGACATGGTGAAGGACGGCATCAATACGATCATCATCGCCGCCTGTTCGCCGCGCGCAAAGGCGGCTGAGTTCACGTTCCCCGGCGCGCTGGTGGAGCGGGTCAACATCCGCGAGTTCGTCGCCTGGACCATGGAGCCGAACACGGAAGGGACGAACGATGCCGCTTACGACTACCTCACCATGGGCATCGTCAGGACCCAGAAGTCGGAACTGCCGGAGCCGAACATCCTTCCGGACCTGAACAGCACGATCCTCGTGATCGGCGGCGGCATCGCCGGCATGACCGCGGCGCTTTCCGCCGCGGGCGCCGGCCAGCAGGTGGTTCTGGTGGAGAAGGAAGCCCACCTCGGCGGCTTCGTGAACAAGCTCTACAAGAAGATCCCGACGGGGTCCTATATCAACAAGCCGCTCATTGTGGACACCGACATCAACAAGACCGTCACCGAGGTCGAAAACAACCGGAACATCAAGGTCTACAAGTCCACGACCGTGTCCAAGACCGACGGCCAGCCGGGCCTGTACAACGTAACGCTCTCGAACGGCGAAACCGTGAAGATCGGCGCCATTGTCATGGCCTCCGGTTGGAAACCCTATGATGCGAACAAACTCGACTATCTCGGCTACGGCAAGATGAAGAACGTGGTCACGAACTTCGAGCTTGAAGAGATCGCCAAAAAGAACGGCGGCAAGCTGCTCCGTCCGTCTGACGGCAAGCCCGCCCTGAAGGTCGCCTTTATCCAGTGCGCCGGGCAGCGCGATCCGAACCATCTCCCGTACTGCTCCTCCATGTGCTGCGCCACCTCGCTCAAACAGTCCCAGTATGTGCGGCAGAACGAAGACGCCCTTGCCATGATCTTCTACAAGGACATCCGGACGCCGGGCAGGACCGAGCTCTACTACAAGGAAGCCCAGAACAACCCGGGCGTGATGCTCTCCAAAGCCGATGTGACCGGCGTTTCCGATGCCGGCAACGGCAACATGTTCGTTGAGATGGAGAACACCCTCTTCGGGACCAAGACCGGCGAAAAGGTGAAGGTGGAGGCCGATCTCGTGGTCCTCGCTACCGGCATGGTGCCGACCTCGCGTGCCCCGCAGGAATACGCTGACGGGCTTACGAAAGCGGCAGGGGGCGGCGATGAAGCCAAGAAGAATTATCTGGAACAGACCCCCAAGCCGGACTATATCCTGAACCTCGGCTACCGCCAGGGTCCTGAGCTCCCGACCCTCGAAGGGGCCTCGGGTTTCGCCGATTCGAACTTCATCTGTTTCCAGTATGAAACGCGCAGGACCGGCATCTACGCCGCGGGCAGCGTGCACCAGCCCATGAACATGGCCGAAGCCATGGAAGACGGCGCCGGCGCGGCCTTCAAGGCCATCCAGGCCGTCGACCACGCGCAGCGCGGCATCGCGGTCCATCCGCGCGCCTGGGACATGACCTATCCCGACCCGCTGATCATCAAGTGCACGGCCTGCAAGCGGTGCACGGAAGAGTGCCCCTTCGGCGCCATCGACGAGGACGAGAAGGGCATCCCCAACTACAATATCAACCGCTGCCGTCGCTGCGGCACCTGCATGGGCGCCTGCCCCGAGCGCATCGTGTCCTTCAAGGACTACAGCGTTGACATCGTGGGTTCCATGCTCAAGGCCATCGACGTGCCCGATGACGAAGATGTATTCAGGATCGCCTGTCTCGTGTGCGAGAACGACTCCTATCCGGCTCTCGACACGGCGGCCATCGTCGGCAAGAAGATCGATCCCAGCGTACGCTTCATCTCTATGCGCTGCCTGGGTGGCATGAACCTCGTCTGGGTCGCCGACGCGCTCTCCAAGGGCATCGACGGCATGCTGCTCCTGGGCTGCAAGTACGGCGAGAACTACCAGTGCCACTTCGTCAAAGGAAGCGAACTCGCAAATACCCGCTTCAGCAAGGTCAGCGAGACCCTGAACCGGCTTCAGCTCGAATCGGGTCGTGTTGAACTGATGCAGATCGCCATCAATGAGTACGACAAGCTGCCTGAGATGATCAACGAATTCGTTGAGAAGGTGAAAGTGTTCGGGCCGAACCCGTTCAAGAGCATGTAAACCGATTGCGGATTGCGGAATGCGGATTGCGGATCAAAAAAGCTTTCCGAACCGAATCTATGGAGGATATTTATGTCAGAAGCAACCGTGATTAAACCAGATTTAGCGTTCGTGAACGAGATCATCAAGGGCGGCGGCGAGTCCCTTAAAAAGTGCTACCAGTGCGCCACCTGCTCGGTGGTGTGCAACGTGACTCCCGAGGGGAACCCCTTCCCGCGCAAGGAGATGGTCCTCGCCCAGTGGGGCCAGAAGGACAAGCTCATCGCGAGTCCCGACGTGTGGCTCTGCCACCAGTGCAGCGACTGCACTGCCTATTGCCCGCGCGGCGCAAAGCCCGGCGAGGTGCTGAACGCCATCCGGAAGCAGAGCATCAAGCATGTGGCCATGGTGCCGCTCTTCGCGCGTATCGCACAGGACCCCAAACTCATCTGGCTTCTTTTCGCCATTCCGATGGCGCTATTCGCCATTGTCGCGACGATTCTCGGGAACACTGACATCGCAGCGGTGCGGGCAAAAAGCGCGGTCATGGCGTACCATAATTTTATGCCCGTACCGGCCATCGATATCATCTTCATCCTGACCGCCCTGTTCGCGGCGGCCTCCGCTTTCGTGGGGATCAAACGGCTCTGGAGCGGCATGAAGGCCCAGGCCGGGGAGATGCAGTCCGGCGGGAATATCGTCGCCGATGTCATCTCGTCCCTGACCCAGATCATGGCCCACACGAAGTTCGCCGACTGCAACGTGAACCGCCTCCGGCAATGGGGACATCTTCTGCTGTTCTACAGTTTCGCGGGACTTGCCGTGGTCACCACCTGGGCGATCGTGTATCTCTACGGTCATGAGCTGCTGCATATCAAGGCCTTCGGCGTGTTCAACTTCGGCGAGGCGCCCTATCCGATCACCGATCCCATGAAGATGCTCGCGCTGGCAAGTTCGGCCGCATTTGCCCTGGGGATAACGATCATCCTGCTGAACCGTCTCGCCAAGGCGGGGAAGGCCGGCATGGGTTCCTACTTCGACTGGATCTTCCTCGCGATCGTGATCGGCGTCGGCGCCACCGGGATGCTCTCCTGGGGTATGCGTTTGCTGGATATGACCGCCGGCTATTATGTGTACTATTTCCACCTGGTGTTCGTGTGGTCGCTGTTCGCCTACGCGCCCTATTCCAAGTTCGCTCACCTGTTCTATCGTACGACGGCCATGGTGTTCGCGAAGCATAGCGGCAGGGACAAGTAATAAAGTTACGAGTTTCGCTCTTTGATGACCATATGCGAGGGAGGTGTGCCTCTTTCTCTTGACGGACAGGAGTTTTTTTCCTATTATGGGGCGTTTGCAGGGGCCGGTCAGCCCTGCGGCACGGAGGCAGATCATGAAGGTCAAGGAATTATTAGGCATCAAGGGTATCGAGTGCTTCAGCATCATGAGCGATCAGACGCTGATCGACGCATCGAAGCAGATGGCTGAGTGCCGCATTGGGGCGCTTCTTGTCATGGAGAAGGGAAAGCTTGCCGGGATCCTCACCGAGCGTGATATCGTGCGGGCCGTCGCGAACGACCGGAACTGCAAAGAGGTCCACATCAAAGAGGTCATGACCACAAACCTGATCGTTTCCAAGTCCGGCGACGATCTCGATTACGTTATGGCTGTCATGATCCAGAACAACATCCGGCACCTGCCGGTCGTGGACGAACACGGCCTCGTCGGCATGCTTTCCATGCGGGACGTCGTGCGGGTGCTGGTGAAGAACCTCAAGGCCGAGAACCAGTATTTGAAGGACTTCATCGGCGGTTTCGACGCTTAAAGAACACAAACGCCTATGCCGGGCGCTGTCCGGAATATACTAAACTCTATGCGGGGAGGGATGCCGGAAAAAGGTATATAAGGTGAAAAGAGGATCTCAAGCGTTACCGATGCACCAGTGTTCATTATATTACGTTGTCAGGCATTTATGTGCGATAGGCATTTTTAGAATTAAAAAACTGAAGCAAAAGGAGGAGATTATCAATGAGTAACACGATTCTTTTTGCCCTGGTATGCGGCGTTGCCGGCGTGATCTACGGCATCATAACCGCGATCTGGGTGAACAAGCAGGATGCAGGCAATCAGAAGATGATCGACATTTCCAATGCAGTGAAGGAAGGCGCCAATGCGTTCCTGGCGCGCGAGTACAAGACGGTTGCAGTCGTCGCAGCGGTTCTGGTGCTTATCCTTGCCTTCGTTCCCGCACTCGGGAAATGGGCAGCAGCCGGATTTATCATCGGTACGGTGGGTTCCGCCCTCGCCGGCTTCATCGGCATGTGGGTGTCGCTCCGCGCCAACGTTCGTACGGCAGCAGCTGCGAGCAAAGGCCTCCAGGCCGCGCTCAGCCTCGCGTTCAAGGGCGGCTCCGTGACCGGCATCATGGTTGTGGGCCTCGGCATCATCGGCCTTGCCGGTTTTTACTTCATCGCCAAGACGTATGCTCCGGCTGCGCAGGTCTCCACCGCGCTTATCGGGCTCGGCTTCGGCTGCTCGCTCATGAGCGTGTTCGCCCGTATCGCAGGCGGCATCTACACCAAGGCTGCTGACGTGGGCGCCGACCTCGTGGGTAAGGTCGAGAAGAACATCCCCGAAGACGATCCGCGCAATCCGGCCGTCATCGCCGACAACGTGGGCGACAACGTGGGCGACTGTGCCGGTATGGCAGCCGACCTCTATGAGACCTACACGGTGACCCTCGTGGCCGCCATGCTTCTCGCCAAGACCGTGTTCGGCGACAGCAGCCCGTGGATCGAGTTCCCCCTCATGCTTGGCGCTGTTTCGATCATCGCTTCCATCGTGGGCACCTACTTCGTTAGACTTGGCAAGAACAACTACATCATGGGCGCCCTGTATAAGGGATTGGCCGTTGCAGGAGTTATTGCGGCAATAGCGTTCTATTTCGTAGCAGACAGCTTTATCAAGGGCCTCGGCGCCAATGCCGGGGTTTTCACGGCGAACACCGTGTTCTTCATCTCCCTCATCGGCCTTGCCCTCACCGGCCTGATCGTCTGGATCACCGAGTACTTCACCGCGAAAGAGTATCCCCCGGTGCAGCACATCGCACAGGCCAGCCTGACCGGCCACGGCACGAACGTGATCGCCGGACTCGCGGTCAGCATGAAGTCCACCTCAGCGCCGGTGCTCGTGATCGTTGCCTCGATCCTCGGCGCCTACTGGCTTGGCGGCGGATTCTCCGGCCAGGCGAACGCAGCCTCGGGCGGCATCTTTGCAATCGCACTGGCAGCAGTGTCCATGCTCTCCATGACCGGCATCGTTGTGGCCATCGACTCCTACGGCCCGATCACGGACAATGCGGGCGGCGTCGCTGAAATGGCCGGTCTCCCGAAAGAGATCCGCGATATCACGGACCCCCTCGACGCGGTCGGCAACACCACCAAGGCAGTGACCAAGGGATATGCCATCGGCTCCGCAGCCCTTGCCGCTTTGGTGCTGTTCTCGGAATATTCACGCTCCTTCGGTAAGGAGATCTTCTTCGACCTTTCGAACCCCATGGTCCTTTGCGGCCTGTTCATCGGCGGCCTGCTTCCCTACTACTTCGGCGCGCTCCTCATGGAGTCCGTGGCCAAGGCTGCAGGCGGCGTGGTGGAGGAAGTGCGCAGACAGTTCCGCGAGATCAAGGGCATCATGGAAGGCACCGGCAAGCCGGAATACGGCAAGTGCGTTGACATCGTGACCAAGAGCGCCATCCACGAGATGATGCTGCCGGCGCTCCTGCCGGTGGTCGTCCCGGTCGTGGTGGGTCTGTTCCTGGGCAAAGAAGCCCTGGGCGGCGTGCTCATCGGCGCCATTGTGACCGGCCTGTTCCAGGCCATTGCCATGACCTCCGGCGGCGGAGCATGGGACAATGCCAAGAAGTCCTTTGAGGACGGCGTGACCGACAGCAAGGGCGTCGTACATAAGAAGGGCAGCGACGGACACAAGGCTTCGGTCACGGGCGACACGGTCGGCGATCCCTACAAGGACACCGCAGGCCCGGCGATCAACCCGATGATCAAGGTCATCAACATCGTTGCGCTCCTGATCGTACCGTTGATCAAGTAAGCAGCGAGTACCGCATGAACACGCGAGGGGCTGGCCAACAGGCCAGCCCCTTTTTTTAGTCTTTAGCAAGATTGGCGGTCTTGTGAAAAGCATGCAGTGCTGTCATTGCGAGGAACGGAGTGACGCGGCAATCTCGTTTTATTGATCGGTTGCGAACTGCGAGATTGCTTCGCTACGCTCGCAAAGACGGCTTTATAAGAGCTATTTCGAAAGCAGCAAGATTGTATTCAATTGAAATTTGTCCCAAAAGTGGTATATTATGCCTCTCCAATGCTGGATGAAAAAATTTTGATAGAGGCTGGGTGTTCCCCGGGCGTGATCGCGCACTGCGAAGCCGTCTCACGTACGGCGGTCAACTTCGCGGAGCGGATAAAAAGGGTCACCGTTGACCGTGAGTTAGTGAAGCTGGGCGGACTTTTCCATGATATCGGCAGGTCCCGTTCGCATGACATCCACCACGCGCTGGCAGGCGTCAAGATCGGTCGGGAGAGGGGATTTTCCGAACCGCTCCTTGGTATTATTGAACGACACATCGGGGCAGGGATCACGGCTGCCGAGGCCGAGCGGCTGGGGCTGCCAAAGAAGGACTATCTGCCGATCACGCCGGAAGAGAAGATCGTGTCCTACGCGGACAACCTGACCAAGGGCGCGTCTGTTATGGGCTTTGAGGAGGCCCTTGAACGGTTCCGGCAGGTCCTCGGCCCGGGACATGAGGGGATCGGGCTCTTTCTCCGGCAGCATGAAGAGGTACAGGGGTGGATGAAGTAGAGGCAGTGCGGAGTTCGGAGTGTGGAGTGCGGAATAGTAATTCAAAGTAAAAAGATAAGAGGGAGAAGGGCGATGAGCAAGAAGAAGAAAGAAACGACCGAGATAGACGAGACTGACATCCTCATATCGAAGGGCAAGAACGACAAGGTCGTTCCGGTCAAACTGACGAAGGACAGCCGGTTCAAGTTCCGCTGTCACCCCAAAGTGCGCTGCTTCACCGCTTGCTGCAGCAACGTCAACATCGCCCTCCCGCCCTACGACCTGCTGCGCCTCCGCCGCCGGCTCGGGCTTACCGCCGACGAGTTCATCAAGCAGTACGGCGACATCCAGGTCCTGGACAAAACGCTCCTGCCGGTTGTCACGCTCAGGATGCGGGATGACGAGAAGAAGAGCTGCCCGTTCGTCACTCCCGAAGGCTGTACGGTCTACGAGGACCGTCCGAACATCTGCCGTTACTATCCCGTGGGCATGGCCACGCTCCGGAAACTGGACGCTCAGGGCGGCAAGGACGAGTTCTACTTCATGACCAAAGAGGACCACTGCAAGGGCTTCGAGGAAGACCATCAGTGGACCATCGGCGAGTGGCGGGCCGACCAGGGCGCCGACCTCTACGACGAGATGAACCGCGGCTGGATGGAGATCCTCATCAAGAAGAAGTCCCACGGCCAGGGAAAGGAATTCCCGGAGATCAAGAACGAGATGTTCTTCAAGATGAGCTTCGACCTGGACTACTTTCGGGCATTCGTGTTCAACAGCACCTTCCTCGAGATCTACGACATCCCGGCGGATCGGCTTGAGAGGATCCAGGGCGATGATATGGAACTGCTGAAGCTGTCCTTCGAATGGATCCGCCAGGCAATGTTCGCAGAGGAAACGCTCAAGTTCAAGGAAGGTGTTCTCGAAAAGCGGAAGGAACGCTCTGACACGACCATGCGGAAGGTGTACGGGAACAAGCCGAAGACACAGATCGGCGATATCGATTAGAGATTAGGATGCAGGGGAGCACCCTCTCACTGCTCGTTCTGTAACATGATCGTCATTTCCTGGTAGATCGCATTTCCGATCGTTAGCCCTTGATCGATGATCTCCGGGCCGAACCGCGATCCGGTCTTGGTCCGGAAGGTCTCCTTGATCTTTTCGATCCCTTTCATCTTTTCCTTGAATACCCGGTGCAGGCTTTCGGGAGGGGTGTCGTTGGCATGGACGATGGTCCAGAGCGTGGTGGTGAAGTTCTCCGGCCCCCATCGGAACTTATCGGCGTCGTAGAGAGCGTCGCTCACCAGCCGGCCTTCCTTGTCCCCGGCATCCAGTGTCTCCTTGAACGCCTCATGGTTCCTGATGGCATCAGCGATGTACTTCCGGTAGTGTTTCTCCATTCCCAGGTCCTTCAGTATCCGCTCCGCCTCGATGCTGCCGAGGAGCGCGTGGTCCTTTTCCTTCCGTTTGATATCATGCAGGAGGCCGGCAAGCTCCGCCGCGAGAAAGAGCCCTGCCGCATCGGATGCTGCGATGCCCCGCACCGGTGCTTCGATCAGGATGAGGGCCCCCGCGTCCCGGGCCACCGATTCACAGTGGCAGAGGCCATGGGCGCACTCCAACTGGGATTCATCGAGGTAGGTCCGGCACTGATGGAGCAGTTCGCTGGTCACCAGATGGTCGTCGGCGAAGCGGACGGCCGAGGCGTGACGGTCGTAGAACGCCGGAACGGGCAGGGTCTTCGCGACCCGGTGCGCCACTTCCTGCAGCCGCTTATAAACGGTACTGCTCATGGGGCATAATAATCGGAGCGGAAGAGCGTTGTCAAGCCCAGAAACACGGATTGACATGCCGGGGTATCATTGGTAAGATGCTTGAGCTGAACAAGGCATTTGGACACGGTTTCACACGGATTGAATTAGATCTCAGCAAGAAGAAGTCTTGCATCGCCCTTATCTGTGTTCATCTGTGGTTACAGCGCCGTTGTTTTGCAACTTATTTGAAGTCGTAAAAGGAGCATCCCTTGTCCGACATCCATAGTGAACGGATCCTCATCCTCGATTTCGGGTCCCAGTACACCCAGCTCATCGCCCGCCGCGTGCGCGAGGCCAAGGTCTATTGCGAGATATTTCCCTTCAACGCGGGGCTCGACAAGGTCAAGGCCTTCCGGCCCAAGGGGCTGATCCTCTCGGGCGGGCCGTCGAGCGTGTATGACAGCGGCGCTCCCCTCATCGACAAGACGCATCTCGAGCTCGGCATCCCGGTGCTCGGCATTTGCTACGGCATGCAGCTCATCACGCATGTACTCGGAGGGCAGGTCGCCAAGTCGACAAAACGCGAATACGGCAGGGCAGATCTTAAAATTGACAATGTTGCCGGTCTTTTCAATGGCATTGGCTCCGCACTTGAAACTGTCGTCTGGATGAGCCATGGCGACCGGATCGAGAAGATGCCCGACGGGTTCTCCGCCATCGCGCATACGGACAATTCTCCGACCGCTGCCATGGCGGACGAGAAACGGAAGTTCTACGGCGTCCAGTTCCATCCGGAGGTTGTGCATACGCCGCAGGGCGTGCAGATCCTCCGGAACTTCGTGTACGGCATCTGCGGGTGCAAGCCGTCCTGGACCATGGCGTCCTTCGTGGATTTCTCGGTCGGCGAGATCCGGAAGGCCGTGGGCAGCAAGCAGGCGGTCTGCGGCCTGTCGGGCGGCGTTGACTCGTCGGTCGCCGCGGTGCTGGTGCACCAGGCCATCGGCAAGCAGCTCACCTGCATCTTCGTGAACAACGGCGTGCTCAGGAAGGACGAGGCCGAGAAGGTCCAGGAGACCTTCAAGGACATGGGATTGAACCTCAAGTATGTCGACGCCTCGGCCAAGTTCCTTGAACGGCTCCATGGCGTCGAGGACCCGGAAAAAAAGCGCAAGATCATCGGCAGCACCTTCATCGAGGTATTCGAGCAGGAAGCGCACAATGTGGGCGGCGCCGAGTTCCTTGTCCAGGGAACGCTCTACCCGGACGTCATCGAGAGCGTTTCGTTCAAGGGCCCCTCGGCGATCATCAAGTCCCATCACAACGTGGGCGGCCTGCCCGAGAAGATGAAACTGAAGCTGGTCGAGCCGCTTCGAGAACTGTTCAAGGATGAGGTGCGGGCCATCGGACGCGAGATGAAGATGGCTGACGACATCATCGATCGCCAGCCCTTCCCCGGTCCGGGGCTCGCCATACGCATCCTGGGCGAGGTGACGGAGCCGCGGCTCAGGATATTGCGGGAGGCCGACTTCATCGTCCTCGATGAGATCAAGAAAGCGGGGCTCTATAAAGATATCTGGCAGTCCTTTGCCGTGCTGCTCCCGATCAAGACCGTGGGCGTCATGGGCGACGAGCGGACCTACGAGAACGTGGTGGCCATCCGCGCGGTCACGAGCCAGGACGGCATGACCGCGGACTGGGCCAAGATCCCCTACGAGCTCCTGGGCGTCATGTCCAACCGGATCATCAATGAAGTGAAGGGCGTGAACAGGGTGGTATTCGACATCTCGTCCAAGCCGCCAAGCACGATCGAGTGGGAGTAGCTGCTTTCGGAGTGCGGCGTGCGGAGTTCGGCGTAGAAAAAAAGGGCAGGCAGCACTGTGGTTTAAGATTGACCATGACGCCGGGTCCGGTTCCCCTGTCAGCCTTCTATGAACATCATTCATTTCTCTCCCCATTTCCCCGAAAATTACTACCAGTTCAGCGTTGGGCTCCGCAACGCCGGTGCCACGGCGCTTGGCATCGGTGACGCGCCCTTCGACAGCCTGCGGCCGGAGCTGAAGGCTGTCCTGACCGAGTACTTCCGCGTGGACAGCATGGAGGACTACGATTCGGTCCTGCGCGCAGTCGGCCATTTCACCCACCGCCACGGCAAGATCGACCGGATCGATTCGTTCAATGAGCACTGGCTCGATCTCGAGGCGCGCATCCGGACGGATTTCAACATGTTCGGATTGCGGATGGACGCCATCGACACGGTCAAGCGGAAATCGATGATGAAGGAGCGCTTCCGGAAAGCCGGCATCGCGGTGGCACGGGGTGCGGTGGTACGCGACATCGAAGCTGCCCGGGCCCTCATCCGGGACACCGACTATCCCGTCGTTGCCAAGCCCGACCGGGGCGTGGGAGCGCTGCATACCTACAAGCTCGCGAACGACACAGAGCTGGCGGCGTTCTTCCGGTCAAAGCCGGACATGGACTATATCATGGAAGAGTTCATCGACGGCGAGGTCATGAGCTTCGACGGGTTGACCGACCGGGACGGAAATATCGTCTTCTGCACCGGCCACTTTTATATGAGCGGTATCATGGAGACCGTGAACGAGGACGATCACATTTACTACTGTTCGTTCCGCCGGATACCGGAGGACCTCGAGGCAACGGGCAGGAGCGCGGTCAGGGCATTCGATGTCCGGGAGCGGTTCTTCCATATCGAGTTCTTCCAGACCCGCAAGGACAACAGGATCGTTGCTCTGGAAGTGAACATGCGTCCGCCCGGCGGATTCACAACAGACATGTTCAATTATGCAAATGACATCAACATCTACCAGGAGTGGGCGAACGTCGTTGTGCTGAACAGGTTCCAGGCAAAGTATGACAGGAAGTACCACTGCTGCTACATCGGAAGGAAGTCCAATAAGCGCTATGTGCGCACGCATGAAGCCGTGGTGAAGGAGCTGGGGCCGCTGCTGGTCTTCCACACGCCGGTGAGCGGGGTGTTCCGGTCAGCCATAGGCGATTATGGCTACCTGGCGCGGTCTGCGAACATGGATGATATCAGGAAGGCCATCGCGGTCGTGCACGAGACGGTAATGTAGAAGAAGGATCACAGACTGAATGGGACGCGGATGACCAAAAGTAGCGCCTCTAGGCGACGCGGATCGATGCGGATAGAGACAACATTTCCTGTGTAAGGAAATGTCTCACCGATCAATATCGATATTCGTCTTTCTTTGCGGTTTGGCGTCTTTGCGCGAGAAGCCTTGTATTTGGGTTGCTGGTCTTTGTTCCTGATCCGCGTTCATCCGATGTTATTCGCGTCAAAATCGGCTTAAGGAAGTTCTTTGGAGACTTGATGTTATGAACCGCGAATACCACAAGTGGCACAGCCCGAGCCTGGGCCAGGACATGGAGCTCCTGGCATTCGGCCACGCAGGCCAGCCCTATCTGGTTTTTCCCACGTCATCGGGCCGGTTCTTCGATTTCGAGAGCAACGGGATGGTCCATGCCGGGGAGCGGTTCATCGAGGAAGGCAAGATCAGGCTCTATTGCGTCGACAGCATCGACCCCCAGTCCTGGGACAACCGGGAAAAGGCGCCCGGGGACAAGGCGCGCCGTCACAACGACTACGATCGGTACATCACGAAGGAAGTGGTGCCGTTCATCCATGGCCGCAGCGGTTCATCGGAGCGCATCATGTGCACCGGCGTGAGCATGGGCGCGTCCCACTCGCTCCTGTTCTTCCTGAAGCATCCGGACCTGTTCAAGGGGACCATCGCGCTGAGCGGGGTGTACAATTTCCGCTATTTCCTGGACAACTACCAGGGCGACAGCCTCGATGTGTACTACAATTCCCCTCTCGATTTCCTGCCGAACCTCACCGACCCCGGGATCCTGAAGCAGTATCGCCACAGCACCATCATCGTCTGCGTGGGGCAGGGCGCATGGGAGCAGCCGATGGTTGCCGACGCGATCCGGTTGCGGGGCATCCTGCAGGCAAAGGGCGTCTCCTGTTGGATCGACCTCTGGGGCCATGACGTCAACCACGACTGGCCCTGGTGGCGGAAGCAGCTCCCGTACTTCCTGACAACGTTGTACGGAAAGAGCTGACGCCCGAAGGTTGACGCATCGGCAGCGAGCAGAGGGGGAAGAAGCGGGGACACCGGTTGGACAGCATGAGAAGCACGCAAGGCCTGCTCAGGATCGAGCAGGCCTTTTTGTTCTCAAATAGCGGATGCCGGTCCAGATCAGCACCGCGGCGAAGATCATCCGCAGGGCGCTGTCCGAAAGGGTGTGGGCCAGGGTGCCGCCGAGAAATGAGCCGACGATGACGCCCGGAACGAGGCCCCAGAGCAGGGCCGTCCTGACGTTCCCCAGCTTCCAGTGGGTATACGCGCCGGCGCTGCCGGTGGGAACCATGACGAGCAGGGAGGTGCCCTGCGCCACATGCTGGTCGAACCCGGCGAGCAGGACCATGGCGGGGATCATGATGGCGCCTCCGCCGACCCCCATCATCCCCGACGTGAAGCCCGCGAGAGCGCCGGTGAACAGCAGCACCGTGATCTTCATCACGCCCCATCCCGGCGCAGGGAGGGCGGCAAGGTGGGGTTTGAGCAGCAGGAGGATCGATACGATGATCAGGTAGCCGCCGAAGGACCGCTTGAGCTTCCATTCCGGGAGGGCGTGGGCGAAGTTCGCGCCCGAGCGTGCGGCGGCGACGGCGGTCACCGCCATCAGCAGCGATGCGGTCACATCGACGGCCCCGTTCACGGCATAGGTGACAGCGCCGGCCAGCCCGGTGAAGACAAGGGCCACGAGGCTCATGCCGTGCGCGGTGTGCTGGTCCAGTTTCAGGATCCAGACCAGGAGGGGGATCATGACGATCCCGCCGCCGCCGCCGGTAATGCCGCCGGTGATGCCGGCCAGAAGACCAATGAGAAAGTTCATAGAAAGTACCGGACGCGGGGCCAGAAGTAGGCGCTTCTAAGCGACACGGGGAAGGGGGGACGGGCGAAAAAGATCGACACGGAGCCAGAAGTAGGCGCTTCTAAGCGACACGAGACGGGGTGACGCGGGGACAATTTATTTTGCATCATTGGCCACCTCATCGACCTGTCGGTCAGTATTAGTCGTTCGTCTTCGGTGCCTCCGGGTTCAATGTCCCGAACTCCTGGCCGAACTGGTTGGCCGCGGAAATGCCGACCTCCTGGAGCATCCTGCCGAAGGTGTCCTTCACGAGGTCCATTGAAATAGCGAGGTCCTTCGCGATGGTCTCCAGCGGTTGCTTCTGGCTGAAGTGCCGCTCAGCGATCATGATCTTCAGAAAATCCGCTTGGATGATCTTCTCAAGCGCATTGTCCGCGATGGTGGCGCTTTCGTAGGCCTGTTTGAGGGTCTTTCCCGCCGTTATCGCTTCACGGTACTTTGTCACCGCCTCGGTGTAGATCCTGTCCTCTTCGGGCGTGAATTCCTTGAAGTCGAAGTCCGGCATGGCCGCTTTTTTCGGTGTCTTTTTCTTTTTCATGATTTTCCCTTAATTTATCGGGGCGGCCAGCCCCGCTTGACCCTTGCCGGGCCAGGCTGCGGGCCGCCCCTACATTTTGCGCTTCTCCTTCGGCCGGCGTTCCGGCACCTGCCGGTGCTCCATCCTGCCTTCATTCCATTCCACCGAGACGTACAGCTCGCAGTAACAGCTTCCGAATTCCCTGATGTCCGGGTCGCGGTACACGCAGGGGCAGATGATGTCGGCGTCCTGCTCCTTTGTTCCCCACGCCAGGCGGCAGGGACAGGAACGGTATCCATAGCGGGCCGCATTCGTGAGCAGGCCCCGCAGGATGTCCATGACGAGTTCCCGGTCCTGGTTCAGCCGAATGCCCTGGGACTCGGCGTATTTGGACAGGATGGGGTGCAGTTCTTCGGCGGTCATGGTTTCTTACCCAGCGCCTTGAGGATACGCTCCTCGTTGAATCCTACGAGAACGTTGTCGTCGATGCAGATGGTGGGGAAGGTGCAATCCGGGTTCAGCTTGCGGACCTCGTTCATGATCTTTTCCCGCTCCTCGCCGGTCAGGAGATCGACGTCGGTAACCTCCGCTTCGATGCCGTTTTCATTGAAGAACTTCTTGGTCTTCAGGCAATGGGAGCAGGTGCTCAGGGTGTAGAGCTTGATCTTCGGGTGTTTTTTTACCATACGGAAGCCTCCGTTCAGTGCGGAACAGTATAACATGGCGATAAGGGCCATGCAAATTATTTTGCCGGGACCGCGTGCGTGAGCTGTTCAAACAGGTCCGTACCGGCCGTAAATACGCTATAATACAGCTATATATGCATGCTCATTCTTCGTTCTCCCTTGTCCGGTCAGAGTAACAAGGAGGCCTCTATGGTTCGAAAAATTATTCAGCTCGGTTTTCTCGGTATCCTGCTCCTGGGCCTGGCGGCTTGCAGCGACAGCGGAGCGCCGAAGAAGGTCAGCCTTGAAAAGCGGGAGGCTACAGGACCGTCCGTTAATAACAAGGGTGAAAAACCGCTGCGCATCGCCGTCGGCGGGATGATCACGCCGCGCGAGGGCTTTGTCTACTACCGGGGGTTCCTCGATCATATCGGCAAGAAACTGGGCAGACAGGTGGAATTCATCGATCGGGAAGGCTACAAGGAGATCAATCAGCTTTTGAGATCAGGCAATGTCGATGTCGCTTTTGTGTGTTCGGGGCCCTATGTAGAAGGACGCCGGGAATTCGGCCTCGAACTGCTTGTGGCGCCGCAGGCGTACGGTCAGACCGTCTATTACGCTTATATCATCGTTGCCAAGGACAGCACGATCACGAGATTCGAAGAGCTCAGGGGCAGATCGTTCGCCTTCGCCGATCCCGATTCGAACACCGGCAGGCTGGTCCCCGAATTCATGCTTGCCAAGATCGGCGAGACCCCCGATTCGTTCTTCAGCAAGCATGTCTTCACCTATGCCCACGACAAGTCGATCAAGGCGGTTGCGCAGGGCATCGTTGACGGTGCGTCCGTGGACAGTCTTATCTGGGACTACGCCGACAAGCGGAATCCCCAGTTCACGTCGAAGACGAAGATAATCAGAAAGTCCGCGCCCTACGCGATCCCGCCGGTCGCGGTCAGACCGGGGCTGGACAGAGAACTGAAAAAGGAATTGAAGCGGGTCTTTCTGGCCGCCCATGCCGACCCGGAAGGGAAGGAGATCCTCAAGAACATGATGATCGACAAGTTCGTTGAGATCGATGACAAGGCCTATGATTCGATCAGGGAAATGAAGGAGTGGGTGAAGCAGCAGAAAAAGAGGGGGATCCCGTAGATCATGAAACACCTTAACAGCCTCTACGCGAAGGTCCTCGCTGGAACGATCGGGACCATCGTGGTGATGGGCGCGGCGCTTGCGGCGATCATCATGACCTCCGTGCATTCCAGGCTGGAGGACGCGCTCAAAAAGCGGGGGGAATTCATGGCGCAGCATATCGCCGGCCAGAGCGCGACGCCGATCCTGACCGAACGGTTCTTCGAGCTGGATATGCTGTTCAGGGACCTGACGGCATCGGAAAAGGACATCGAATATTGTTTTGTTGTGAACAGCCGGGGTCATGTCGTTGCGCATACCTTCGGGACGGAATTTCCCACGGACCTGAAGGCGCCGGGGCCGGCGCTGAACGTGCAGGTATCCCGCACCGAGCTCCTGGCCACGGAAAAGGGCGCGATCCTCGATTTTGCCGCGCCGATCCTGCAGGGCAGGATCGGTACCGTACATCTCGGAATGTCTGAGCGGCCGATCGAACAGGCGCTCTCGGCCATGATCCGGCAACTTATGCTGATCATCATGATCGTCCTGGTCCTGGGAAGCGCCGCCGCCATCATTCTTGCGCGGGCGATCACGAGGCCGGTCCAGGAACTGGTCCGGGCGACCCGGGAGGTCGCGGGAGGGAACCTTGCTGTCGCTATCGACATCCGCGGGACCGACGAGATCGGCGTCCTGGCCGGATCGTTTCGCGACATGCTGAGCAAACGGCAGGAGGTGCTTGCGGCGCTCAAGGCGAGCGAGAAGAAGCTGGCCGATATTGCGGCGAGCCTGGGTGAGGGTGTGCTCGTCATCGACGGGGACGGGAGGCTCACCTTCATGAATCCCGAGGCCGAGCGGCTGCTCGGATGGACGAGCGAGGAGCTGCTCGGCGAGGTGCTGCACGCGCTGATACATCATCAACGGCCCGATGGCACACCCTATCCCATTGGAGAATGCCCGAGCCACGAGGTCCTGCGGAACGGCGTGCGGCAGGTCGTCGAGCGGGACATGTACCTGTGCAGGGACGGTGCCTTCCTGCCGGTTTCCTATATCGCCGCGCCGATCCGGAATGGCGCCACGGTCGTCGCGGCCGTCATCGCCTTCCAGGACATCACCATGCGGCAAATGATCGAGGAGGAGCGCGAGCGGCTCATCGGGGAGCTGAAGGAAGCCCTGGAGAACGTCAAGAAGCTCGAAGGGATGTTGCCTATCTGCTCCTCCTGCAAGCGGATCCGCGACGACAAGGGAGGCTGGAACCAGCTGGAGGTATATATCCATGAACATTCTAATGCCGAGTTCAGCCATGGGATCTGTCCGGATTGCGCGGTCAAGCTGTATCCCGACTACTTCAAAAAGGACCGGGCCTGAGCGCAACCGCCCGGGGGAGGAGATATCATGAGGAGAGCCCTGTTGTTGACCGCCATTGTGGGTTTGGCCCTTGCGGGCTGTTCGCCCGTATTGAACCGCGACCTGATGAACAAGGGCGCCCGGGAGTTCCAGTTATCCCATCTCGTGGAGACGCCCGAGGTGTTCAAGGACCACCTCTTCATCCTGGGCGGGGTGATCGTGGATACGAAGCTCACGGAGAAGGGCTCCCAGATCGAGGCGCTGTTCATTCCGGTGAACGCATCCGGCTACCTCAGGGATTCCACGCGGCATCAGGGGAGGTTCCTGGCGGTCTATTCCCGGTCGAAGGGCATCCTGGACCCCCTGATCTACAAAAAAGGGCGGGAGATAACGCTGGCAGGGGACTTTGTGGAAGTGCGGAAGGGGAAGATCGACGAGATGGAATACTCCTATCCGGTGTTCGAGGTCCGGCAGGTCCATCTCTGGGAAGAGTACAGGGATCACCCCTACGTCTGGCCCTATCCGTATCCTTACTATAATCCCTACTACTACCGTTCCCCGTTCCTCTATGACCCGTGGGGACGGCCCTATCCGGGCCCCTACTGGCCGCCGCCTCCGTGGTAGGTCTGTTTATGGATAATCGGAACGCTAAAGGGCGTCTCTCGCAGAGCACGCAGAGTTGAACTTGCAATTCCCTCCCCCTTGATGGGGGAGGTCAGGTGGGGGTGATGAGCACGAACGCCTGATACTTCACCCTCCCCCTTAGTCCCCTCCCATCGAAGGGAGGGGAGATTTTCACCATTATCTCGCTGACAATCCCGTTTTTCAGTCTTGCCATTTCCCCTGATTTGTAATAATCTCTTTTCACCATGAGCGCACCCAAGCAGAGCGGGGAACGACCCATCCCGTGCCCTCCCGAGGTCCTCACCCTCGTCGAACATTTCGAGCGGAACCGCGACGACTACAGATCCGGCCAGTACAACGAAGCCCAACTCCGGCAGCAATTTCTCAATCCCCTGTTCGAGGCCCTCGGCTGGGACATGGCCAACAGGGCGGGCTATGCCGAGGCGTACAAAGAGGTTATCCACGAAGACGCCATCAAGATCGGCAAAGAGACCAAAGCGCCTGACTACTGCTTCCGCATCGGCGGCACCCGCAAGTTCTTTCTCGAAGCAAAAAAACCATCGGTATTCATAAAAGAAGACATCCCCGCGGCCTTCCAGCTGCGCAGATACGCCTGGTCAGCCAAACTCCCGCTTAGCATCCTGTGCGACTTCGAGGAATTCGCGGTCTACGACACCCGCATCAAGCCCGACCGGAATGACAAGGCCTCAACCGCCCGCATCAACTACTTTACCTATAAAGATTACGCCGAGAAATGGGGCGAGATCGTCTCCGTCTTCTCCAAGGACGCCGTTCTTAGGGGCTCATTCGACAAGTACGCCGAGACCACCCGTCTCAAAAAAGGTACGGCGACCGTTGACGATGCGTTCCTGACCGAGATCGAGGATTGGCGCGACCTGCTTGCCAAGAACATCGCCCTCCGGAATGCCGATCTTACCACGCGTGAGTTGAACTTCTCCGTCCAGCGCACCATCGACCGCATCGTGTTTCTGCGCATCTGCGAGGACCGGGGCATCGAGGAATACGGCAGACTCCAGGCCCTCCAGAACGGGACCAATGCCTATAAGCGCCTCGTCCAGCTTTTCTCCCAGGCAGACGACCGGTACAACTCCGGCCTGTTCCATTTCCAAAAAGAAAAAGACCGCCACGAAGAACCCGACACCCTCACCACAAAGATCGAGATCGACGACAAACCTTTAAAAGATATTATCAAGCGGCTCTACTATCCTGAAAGCCCCTACGAATTCTCCGTCCTCTCCGCTGACATCCTCGGCCAGGTGTACGAGCAGTTCCTCGGCAAGGTCATCCGACTCACCGCAGGGCATCAGGCAAAGGTGGAGGAAAAACCCGAGGTTCGGAAAGCAGGCGGTGTTTACTACACGCCGAAGTACATCGTCGATTACATCGTGAAGAATACGGTAGGGCGGTTGTTGGGCGGCGCGGATCGGGGATCGGAGGTCAGTTAGCAGGAATCGGGGATCGGCCGGCCGGGGA